>JABISG010000016.1 GCA_018699955.1 Planctomycetaceae bacterium | reverse complement strand
GGCCCGCTACTGCTTTGTCCTGCCAACCGATTTGGCCGGCTCACGTCTTCTCTACGGGTAAAACGGGCTGCTGCTGAATGGGGCCGAATCGACCGGAACTGGTCTGTTGCTGCTTGCCGGCGTGTAGGCCCCCGTCGGCACACGTGTGCCGTGGTCCTGGAAAAACGGCGAGTTGGTAAAGGACGCGGGCAATGCTGCGGGACTGGGGCGTTGTGGTGCCGTCGTTGTGGCCGAATTCGTGAACGGGTCTTCGATGCTGAAATGCCCGGCACTCGGATAGACGGGCCGATTCACAGGCGCCCGGTATTGCGTTCCAACGGGCTGCGGCACGCCAGAGCGATAAAACACGGGGGTACGGTAGCTTCCAGCAGGCTGAATCGATGCTGGTGCACCGTAAACGGGCTGCTGGTACCGGTAAGCCGGACGACTGTATTGCCCGGATGGGAAGCTGTTTGCCGGGTAGCGCGAAGATGGCCGGCCGACAGGAGATGTCCGGCAGTTTCCGTAGGCACAGTTTCGATAGCTGGTGCCGCCATAGCTCGCCGGAGCGCGATTTCCGCTGGGCAACGAGGTCGGCGTGTATGTCCGGTATTGCGGGGCGGCTGTCGGATATCCGTAGAAGCTCTGTGCGCTCACTTCTTCACCATTCAGCGAGATCCAGCTTACCAGGGCTGCGACTGCGGCCAATTTCAAACTCTTCATTTCATTCTCCCTTTCGTGTGCCGTCACATTCGCAACAGCGGGTTTCAGTTGTTCGACTCAAAACGACCTGCCGACTCGGCAGTACGAATCACATATGCAACAACCGTGCCAGTCAGTGTGATGTCATGCTGAGTTGTTGATGGTGGTTCTTGGCATAGATAAGGGCGCGATCCGTTGCCGTAGCCAACGCATTTCCCGTTCATGCGAAAGAACCCACCTGACCAGAAGGAATCACTGTGACTTTGTTGTAGTCGAAAGTGTATCATTTACAACGCTACGCACACGAAGTGTTGTAACAAATCGCATGATTGCGCGGGTCAATGTTACCATTTACGGCATGATACTCGCCTGGTTGCAAAAATTAATAACAACACAACCTCTTATTATAAAACATATTACGAACAGTAAGTCGCACCTGACGTCAATGTGTTACACTTTTGGCGCGCTGTTCGCTTTCTCCTGAATCATACTGAGTGGGAAACGTTGTCTTGCTCAACAGAAACCGCAGGAAACGGGATGTGTTTCAGGTGGTTGTCACGGTAAAAACTTCAGGAGGATGTCATAATGTTGGTTCTCACACGCAAGAGTTCTGAAACGATTCTGATCGGCGACGACATTGTGGTCAAAGTGCTCAAGACTGGAAAAGGTGCCATCAAGATTGGCATCGAGGCACCCAGGAGTATCCGAGTGCTGCGGGGAGAACTTTGTGAAGCGGATGTTCCGGCCAAAGTGGAGCAGACCATCGAGTTTCCTGAGGAAGCCTACAGCGAGACGGCTGTCGCCTGCTCCGACCAGTTCCCACAACCTCACGTGGCCTGATTGGGGGCAGCTGCCAAGGCTGAGCGAATGCTGAAACACATGACACGAGATCATCAAAAAAATCATCAAATCAGGAAGGACACACTGAGATGACATTTCATACCAGCACGAAAAATTCGCACGACAACGGAACATTCCGCCGACGCGGTTTCCTCAATTTGGCAACCGGCCTGGTACTGCTGTTCGTGGGGACGGCCTTCGCTCAGGCAGGCGATGAGGTCGGAAATGGCCAACTCGACGGCGAATACCGCGCTGCAGCCGTCGGTCGATCAACAACACCAACAGCCCCCGCGGCACCAAAGCGGGCCAAAGAGGAGTTGTCCGATTCTGAGAAGATTCAACGGCGTCTCACCTATCGTTACGGCAATCCGGTAACCGTGCGGTTCACTCGCAGTGTCTCCACCAACACGGCCATTGGCATGTACGACGAGTCGGCCCGATTGATCGATACGCGTCATTTGGAGCCGACTTCGTACGCACAACGGGCGTATCGTGGGGTGAATAACCTGCTGCATGCCGCCGGCAACCGCGCGTTTCTGCAGGCAAACGGCCTGTCACCGTCACGATCCACTGTCGATTCGTTTCGCCGTTCGCTCACGCAGTTGGCGTCGAGTACTCCCGTGCGAACCGCCGTGGATGCGAGAAATCTGATGTTCCGCACGATGGACCTTGCCGGCCAGCAGTTGGGTGTGCGACCGACCACCGTCGCGTTGGAATTCGTCTACGGAGCCGCTGAGTCGCTGGACAAATACTCGACGTTCCTGCCCGATGCAAACGGCCGACAGCCGAGTGCCAGCCTGGAAGATCACGTCGTCGGCATTGGTGTCGAAATCAAGCCGCACGATTCGGGTATTCTGATTGTGAAGCCGCTGCGAGGCGGTCCCGCCGCCAATGCCGGTGTTCAGCGGGGCGACATCATCATCAGTGTCAACGGTCGCAACGTCAAAGGGCAGAGTCTGGACTATGCCGTCGATCTCATCGGTGGAGCGCAGGGCAGTCCTGTGCTGTTGGTCATCGAACGCGACGGCCGTCGGCTTTCGCCGCTCTCACTGATTCGTCAGCGGGTTGAGATTCACAGTGTGAGTGAAGTGCGGATGCTCGACTCACGGGACGGCATTGGCTACATCAAGCTCGACACCTTTGCGAAGACCTCGTCGGAAGAGATGGACCAGGCTCTGTGGGGTCTGTATCGCAAGGGGATGAAAACGCTGGTATTCGACCTGCGTGGCAACCCCGGTGGTTTGCTGACCGCCGCGATCTCGCTGTCCGATAAGTTCCTGCCGAGCGGTTCCATTGTTTCGACTCGCGGTCGCAACAGCGTCGATAACACGTCGGAACGGGCCACCTATGAACGGACCTGGAAGATGCCATTGGTGGTGCTTGTCGATGGCAACAGTGCCAGTGCGAGCGAAATCTTCGCGGCTGCCATTCAGGATAACCAACGTGGGTTGGTTGTCGGCCGGCATTCGTACGGCAAAGGAACTGTGCAGACACACTTTCCGATGTCGAGCGTCGGTGGCAACCTGAAATTGACGACGGCTAAGTTCTACTCGCCCAGCGGGCGTGAAATGGCCGGTTCCGGTGTCGAGCCGGACGTGACGGTCGATGTCACCGGCGACGAAGTCGTTTCGCTGGCCGACGACCGCGACATTCAGGCGGCTGTGCGAACTGCCCGTGGCAACCGTCTGCAGGAGTTGGCCTCGTCCGTTGCACGAATGAGTGCCGGTAACCAGTTCGATCTACACCGAGGAAACTAATTCGATGACTGACCCGGCCCGCTCCCCGCGAGCGTGTGTCGGCAGGCGAAAGACTGTTCCGAAAACTCCTCAGACGTTCGCCCCTCTGAGTCGGAACGGCCAGCCTGCCACGCATGCTGCGGGGAGTTTTTTTATTCCGATGGAATGCAATCCGTCGGCTTTGACTAGGGTCGAATGCGGATGACGAGTAAGGTGCGGTCGTCGGAGTCTCCGGTTCCTGCCGTGTGACACTCAACGTGTGACGAGACCGCCCGCAGCACCTCTTCCGGCTCACAGTCTGACGAGCCGCTAACCGCCCGGACGATGCCCTCGGTGCCGAATAACTGGCGGTCGGCATTTTTGGCTTCGGTGATTCCGTCGCTGAACATCACCAGCATGTCGTTGGGCTTGAGGTGAATCTTCGAGTGGTCGTATGTCGTGTCGGCATCGACGCCCAGCAATAGCCCATGCGATTCCAACGCCAGGCACCGCCTGCCGGAAAACCACAGCGGCGGTGGATGGCCGGCATTGGAGTAGGCAAAGCTGTTGTCGGTCGCGTCGAATACCCCGTACACGAAACTCATGAACTGGTGAGCCGGCGTAATCTGATGCAACGTGCGGTTCATGCGTTGAATCACCGTGGCCGTATCGGTGATCTCGCCAAGTGAATCGGAGGTCAGCGTTCGCAAAGATCCGCGCACTGCCGACATGACCATTGCCGCCGGCACGCTGTCACCCGAGGCATCGCCCACCGCGATGGCGGTGCGGTTTTCGTCGATGGAAATGACTTCGCAGAGGTCTCCGCCCAGTTCGTAACGGCTGGCACACAAAGCGGCGAAATCGGCACCGCCGCAATGTTTTGAGAAACCGCTTGATGCAGCATCCGGTTGGCTCTCCGATGCCGACTGCAAATCTCGCTGCATGCGATGTTGCGACTCGCTTTCACGTAACAGCACCACGCGTTCGAGAACCGTCGCAAGTTGGGCGACGATCGACTCTATCGCCGCTTCCTCGCGTTTTTCGGGCATCCGCAGTCGTCGGTCGTAAACCCACAATGTTCCGAGCGGCCCCGCTTCCGATTGAACGGCAACACACAATCCGACCGACATTTCGTTGGGCAGCCAGCGATCACCATTCTTTGACTTATCAGAACGCACCAGGACCTGGCCGTTGGCCAACGCGGTCAGATCGGGTGTGCCGGCTTCAAGGGGGCGTCTCGTTTGTGGAATACTGTCGCCGTCGATTCCTGCCACGCCACGCAGATTGACGGAGTTGACCGCAGGGTCGATCAGGAAAAAAGCGGCAGCGCGAAAATACGTCAACTCCACCGCAGCCGTCAGCAGCCGATCGAGCGAGTCGTGCGGTTTCGCGTCGTTGGCAATCGAAAGGCCGACATCGACCAGCGTCGAAACGTCGCTGGTTCGCCGTTCCAGCGTGCTGCGTGCGGTCAATACTTCGCCGATCAGTTCCCCGGTCATCTCCGCCAGTTCGCAGACGGCCAGAAACGCCCGGTCGCGGCGCGTGTCGGTGGGCAGGTCAATCTTCAGTTTCCCGGCGATGAAATCCCCATTGAGAATTTTCATCGACCAGCAATCGGTGCTCTCGTCCGCGTTGTCTGTCTCATCGCGCGGCACAAACCGCACCGGCCAACCAATGGCGTCGGCCAACCGCTGGCAGGTCTGGTGAATCCATACGGATGTGTCGGTCGCCTGTGCAATCATTCAATCGAGCCTGGAGGGCGACCGGAACACTCTGTATCCCGGCCAAACGGTGGGCATTCGCCCGCGAGAACATCGACAGCGAACAAAGGCAAATCGCAATCGGCAGGGGTTACCGAAACGAAAAAGCCTCGTCCGAATTCTCAATCGACACAATTCCCCGGGGTTGTCGAGTCAACCCGCTTTCCGCTCATCTGTGGGGAGCGTGCCGGTATCGCCAATCGTGCGGGTTATGCGAAAGGCACGGCTTCGACCGTGTGCGGCTTCCTCGGATGGCCCTGTTGCATTGCCGGCGCGTCGTGATACATTGACGACTCGCAGTGTGCCTGTTTGTTCAGAGGATTGCTAAGGAGCGAATTGAAATGGCAGTGGGTTGTGGTCGATGCGCGAGTGAATTAGTCGAAGGTGAATCGATTCGTGCTTTAGGAGTCCCTTTAGGCATGAAAGAACACTGGTGTAGGCGGTGCGCGAAACAAGTCAGAAATGGTGGAGGCGTCGTTCTTCCCGGAACATCGATTGACCAAGAGGGTGGTATTCTACTCGCTGTTCGTGCTGACTGTACCGAAGAGTTCTTCTGCAGACAATGCAACACTAAGGTGCGAGTATTACGCAAGTTCCTGGCCGATCGAGAGAAAATCACATGCTTGGAGTGCGGCCAAAAAACAAAGACGTTAACAATTCATTCAGATAAAACATACAGAGAATCCAACTGGGACATGTGCCCGCACTGCGAGACATTACAGGCGACGGATGTTGTCGACTTCATGCCTGGGAAGCAGTTCAAGTGCGACAAATGCGACCGCGAATCGGATTTTCAAGAGGTGTCGGATTATGGGACGACAGCACTAATCGCCGAAACTGAGTTTTACGTCGATTCACTTCTCGGCAAACGAGGGGGGTATGCAGGCTATCGAGAACACTACGACCGCGCGTACTTTCCGATTAACGATTACTCGCTGTTCAGGCTCAATCACCAATTTAAAAGTGATGTGATCCTTGGCGTGTTTCGGGAAACAGCAAACGAACTAGTTCCGCACCTTCTTAGTGAGATCAACAATCCTACTCATGTCGATAGCCAGTCGGACACGGATCCTAACTATTGGGTTAGAAGCTCGATCTGTCTTCTTGGGTACATCGGACCGTGTATTGGCTCAGATGCTATTGCGACGCTGACAGAGCTGGTATCGAATGAGCATTTGTGGCTCGATGCACTGACTGCGTTGACAAGTATTCGCGATCAAAGTTACGAGGAGATTGAACTGATCAAGTGCGTAGGAGAAGAAAACGTCCCAAGAGTTATTAAATATATAAATCGGAAATTAAGAAGTGGGACATGGCACGATTCGGAAGGCGCGATTAACTTTATTGGATGTTTTGGGTCAAAGTCAGCCACACAGTCGATTATTGTGCTTGCACGAGTTAATGATGGATCATTCCCGAATCCGTTTTCACCCGAGAGGCAGGCAATCAGAAGACTTAAATCCGAGATGAACGACACCATTGATGTCGGCATTATTGTGGATGAAGTGGAAAGTGATATCTGTGAATTGCTTAAGCAATGTGAAGACCCAGACTTTGCAGATCTACGTATTGAACGTCTGGAGCATTATTTAGCAGTGCATGGTACTGTCATTTCAAAGTCGTTACTTAGTGATGTACTAAGCGTGTGTGCTCGAGGTATACGAACAAATGTATGGACGCATCCGGGCGGCGATGACTTCATCGAGCCTTACGTTTCGGGCACCAAGCCAGTAGGCACGGCGCTGTTGAGGGCTGTCGCACACTACCAGCTGGAATATCATGATCCTGCGAAACCGTGGTGGAAGTTTTGGTAGGCACGGGCTACCCAAGTAGGGTGCGTCAAGGTTTTGCGCCGACGCACCGCCGTCACCGTGGGCGTGGAATTGAGAATCACGCATTCCACCGGCCGCTTGGGTTGTGTCCGTTGAGATCATCATCGTCCGGACCGATGTGGTGCGTCTGCGCAAAACCTTGACACACCCTACGGAAATGCCGTGCCGTCGATTGCGGCGGGAAATTCCCCGGCAGCCGTCGCGGTTCACATCAATTGTGGAATTGGTGTGGCTTGTGAGATTGCCTGGACGATGTCGTTGGGGACGCCTTGGGCGATGCGGAGTTTGCCTTCGTCGAGCAGGGTGTGCATGATTGTTCCCAGCACGTTGGGGCTGGTGACGACGTCGCCTGCGGGGACCGATGCGGTTCGGTTCGAGCGGCCGATGACCTGGCCCATTGGCAGTCCGCCGCCAGCAAACGCCAGCGTGCAGAGGTTGCCCCAGTGATCGCGGCCGCCCTTCTTGTTGATTCGCGGCGTGCGGCCGAACTCGCCGGTGATCACAAATAACACCTTCTCCGACAGGCCCCGTTCTTCGAGGTCTTCGAGAAAGGCGCTCGCTGCGCGATCAACCGCCCCGCCGAGCAACGGCATGCCGTCATCGACGCCGAACGCGTTGCCGTGCATGTCCCAGCCGGCGTTGGTGACTGTGACAAAACGGCAGTCGGCTTCAATCAGCCGTCGCGCCATCAGCAGTTGTTTTCCCAAAGCAACGGGCGATTGCCGCAGCAGGTTCTTGTTCTTCTTCTTATACAGCGCCGCGGGAATGTCGAATTGTGACGTATCGTACCGCTCCAACAGGCGGGGGTCTTCCTTCGAGATGTCGAAGGCGCTGCTGATGCCGCCGAGGATGACGTCGAACGCCTGCTGCTGGAACTGGTCGGCTCCGCCCAGTACGTCGGCATGATCGATTTCCCGTTTGTAACTGTCGAGCCGCTGCAGCAACGCGCGGCGATCACCCAGTCGATTTTCGGGGATGCGCAGCTTCATGTTGTTGACAATGTCGCCGCCCGAACTGGGATCGAACGGTGTGTAGGCTTTCGGCAACGAGCCGACGGCGGTCACGCGGCCGACTTGTGCGCCGAGCTTTTTGTATTGATCTCCGGCTGCCGGCGGTGCCAGCACGGTTGCGTTGGGGATGCCGGTCTTGGGGCTGGTCACGCCGGCGATGCGGGCGTACAACGACGCCATGTTGGCACCGGTTGAGTTGCCGCCGGCCATTACGTGTTCTGCGGCTTTGCCGTGGCTGCCGATTCCGTGACGATAACTTCGCACCACCGCCATGCGGTCGGCCAAATTTGCCAACTGCGGAAGATGGCTGCCAAACGTGACACCCGGCAGTCGGGTTTTCACCTCGCCGAACATTGCCCGGTATTCGACCGGCGCGGTCATCTTCGGGTCGAAGGTCTCAATGTGCGTTGGGCCACCCTGCAAATTGAGAATGACGACCGCCTTGTCGCGGACAAATCCGCCGGCTGCCTTGGCTTCAGCAGCCAGCAAGCTCGATAGGCTCAACCCGCCGATGGAAAGCGTGCCGACCTGCAGGAAGTCCCGCCGCGACAATCCCTCACACGTGCGGCTTTGTCCGTCGCCAAACAATGTGAACATCGCAGTCTCTTTCTGTCGGCGGAAAAACGGGGCGAATTCCCCACGAGCAACAGGGCGTTCAGATCAACTGAAGTTTATCCGAGCGAACCGTGTAGATCAACAGGCGGGTTGTGAACGGCAAACCCTTGCTTGCGCGACGGGCTGATTTTCTTCGAGTCACAACTCTTATCGGCGTTTCTGGCCGGTTGCACCATTCGCCCCGCTCACATACGCTAATCGTATGGCGCACGTTTGCTTCACACCACATCTGGAAAAGCATGTTGACTGCCCAGCACAGGACATCGACGGGGCGACGGTTCGGGAATCGCTCGATGCCGTTTTTGCAAAAAATGCGAGACTCCGTGGTTATATTCTGGATGATCGTGGCCGACTGCGGCAACATGTGGTGATCTTCGTCGATGGGAAACCGATCGTCGATCGCGAACGGTTGAGCGACAGTGTCACCGCGACCAGCGAGATCTACGTAATGCAGGCTCTCTCCGGCGGGTAGCGTCATCCCAGTTGCGATGTGTTGCACCGCAGCTATTCCATACCAATTAGGGAATCGCAGACCATGAGCAACCGCATCTATGCCGGGACGCGCAAAGGGCTGTTCACGATTGATCGATCAGCCGCTGGTAATGGTTGGGATATCACGAACGTCGATTTCCTCGGTGTGCCAGTAACGATGTTTCTGCGAGACGAGCGTGACGGCTCGCTGTATGCGTCACTCAATCACGGTCACTTCGGAAACAAGCTGCATCGTTCAAGCGACGATGGCAAGAACTGGGAAGAGTGTGCCGTCCCGGTTTATCCAGAAGGTGCCGAAATCGGGCGGCATCCTTTCTCCGACGAAAACGATCCGTTGAATCAACCGAAGCCCGCCAGTCTGAGTGAGATTTGGGCGTTGGAAACCGGCGGCCCTTCGCACCCGGATCTCTTGTGGGCCGGCACGATTCCCGGCGGCTTGTTCCGTTCGAGTGATCGCGGAACCTCGTGGGAGCTTGTTGAGTCATTGTGGGATCGACCCGAGCGGTTGCATTGGTTTGGTGGAGGCAAAGACCTCCCGGGGATTCATTCCATCTGCGTCGATCCTCGTGACAACAACCGCGTTGCCGTCGCTATCTCGTGCGGTGGCATCTGGATTACAGAGGATGGCGGCGAAACCTGGAACTGCCGCGCCGACGGAATGCGGGCCGAATACCTTCCGCCCGATACCGCCAATGATCCCAACCTGCAGGATCCCCATTGTCTGGTGCAATCGCCCACCAACCCCGACTGTTACTGGGTGCAGCATCACAACGGCATTTTTCGCAGCACCGACAACTCGGCCTCGTGGCAGGAATTACAAAACGTGCTGCCGTCCACGTTCGGTTTCGCCGTCGCCGTTCACCCCCACGATGCCGACACCGCCTGGTTCGTCCCTGCGGTCAACGACGAGAATCGTGTCCCTGTTGATGGCGCGGTTGTCGTCACGCGAACGCGCGACGGCGGGGCGAGTTTCGACGTGCTCCGTGAAGGATTGCCGCAGCAGCACGCATACGACATCGTCTTTCGCCACGGCCTCGATATTGACGAAACCGGCGATCGGCTGGCCGTCGGTTCATCGACCGGCTCGCTATGGGTGACCGAAAACGGCGGCGATGCCTGGAGTACCGTTTCGACACATCTGCCACAGGTGTACTGCGTGCGGTTTGGGAAGTGACGCTTGCGGTGAGGGCATCTACCCGTGACAATTTCAGCCCAACCTACCCCGTTTTGCGGTTTTGAGACTTTTCAACCTGCAGAGAACGTGTAAGAATACCGAAGCAATAGTGAAGTCCATTGGAAGAACAACGTCAGTTCGGTCGTTTCGGGAGTTGAGTTGTTGTCGCCGCCGTTTTTTCGGTTGGGCGACAAACACTTCGGCCTGCAATGCGATCAGCTAGACCTGCTGGGAAGTGACGAGTCGGCGGCGATGGAACTGTTAAATATTCTGACGGAAACCACGGTGGGGGAACTCACAGCTCGCGAGCACCCCACGCTCAAGCCGAGTGACACCATCGCGACCGGTGCCGCAGAAATGCGACGTGCCAGTCATGGCAGCGCGCTCATCTGCGACGAGAACGGCAAGCTGGTCGGGATCTTCACCGAACGCGACCTGCTGCGTTTGATCGATCAGGGGGGCAGTCTCGACTCTCCCTTGTCTGAGGCAATGACCGCCAACCCAAAGACCGTCTCGTCCAAGGATTCGCTGCTGGATGCAACCCGGTACATGGATGAGGGAGGCTACCGTCGATTGCCGGTTGTCAACGAAGATGGAACTCCGGTGGGGATCGTCGATGTGAAAACGGTCACCCACCTGTTGGTTGAACACTTTCCGCAAGCGGTTTACAACCAGGCTTCTCATTCGGAAACTACTGCCAGGGACCGCGAAGGCGCGTAACGGCATTTTAGAATGAACACCCTCTGGACCCGCCAAACCCGCCCGTCGGCCGCACCACAGTGGCAAAGCCGCCAAGAAGACCTACCACAACTGCACGAAATGAAACGACAGCCGACAACACCAAATCGACGAATGGGATCGAATCCTTCTCGGCGACATCCGGACGGTGCGTTGGCACGAAATAATTATTTGTCATCAATGCTGCGTCAGAGCACGAGGAGTCGATGAACGATGGCATCGCCTGATGTTGCCACCACGTCTAACGCCACCGGCAAACAATTTGAACAACTCGACGACGTCGTCATTCGCTTTGCCGGCGATAGCGGCGACGGTATGCAGTTGGCCGGAACACAGTTCACCAACGTTTCAGCCAGTTTCGGGAACGACGTCAGTACGCTGCCCGACTTTCCGGCTGAAATCCGCGCACCTGCCGGTTCGCTAAGCGGCGTCAGTGGTTTTCAGTTGCAATTCTCCTCGCACGATATTTATACGCCGGGAGATAACGTCGATACGCTGGTTGCGATGAATCCCGCAGCCCTCAAGACGAGCCTGGCCGACCTGAAGCGCGGCGGGACGTTAATCGTCAACGAGGACGCATACGACAAAGGCAACCTTACGAAGGCGGGGTACGACCGCAACCCGCTCGACTCGGCAGACGAACTCGCCGGTTACAGTCTGCATCGCGTTCCAATGACGCGGCTGACACGCGACGCCGTCGATGGGCTGGGTCTTTCGCTCAAAGAAGCCGACCGCTGCAAGAACTTTTTTGCATTGGGCCTGGTTTACTGGCTGTACGAGCGGGACCGAACGCCGACCGAAGACTGGGTGAAATCCAAGTTCGCCAAGAACCCCGATATCGTCGAGGCGAACCTCAGGGCACTCAAAGCGGGAAGCGATTTCGGTTATTCCACCGAATCGTTCACCGTGCATTACCGCGTCTCGCCCGCAAAACTGAAACCGGGCAAGTACCGCAAAATGACCGGCAACGAAGCTCTCGCCTTCGGCCTGGCAACCGCTGCGAAGCTTGCCGGCGAAGAACTGATTTTCTCCGGTTATCCAATCACCCCCGCCAGCGACATTCTGCATGAACTTTCCAAGCTGAAGAATTTCGGCGTCAAAACGTTTCAGGCAGAAGATGAAATTGCTGCGATGGCCGCGGCCGTCGGTGCAGCATTCGGCGGAAGTCTGTCGGTCACTGCCAGCAGCGGCCCGGGCATCTGCCTGAAGGGTGAAGCGATGGGTTTGGGCGTTATTACCGAACTGCCCATCGTCATCGTCAATGTGCAACGGGGTGGCCCCAGTACCGGACTGCCGACGAAGACCGAGCAATCCGACTTGCTGTTATCGATGTTCGGCCGCAACGGCGAATCGCCCCTGCCAATTGTCGCCGCCGCGACTCCCGCCGATTGCTTCGACGCCGCACAGGAAGCCATGCGACTTGCGGTCGAGTTCATGACACCGGTGGTTTTGCTTTCCGATGGATACATAGCCAACGGTGCCGAACCGTGGCGGATTCCGGAAATCTCCGATTTGACTCCAATCCGGGTCGAGCATCCCACAGAGTTGAACGGCGACGATGACTTCCTGCCGTACAAACGCGACGAACGATTGGTTCGCCCGTGGGTACGAACGGGAACACCCGGTTTCGAGCACCGCCTGGGCGGGCTGGAGAAGGCGGACGTGACCGGTCACGTGGAGTATTCGCCGACGAATCACCAACACATGACCGATGTCCGCGAAGCAAAAGTCGCCGGCATTGCCGATCATATTCCGGAACAGGAAGTCGACGGCCCCGATTCTGGAAAACTGCTCGTGGTGAGTTGGGGGGGGACGTATGGATCAGTTCGCACCGCGGTGCGACAATTCATCAGTCGCGGGGAAACTGTCGCGCATGCCCATCTGCGATATCTGAATCCGTTCCCGCGCAATCTTGGAGACTTGTTAAGCAGCTACGATAAAGTGCTGGTTCCCGAACTCAACAACGGCCAATTGCGGTTCCTGTTGCGGAACGAGTTTCTTGTCGATGCACAGGGTTTTAACAAAGTTCAGGGGAAACCGTTTCTCGTCGGCGAACTTGTCGAACACATTGAAACTTTGCTGTGAACGTGTGTACGTTGAGATGATATTGCGTCAGTTGTTGGAATGCTGTTTTTTGCGCGCACAGATACTGGGAAAGTTGAGAGAGTCACATGAGTGTTGAATTGCCGGTGCTAACCGCCAAGGATTTCGCGAGCGACCAGGAATTGCGCTGGTGTCCTCGCTGTGGCGACTACTCCATCCTGGCTCAGATGAAGAAGGTCCTACCGACGCTCGGCATTCCCAAAGAGAAATTCGTGTTCGTCTCGGGGATCGGTTGTTCCAGCCGCTTCCCCTATTACATGGACACGTTCGGCTTTCACAGCATTCATGGCCGTGCGCCGGCGATTGCGACCGGCGTCAAATTGGCTTCACCCGATTCCCAGGTCTGGGTCATCACCGGCGACGGAGACGCGCTCTCCATCGGCGGTAATCATCTCATGCACGCCATTCGCCGCAACGTGAACCTGAAAATCGTTCTGTTCAACAACCAGATTTACGGGCTGACCAAAGGCCAGTACTCTCCCACCAGTCCCACTGGAAAACGAACCAAGAGTTCGCCGTACGGTTCGATCGATAATCCCCTCAGCCCGCTCAGTGTTGCCATTGGATCTGAGGCATCGTTCGTCGCGCGAGCAGTCGATGTCGATATCAAGCATTTGACCATGGTCCTCGAACGGGCGGCACACCACCATGGCACATCGTTTATCGAGGTTTACCAAGACTGCAACGTCTTCAATTCCGGTGCGTTCCTCTACGCATCGAAGAAGGACAAGAAGGCCGACAACGTCGTTTACCTCGAACACGGCAAACCGTTGATTTTTGGAAAGCAGCGAGACAAGGGCATTCGCGTCAACGAGGCCAACCGGCCTGAAGTTGTCGAACTGGGTAACGGTATCACAGAAGATGACCTGCTGTTTCACGACGAGCAGTCGCCCGAGCCGAGTCTTGCGTTTATGTTGGCCCGCATGCGATATCCCGAATTCCCCGAGCCGATGGGTGTCTTTCGCGATGTCGAACGTCCCGTGTACGACGAACAGGTCGAGCTGCAAATGAATGCGGCCCGCGAGAGCAAAGGGGACGGCGACCTCGAAGCCCTGTTCAACACGGGAGATACCTGGACCGTCGAGTGACCGCGTCGAATGTTCGCGAATGACCTCGTTGCTCCTTTAACGGAAGATTCATCGATGAACTGTCCAGATTGTGGTCACGATAACATCGACGGCGACGACTTGTGCGCCGCCTGTGGCCAACCCCTCATTCAGCTGGATCCCAAGGGCAGCGAACTCGAGCAGACCATCACCAAGCATACCATTGCGGTGCTTGCCCCCAAAAAACCGGTCGCCGTCCAAGCCAGCGCAACGGCACGCGAAGCCATCAACGACATGGTAAGTCACGGCATTGGCTGCCTCATCGTCGAACGGGATGGTGAACTGGTCGGTATTGTCACCGAACGGGATGTGTTGAATAAAATCTCTGAGAAGCTCCCGCTGGATCAGCCGGTCGCCGAATTCATGACGGTCGCACCGACAACGATCGATGCGACTGAATCCATCGCCTACGCGTTGAATACGATGGATCTTGGCGGATATCGCCATCTCCCCATTGTCGATGACGATGGAAAGGCTGTTGGTATCATCTCCGTTCGCGACATTTTGCGATTCCTTTGTATTCGCTTTGCGGAGTTGCGCAGCGACACCAAATGACCACGTCGCACGAACTCATCAAGGACGATGATCGTGAACACACCGTCGGACGATTCGGTAACGGCACCGGCCGTCCTCATTCTCTCGCAGATTCGCACCGCGGAAATGCAGCCGGCGCTGGCAGCCATCGAGCGGCATTTCCCTGGCGCCGACTTGCGCTTCCTCGCCGATCCGTCGTCCGTCGAACGTCATGTCACCCAAGAGGGTTGGTTTCCCGATCTGGCGGTAATCTTCCAGCATTGGCCTGGCGAATACACAGCAACTGACGCCGACCGACTGCTGACGCTGTTACCTTTGGCTCGCTGGATTTGCATTCGCGGTGCCTGGTGTGAGTCGGACGGGCGCAATGGCACTGCGTGGCCGGATGCGATATGTGTTCCGGCACGTTCAGCCGCACCGCGAATCCGCCTCGAACGTTCCGTGCTGGACGGAACGGCGAACGCACTTCCGCTCACTGCTTCGCGCGATGAGAATTTCACATTCGAGCACATGTCGCCGCACAACGATACGCCACAGGTCGCCGTTGGAAAAAGTCGAAAGGTGACGACGCTCACCAACGATGCAGAATTACGCAGCGTACTTCACGATCTGCTTGCAGCCAGTGGCTTCAACTCAGAAAGGTCGCTGGAAGACGATTCAGCTTCTGACGCATTTGTGTGGGACGCCGATCCCATCTCTGCTGATCGCTGTGACGAATTACGTCGGATTCACGCTGCGCATCCGCATGCCGTCATTGTCGCGATCTCGACGATGGCCCATCCGGAAGATATCGAGGTTCTTTCAGCATGCGGCGCTGCCGACGTCGTTCCGAAGTTGCATTTTGCCGAGATGCTACCGAGATCACTTCAAGCCGCGCTCACAATGAGCGGCACCTCGACCGACTGACGATTCAGGCCGCCCCATTCGGCTTTCGTACGCGCGCCTTCTTCTTCGTCGGAGCAGCGGGACTGCCTGCCGGTTGGCCTTGAGTCGGGCGAGCTTTATCCCCGGGCGGTACAATCTCCAGCACAAACAGCACCTGAAGTGGTGCTTCTTTCCGCCGGGAATTACTTGCCGAAGAACGGCCTGCCGCCTCCAGCTTTTGCGCGCCGGCTCCAGGTTGTTTCTTCTGTTTATCCAGACGTTCGACCAGCGGACGCGCCTCGGAAGGATCTTGGCCGCTTTTCTTACCCGCCAGTATGGCCGGCGCAAGGTTCAATTCAAGTTGCCGCGAGATGCGTTCCAGTTCTGCCAACTGCTGTCGGCGTTCAAGGGCGATTCGCCCGTCCTTGCTGTCGGTCTTTTTCAGTTCTTTGCCATTGGCGGGTTTTCCATTCAATACGGCTTTCGGCGCACTCTCTGCTGCTGCACGATTTGGCAACGGCTTGCGACTGGTGTCGCCTTTTGCTCTGTCCTCGCGGGGCAACTTCGCTTCGTTGAACCGGTTGCGAAGGCTTCGATTGGTACGACCGCCAAATGCGAACTGCGCCGGTGTCGCCTGCGCCAGCTGACCAATCGTGATCGGCGAATCAATTTTCATTGGCTGAAATTTCGAGTCCTGCTCAATCTGCTCGAAGACGGCAGCAAGCTGTGGTCCGGTTGCTTCGACATACACGGCTACCAATCGGCCGTCCTGATTGGGAAGTGCCGATTTGGCGGCTACCGCATCGCGTGACTTCTCTTGCTGTTTGTCAGCCTCTGCGGTCAACTCTTGCGGAATGTGGTTTCGCGATAACAGTACCTGGAGGTTTTTCAGCCCCTCCCGCCGATCGACCACTGTCAGTCGAACGACCGAAACTCGATCCACCGAACGCTCCAATGCTTCCACGACCTGACCAATTTCGGCGCGTCGCAGATTGCCGCTAAACGTCAGCCCGCCGGCAGGGGCATCAACCGTTCTTCCGCGGCTGGCAACAGTGCTTTTCTCCGTTGCGCTCTTTCCGAACCGTTCAATCGGCGACGGTGTCGCAGAGTCATCCGCGATCCCGCGACTCCCATTCTCAATTTCGTTCTTATTACGAAAACCAACAATCGCTTCCTCGGTCGGTGCCTGCATCTCGAAGAAGCGGTCGCCATTGTCCGCCGTCAAATCACGACTGCCCGCATCCTCAGCCGTAGCGACCGGCAAACGTTGTGGTGATTCGTCGGCTCGCTCCGGTCCGAAGAACAACGTCACGGTGAGAAACAACACCGCTGCAACGGACAGCACAATTCCAACGCCCTTTGACCACCGCAGATGGTGTGTGGAACCGTGGGCAATCGTCGCCGGTTTCGCGCCGGATCGCGCCGTTAGCTCCTCCACGCCAGCCGTAAAGCCATCGGGCAACGATTCGCGCGGCAACTCTCCCAGCCATTCGGAGATCTTGCCGATCTCCGTCAACTCATCGCGGGCATCGAGTGACTGCTCCAGCCGCAGCTTGGCGCTTGCGCGTTCCGCCGCTGTCAATTCGTCGTCGAACCATGCTGAGATCTGGTTGTCTGGATGGTGATCATTCATTTCAGACAGTTCCGATTTACCGAGAGATGACGCCGTATTTTTGGCATCGCCACATTCGACGGGAAATTTGGCAAAAAAGTTCCCAAAACTTCGTTCCGAAACGCTGTTTTCGTCCGGTATTCCATGCACCAGATGTCTGTGAATGCCGTTCATCCCACACAACCGGCAGGAATTGCCGGTTGCTGGCATCGCCGAACTGCCCGCGTTACGATGACGCTCGTGCCGTCAATGGGTGATATAACGGCCAGCAAGACGCCAGTTTCTTAGCGAATTGTTTTCAAAATCGTATGTCCCAAGCTTAATGGAATTGTCCAATGGCTGTTGGTGTGGGGTTTGTCGAACTTTTGATGGTGTTGGTGTCGGGCAGCGGTCTGTTTTCCGGCGGAGGCATCATGGGGTTGCCACCGGGTGAGCGCGATGCTGCGCTCGTTAAGTGTGCTCCGGCCGATTCGCTCATTTATGCGGAATGGTCCGAGCGCTCGACCGGAGAAGCAGGTGCGCCGGGAATCGACGGCTTGGCTGCCGATCCGGAAATCCGGACGTTCATCAAGGATGTCGATCGCGCGATTCTGGCCATGATCGAACGGGAAACCGAGGGCGGGCGACAGGAAGAGCGGATACTCGGCGAGGCGTTGCCTCCTCTCTTCAAGAGCCTGTTGATGCGGCCGGGGTGTTTGTACGCGAACGTTGATCCCGATGCTGCCGCGAAAGCTCTGGAGCAAGGCGGCCCGATTGCGAGCATCGCCGGTCTGCGGGTCACGCTGATTGTGAACGGCGGAGACAATGCTGACGACATGGGCAAGAAGATTGATCTGCTGATCGACCTGTTAGCTTCCGAATTGCCGATTGAGAAAACGGACAACCTTCAGCATCAGAAGATTCCGCTGCCACTGCCAGGCGCCGAACTGACGATCCATCGACACAAGGATTACTTCATCGTCGGTTTTGGCGAGGGGACCATCGACGCGGCCGTCGCCGGCCTGTCGGGCAACTCCAAAGCACTGACGGCCAACGACCGCTACACTGCCGCCATGAAACGCGTCGAGATGAAACGAACCGCCGGCGTCACCTGGATTGACGTCAAAGGAATCGTCTCAAAAACATCGCAAGCAATGGGTTTGCAGGGGGCGATGATTATCGGCATGGCGAAAATGACCGGGGCCGACGCCATCGACTCGGTCGCGGTTTGCACCGGCGTTGTCGATGGCCAGATTCGCACGAAGAATTACATCACCACCGGCGGAAAAACCGATGGCGTGCTGGCCTTGGCAGCCGGCCGGGCTATTACCCCGAATGACTTTTCGCATATCCCCGGTGACGCCGATTTCGTTCTTGCGGGCAGTCTGAATGTGCCGAAAGTTCTCACTGCCGCGCGGGAAATCGTCGGCAATGCCGATCCACAATCCAAGGAAGTCTTAGACCTGACGATCCAGCAACTCGAGGCGGAATTGGGTATCTCTTTTGAAGACGATGTCTTTAAGGCGTTCGGCGATGTGTGGACGATCTACGATTCCCCGTCGGGCGGCGGTCTGTTCGTGTCGGCCCCGGTGCTGAGCCTCGAGGTCCGCGACAAAGAAAAAGCCAACAAGGTCTTCGCGCGGTTGATGAAGGTCTTGGGGGATGCGCTGCCGGGAGAACAAGGTAACCAATTCCGGCGGCGGGGCGTGTTTCTCGAACAGAAGAAATTCCTTGACCACACGCTGTTTTATGTCAATACCATTGGCGACGATGTGCCGATTGCACCGACCTTTTGCGTCACCGACAAGCAGTTACTAGTGACACTGCATCCTCAGACGCTCAAGGCGCACTTGAGATTTCTGGCCGCGAAGGAGCAGAGTTTCGCAGCGCGGATCGGCAAGGATTTGAAGCTGCCCGAAGGTGAGTTGTTGAGCCTGACCTATTTCGATGCGAAAAAACTGGTTCAGTTTGTCTACGGTGTGGCGCCCTACCTTGCTCAACTGGCATTCAGTGAGATGCAGCGAGAAGGTTTTGCGATCGACATTTCGTCGCTGCCCTCGGCTCGCGCACTGTTGCCGTACATTGGCACGTCGCTGTCGGTGGCGGTGAGAACCAAAGACGGGATTCTGCTGGAAAGTCAGTCCGCGTTGCCCATCCCCGGCGGATCGGTTGGGTTTCTCAGCCTGCCCGTGTCGTTCATGTTTTTGGGGGTCTCGCGAGTTCCATTCGTATTCGGCGTCCAGCAACTGGAACAACAAGCCGTTCCAAGGGCGATTAACGTTCAGCGTGCCGAGAAAAAACCCGTGTTGCTACGGCGACAACTCCCAGTTAGAAAACCCGCTGCCGTCCGCCGGGTGCGACGGCTTGCACCCTGAAAATGAATGAGCCGCAAGTCGCCATGCCTCCGCTCCACGTGGTGCTTTACCAGCCCGACATTCCACAAAACACCGGCAACATCGGTCGCACCTGTGTTGCGGTGGGGGCGAAGTTGTGGCTGGTGCGGCCGCTGGGATTCCAACTCGACGCCAAACATCTTCGCCGCGCCGGCATGGATTATTGGCCACATTTGGACTGGGAAGCGGTCGATAGTCTCGGCGAAGTCGAGGACAAACTTCCCGGCCGCAACTGGTGGTGCCTCACCAAGACGGCCAGCCGATTGGTCTGGGACGCGGAATTCTCTGAGGGCGACGTGCTGCTGTTTGGCAGCGAAACGCGCGGGCTACCTGCTGCCGTTCTCGATGCGCAGCAGTCGCGGAACCTCAAGCTGCCAATGCGGCCCGAAGTTCGCAGCCTCAACCTCGCCAGCACGGTCAACACCGTCGTCTACGAAGCCATCCACCAATTCGGCGGCACGGTTTGATTCCGTAAAAAAAATCGCCCCGTGTGAATACACACGGGGCGAAATGATTTTCGATAAATCGTTGTTTACACTCCGCGACCGGTAATTGGGTACGCCGTGTCTTGAAAACCTTTGCCGCTGTGTTCGCCGGGCGGGACCAGTGAGTCGATGAAAGCTTCGTCCTCGGCCGTAATCTCCACGTTGAGGCAGCCGATGTTGTCGTCGTACTGCTGCATCGTTCGCGGGCCAAGAATGACCGATGTCATAATCGGATTTGCCAACACCCACGCCAGCGCGAACTGCGACGGCGTGCAGCCTTTCTTCTCGCAGTGAGCAACAATCGCTTGCGAGACTTCAAAGCTTGCATCTCGCAGTTCCGCTTCACCCATCCGTTTGTCGTTTCGCGAGGCGCGACTTCCTTCGGGAAAGCTTTCCCCCACTTTGTATTTACCGGTGAGAACCCCGCGCGCCAGCGGACTGTAGCTCACCACGCCCACGCCGTATTCTTCGCACGCCGGCAGCAACTCCACCTCAATATCGCGGTTCACAATGTTGTACAGCGGCTGAATACAGCAGAAACGGTTCAGACCGGCCCCGTCGCTTGTCCACAGTGCTTCCATTAACCGCCACGCACGAAAATTCGAGCAGGCAATGTAACGCGTCTTGCCCTGGCGAACCATGTCGTCCATTGCCCTTAGCGTCTCTTCAATGGGCGTGTCGTAATCGGGGGTGTGATAATAATAGATGTCGATGTAGTCGGTGTTCAGCCGCCGCAGGCTTTCATCAATCGCCCGCGTCAAATGCAGTCGGCTTCCGCCCAACGCATTCGGACCTTCGCCCATGCGGTTGCGACCTTTGGTCGCCAGCACAACTTGTTCTCGACGGTCGGCGATTGCCTTGCCAACGACGACTTCCGATTCGCCGGCATTGTACATGTCAGCCGTGTCGAAGAAATTGACGCCCTGATCGGTTGCTTTGTGCATGATGGCAATTGAGTCGGCTTCATTCGTCTGACCGCCGAACATCATTGTGCCGAGACAAACCGGCGAAACCTTCACACCCGTGCTGCCGAGATTCCGATAATCCATGTCGCTTCACTCCAGGTTGATTCCAAAAAACCGCGTGTTCCAATTTATTGCAACGACATCATACAACCAACGGCCAAGTTTTTCCTGCCATGCGCAAAGCACCGCGACCAATCGGCCGCCCTCTGTAATCTGCCGCTGCGACCGTTTATGATTGACTGACGGCGTCGATCGATTGAATTCAAATCGGTTTGCCCAAGTATTCGATCAAAATCGTCTGGGGAGATTGCAACATGAAGTGCGGCGTATTGAGCTTGTTTGTGGCTGTTTCGATGGCGACCCTTGCGACGGCGGCCGAACGGCCGAATATCGTGCTGGTGATGGCCGACGATCAGGGCTGGGGCGACATGGCCTACAACGGTCACCCGATACTGAAGACGCCGAACTTCGACAAGGCCGCCGCCACCGGGTTACGGTTCGATCGATTTTATGCGGCTGCGCCCGTCTGCTCACCCACACGATGTAGCGTGATGACGGGGCGGCATCCCAATCGCTCGGGCGTCTTCAAGTGGGGATATCCGATTCGCCCACAGGAAGTTACGTTGGCCGAAGCGCTCAAGAGCGCAGGATATGCAACGGCACATTTTGGCAAGTGGCATCTCGGTTCGGTCCGCAACGGCAGCCCGGCGAACCCTGGAGCCAACGGTTTCGACGAGTGGCTCAGCGCACCGAATTTCTACGACAACGATGCCGTCCTCAGCCGACGCGGCAAAGCGGTGCAAACGAAGGGCGAAAGCTCCATTGTAGCCGTCGATGCGGCGCTCGACTGGATGAAGTCTGCCACCCAAGGCGACAAGCCGTTTCTGGCCGTCGTCTGGTTCGGCTCGCCTCACAGTCCGCATCGTGCCTTCGAAGAAGACCGCGCGTTGTACGGCGACCAGCCGAAGAACCTGCAACATTTTTACGGTGAAGTGACCGGAATGGACCGGGCCTTCGGCAAATTACGCGATGCGCTCTCGCCGTTGGGAATTCGCGAGAACACCATTCTCTGGTACTGCAGCGATAACGGAGCGTTGCCACGCGTCGGTTCCACCGGCGGACATCGCGGCAACAAGGGCAAGGTTTATGAGGGCGGACTCCTGGTCCCCGCGACTTTGGAATGGCCCCCGGAAATCTCCTCACCCCGCACCACCGACCTGCGCTGTAACACGTACGATATTTATCCCACACTGCTTGAGATCGCCGGTGTCGAACCTAAGCATCAACCGACGCTGGATGGTGTCAGTCTGCTGCCGTTGATTCGCGGCAAGATGGAAGCCCGCACCAAACCGATGGGATTCTGGGACTATCCGATTCGCGGCATCAGCACCCCGTCTGCCAAATGGATGGGCGATTTGCTGAAGGCCCAACAGGCGGGCGGCGATCTCGAACCGCATCCGTCGAGCCAGGACGCCGCGAAGCTGCCCAGCCCCGCCTATCCGCTCGATCAATTCCCCGGACACGCCGCCTGGGTGGACGGCGATTGGAAACTGCATCGCATCGAGACCAAGAATGGCAAGGTGACATGGGAACTCTACAACCTGGCCACCGATCGCGCAGAAAAAAACGACGTCGCGAAAAACCAAAGCGAGCGCGTAGACGCAATGCGGATGGGACTCAACAAGTGGCTGCAATCGGTCGTGCGCAGTTTGAACGGCGAAGACTACGTAAAGAGATAAGACGGGGCAAAGAAATAAGGCGAACTTCTATTTCGTTTCCAACTGATGAATCCGTACGACGCCGTACACCAAGAACTCCGGCAGCGCAAAACTGAGTCGGCCCTCTTTCAGCGTGGCCTTTAAGGCGACCGGCTGAGGATTCTCCGGCGTGACGAATTGGACCGCTCCGGGGCGAAACTCTTTCGGCAGTACAATGTCGGCGCGGATGCCTTTCGCAGCAATCGGTTTCTCATCTTTTATACCGCCACCGGCATTCGGGCGACCGTTCTTTTGCGGCGGTGGTTCGGTGCGGTTGTAATTGACGAAATGCAGCGTCAACTCATCGCCTTGTGGCGGTCGGCTGGCAGAGACACGGACCGTAAACGGTGCCTCGAATCGACTCACGTTTGCGTCATTGATAAAAGCAATCTCCTCATCTGCTTCTGCTTTGATGGCAAACTTGTATCCGGCCAATCGTTCGTCGGTCGCGAGATCGTCCGGGACGACGTCGAACAGGATGTGGGATTCGAGTAACTCTTTTCCGAGTTTACGAAAAACCTCAACCGATTCGACATCGCCGGCATGAACCCGACTTCGCGGAAAAACCAACGCCGCCTCGGCATGCGAGCGGTTGCCGCGAAAGACAGAATCGAATTTCTTGAGAAACTGGTAGTATCGCACGATTTCCTGCCGCGCGGCTGGGTCGCTGAACCGGGTGTAGAATCCCATCGGCGCACCGCCATTGGCAGCCAATTCCGAAATCGCCGAGCGGATCCGTGTGTTTTCGTACTTACCCACGGTGAACGGTTTGTCGTCGAACGCCCCGCGAATGTAACGGGCCTGCAGGGTGACATCGCCGAGAAAGTGCTTCGATAGGTCGGTGTAAAACGCACTGCCGCCGGCGCTGTACCACAGGTAATCTTCGTCCTTGCCCCAGAGTTGAGCCGGCAGCAGGCAGCGTTCGTCACCGTTGATCTGCGAGAAGTTCCCCAGGTGATTCCATTGGGCGACAATCAATTTCGGCTTGAGCGAGCGACCGTATTTGATGAACACGTCGTCGAACACCTGCTTGTTCGACATCTGCGACCAGCGCAACAACTCGCGGCGCAGCGGCGTCGATTCTTTCGGGTTATGCCAATAGACCATTTCGCTGAACTTGTGTTGCTTCAAGTTGGTGATCTGGAATTTCTTGTTCAATTCATCATTCGAATAACGGTCGGTCAGATATTTGCGAAAGCCGCGTTGGCAATGCTCACAATGGCAATCGTGCTTGTAGAAGTAATTGATGATGAGGCCATCGACACCGCGCTGAATCGCCTGCTTCGTCCAGGCACGCAACACCTGTTGCCAATGCGGATTTCGCAGGCAGGCCCAATATTCGTCCATGCCGCCAATGCGATACGACTGGTTGATAATCGGCTTGCCGTCCGCCCCTCTTTCGAGCAACTCCAACGGATCGGCGACCGGTTTCGGGCCGAGTTGTTTTTCGTCCCAGTGGTCGCGATAGAACTTAAAAAACCCACGCGGCCCGTTCGGTCCATCGGGATCGCCGACGAGGAATTCCACGTTGAAATGCCCAATCACTTTGATGTTCTTCGCATGAATTGCCTTGTTGCGCCGTGTAAACCATGCACCGCATTCATCGAGTCCCTGCACGGGAAAATGAGCTGGGTAGCCGGAGAATTGTGGTGTGTGCGCGAGGCTCCAGAAATGACCACCGTAAAAACCGTGTTGCACAAGTTCCGGCTCGGCCTCCTCGATGAACTTCAGATAGTCGTCGGTGCCGTACCCGGCCCAATGCGCCATCATCCGAGTGAACTCCAACCGTTCGGGTTTTTCGTCAGCGACAGAGGGCGTGGTGATCGTGGCATGAATCGACGCAATGGCGAGTAACAGAAGAAAACGATTCATCAACCGGCTCCGTAATACGTCGAAGTGGGACCATGTCCCGAAGGTTAAAGCAGTATGAGGTTATGTTGCGAACACGAGTTGCATGCTAACACAACGGGTGACGGCATTCAGCCTGATGGGTGGCCGACAGCATCTTCTTCGTGGTACAACACACGCCGCGATTGAATCGGGATTTCACGCGAATGTCCGCATGGCCGATGGAAAGTTCGAGAGTGCAAGTTTGAGCGAGCAGAACGAACAGCCGATTGGCCCATTATCGCCGGACGCGGAAAGCCGTCCGGGATTGTTACGCGTGTTGGGGCCGGGCATTGCGATTGCCATCGTGGTCGGCAACGTCATCGGATCGGGCATCTACGCAAAGCCGGGGAAGATTGCCGCGGTTGCTGGAGACTTCAATCTCATTCTGGCAGCTTGGGTGACTGGTGGCGTGTTGTGCATTCTCGGTTCGCTGTGCTTCGCCGAATTGGCGGTCATGCTGCCACGTGCCGGCGGAATGTACGTCTATCTGCGCGAGGCCTATGGCCGGGTGCTTGCGTTTCTGTTCGGTTGGACCGATTTCATTTTCGGACGGCCCGCATCGATCGGCGCGCTATCGATGATTTTCGTCGGTTCATTGCAACGGGCGACTGGCTGGGAGCTGTCGCCGGTTGGCGAGATCTTACTTGCGTTCGCCGTCATCGGCGTCACGGCGTGGATTAATGTGCTGGGGGTAATTTGGGGAGGCAGCGTTCAGGGCATTGCGACGGCGCTCAAGGCTGGGTTTCTGGCCTTGGTCGCTGCGCTGCCGTTTTTGCTGCCGTTGTTCGGCGGCGAAGGGGTCAATCCGGACAATTACGGATCGACTTTGACCGCGACCGCTGCGGTTCCAACTGATGCCGTAGCGACAATGCCAGCGGACGAGGACACGACTGCAGCAGAACCAAAATCGACGGCGGCAACGTTTGCTCTGGTGCTGCTCGCCGTCATGTGGGCTTACAACGGTTGGCACGGCATCACGCCAATCGCCGAAGAAGTTCGCAATCCCGCTCGCAACATTCCGCTCGCTTTGTTTGTTGGAATTGGTTTGTTGATTGTGTTGTACGTCTCAGCGAACATCGCATATCACGGCGTGCTGACAATGGACGAAATGGCTTTGAAGGAGAATCAGGAGCACGTGGCCGAATTGATGGTCAACCGATTGGTGGGGCCGATCGGGCTGAAGCTGATGTCGGCCAGTGTGATGCTGAGCGTGTTGGGCGCGATCAACGCCAACTTGCTGTTAGGGCCGCGGGTGTCGTTTGCGATGGGGCGCGACGACGTCTTCTTCCGCTCGCTGGGCCGGGTGCATGTCAACTACCGCACACCGGCCGCCGCAATCATCCTCCAGGCAATTATGGGGATGACGTTAATTCTGGCGTCAGCACTCCTCGTCAGATATGTCGCGGCACTGCAAGATACGAATATTTTCGATTTGCTGACAAACTACGCCATCTTTTCGGGGAGCATTTTTTACATGCTCGCCGTGCTGGCGGTTATCGTGCTGCGAATCAAACATCCTGAATGGGAGAGACCCTACCGCACGTTGGGCTATCCGGTCACGCCGATTGCCTACTTGGTGTTCTATTCCTGCTTCCTGTACTACGTCTATACGGGACAACCGACCGAAGCGAACATCGGCCTCGTGCTTATTGCCATCGGCATCCCGGCGTACTACGGTTATCGCTGGTGGGCCAAGCAGAATCCCGAAACATTGCACGACGGACAATAAACGAACGTCGAACGTTCAACATGGAACGTTGAATACAGGGCGCAAAGCCCGCCGGCCGCGTCCGGCGGGACTCAACAAATCGCGCTAACCCTTCAACGACTCCAAAATCTCCTCGTGAGTCGGAAACCGATCGACTTCATGTTTGCTGAAGATCATTTTGCCGTCGGCAACGACGTCGAAGATGCCGCCTTTGCCCTCGATCAGCGTTGCGTCAATTCCGGTTGCTTCCTTGATCGCTTCCGCCAGACTGGCGGCTTTGGGTGTGTAGTTTCACTGCACGCAATAGGTGATCGAAATCCCCATTGGTCATTCTCCTTGGACAGATTTCATCGAATGAGTTCCTGTTGCCGCATTCCCAATGGAAATTGGACAACCAATTTCCCGGATCGTAGCAGGCTAACCGCGAACGCGGTATCCGAGTTTTTGCAAATGCTCGCGGACGCGATCGAGGTGTCTGCCCTGGATTTCCAACTCGTCCTCTTTCAGCGTTCCGCCGGCTCCGCAGGTTGATTTGAGCTTGGTCAGCAACTCCGGCAGATCCGTCTCGGCGGCCAACAACCCACGAACCAGCGTGACGACTTTCCCTTTCTTCCGCTTCTCCACCGACAGCTTGGCGGTCTGCTTGTCGGGGGGGACTGTCACAGGCTGCTCGGGTGGGCAGACGCACTCCTCGTCCAACTCGCCGCACTGCTCGCAGCGCAGCGGACGATCAAATTCGGTTCCTTCAAATAATCTCATTCTCATCTCCAACAATCTGGAAGGGCGAGACTCCCGCCGAGCCGCACCGGTGAAATCGCCGTGAGCGCCCGGCTCAGCAGGAGCTTCGCCCTCCCAACACTCCGTTACTCCCGGTCTTCCAAATCTTCCCATCGCTCATACAACACGGCGAGCTCTTGTTCAACCGCTTCCAGCCGCGCGGTTGCCTCGGCGATTTCGCCCCCACCCTGTTTGAAGAAGTCCGGGGAGGCCATGTCCGAGTGGGACGTGCTTTGTTCTTCTTCCAACGCAGCGATCTCCTCCGGGAGAGATTCCAGTTCGCGGCGTTCTTTGTAGTTCAGGCCAGTCGGCTTGGCACTCGGCGATTTGCTGGGACGCGTTTCTTTCTGCTTCGCCGTCTTGTTATCCTCCGACGGCATCGACACGTCTCGCTGTCGCACATAGTCGTCGTAGCCGCCGGCGTACTCTTTCACCTGTCCTTCACCGTCCAACACGAATGTCCCGGTGACGACGTTGTTGAGAAACGCGCGATCGTGACTGACAAGCAGAACCGTTCCGCTGTAGTTGGTCACCAGTTCTTCCAGCAACTCCAGCGTTTCGGCATCCAGGTCGTTCGTCGGTTCGTCGAGGACGATGAGGTTCGACGGGCGTTTGAACAGTTGCGCTAGCAGCAACCGGTTTCGCTCGCCCCCGGAAAGAAACCGTGCCGGTCGGCGTGCACGTTCCGGCGTGAACAGGAAGTCCTGCAAATAACCGTAAATGTGTTTCTCCCGGCCGTTGATCGTCAGCATCTCCTGTCCTTCGCCGACGTTTTCAACCACCGTTTTTTCTTCGTCGATCTGTTCACGAAGTTGGTCGAAATAGACCACTTCCAACCGCGTGCCGTGCCGAATTGTGCCAGTGTCTGGTTCGAGTTCGCCCAATAGCAACTTCAACAATGTCGTCTTCCCCGCGCCGTTGGGGCCGATAATCCCCACTTTGTCTTCCCGAGTAATCAGCGTCGAGAAGTCATCGATGATGGTGTCGTCTTCGTAGGCGAACGAGATGTTCTCGGCTTCGATGACCAGCCGGCCCGACTTCTCCGCTTCGGCTGCCTGCATGTTGACGTTGCCGACTTTTTCGCGGCGATCTCGGCGTTCTTCTCGCATGGATTTCAGTGCGCGAACGCGACCTTCGTTTCGCGTTCGGCGTGCCTTAATTCCCTGGCGAATCCACACTTCTTCGCGTGCCAGTTTCTTGTCGAACTCTGCGTTCTGTTGCTCTTCGGCCTCCAAAGTCGCCTGCTTTCGCTTTAAGAACGTGGGGTAATCGCAGGTCCAGTCGAACAGGCGGCCGCGGTCGATTTCAACAATTCGCGTTGCCAACTCCTGTAGAAAGAGACGATCGTGCGTAACGAACACAACGGTGCCGTTGTAGCCCTTGAGGAATCGTTCAAGCCAGAGCATCGAGGGGATGTCGAGGTGGTTCGTCGGTTCATCGAGCAGCAGAATGTCTGGGTCGCTTACGAGAGCCTGCGCCAACAGCACGCGCCGCTTCATGCCCGACGACAGCGTTGCAAACGACAGTTCGCCGTCGAGTTTCATCCGCGACAACACACGTTTGACCGCCTGCTCGACCTGCCAGTCGTCGGCCGAATCGATGTAGCCGGCCGCAACAAGCTCGGCGACACCTCCGTCAAATCCCAGCGGGACTTCCTGTATAAGCCGCGCGATTTGCACGCCGTTGGCCAGTTTGATTTCCCCGTTGTCCGGGCTGACTTCGCCGGCCAACAGTTGCATCAGGGTCGATTTTCCGCAGCCATTGCGCCCCAACAGGCCGATCCGCTCACCCTTGTCGATCTCCAGATCGATCCCGTCCAGCAAATTCGGTCCACCCCAGGTGAAGGAAACATCGCTAACACTCAACAGGGACATGGGCGGGACTTCCGAAGCGGCTGGACGTTCCCGATTCGTGGCTGGGGAACGAGGGCATGTTGAAACTCTAGACTCTTGATGTTCTGTTAAAACCCTCTGTTGGCTCAGGAGCTGCCTTGTTTTCAAGACTTGACTTGGCCCACAACCGGGTTTTGACGGAGGCTCTTGTCTCTTAATTTACGTCTCACGTGCTTCGACTGACACGAACGCGAACGGCTCGATCGTCGCGGACTTCCATTATTTCGGCCAGCAGTCCGTCCAGTTCGATGCGGTCGCCAGGATTGAGTAGTCGTTCGGCGCGGTGCGTGAGCAGGCCGGAGAAAGTGTCAACGTCGGCTGCGGCAGGAGAAATCTTCAGCTTCCGGACAACCTCATCGACCGGCGCACTTCCCTGTACGATCCATTGATCGGGACCGTCGGGAACAATTGAGGGTTGCTCGACGTCGAACTCGTCCTCGACTTCACCGATGATCTGCTCGAGTACATTTTCCAGCGTGACCACTCCGATGACCGTGCCGTATTCGTCGATCACCAACGCCATCAACTGATGGGTCGCTTGAAACTGCCTTAGCACTTTACTGATCGGAATGTTTTCCGGCATCTTGCGCGGCGGCCGCATGATCGACTTCCACTCGAACGACTCGTCCAAATCGAGACCGATGAGATCCTTCACATGAACGATGCCCAGGACGTTGTCGAGTGAACCGTCGCAAACCGGATAGCGGGTGTGCTTTGTTCGCCTCAGCTGCGCGATGCAGTGATTGATGGACTTGTTGATATCAAAAAACTCAACCTCGCCGCGCGGCACCATAATATGTCGGCAAACCATGTCGTCGAATTCGAAGACTCGGTGAATTAACTGCTGTTCGGAGCTGGTCAGTTCGCCATGCGCGCTGGCCTGGTGAACCAGGGCACGAATCTCATCTTCGGTGTGTGGCGTGTCGTGTTCCGAACCCCCTTGAATTCCAACAAACCGCAATAGATACGAAGTTGTCTTGTTAAGGGCTGTCATCAACGGAAACGTGCAGAGGTAAAACATTTTCAGCGGCATCGCGCACCACAACAGCATCGTTTCCGGACGACGAATTGCAAAAATCTTGGGGGCTTGTTCGCCGATGACCAGATGCAACGACGTAATCAGAGTGAACGCGATCACAAGGGCGATGATGTGGCTGACATCTGCAGCGATTCCGAGTTTCTCAAAAACCGGCATCAGCAAGCCGTGAAATGCTTCCTCGGCCACCCAGCCCAAGGCCAGTGAGGCAATGGTGATGCCAAGTTGACAGGCCGACAGAGCGCCATCCATGCGTTCCACAAGCCAACTGGCAGTCGAAGCAAATGGTCGGCCCGATTTAACAAGCGCATGCACGCGCGTGCCACGAACCTTGACGAGTGCGAACTCCGCAGCAACGAAAAACCCATTCAGCAACACCAGCACAATGGCGATCAGAACATCGAGCGAGTTGGCCAGCCAGGCAGGCATTTTTGGGTCCGGTTCTCCGACAGGTCGATTCGACGCGCATTCAAGACTTGCTGCCGTCAAAACTACTTTGTTAGAGGGTTTTTCACAAGCCGCACGCGATGGGTGCTTAACAAACGAGCCGGGTGCCACTGGCGTGTCGCCAGTGCATTGCGCGATGCACTGG
>JABISG010000038.1 GCA_018699955.1 Planctomycetaceae bacterium | reverse complement strand
CCGTGTGTCGGTTCTGTTTCATCTCAAAGAATCCTTTCCGGGTGTTCAGCCCGGTCAAGATTCTCTCACTCGCTGTGGATCAATTAAAGGGGGGAAGGCCAGTATCTTTCGCTTTCCAGACCGCACCGAACGAACCGGTTCCTAGTTTGTCTTGCAACTCGAAGTGACCAATCGTGGGATGTTCATCTTCACGATAGGTCAACGTCCCATCATCGGCCAGCAGATTGAACCGGCTGTCGCAGGAAGGGCAGTTGATGTCGGTCAGCGACGAGTCGTCGAGGACTTCCAACGGATTCTGACAATGCGGGCAGCGAACTTGCATGCAGCGGGCCTTGATGGGTTTTGGTGACCGGTTTGCAAGTGAAACGAACCGGCGGGCGACTCGTGCAGCCATTATTCTCGCCGGTGGGCGGAGTTGCCAGTCGGCGGGGCAAAGTTGCTAACATTGTGTCTCAAACATGTCAGTCAACATTTTCCAGAAGATCGCGACACATTTGCGGTCGAACTACGATTAGCTGAACGTAACCTTGAATTGCCAACACAGACGGGTTGGTCGTGACAGAAGATTCCAGCCGACATCTCACCGAAGCGGAGATCGTGCGTGGACTCCGAAATGGAGACGCCGTGGCTTGGGATGCGCTCTGTGATCAATTCGGGAATCGCATCTGGGCGTTCCTGGTGCGATTGGTCGGTGGCGAGGAATCTGTGGTCTGTGATCTGTTTCAGGATACGTTTCTGGCCGCTTCGAAGTCGGGGCTCAATTTGGATGCCGAGGGAACTCGGTTGTGGAATTGGTTGGCTCGGATCGCTCACAACCTTGCGGCCGAACATTGGCGACGGGTCTATCGTGATCGTCGTTTCTCCGGTGCAACAGCGTCTGCAGAATCGACCGCCGAATCAACGGGATTTGGTGATCCGGTCGAGTTGATGTTTCGAGCCGAGACCATTGAGGCCGTGCGAAACGTGTTGGCGGAGATGTCCGCCGACCACGTGACTGTATTGCTTGCCAAGTATGTGGATGGGCAGTCGGTGGCGACGATTGTTGACGAGTCGGGCGGCACAACCGAGGCGGTTCGCTCACGGTTGGCTCGGGCGCGTCGCGATTTCAAGTCGCGGTTTGAATTGTTGAATTCGAAAGATGAAGTTGTCTGAATCTGGAGGTCGTCATGTCCGACGTGCCACATCGGTCCGAACAATCTGAAAGCGAAGCAGAATCGCAGGTCGCGACATTGTTGGCGTCGCTCGATCAGGCCGAGTTGCCGATGCCTGCGCACATGCTTGATCGCATTAAGCAGATCGGCCGTGAAGAACACCCGTCCGCCGCTGGGGCGACAACAATCCCGAAGGCGTCGAACGAGACGCCGTCGGCTCGCGTAGTCGTGTTGAAACATGCCGACGGTTCACACCGCACGAGTGAAGGAGCGCGGAAGATGTTTGTTGCTCGAATGCTGGTTTCACTTTCGGCCGCAGTCGTGTTGGGATTTGCCGCCCTCGTGTTTCACGCCAATGACTCGTTGGCATCGCTTGGTGATATTCTCAACGACGCCGAACGGGCCGACACACTGCGACTCCAGATTCTAAGAGACGGCAAGACGGCCGATGTGTGGATGCAGAAATCCGGCGACGTTCGCTGGCAGACGTCTGACAAACAATCGTATGTCATCGCCAGAGGATCGCGGTTGTGGCGGATTGACGAAGCCGCCAACACAGCCCGCGCGGAGACCAACCCGTGGCGTGATGAGAAAACCAAGCATCTCGATCTCCTGTCGATGATCGGTTTGCGCGAGAATTCGGCGAAGTTGCGTGAGGTGCGCGCGGTGAATAAGGAGGTCGTCGATGGTGTCGAATGCCACGTGTTCCGAACCGTCATTCGCAACGGTGATCGAGATCTGCTGGTCGAGGCGTTCGCCGACATCAAGACGAAACAGTTGCGGTCGATCGTGTGCTGGGCGAATGGCAACTCAAAACGCACGGGGCCGCCGATCGCCGAATTGAAGTTGATCGCGCGAAACGTCCCGGTCGATGAGTTGAAGTTTGTCGTCGCCAAGACGCTCACCGAAGACGGTCGCATTGGCAAGATCGTGGATCGGCAGGGCATTGTGTCACTGAAGCCGCTGGGCGCGCAGCGTTGGACGCCGGTGGTTCGCAATCTGGTGGTGAAGCCGGGCGACTGGATTCGCACGGGCAGGCGTGGGGCGAACGCAGTCCAGGTGGTGATGGAAGCCGGCTACCGCGTGACGGTGGGGCCGGCAACGCTGATCGAAGTTACTGCGGTGGACTCAATCAAGATTCACAATGGTGAAGCGCAAATTGAAGGCAGCAAGAAACCACATGCCAAACTCACGTTGGTCGGTCCGAACAAGCAGGCTGTCGGTTTCGGACGCAACACGGTTTTGCTGCATCGCGTGATCGCGGACGGTGCGTTACAGCGGATCAAGCAGAAGCCGATTTGGCTGCAGGGATTCGAAGGCACGTCGGCCAACGAGTCGCTTGGATCGTTGATCGCCAACGTCAAAGACGGAGGGAACTCGGTCAATCTGAGCATTGGCTACCACAAGGTCAACGTCGAAATTCGCGACCAGATTGCGCGGACAACCATTGAGGAATCCTTCGTCAACCACACGGATAGTCGCATGGAAGGTGTGTTCCACTTTCCGCTGCCACAGGACGCGTCCATCAGCGGATTCGGGATGTGGATCAACAATGAACTGATTGAAGCCGACGTCGTTGAGAAACAGCGTGCTCGGGAAATTTACGAAGCCATCCTGCGCGAAAAGAAAGATCCGGCATTGTTGGAGTGGACCGGCGGCAATATCTTCAAAGCACGCGTGTTCCCCATCGAACCCCACTCGGAAAAACGCGTTCGCATTACCTACACACAGGTACTGCCGATGCGAGCGAACCGTTACCGCTACTCGTACGGTTTGCGAAGCGAGATGCTGCAGACCACGCCGCTACGTGAACTGTCGCTCAATGTCACGGTCAACTCGGCCCTTCCACTCAAGAAAGTCCACAGTCCGACGCCTGACGTGCGGACACAGATGACGGCCCACTCGGCTCGCCTCGAATTCGAAGAACAGGAATACACGCCGACGCGCGACTTTGAAGTCGTTTGCGAAGTCGATGCCCGGCAATCGGACGTGGTGGTCATCCCACATCGACGCGGCGATGATGGCTACTTCATGGTGCAACTCACGCCGCCCTCCGCGCAGGGCAATTGGCAACGCGAACTGTTGCCGGACGGTGATCCGATGGAGTTGCTGCTCGTGTGCGACACATCTGGTTCGATGGATTCACACAACCGCCGATTGCAATCGGATTTCGTGTCGTCGGTGTTGGCCTCATTGGGCGATGATGACCGGCTCAACGTAGCGGTGGCGGATGTCGATTGCAACTGGCTGTTCACCAAGCCTGTTGCCGCCACAAAGGAGAATGTGAAACTGATTCAACAACGTTTGCTCGCTCGACCGTCGCTCGGTTGGACAGACCTGGACCGCACGTTCGCCTCCATCCAGAAGAAGGCCGGAAAAAACTCGCACGTGATCTACATCGGCGACGGTGTGGTATCGGCGGGTGATGCGGACCCGCAGGCATTTGTTGCGCGGCTCGGCAAACTGTACGACGGAAAAACTCGCGGCACCTTTCACGCCGTATCCGTCGGCAGCAGTTTCGAGAGCGTGGTGTTGCGGGCGATCGCGCGACTCGGCGGCGGTTCGCTGCGATCGATCGATGGCGAACAAACACCCCAGCGCGTTTCATTGGAGTTGTTGAACGAGATCGCGCAACCGGGGCTGCGCGACATTGAGATTGAATTCCGTGGTGTGCAGGTGGCCGCCGTGTATCCAGATCGATTGCCGAATCTGGCGGCCGGCACGCAACAGATTCTCATCGGACGGTATCTACCGACGGGCAACGATCAGGCGGGTGAAATTATCGTCAGCGGCAAACGCGGCAACGATACCGTGAAGTATGCGGCCAAGTTGAATCTGACCGATGCCGAGCGGGGCAACTCGTTCGTGCCGCGATTGTGGGCGAGGTCACACCTGGATCACCTGCTGGATCAAGGTGCCAATGCGGTGATCAAGGACGAAATTGTCGGACTGTCGGAAGAATTTCACATCATCACGCCGTACACGTCGCTGTTGGTGCTGGAATCGGATGAGCAGCGCGAGCAATACGGCGTGAAGCGTCGTTACCAGATGCGAGACGGCGAGCGGTTCTTCGCCGACGGTCGAAGCAACGCCAACTTCGAGCTTCGCCAACAGCAGATGAAATCAGCCGGCGACTGGCGGATTGGTTTGCGGAACCAGATTCTGCGGCATTTGACGACGCTTGGTCGTGACCCTCGGTTGTTCCAGCGGCAGCCGCAATTCAACAATCTGGTGAATCGACTCGCAGGACAGGTGCAGACATCGAACGAGCTGTCGCTGGTCAAGCAGCAATTGCAGGACATTCGGTACGGACCGATGAGTGGGACAGCGGGATCGGCTGGATGGGGCGGTCGGGACTACGGGCGACGCGGCGGCTCAACCGACAACTTCTTCTATAGCGGCGGTCGCGGTTTCTTTGACGTCGATGCGGTTGAGGGTTTCGGCACGATGTTGGGCGAGGACATCCGCGGTCCGATTTCGACAGGCGAACCATCAAATCGGTTTGACTTCGAAGGCGAGGATGGTAATGGCGTCTACAATTTCAACCGGCGATTCGATGACGACGGTGCGATGCCGGCCGACGAAATCGAGCTTTCGCTAGGATCGGTTTCGCTCAATGCCCGCGAGGTTCAGCGGACGATGGGGTTCATGGGCCGGCCGGGCCTGTCTAGTCGAAACGGGTCGATTGACGGCCTTTTGCCGGGGCTAATCTCCGCCGGTCAGCAGATCCTGTTCGGCGAGTCCAGAGGGCGGCGGTACAACATGCCGATGTTTGGCGGTGGCGGATACGGATTCTATAACCGAGCACAGTCCGATCCTGCCGCGTCGATCCGCTGGATCTCGGAGTTGTTCCCGCGTGTTCCTGCTCGACCGACCAAGCCCGCTAAGGCCAAACCGAGCAAGTGGCCGGTCGAGGCCGTGAAGATCTCGCGAAGCCTGGTGCGCGCCCCGAAACTGGCGAAACTCAAAGGCGGAATTGAGATTATTCGCGACACTCGCACATTCGATCCGGCGTGGAAACGCGAAGCCGGTCGTAGCAGTGTGTTCGAGCTGTATTCGACAAAACGGTGGTTACGGCGACCGACGAATGTGGCAAGCCCAATCATCGTGAGCTGGGCCGACCCACAGGAACGCGGAGTATTGAACGCGTCGTTCCGATTGGGACAGACGCGGAAGTCCTACCCGGAAGACTTCTCAACACGAAATGTCGGGGCCGGCTCGTACGTGCATTCGTTGTTACATGTCGGGTTCCAGAACTACGATGTTCAAGTCAAAAAGAAAGCGGATGGCACTGTCACGTTGCGCTGCACCAAACCTGATGCCCCGGACGCAGCAATTCGCATTTTTGAAGTTGATACGAAACGCAGCGCGATCACCGAGGAACGATCGGAACGCGCCGGCAAGATCGTCTCCCGCAGTACCTACGGCGATTTCGTGGAAGTTGGCGGCATTCACTGGCCGACCGAGATCGAGGTCTTCAACGACAAAGGCCAACTCGTCAGCCGCACGACGCAAACGGTAAAATTGCACGACGATGAGAAATTCATGGTCCGATTCGGCGACGAACTGGATGTGCTGAAAGAGACACAGATTATCAGGCATCCGCTGCCGAAAGTCAGCGACTCCGAATCTGCGGCGGCCAAGGGAATGGCCGACTTCGAGGACCGAATGGTGCTGATGCTGCGAGCGGCGCTCGTGCAAAAGTGGGACACGGTACTGGACGAGTTGGCACAAATCCAAAAGCTGACGCCCGGAAAACTCGGCGTTGCGTGGATGAAGGCATCCGTGTTGGCGTCGGCTCGTAAGAACGAAGACGCGAGGCAAGCGTGGATCAAGCTGGGCGATGAACTGTTGGCAGCGAAGTCGGACGACTTGTACTTGCCGTCGTTTGTGATCGGAAAGGTGCGTTCCGTCGCAGATGCAAATGAATCGATGGCAACCATCGATTCGTTGAAACCGATATTCCAACGTCAGCCCGAGTATCGCCGTGGTTTGGATCGTTGGAACGAACACCGGCTCGCTTTGCTCCAACAACTCGGCCGAACAGGCGCTGCGTTAAGACTGCAAAAGGCGCTGGCCGAATCCACGCCGTGGGATGCCGGCCGGCAAACGCGATACGTTCAATTCGCCCATCGCAACGGCGAATACGACATCGCGTACGAGTGGCTCGGTGATCGATTGAATGGTGATGAGCCGTGGACTCCGAGTCAGGACAGACAATTCCGACGCACATATTACAACTTGCTGCAGCAACAAGGTCGAGCGGACGATGCAGTCAAGTTGATGGAAGAGTGGATCGCCACCGAGTCGGCGGACCACGACGCCTTCGGCCGGTATCTGGTGTCGCTGGTTCAGGCGGATCGGTCGGAAGACGCGGATGCGATTGCGTTGAAATGGTTGAAGGCCGGGCAAGTGGAAGGTGAACTCAAGGGCCGTCCGCTGCTGCAACTGACCGCCGCCATCAGTTACGCCACCGGTACCCGCGTCGGCATGAACCTCTACGAAATGGATCACAAGTGGTTTGGGCCGTTACACGAAACGGCTCGATTCTTCATGGATCGCGAGCACAATTGGAACATCGCAACCAACTTGATCTGGAACCACCGCTTCAGTCGCTCCGACGAAGCGGACCAACTGCGAGAACTGTTCGCAAAGCAGTTGGTCACGCGTGTTGCTGAATTCGATTCGCGGCGGGCAAACGCCGTTGTCGATACCGTCGGCGGGCATTCGCTGATATCGGACGCCCAATGGCTAACGATTATCGACGTCTTGCTAAAGAAGCGATCAGCGGCGACGAAAGACAATCAACGCAATCAGTTCGCCTCGACAGTCTTGTCCATCTATCGCCGTCGTTTCGCGGAAACCAAACTGTTGCCGTTTATGCGCCAGCGAATCGCGGAGGCGGTGACTCGCAAGAACTCCGCGCGAGCCGCGTCGCTATCTGTTGAACTCTTCAACGTCCTCATTGCGAAGACGTGGAGTGCGGAAGTCGAAGATGAGTTGTTCGGTTTGATCGGCACACTGTCGCCTGATGACTCGGCGATGTCTCGCCGGACGACAGCGGTGGCCACGCTGCATCGCGTGGTGGACACGATGATTCAGAAACGAGCCCAGGCCGATAAATCGAATCTGCAAGACACCGGGCATCCGGAGAAGTTGACGCGCACGGAACTGGCAGCCAGGTACGCTTCGTTTGCGAAGGCCGCCCGTGAGGCACTCGCCAAGCGACTGGACGGAGAAACGAAGAAACACGACGACGAACTGGCCGACTGGTGCCGCATGGAGCGCATCCACCTGGACGTGCAATTGGACCGCAACCTGAAGGCGGTCGAGACGGAGTGCTGGACGGTGCTCGACAATCAACCGCCAAAAGAAGCTGCGGCGGATGATTCCAATGGCGACCCGGCGGAACTGCACGAGCGGCGAACGAAGCGGGCGCTGTATTCGCTGCTCCGTGATCGAGCGGTGACGACGCTGATGAATCTGGCCGCACGACGATCTGCTTCAAAGGAATCAGTAGCCAAGTTACTGGCCCGCTTCGATGAATGGGGTAAACCGGCTGCGGACAATTCGCATGAGTGGAAACTTCGGCGGTATCAACTGCTGATCGCGTTGGACCGTCCGGATGAACTTGAAAAGAGCCTGCGGCAGTGGATCGCGAATGATGAGGAGACTTCGCACTGGCGTCGCACGTTGGCACGCCTGGAAGCTGAACGCGGTCGCTTCGCCGAGGCCATTCAGCTGGTGCTCGCGAATGAACGTGATTCCGTGTTGACGGCCGGCGATCACGCGCTGATGTCTCGCTGGCGCATGGTGCTGGATGATCGCAAAGCGTACGAGCAGTCGCGGATCGCGGTGCTAAAGGCGGTCCCCGAGTACCAACTGAATAACTGGATCAACCAACGCATGCGGCCTTGGTACGGCTACAATAACAGGCCCGTCCCAACCGAGTTGGACGAAAACGTGCTGTTCGCCTTTCGGGCGTTGTTCGAGAAGTCCCCGAACCCCAGGGCCTATTTATCGACGCTGCGCCAGTCGTATACGGCGTGCCGAGATTTTCGGCTCTTGCGAATGGTACCCGACGGAGTACTCGGCCGGACGCCTCAACAGGTCTATCCATTCCTGGTCGAATTGCATTCGGGCTTGTTACGCGAAGTTCGCAACGAAGCGACAGCCGACGAGATCGTGTCTCGCGTTAAAGAATTGCGTGCGAACCGCGAGTTGACTGTCATCGACAAACGCGCATTGGACCTGCTTGAGTGTCTGGTCGAACGTCGGTCAGCCGAGGTAATTAACCAACCGGGACCACATGCGGACGCTGCGGTTGCCGCGCTCAAGCGCGCTTTCAAACACAAGTTGGCCGACGGCGAAATCCGCCAGATGGCCTCGTTTCTCGATAGTTTGGGGCGACTCAAACAACAGCCGTTGATTGACGAGCAGCTTCGCCAACTCCGCGATCTGCACTCACGAACCCAACCCGGCACCGACGACCACGTTCACGTTTCGTGGCATTTGGCCAACACGCTGTTTGTGCAGTATGGCAAACGCGAAGAGGGCATGACGGTGATGCAGGTTGCCATTCGAGCGTTCGAGCAATCGCACCCCGATGGTTGGCCCAGTCAGGCGGAAGCTCCGATCGACGGCTATGTCAGTTTCTTCAACGCAATGGGACGAGTGGCTGCTGGAGAGAAGTTCGTTAAGTCGCACATCGCCAACCCGCTGAATGAGGGGCAGCGATACTGGTTCACAATGCGGCTGAATCGCGTGTATCGTTATGCACTCTCGACACACGCGACGGTGTCACTGGGAAGCAACGACGAACTCTTACAAAAGACGATCGAGCTGTTGCTCCAGCAAGTCCGGGACGAGCACAACGACAGCCATCGCTACGCGGTGCTGAGTCTGATTCCGGAAATCTTCGACACCGCCCACCGCGAATTGGTATTCATCCCCACAGCCAGCGTGCAGTACCGCAAGTATGCGTTCGAGCAAATGCCAGCAGCGATCAAACTTTTAAAGAACAACTACGAGAACGTGATTCGCAAAACGGCCAACTCGGTGAAGAACCATTTGGGCGTGAAGACCGGTCTGGAATTCCTGATCACAACGGTCGAGAACTACCCGGATCGTTTCCAATACACGTACCAGAACGCATGGCGAAACCATGGGGCAACGCTGGGCGAATGGCGAAAACAGGTTGAGGAGGATCAGACACTCGGTTCACTGTCACCGCGCTTGTTGGCAATTGTCATCGAGGAATTGAAACGCGACATGCGAATTCGTTCGTCGTATTCGCGATACATCTATGGCCGCCACGGGTACCAGAAGTTCTGGACAGCCAAGAGATCACACTTCAAGCGGGCGGCCGAAGAGGTTTTGAAAGAACAAGACGGATCAACTCGCGCGGCCATGCATGTCGCGCGGTATCTGCACAGAGATTTGGGCTACAAGAAACGGGCCATCGAAATCGTCGCCATCCAACATGCGGCTGGAAAACTTGTCGCGTCGCAGCAAGTGGAATTGGTGAAATGGCTGCACGAGGAAGGCAAATACGGCGAAACGATTTCGATTCTGGAACCACTGGTTAAAAAGTTCCCCGATACGGTTTCGTATCGCGTGCTGTTGATCACGGCCTATGCCCGATCAGATCGGCCGATGCAGACGCAGGAATTGATCGTCGCCACCGACGCACACTTCCGAACGGACGGACGTTGGATTGAGCAGAGCATTTGGGCCTTGGCGGATTGCCTGTCGGATATTGGCCGCCTTGGCCGCGCGATCAACTACTACAACGAACTGATCCCGCTGCACCAACGCACGCACAAGAATCGAGGCATTCGCAGTTACCCGCTGTCTCGCTATTACCGCCAACTCGCAGAGGCCCACTCCGCCCTCGGCCACACATTGGAAGCGATGGACGCGGCATCCAGTGATGTCGTGCTCTGGAACAAAACGGACAGCCAGCGAACCGCAGCGATGAACAACGTGCAATCGGTGTTAAACAATGCAAAAGACCTGGGCGCGTACATCCAGCATCTGGACAAGCAAGCCTCCGCCAACGGCACCGACAGCCCGATGTTGCGTCGCATGTGTGGCGTGGCGTTGTCGGGCGATGGCGAACACGAGGCGGCCGTCGAGCAGTTTGAACTTGCGTTGCAGTTGGACCCGCTCAACAAGGAAGCTCGTGTGGAGTTGATCAAATTGTTGACCCGGCTCAAGCGACCCGATGAAGCCATCGCACAACTGATGCAGCAGATCGACATCGAGCGTCACAACCTGGCACTTTACACCGATCTGGTCGACCGCACGAAGGACGACGACGCGCTGTCGGAACGAGCCTTCACAAGCATTGTGGAATCGGCCCCAACCGAGTACACGCATCATCAGAAAGCGGCCGAGTTGCGTCAGGGCCAGAACCGTTGGACGGACGCCATCGTGCATTGGCAACAAGTCGCAAAACTGCAAGCGTTCGAGCCAACCGGATTGTTAGGTCTCGCCGAAGCCCAAATTCGCGAAAAGAAATGGGACGACGCCCGGCAAACGGTCCAGACGTTGAAGAAAACCGAATGGCCATCGCGGTTCCGAAACATCGAGAGCCAGGTGAGAAACCTTGAAGGCCGCATCAAGGCACCCCGGTAACTGTAGTCTAGAAACCCTCTCCCCCCGGGAGAGGGACAGCTTCCAAGCCGAAGGCGGTGGAAGCAGGGTGAGGGCGCGGCGATGCACCAGCAAACATCCCTCACCTCCCAAACTTCTCGCGTTGGCAGGGCGAGTGTTGAAGCCAGTTCTAGGCAGCATCGACGACGAGTTCTTCCCCCAACGCGACCACGACATCGCCCGGCTGCAGTTTTCGCCCGCGACGTGTCTCGACGTCACCGTTGACGGTCACTTGCCCATCCTGAATCAACAACTTCGCCTGCCCACCCGAGCCGGCAACACCGTGCAGTTTCAGAAATTGATCGAGCCGGATCGAATCCCGTTTTGCCTCAGTTGCTCCCAAGAAACCTCTCCATCACATGCGATTCATTTGAACGACAACCCGACCCACCGACAGATTGTACACGAGAACGGGCAGCAAAACGAATGCACTCGCGGGGGCGATGAGAACACCCCAAAGTTCTTGAAATCAACGCAACATGCCCAGAGAATACAATGACAACTGGAGCATGTTCGGTTGACAACGATTTCATGCAGGCATGTTAGCACGCAAGTCTGTCCTCGGATTGTGTTATTCTAGACCTCAATGATTATGAGTTGTTCCCAATGGGGTGCCGCACATGAAGTCCATTCGCATCTGCGTCGCAATAACACTGGCAGTTCTCCTGGTGTCTGAATACGCATCTGCTCAGGAACGTGATCAGCAGGGAGAACACCTGTTATTTGATGTCGCCGAGGATCATCTTTGGAACGTTGCGTACAAGACGCTGTTTGGCAATGTCGGATCGGATCACAGCAAAGTTCTGACTCGTAATCCGCGAACCGACGGTGACAGGGCGGCGCGGAAACTGCTTGATGGGGACAATTCCGCAAAAGCCATCGATCTTCTCGACCGGCTGATCGACGCCAAAGATATCGCCCATGCACAATCACCTGTGGAACAAGTTGTGATGCAGCGAGGAGCGTGGAAGTTGTTCGACTGGTTTGCTGCCAACACAGATGGAGCAGATGCCACAAGTCGCAAATTGAGGGTTCGGCTAGCGAAGTTCATGCTAATGATCGCGCTCACGGAAGACGAAATCACCAACCTGCCCAACAATTACAACACAAAGCTTTTGAATAACAACGCGAAGACGGAAGTGAGAGCGATCAACGATCTGGACTTGCCGAAGGAGCTATTTGCAAACGAGGGGAACTGGTTACAAGTGACCTACAAAAGCCGTGGCAGAATCGCTGTTGCGCACGAGGATGCTCACGGTGGACGCTCCGAGTTCCTGTTGTTTCTTCACTTCTCGAATGCTCCAGATGTCGGCAAGCCGTATGTGCGCCAATTCAACGATTTTGCGGCATATGCCGCCCAGCGCCGCTCTCTGAAATTACGTGGTATTACCCCGCCAGCGAATGCTCCCGTCAAGAACTTTCCGGAGTTCCCGCAAGGAACGCAGGCGATCCTCTTGCAACGAATGATGGTCGTAACACGATTGGGAGTTCCGAGACCAACTTCGATTGTCGAGTCTATTGAGTTCAGCGAATTCACGCCGACTTTTGACAGAGAGACCACGCGTCGCCACCGACGGAAATTCGCCGCTTTCAAAACCTCGCTCGGCCACCTGCTTCGCCAGGAGAAGGCAACGCTCAGACGCGTCGTCGAAGGTGAGCCGGTATTTGGTGCAGGGTTCTTTCCTCGCGGTTTGCAACAATGCACTCAATGTCACAACGGTCCCGGCTTGCTGAGTTTTGGAACCGTTGGGTTTTCACGTCACAGCGACCGGCCGCTCGACGTCAGCGTCAAAATATTGCCGAACGGTTCCCCTGGAACAACTTCAAAATGGAAAGCAGGTCGATATGAGTATGGCTTGCTCAAGGGGATACTGGACAGTGAGATAGAAGCGAAGGTATCTGATTGAGCACAACACGTGCGGAATAACGAATCGCTCCAGTGCGGTAGGGTCGGCTGTGCCGGATTCGATGTGTGCGCGACGCCAATCGTGATCCGTCGCCCGGGTGGCTGGGGTCGAAGCGACGTTTTCGGAGCGCAGCCCCCAGAACGAGTCGCCCCCGCTGAGTGAAGCACTCGTCTGGGGGCTCCCGTTGGTCGACCACCAGCCACCCATTGGCATAGGAAGCGTTATCCCGTGCCTTGATATCGACCCAACTTGGCTGGAGAATACGCTCGCGACTGGAGCCTGTTCGGCTTCCAACGGTTTCACGCAAGTGTGTTTTCACGCAAACTTGTTCTGAGATTGAGCTATTCAATATCTTGCCGGTAACACGTTCAACGACCAAGAGGAGTACACATGCGATTCGATTGGCTGGTTTGCGCTGCGGCGTTTGTGTCGATGATGGGGTGTGGTGGCACTGGAGCCAACCCTGTTGCCCCGTCACCCGACGCATCCGAAAACACTGCCGCTGCTGATAGCGAATCGGTGACGGGCAATACGGATTGGCAACTGCTCGATGACACCGTTCTGAAGGTTTCAGTTGATCCCCCTGCTTCTGCTGATGTCAAACTCCAAGCCAGCCGCCGATATGACACTGAAGCGCACGCGCCGCTGAAATCCCTTCACTATCGTATTGTCACCGATGCAGATCCGAATGCGGAATGGGTTGTTCTTGAAGAGCCGACAAAGAAGGATCTCGGCGATGGTATGTTCGACAGCATTTACGTGAGTTCTGTCACTCTTCCGCAGGGAAATGTCGAGATACAATTCAAAGTCGATCAGGGCTTTGGCGATCCGTATGAACTCAAGGATTGGACCTTCGAGGTCAAATAATGCCCTTGGCTGAGACGCCATCTATCGAGCCGCTCGACCGGTGATGGGGGACTGGGGGCAAAGCAGAGTCTTCAGAGCGCAGCCCGCAGTTTGATTCGCACCGATGAGAGAAGCACTCGTCTGGAGGGGCTTAGGATGATCGACCCCAGCCACCTGTCGCTTCATTGTCAAATGGCTGGATCATCGTCAAACAACTCGTCAGTTAAGGGGCTGTATCCGGAAGAGTCCATCGGTCCATCGGCTGGTTCATCGTCAAACGGCATGTCAGGGGGAGAACTGGATTCGAAGACGTCTGTTGGTTCCTCATCGGTTGGCTGTACTTCATCGTCAATTGGATCGTCAATTGGCGCGTGTCCCAAAACTGTCAGGAGGTCCCCAACCGCCTGTTCTCGGTTAGCGTGGAAGTCGATGTATTGGATTCGAATCAACTTAATGTGCAAGTCTTCGGGGCGACATGGGGCCAACAGGATCGGGATGATCCGCCCCTTCCTGTTGTCCGTGGCCCAGTGAACCTCCGCCTGGACCCAGTCTGAGACCACGCCATTGGGGGATAGAACAACGAGAAACCAATCACAATCGCGAAGGCCTTCGCGAATCTTTTTCTCCCAGTCCTCCGCGGAATGGATATCGTCGGTCGAGTACCAAGTTTCGATTCCGTGCGACCGCAAGAGGGGAACAAGGTCGTTTCCAACGAACTGACGATCGTTGGATGAGTGGCTGATGAACACGCTTGCCATGGGGAGAATCCGTTTGCATAGGGCTGACAAACACCAGCGCCGACTTGCGATTGGGTCGTTGCTCCGTAACACCCGAGCAACCGAAATCGCACTTAGAGTTCGGTCGTCGGCCGAATTATGCCGCTGGATCGCCTTCACTTCGATCCACTTACCGCGTTTTAACAGCAGTTCAGACCAGGCTCAACTGGATGCGTTTCGCCAACGAACATCAATACATGAACTGTGGCCATGTATCATCCCGCGCTTGAACGAGTAGCTTGCCTGACTCGATTCTAGGCGACAATGTGTGGTGAAGGGAAGCAGTAACCGAACATTGTCAGACAGACCGGCCGGTATTCCAGCGAAATTCTTGAACAAAGCAAAACGCGACCGGGCCTCTCAGCCTTCGGCTTCAAGGACTCCCGCAGTTCCTACACCCGGCGCGCTGTACAGAAATATGCGCCGGACCTGAATTGCGGATCGTCTCGTGGTAGCATGGGCGGCGGTAACTCCTGGCTGACATCCGCGTTTCTCGATAACAGAGGTCCGGTGATCGATATGCTTCGTGATTTGACTCTTCGCTGTGGCATTGCTCTTTTTGCGCTATCCATTTCGTTGACAACATCGGCGGCCGAGACGCCCAATATTGTTGTGATTCTCGCCGACGATTTGGGGTACGGCGATCTGGCCTGCTACAACCCGCACTCGAAAATCCCCACGCCGCAAATCGATGCGCTGGCCAAAGCGGGCATGCGGTTTACCAACGCCTATTCGGCGGCGGCGGTTTGCGTGCCTTCGCGGTATTCGTTGATGACCGGCCGTTACCCGTTTCGCGGCGCACCGCTGCGTTGGGGAACGCATCCGACCATCAAAGACGGTCGCGCGACCGTGGCGTCGCTGCTGAAAAGCCGTGGCTATGAAACCGCCTGCGTTGGCAAGTGGCACTGCGGTTTCAACGGCGGTGTGAAAGATCAAACCAAGCCGTTAACCGGCGGGCCGAGGGACCGGGGGTTCGATCACTTTTTCGGCCAACACGGATCGCTCGACCAGCCGCCCTATTTCTACATTCGCGATCGCCGCGCCGTGCAGCCGGCAACAATCCCCATCGCCGAAAGCCACGAAGAGGGTCTGTCGATTATCTATCAGGGTCGCTTCTGGCGTGCCGGAAAAGTGGCACCGAACTTCAAGCACGAAGAAGTTCTCGAACGCTATGCCGGGGAAGCGATGTCGTTCCTCGAAGACCATCATCGCCGCGCTGCGAAGAAACCGTTCTTTCTGTACTGTGCGCTCACCGCTCCGCATGGGCCGTGGCTGCCGGCCAAACAGTTTGCCGGGAAGAGCAAAGCGGGAACGATGGGCGACTTTGTCGTTCACGTCGATGACGTCGTTGGCCGGTTGTTGTTAACGCTGAAGGAATTGCAGTACGACAAGAACACGCTCGTGCTGTTTTCCAGCGACAACGGTCCGCTGTGGTTCGATCCGGACGTCAAGCATTTCGGACACGATTCATCCGGCGGATTGCGCGGCCGCAAGGGCGACGTTTGGGAAGGCGGCATCCGCATGCCGCTCATCGCGCGCTGGCCGGGCAAAGTTCCGCGCGGAAGCACGACAGACGAAATCGCGGGCTTGGTCGATGTACTCGCCACCTGCGCTGCTGTCGTCGGCAAGAAACTGCCGACCGATGCCGGAGTGGATAGCGTCAGCCTGTTGCCGGTGATTTTGGACGAGCCCCGCGATAAGCCGGTTCGAGATTCGATTGTGTTGCAAAGTCTGGGACCGAAGGATCTGGCGATTCGGCAGGGGGATTGGAAGTACATTCCCTGGATTGGCAGCGGCGGTTTCCTCACCAAGCCCAAGCGCGTGAAGCCGGCCGCCGGCGAAGCGACCGGCCAATTGTACAACCTGAAAAACGACCCCGGCGAGCAGAAGAATCTGTTTCTGGATCATCCAGAAATTGTTGCCCGCCTCGCAAAACAATTGCAGCAACAACGCGGTTCAACGCGGACGCGGAGATGACGGATAGCGTGCGGTTGATGTTGGAAGTTTTCGGCGTTGGGCCCAGGCGGCTCAGCAGCAGCTTCGCCCCCCAGACTATGTCGCGAATTATGGAGAACAACTGCGATGAGCAACGACAGCCGACCGGGGAAACTCGTGCATGCGGAGATTCCCGGTGAGCGGAATATTACGGCCGCCGATCTGTGGCAGATTCCCCGCGTGGGAGCTGTCCGGTCTGCGCCCGGTGGCGATCGTCTTGTCGTGCCGGTCACCACATGGCCGGGCGAAAAACGAAAGAAGTTGACGCGATTGTGGTTGATGGACGCCGACGGTTCCGATTGCCATCCGATGACCGGCGAACAGGCATCGGCGGCCGTCCCGATGTTCTCGCCCGATGGCACGCGGATCGCGTACACGCTCAACCCTCAGGATGACGAGAAGGCGAAACCGCAGTTGCACTTGTTGCCGTTGGATGGCGGTGAGCCGCAACCGCTGACCGAAATGCCGTTGGGTGTACTCGATGTCCGCTGGCTGCCCGACGGATCGGGATTGGTATTCGTCGCGAAGCTGATTGCCGGTCATGCGACCGTCGAGGCAACACAGACCGAACTTGCACGACGCGAGGAAGACCCGGTCAATGTTCGCGCGACTGAAAAGCGGTTATTCCGCTTCTGGGATCAATGGCTGACCGGCGATGAAGTGCCGCACTTCTTTCATCTCGATCTGGCGACGAGTGTTTGCCGCGATCTCACGCCCGACTCGACCGCGTGGCTCGATTTCATGTCGCCGACCGGTCAGTTCGATGTTGCGCCGGATGGCGGCGAGATTGTTTATTCGGCCATCGTGATGAACGAAGATCGCAACGAGATCGAATCGCGAATCTTTCGTGTGAGTCTCGATGGCGGTGAACCGGAATGTCTCACAGCGGATGCGCCCGCTGGAACATTTCGGCCGCGTTACTCCCCCGAAGGTGATGAGATCATTTACGGCCGCACCGAAGATCGTTACTTCTACGCCGATCGCACGCGGCTGTATCGATTTGACCGAGCGAGCGGCAAGCACGAAGCGTGGTGCGACGAATGGGAGCAATCGCCCGCGCAATGGGAATTCTCGGCCGACGGCATCCTCATGTTTGTCGCCGAGAGCGCAGCGCGCACGCACTTGTACGAACTTGCCCTCGAAGACAACCTGCCGACGCAACTGGCCGACGGTGGGTCGATTGGTTCACCGCACGTTGCCGACGACGGTTCGGTCTACTACATCCGGCAGACATTCCAGCATCCTCCGGAAGTTTTTCAGTATGCACCGGGCGGTCCCAAGCCGCAGCGCATCACGCATTTCACCGATGAGGCGATGGCCGGCGTTGCGATGGGTGAAGTTCGTGAGATTGAATGCGAGGGAGCCGCGGGCGAAACAGTTCAGTCGTACGTCATCCTGCCACCCGGTCATATTGCAACTGCACCGGCTCCGTTCATCAACGTGGTTCACGGCGGGCCGCATGGTGTGTGGGGCGATGAGTTTCATTTCCGCTGGAACGCGCAGTTGTTTGCCGCGTCGGGGCGTGTGGTGGCGTATCCCAACTTCCAGGGATCAACATCCTGGGGCAACGAGTTCTCGCAGCGGATTCAAGGCGAATGGGCCACGCGACCTTTCGCCGATGTGATGGCCGTCACCGATCACCTCATCGACAGCGGCCTCGTCGATGGCAAACGGATGGCGGCGATTGGCGGATCGTACGGCGGATACATGATGGCCTGGATCGCCGGTCACACCGACCGCTTCCGCTGCCTCGTCAACCATGCCGGCGTTTACAACACGCTGTCGATGTACGCCAGCGATGCCACGCAAGGCCGCGGCCGTTCGTTTGGCGGGGAACCGTGGAGCGGGTTGGAAGCCATCGACAGCAGCAACCCTGCCCGATACACGGCCGACATGGTCACGCCCATGCTCGTCATCCACGGCGAAAAAGACTACCGCGTCCCGGTCACCCAGGGCCTGGAATGCTACGGCGTCCTGCAAGCCAAAGGCGTTCCCGCCCGCCTGTTACACTTCCCCGACGAAAACCACTGGGTGCTCAAACCGCATAACTCGATTCGTTGGTACGCGGAAGTGCTGGATTGGATTGGGCGGTGGGTGCAGGAGTGAATGTTCGCGACTGTCATATCGCCGTATCCCAAAACTCGTCTTAACTCAAATCCCAACAAACACTAGACTGCCGCCCCGTTCTCTTTTAGAAGCGAACGTTCAGTGGGCCGCGTATTGGGCGTGTCACCGAATTTCTGCCGGTTCTGCATGGGCCGCAGCGAATTCCAACGGACCCAGGAGTGACACGCCAAGGGGATAATTCAAGACTCAGAGTGAAAGGACTCACACACATGCAAAGCACGACCCGGACAAACCGAATTTCTCGCTCGTTATTGTGGGGGGCAGCCGGTGCGCTGTTGATTACCGCAACGGCCGATACAGTGTCGGCTCAAAACGTGGTCCGCACAGCCAGCCGGACACGTTACGTGGACGATCTGGTCCGCCGATTGATGGACTCCGAAGCCGACCGGCGGGCGATTTTCGAGGCGAACCAGCCAGATCCGAACATGAATTCGGCGCCCGGCGCACAACTGACATCGCCGTCACGCGAAATGCTGGAAGCCCGCACGCTGCTGGCCGATTTTGCCAGAGAGTCGTCGACGTTGACATTGGCGCTCGATGACGAACGCGACAAGCTGCCGGCGGTGCGGCCCTATTTTAGTGACGTGCTGAAGATTCGCGCCAGTTCGTATTTGCTGGTTCAACGGGCCAACGGCCAGAACGACCACCGCAGCCTCATTCGTGATTACTCGCGAATCGATCAGGACTTCCGTCTGCTTTCGTACAACCTGCGACAGATTCGCGGGCTGAGCCGAACGGTTGCGCAGCCGGTGGTTCGCATGGAGAAACTCGACAAGAGCCTTTCCGATCTGTTGAGTGTCGCACCACAAATCGATCGCGAAACATTGATTCAAAAGACGGCGTCGCTCGGTTCCAGCCTGCAACATCTGCTCGACGATATTGAAATCGAACTGGAACGATCGACCGACCGCAGCCAGTTGCTCATCGATGGCCGACGGATCCACCAACAGGCAACTCACGTCGGCAGCACCATTACCGACAAGGCCGATCGCGCCACCGTTCTTGAAGAGTACCAGCAATTTCTTACGTCGTGGACGCCGTTTGAAGCCCGGCTGCGACCGATTCAAAATCGCTACATCGAACGCAGCTTGCGCCGCATCGACACGGTGAACCACGACATCAAAGAACTGCTGTGGATTCCCCATGAGGTGGATCGCACGGAACTGTTGCACCAGACCAACACGCTCAAGCGGAACGTTGATTCGTTTTTTGAACGGGCACCGCTGAAACTGTTGATCACACTGAAAGACACTAACAACGTGCTGCCAGTTTCCGATGAGTTTTACGGAATATGCGAACATTTTACCGACTGTGTTGAAGATAAGCAGACTCACGATGAACTTGTCGAGGCTTTCCGCTTCGTCGAGACCTCATGGACCGATTTCCAGGCTACGTTCAACCCGCTGGAAAGCCAGAAGGCCCATTTGGTTTTGAAGGACATTGAGGATGGAATCCGTTCGTTGCGAGAAGAATTGAAGATTACTGACAGCTTCGATCGCAAAGCGGCCGTCGAACTGGCTGCTGCCGTGGACAATCTCGCGCAGCACTTGACCGCCGACGTGAATCGCTGGATCGGCAACACCGACACCGAACTGGGGCGGCAAGCCCGAAAGGACACGGCTGCGTTTTCCGCAGCCGCACGTCAGTTGCACACCGACGCCGTCGGCGGCGGCAACGTCGCCAAACTGACGCAGGATTGCGAGAGTCTCTTCAACCAATGGGGACAACTGCACTCGTACATTCCCCGCGCCGACAAGGAAGACCGCGAACACCTGCAGCGGGTGTCCTCGCGAATGACGCCCTATCTGGTCGATCTGCGAACAATGCTCGCCGCCTACCAGTAATGCAACCGTTGGTGTTCACTTGGTGAATCAACAGCCCGGTTGCTTCTCAGCAGCCGGGCTGTTTCGTTGCGCAGTTGGAGATTTGCGCGATCGAAAATTTGCGAGATTGAAGATTTGCGGAGCGATTGCAGGCCGAGCGGTTATTCTGAAAAACGCTGGCCTAGGCAGTCTCAATTACCGCATCAGGGCGGGGATATGGACGACTGTTGCGGGCGAGCCTTCGCTGCCGGGTGAGTCTTCTCGGATGAAGAACTGCCGAAACCAGCGCATCTTTTGAACGTGCGGTTGCGAAAAGTAGAGCCGGATTGAGATCCCGCGCTCATGCCAATCGAAGAGCATGCCGAAAAAACCGGTTGGCAGGTGTTTGACGTGCATCAAGTTGATGCCGATCGATTGCCGTTTCTCCTCGACGACCAACCGTTTGATTGCATCGCGTAGAAAGCACAAATCGGCCCCGTCCCAAATCTGCACGCCACCGGTATCCAGAATTGTGACGCCGCCCGAAATTCGGGTCGCAATCATTAACCGACTCGCCTTTCGAGTGTTGCGAACCAGCACCTGCGTCCCTGCATCGGCTTCTGGCAACTTGCGTGCCGCCTCCCCCTT
>JABISG010000112.1 GCA_018699955.1 Planctomycetaceae bacterium | reverse complement strand
CTGACCATGCTTCATTCGCAGGGTCATCGGCTCCCACTCGACAATATCCGTCAGGTTGGCATTTCCCGAAACGGAAAAAACGCTTGCATATAGACCAATTCCATACGGATTCACCAAAACGGAGACCGCTGCCAACTCAGTGAGCAACAGATATCGGCGGAATTCTCGATCACCAATGACGGCCGCAAAACGATCGGTCCGTCGCAGCACATCGCATCCCCGACCAACGCAGAACGCACCGAGCATCGCCAGTCCGACGAGAAACGAACCGTGCAGATTCGCCCACAACACAAATAGCACAGGCACGGCGATCCAATTCGCGCGTGACCATTGACGGGCCGTTAACAGCGCGAACAATGTCACAAAGCAGGCCAACCCCGCCAGCTGAGGGCGCACAATTGCCAGATGTTGCCAGCCAACCCACAGAAACAATCCCATCGCCAACAGCACAAACGGCGCACTGCGCGATCGCTGCCAAGCTCGCAATGCAAGCAACGCTGCACACAGCGTCACTCCGGCTGCATACAGGAATTGAATACCGACGTGACCAAACGTCTTGATCGTCAGGAATCCCAAAAGCTGGCATAGCCAGGCGGTATCGACGAACGCCACGCCTTCCGATAACGGCATCAGTGGTTCCGTCGCAGGAAGCGAACCGGTGCTGTGAATGAACCGGCCGTAGGAGAGATGTCCCCACAAATCGGTGTGCCACAGTGGTAGGAAAATGTGGAAGACAAACACGATCGCCAACGCCAACACGACCAGCATTGCAGCCGGTGTTGTCGAAATCCGCTCACCCCATGCAGGCCGATCACTGTCGCTGACAGCAAGCCGATCAGCCGCTGCTATCGCTTGTGACGGGGTTTGCCGCTCGGGAAGAGTCGCCGACATGACGGGATCGCTTTGGTCAATCACCCGTCCGTGGGAATGGTCGAATTCGTAAACGGGGCGACTGGCGCACTGCTAATGTCGCCAGCCATAGACTCATTCCAGATTACCAAGACGACCAACCAAAAGGACACTGTCGAGCGCAGAAAACGCGAAGAATTGCGATGAAAAAGAAGATGGCCGATCGATCGAGTTGCTGGCTCGTAATGACCGCATTTATGCGGTTTGGGTGCAACTTGACGCGACGAAACCGGATGAATCACCCTTGTGTGAATTCAATAAGGGCTACGAACCTCTCCGCTATGCCGCCTGTTTTTCTTCGGTCGCGTCGTCCGGTCCGATGGATTTGGTCCCCTTGCCCGCCCTTGCTTTGAGATCGAACAGGCCAAAGATTTCCGAAGCCGTCAGGCTGAGAGACGCGTTGGTGTTGTCGCCGTCGCCAAGAATGGCCGCGAACAACTCCCGTTTCTGCTGCAGGACGAGATCGATGCGTTCTTCGATCGTGTCCTTCGAAATGAACTTGGTGACGGTGACCGGATTCTCCTGGCCGATACGGTGCGCCCGGTTGATCGCCTGGTCTTCGACGGCCGGGTTCCACCAACGATCGAACAGAAACACGTAGGACGAAAACTGCAAATTCAACCCCACCGCCCCGGTACCGTAACTCATCAGCAACAGATGGGAATCCGGGTCCTCGCGGAATCGTGTCAGTATCGGCTCGCGTTTTTTCGTCGGCACCCCACCGTGATAAATCAGCGTTCCACATTGGGGCAACCGTTTTTCTAATTCGTCTCTCAACCAGTCAAGAGTGCGAGTCCACTGGCTGAACAGAATGGCCTTCTTGCCACTTTGGGCAATTTCTTCCATCTCGGCTGCCAAACGGTCCAGCTTGGCGCTTTCGCCCGTGAGTGGGTCGGCGTTGGTAATTTGTTTCAGCCGCAGCACCAGTTCAAACACGTGCGAAATCGTTATCGTTTCCCCCATGTCGTTCAGCTGTACGATGCCTTCTTTTTCGGCCGTGGCATACGAGTATTTTTGCGCGGGTGTCAGTTCGAGATACTCGTCGCGGTCGAGACGCGGCGGCAGATCGGACATCACCAAGTCTTTGGTGCGCCGCAGAATGTAATCGTCTGCCAGTCGGCTTAATTGACGAAGGTCGGGTGTCCCACGGGGAGGAATGACTTCCAGAAATTCGAACAGCGACGCCAGTTCTTCGGGCCGATTTTCAATCGGTGTACCGGTCAACGCCCAACTTCGCCGCCGGGCGATGCCGCGGCTGACCTGGGCCGTCAACGAGTCGCGGTTCTTGATCCGCTGCGCTTCGTCGAGTACCACCAGATCGAACCGCGGAAGGTCCTCTTCGGGCATGCCGTCGAAGTCGCGCGCCATCAATTCGTAATTGGCTAACAGTATGGGAACGCCCGGCATGGTCCACAGCATGCGCCGACGCGCGGCATCGCCTTCAACCGTTGTGATGGGTAATTCCTCGGCCCACAATTTGAATTCGCGTTGCCAGTTGGGAATCAACGGCTTCGGACAAATCAACAAAATGCGACGAGCCTGACCGCTGCGCAATAGCAATCGCACGGCAGTAATCGTCTGCATCGTTTTCCCCAGTCCCATTTCATCGGCCAGCAATGCCGATTTCTGAGCAAACATCCAGGCAATGCCTTCGTACTGAAAGGGGAACGGCTCGAAGGGCATGATCAATTCCTGCCCGGCGAGCCAACTTTCCAATGGCGGCTGCAAAACATAGAACAACCGATCCTCCAGCGACAGCGCATCTTCCGGGGGTTTCAATCGCGTCGATTTTTTCTTCTTCCCGCTGTCTGTTTCGTCGGCTCGCTTCGGCTGCTTTGGCGGCAGGATGCGTTCCAGGTTTTCGGCGTCGTCAGCCTCTTCTCTTGGGGGAATGAACTCCAGACCATCGGGAAATGTGAAACCAAACGTCGCGATCCGCATGCGATGCGGTTTCCAGCTCGGCGACAGAGTCAATTTCGCTGCCAATGGCACCTCTCGCGCATCGACCGCCGGCCAACGCTTCAGAGCCCCGTTCATACCCGAGGCGAAGACTTGCGCGGTCAGTTCCAACGGCACGCCCACGCAGTCTGGCATCTGCGACAAGTCGGCGCGCGTCGAGTCGCTGTCCGATGAACTCGCCGACGGTTGATCGTTCGCCGGACTCACCGTTTCGCCCCCGTGCCGGTCGCTTCGTTGAGCGCTTCGCGGACACGTTCAAACGGTTCGATCAAGTCCGCGCCATCGGGGATCAACTGCGATTTCGCTTCGATCTCTTGCTCGTCGGACTGATGCGCACCATGAAAGCGCAGCGTGTGGCGACCGATGCGGATCTGGCTCGCCGATTCGCCGCCTTCGACCGACGATTCTCCGGCGACTTGATCGTTCAGGCAGGCGACGGGAATCGAGATGTGTTCGCGAAGATCGAGCAGCTCTTGACTATCGGTTAAAATCAAATCCGGTTTGACGCCGACTTTGTCAACCAGCGTTTTCCCGATCAACTCCGACTGAATGAACGGCACCAGCGTTGGACCGTAGAGAATCTGTTGGGTGCGGTTTGGCTGAACCGGCGTGGTGCACTGGAATTCCAGCGGGCGACCAAAGTGATTCGTGACGAGTAGTCCGCCGACGAAGCCCCGCTGCGGCACTTCAAATGCCGTCAGAAAGCCGAGACGCAGCTTGTTTTTCGTCCCCTCACCCGACATTCAAACACTTCCCTGTGTAAAATTCGATGATGTGAGTTCGTATGTTGCTCGCGGCAATTGTCGCCGCTATCGGTTACATCGTCCTGGAGAAACGGGCAACTTGAGCAGCCGATGAGGGGTCAGCCATCGGTCGCCGCGAAACAGCTTCGCGGTTTCCTATCACGAGCGTGAGCGGTAAGCTCGGTGAGTCCAGACTTTGCTGAAAATCGTCGAAAACAGGGATATTTCGTGTCGGAAAGACAGCACAACGAACCAGAGCGGATGGATCGCTCTCAGATCGAACAACTCCAATCCGAACGGCTGCGCATCCTGCTGGACGCGGTGGCGGGATCGAATCCGTTTTGGACACAGAAATTCCAATCGGCAGGCGTCGATATCTCCAGTGTAAAAACGCCGGCCGACCTGCAAAATCTGCCGTTCAGCCGAAAATCGGAACTGGCAGCCGATCACGCGGCCCATCCGCCCTATGGGACGAATCTCACGTATGAACTTTCCGCCTATTCGCGGTTGCATCAAACATCGGGAACCACAGAACGTCCGATGCGGTGGCTCGACACGCCGAGCAGTTGGGATTGGTTCGCCCGCTGCTGGGAGCAGATTTATCGCATGGTCGGTTTGCGCCGCGATGATCGCTTAGCGTTTCCGTTTTCGTTCGGGCCGTTCATCGGTTTCTGGGCCGCCTTTGAAGGGGCCGCTCGTTTGGGGAATCTCTGTCTGGCGGGCGGCGGCATGAGCAGCAAAGCCCGGCTGCAGATGATCGAGGAGAATCAGGCCACCGTTGTCTGTTGCACGCCAACCTATGCACTGCGGCTGGCCGAAGTCGCCCAGCAACAACAGGTCGATCTCGCGAGCGGTTCGGTGCAGAAACTGATTGTGGCCGGCGAGCCGGGAGGCAGCATACCCGCCACGCGCTCGCGCATCGAAGAACTGTGGGGCGCACGAGTTTTCGATCACTGGGGCATGACCGATATCGGATCGCTCGCGGTCGAATCGGTCGAGCGTCCCGGCGGACTCTACGTTCTGGAAACCGAGTGCATCGCCGAGATCATTAACCCGGATACCGGTGAACCAGTGACTCCGGGAGACGAAGGCGAACTCGTGCTGACGAATCTCGGCCGGCTTGGTTCGCCGTTGATTCGTTACCGCACCGGTGACTTGGCCCGCGCTTCGACAGACAAGTCACCTGACGGTTATGAATTGCTGTATCTCGAAGGCGGCATCCTCGGTCGCGCTGACGACATGGTCATCATTCGCGGCAACAACGTTTTTCCATCCACATTGGAAGCGATTCTGCGCCGCTACGATGAAATCGCCGAGTACCGCATCACCGTCGAAACCCGCCGCGCGATGGAGCACCTGCGCATCGAAATCGAACCGGCCGCAAGCTGCGATTCTCCCGACAAGGTGAAACAACTCGTCGAAACCGTCGGCAGCGACATCAAAGACCGGCTGAATTTCCAAGCCGAGATCACCGCCGTTCCTGCGGACACCCTGCCCCGATTCGAACTGAAAGGCCGCCGGTTCGTTCGCAATTAGTGTCGTCCCACCCTCCACGGACTCCAAACATCGCTTGCGGTTTAGCGGACACTGAAAGTTTCCACCACCGCGAAACCGCAAGCGGACTTACCACAGGTACAATTACTTGGCGATCTTCCACAAATGTCCGTCGCTGCGGACATAGACGGCGCCGTTGGCGATGGCCGGAGTGGCAAGAATCGTTTCGCCCAAGTCGCCTTCGCCGGCGATGGTGCCGCTCTTGGCGCCCGGCTTCACCACCTGGCCGAGGCCCTTTTCGTTGAAGAAAAACAGATGCCCGCCGGCGGCGACCGGCGATGAGGTGAACGGTCCTTTGAGCCGCAACTGCCACAATCGTTTACCCGTTTTGAGGTCGGCACATGCCACAACACCGGCTCGGTTGACGGTGAACAGGTGGCTGTCATACACGAACGGACTGGCCGTCGATGGTGCCAAACTCGATTGCTGCCAGAGCAATTCCGGAGCCGACTCGCCGCCGGGAACCGGCCGCAGCGCCGTGATGCCGTGCGAGGGAACGAAAACCGTGTTGCCTCGAACGACCGATGAGGGAATGGTCGAAGCCCCTTCGTCGTACGACCAAAGCTGTTTGCCGGTGCGGGGAAGAATGGCGGAAACTCCCTTGGACGATTGCAGCAAAACAAGATTGCCGCCGTCGTTCGCGCCGCCTTTCAACAGGGCGGGCGACGTCCAGTTGGCTTTGTTCGGACGGTCGATTTTCCAACGGGCAATTCCCGTTTCGATATTGATCCCGGTGGCGAATGCGTCATCGTCGCTCTCGACCTGCACGATCAGCGTTTCATCGACGAGAATTGGCGATGACGCCATTCCCAGGCTGTTGCTGGCATTGGGGAAGTCGCGACCGAGGGCGCGATACCACATCAAATCGCCTGCCAAATCGAGGCAAACCAGATCGTTACTGGAGAAGAAGGCAAAAATGTGCTTGCCATCGCTGGCCGGAGTCGGTGTGACGACGCACATTTTTTTATGAGTCTGCGTGCGACCGGTCGCCCAGAACTGACGCTCCCACAGCTTCTCGCCAGTTTTGTCACTGAAGCACAGTACGTGCAAACGGTCCTGCTCGAAACCACTACTGGCCGTCACAATCACACGGTCGCCAATTACAATTGCGCCCGACAACCCGCGGCCCGGCAGTTCGGCCTTCCAGGCAACATTCTCATCCTCGCTCCACGAGACCGGCGGTGTCGGTCCCTGCGCGATTCCGGTCGTGTCGGCACTGCGAAACTGCAGCCAATCGGCACCGGTGAACATCGTCGCCGCAACAATCGCCAAACCGAGAGATAGAAAACGGTGCATCGTTATCCTCTTGCCCAAGAGACTTGGTAAATGATGTCAATGAAAAACAGGTTCAACATTTCGTTGAATTCGACATTGGGTGCGATTAAACAAACTGCGACTTCACTTGACAGCCAACCGTCGCTTCGATGTTGGCTGTTCCCGCAGGCTCGTTCGCAACTTGTCATCCGAGAGAATTGCCGTCCCGGTCGTATCGCAAACGCGGATTTGGAACTGGTATCGTTGAGCCCAACTATCCGTCTGCTCGTTCTGGCAGATTTTGAAGAGGATCGCGTTTCGGCCAGGCTCCAATTCAATCGCCTGAACTTTGTATTGGTCGAGTTTCATGCCGCGGTGATATTCTTCGCGGGCAAACTTCAACTTGCCATTCACCCACAGTTTCCAGGAGTTGGGCGTGCCGATTCGGATTTCGACCGTTTGCTTGCGATCGGAAAAGAAGTCGGCCGTGGCGTACATTGTCGAGCCTTTGTAATTCTTAATCTTTTTGGCGATATCGACCAGACCGTAATCATCACCGGTCGAAATTGGTGCCCATTTCACATCGCCCAATTGCCCTTTGTAGCTTGCTTTGAGATCGACACTTTTTTCCGGGGGATAGACGGCCGCAAAACCGACTCGGTCGCGGTTATCGAACGGGCCGACAATCGACCATTGGGTAAGGAATCCAAAATGCCGCGGCAGATCGACTTTGGTGCCAAGTTTCTTGAGCGGTGCAACGATTGCCTTCACCTGATCGTCCTCAACCGCACCGCTGAGGGCTTTGCTGTAGACCGTCGTGGCCCCTTCTTTGTTCCCCTCGTCTTCCAGGCCTTTCGCCGCGTCGATCAAACGAGACACAGCTTCGCGGCGCAGTTCCGGGCTGGGATCATCGAGCATGGCGGGAACGAGACTTTCGGCTTTCTTGCCATCGACTCGCTGCAACAGTTCAAATGCCAACCGCCGCGCTCGGGGAACATTTTTTCGCTCGACGACGAACGCCACCAATTCGCTCACCGGCAGTTTGCCGCCCTGCTTCAATTCGCGATCGGCGATGGATTCCACCGCACCCCGCAACCAGTTCGACGCCAGTGGATCGGCTCCCTTGAATGCCTGAAGAATCGTCGGCAACTCGGCCGCATCGACTTTTGAAAGGGCACGTTGCGCTCGCGTTGCCGCCAAGTTTCCTTGGCCACGATCGCCGACCGACTTGATCGTTTTCAACAGGGCCTCTGTCTTTTCGGCCGCGAAACCGGTCGTGGTCATCGCGCCGGCCAGAACAACGAACGAAAATAGAACTCGAAACTTGTGTTGCATAATTGTCTCGCTGCTATTGGAGATTCAAGATGTCCGAACGGATTGGCATTCAGCCGTCAACGATCAGCTTTTGACTAAAATTCGCCGAAGATTCCTCACGATTCGAAGTTGATTCATTGCTTATGACTCTTCAGGTTCGCCACGATGCCACCGCAGCCAACATGCTGAAGCCAACTATTCGTCACCAGTTGGATTTGCGTAAAACTTCAACAGTCCACAATTCGTACAGCGATAGGCTGTCATCGGTACGAGTTCTCGCTGGTCGATCTTCACTCCGGTCTTCAATCCCAAAAAACGAGAGTCTTCTGGTTCGCCTTTATGCCACTTTAACTGAACAAATCCGCTATGGGTCAGGTTGGGTGCAAAACCGAGTTCCATATCGGAATCGCAGTCGGCACATTTTTGAACCGTCATTCAGGATGCCTTTTCGCAGATGAATCGATCGGGTTGCTGGCGTTTCATAGCCAACCAGCGTACTGGATTCTAACAACACATCCCAACCGTGTGAAAGCATTGCCCGACATTGATCCGTTCGGCGGGCAGATGGGATGCTCATAAAAACACGTAACACATTGCGTAATAGTGGGTTAGACGGGCCTGACTTCGCTCTGTACACAATCGCTCCCGACCGCTAAATTACGCCCACTAAAGTAGGGCATATCCATCGTTTTCTCCATTTTCCACCCATCTGCCGACAGCGATCGTTTCACGCTTCGCCTTTCTGCTTGGCCAAGACGGTTGTTGTCGATTCCAACCCCACTATGCTCCGACGGCGTTTGAAAAGCATCTGACGTGCCAACGCGATTCCTCATCCTGCTGATCTTGCTGCCGGCCATCGTGCTGGGCGTTGGATCTGTGCAACAATTGGTTGCCCAGAATCCCTCAGCCGCTGGGAACTCGAACGCGCCGTTCGTTATGCCGAAAGTTGTCGATCCTCCGCCGTTCGATCCCATCAAAGCGGCATCTTTCATTGAAGGTTTTGGCTTTAACGCAGATGAAGCCAGGGCGACGATGCTGGTTGAAAGGCCGCTATCGGCACCTGCTGAATTGCCCCTGCTCACGGCACAGGCAACTTCCGTCGCGCCGGAGTTGCTCGACCCCGCCCCGGAACCTGTCTACCAGCCACAACGTTCGCCCGACGTCTTCTACGCCGACGACCTCGCGTGGACGTGGCAGGTTCTGCCGGACGGCTTGCTCTACAAATCGTACATGGCAGGAACGCGCGAGTCGCGGCTGTCGGCCGCTTTGATGCACGACACAAAACGGGGTTGGGTTCTTGACGGCGTCTTGGGTGGACGTGCCGGCATCTTGCGATTCGGTTCGCCCACTGCCACCGGTGCAGAAGGTTGGCAGCTCGATGCCGAGGCGGCTGCTTTCCTGCGGATGAATCCCGAAGAGGCGTGGGATGTCGATTCGGCTGATTTTCGATTCGGCTTCCCGCTCACTTACCGCCGTGGAGCGTGGCAGTGGAAAACCGGCTACTACCATCTCAGTTCGCACGTCGGCGATGAATTCCTGGTCCGCAATCCCGGTTTCCAACGAATCAACTACGTGCGTGATTCTCTGTTCGCCGGCCTGGGTTACTTCCCGATTGAAGACCTTCGCCTCTACGGAGAAATCGGCTGGGCCTTTAACACCGACGGCGGAGCCGAACCGCTCGAATTCCAATTCGGAGGCGATTACAGCCCCGCGTTCGACAACGGACTACGCGGCGCTCCGTTTGCGGCCGTCAACGTGCATCTTCGTGAAGAGGTCGATTTCGGCGGCGGCGTGAACGTGATGGCCGGCTGGCAATGGAGAGGCCCAATCTCCAACAGCACCCTCCGCGCCGGCATACGCTACTACAACGGCAAGACCACCCAATATGCCTTCTTCAACCGGAATGAAGAACTGATTGGCTTCGGGTTTTGGTACGACTACTAGCTGGCGGAATTCAGCCCCAGCTCGGGTGGGCACTGGCGTGTCGCCAGTGGCACCTATCGACTGAGTGGCATTCACACAATCAACACGTCGGCCAGTTGCGTGAAATCGTCCACCGTGACGTCCGGCTGGTATTCGGTTTCCTCGAACGGTAGACCTTCGCGGTTCACGAAGGCGCCACGGTATCCGCACATGCGGGCACCCATGACGTCGAACGAGTTGGCCGACACCATCAGGCACTCGCTTAGTTCCAGGCCAAGCAAACCTGCGGCGCGACGGTACACGCCCGGATGCGGTTTGAAGGCGCCGACGACCTGCACTGAGATGATGCGGTCGAATTCCCAGCCGATGCGGTTGGCCGCCAAATGTTCGAGAAAATCGGGCTCGCCGTTGGATAATGCGACGAGTTGGAAACGATCCTGAAGTCGCTCCAACGCGGTAACAACCTCGGGAAAGGGCGACAACAATTGCCACGCCGCGATCAATCTGTTGACGTCCGCTTCGTCGGCCGCGAAGCCATTTCTCTTCAGCGTGTAGATGCAGGCCCGCCGCGCGACGGTCTGGTAGCCACTGTGGCCCATCATCACGATGTTGTCCTGGTACTGTTCGATTCGCTGCCGCTGCCGCCACTGTTGCCAGAACGCTTCCGGGGAAATCGGCGAGCCTTTCGTCTGCAGGAATTCCGCTATGTGCGGCGTGAGACTCCCGGCGAGATCGAGTACTGTGCCGAACAGGTCGAATGTCAGCGCTTTGACGTTTTCCAATTTCTTCATGGCAGCAAGTCTCTTGAGGTGTTCGTAATTTCAATCGCACAGATGACATGCCTACCAGCCCGCAGCGCAAGCAAGGGTTTTGACCGTCGTTGCAAGTCAGACATCCTTGCTTGCGCTGCGGGCTGGCAGGGCGGCGCGTCTCAATCTAACATGGACGCGGGAGAACAAAAACTGTGGCGACTTGTGGCAAAGTTTATCTGGTGGGTGCCGGTCCCGGCGATCCGGGGCTGTTGACGTTGAAGGGGCGGGAATGTCTCGAACGTGCCGACCTCGTTCTGTATGACGGATTGGTGAATCCGCTGCTCTTGCGGTATGCCTCGGCACGCGCAGAACGCACTTGCCGTGCGACGGGTCCCGAGGGTCACAACCTGGCCCAGGACGAAATCAACCGCCGTTTGGTCGAGGCTGCGCAGGCGGGAAAGACGGTCGTGCGGCTGAAGGGCGGCGATCCGTTCATCTTCGGACGGGGCAGCGAAGAGGCGGCGGCGCTGGTCGATGCCAACATTCCCTACGAAATCGTTCCTGGAATTACGGCGGCAACGGCAGCGGGTGAGTACGCCGGCATCTCGCTCACACATCGGGACTTCGCCTCGGCGGTCGCCTTTATCACCGGACACGAAGACCCCACCAAGTCGAGCAGTTCGGTCGATTTCGATCATCTGGCGAAATTCTCCGGCACGCTCGTCTTCTACATGGGACTGCATCGTCTCGGTCATATTGTCGAATCGCTCATTGCGGGGGGAAAAGACCCCGACACGCCGGCTTGCGTCATTGGTCGAGCATCGACGCCGCGCCAACGCACCGTGACGACGACACTCGAAAAACTGCCCGCCGCCGTCACCGCGGCACATCTGCGTCCGCCTTCGCTCATCATCATCGGCGAATGCGTCACCATGCGGGATAAGCTCGCGTGGTTTGAAGACAAGCCGTTGTTTGGGCGGCGAATTGGTATTACACGCCCGAGCGGACAAGCCGGCTCGGCTCTTGAAACCGCGCTGAAGTTGGGAGCCGAACCGGTTCTCATGCCGACCATTCAGATTCTGCCGCCGAACGGTTGGAGCGAAGTCGATTCCACGCTCGGGCGACTCGCCGATTTCGACTGGGTGATATTCACCAGCGCCAATGGCGTTAGCGGATTGCTCGATCGGTTCTGGGCGACTGGCGGCGATTCGCGACGGCTGGCGGGGGTTCGATTGGCGACCATTGGACCGGCCACCGCAAACGCGTTGGAGCGGTATCACCTGAAAGCCGACGTCGTCCCCGAGTCATTCCGTGCCGAAGCGTTGGCGGAGGCGCTATCCCCGCACGTTGAAGGTCAACGGATTCTGTGGGCGCGGGCCAGCCGCGGGCGCGACGTCTTGCCGCAGATGCTGAAAGAAGCTGGCGGTGAGGTGGAAGAACTGGTCGTCTACCGCAACGAAGATGTTACCGAATTCTCGCCGACCGTCGTTCAACAAATTGAACAGGGCGAACTCGATTGGATCGGTTTGAGCAGCCCCTCGATTGCCCGCAATCTGAAAGACCTGTTGCCGGAAACGGCATTGGCCCTGTTGGGCAACTCCGTCCGATTGGCCAGCATCAGCCCGGTGACATCGGCCGCCGCGAAGGAAGTCGGTCTGCCGATTGTCGCCGAGGCAAGAGATTACACGTGGGACGGAATCTTCGCGGCGATCATCGACGCCGAGAGTCGAGACTAAAACCAGACTTCGCTGCCTGAGCATTCAAGCAGCAGCAGAACGGCGCGAGACGGCGCGGTTGGCGGTCACTGCATCGACGACTCGCCAGTCCATCCAACGGCGATCAGGGTCGCTTCCACCACGTCCGATGAATCCCAGATGGCCGCCGCTGTCGGTCAGATGAACGGACAAAGCAGCGGGCGGCTTGAGTTGCTCGAACATTTCGACCGGAACCAATGGATCGTCGCGGGACGACAGCAGCAACGTTGGAACGCGGATGTCGTTGATGAACGGCAGCGAACTGGTGGCGTTGTAAAGCGCGTCGGCCGATTCAAATCCCCACACCGGTGCCGTGTACAACTCGTCGAATGCTCTTTGCGTGAGCGGACGCGGCGCATCGATGATGTGCGGCGCGTGATCAACCAACCGAGGCGATCGGCGGAGTTGCTTGTACAACAGCTTGACCAGATAGCGGTCGTAATATCGAGTCGGCGCAGCGGTCAATCGATCAACACATTTGGCCACGTCGATCGGCGGACTGACGATGACCGCTCGATCCAGATTTGCGGGGAGCTGACGATTCGATTCGCCAAGCAACTTCAACGCGACATTTCCCCCAATGGAATACGCGATCAGGTTCATCGGTGCGCTGGGACACAACTCGACGACGCGCTGCATCGCCTGGAGCAGATCGCCGGAACAGCCACCATGATACGGCAGACGCGACCGATTCTCTCCAACACCACATGCACGGAAATCCAGACGAAACGTGCGAACGCCCGCTTCATTCAGCAGGCCGGCAGCGCGGGTCATGTAGGAACTGCGGCCACAGCCGGCCAATCCGTGCACCAAAATCGCGACCGGAGATGTCGGAGACCAATTCGTCGGCTGGTCGTCGTGCAGAATCGTTGTGTCGCCGTCATCGAGAACCACCGGATGCAACTTGGCCTGATGCGGAAAACGCCTGCCCTGGAACACCGCCGCCGTAATTGTTTGCAAATGCCCGCCGGGCAGTAATCGATGCGGCGTGAATTTGGGGAATTGATCGACGATGGGCTGCAGTGTGTCGATTTCGTAGTTCCTTGCTCTAAACATCGGCACAAGGAAACGCCACGCGATCCGCCACACTTCCTTGTTGGTCTATACCTATTCATCGGCGAGCCGCCCCCCGTGACTTCATTAAGACGCGGCATGACCGGAAGATATTGCCTCATCGGAAGTTACGGCTGCCCAGCGCGCAGCCCGAAGCGGTCATCAACAATCCGACGATCAGCAGGCTCGCAGCATCGACTACTTTGCCAGGTGTTTTTCAAACCATTTGACGAGGTTGTCTGATGCGCGTTTGCCATCTTCCCCGCGAAAACCGTGGGCCGCCCCTTCGATGACGATCAGTTCGGCTGTCACTCCTGTCTTCGCGAAAGCAGCCAGAATGTTCTCGCTGTGATCGATCGGCACCAACTTGTCTTTGTCGCCATGAATGAGCAATGTCGGCGGATCGTCCTTGCTGGTGTGCAGCAGTGGTGAAAAATCGTCGGCCAATTCCGAGTCGAATTGGAGCGCGGGGTAATTCTTGTAATAGCTCGACTCAGGATTGACCCACGGGCGCAAATCAGTTGGCGGGTAATACGCGACGACGGCTGCGAGCCTGTCGCTGATGCGCAGAACAGGGTCCTTTGCCTTCGGGTTGCCGTCGTCGCCGGTGGTTCCCAACACCAACGACAAATGCCCACCGGCGCTGCCACCGTAAACGCCCAGCCGACTCGGATCGACGCCGTACTTCTCGGCATTCAGACGAATGAACCGCACACTGCGCCGCACGTCGGACACGACCTCGGGAATCTTGAACTTGGGACTGCTGCCGTGTCGCACCGAAAAGACGGTGAAACCCTTCTCCAACAGCGGACGAAAAAGGCCAGCGGCCCGTTCGGGCGGCGCCCACCTGGAATACCAACCGCCACTGACCATGAACAACACGCCGGCGCCGTTGGCATCCTTTTCCGGCGTGAACACATCGAACGTCATCGCCAAGCCGTGCTTGTGTCCGTACACGACATCGGGAGTAATTTTCACGTCGTCTGCACAACGTGCCGGTGCAGTCAACGAGAACACGATACAGAAACATGCCAAATATTTTGCGCGACTCATTGTTGAAGTTCCTCGGTGAAAATTTCGCTGGCCAAGATGATTCATTCGATCATTGTGCCATATTTTTCAGTTCCGGTTCCAGTCGCCGCATGCCTTCTTCGACGGAAACCAACGGTTTGTAGCCGAAATCGCAGACGGCCCCGTCGGTGCTGTAGAAATGCGAACTGCTCAGTTGCGACGCCACAAAGCGGGTCATCGGTGGTTCGCCGGGAAGCCGCAATAGTCGATACACACTTTCCAACACGCTGCCGACCCGCCACGCGGCTTTGGCAGAAATGCTCTTTCTTACCGGCGGCAAATCGGCCAATTGAAGCAGCTCGTCGATCCATTCCCACAGGTTGACCGGTTCCGGTTCGTTGATGAAATACGCCTTGCCGGCACAAGCGGCGTTTTCGCCCAACGCGTCGGCTGCCTGCACGTGGGCCGCTGCCGCATTTTCCACGTAGGTCATCGAAATCCGATTCGTCCCATCACCCACGCGCCGCAAGCGGCCGCTCTTCGCACGGGCAATCAATCGCGGCACGAGATGATTATCGCGCGGTCCCCAGATCAAATGCGGACGCAGCGAAACGGTTGCCAGTCCTTCGCCGTTGGCAGCCAACACCTCACGCTCGGCCACCGCTTTGCTATGCGGGTAATGGCAGAGGTAACTCGAGTCCGGCGGATAGGGATATGTTTCATCGACGTTCTCGTGTGGCTTTTCATCGAAGACGACGCTGGGAGAGCTCGTGTAAACCAATTTTGCAACCCGATGTGTGCGGCATCCGGCAATGACGTTTCGCGTTCCCACGGTGTTGATGCCGTAATACGTTTTCCACGGCCCCCACACACCGGGAACGGCAGCGGTGTGAAAAACGACATCGGCATCACGGCAGGCATCGGCAACAGAGTCGGCGTCGCGAATATCACCCCGCTGTGTCTCAACGCCGAGTTCATCAAGACGTGGATACGCACTGCGACAAAACGCGCGCACGTCATCACCGCGTTCCCGCAACTGCTCAACAATATACAAACCGAGAAAGCCACCGCCCCCGGTTACAACGCATTTCATCTCGCGTTATGCCTTCCCCTACTCCCACCGAGTTCCCCCGTTGCCCAGACGGCAAGTTTTTCGCGGAATATTTTAACGTTGTGGCGAATGTCCACAGGAAGCGATTTATGGAACAGGATTGTGTCAATCTGTTCCGTCAACGGATTCGCCGCCGCCAGTTGTTTTAGTTCGATTGTGAATCGTTCCCTCTCGGCCGCGCTCTCGGGAAACTGATCAGGTTCCGGCTCGACGACGATGACCGGCCGTTGTGACGGTTTATCACCAATTCCAACCAACGCACTGCGGTAAACTTGTGGGTGATCGTTGATGATCGCCTCGCAGCGAATTGTGAACATCGGCCCCTGCTCTGTTTCGACAATATGGGCCTTTCGGCCACAAAACCACAACCGCCCCTGTTCGTCGAAATAGCCGACGTCACCCATGCGATGCCAAAACCGATCACTATCGGGAATCTTCGCCATCGCCGTTGCTTCCGTGCGACGGAAATACTCGCGCGTTGTCGATGGACTGCTGACGATGATTTCGCCAATCTCTCCGGTCGGCAATTCGCGAGCCGCATTCAATGACGCAACCGCTTCGCCGATGGCCTCGATGATTTTCACCGAGACGGTGGAAAACGGTGTGCCGACACACGTCCCTGCACCGGCACGTGTTTTCGCCGCCGTCTGTCCCAACACTTCGCCACCGGAAATCGAGCAAACCGGCAGCGATTCGGTTGCCCCAAAGGGCGTGTGAATATCGGCCCCCTCGCGCGAAAGTACCTTGCCCATTCGCTGCAGCACATGATTCGGCACCGGCGCGCCGGCCGACAACGCGCGACGCAACGACGGCAGCGTAATCCGATGTTCTTCACAGTAACGGCCGACGCGGTTCCACAGTGCAGGTGAACCGAACGCCTGCGTGACGCCCTGATCTCGAATCGCCTCGATCAGCAGTCGCGGATCAACGTCCGCCGGCCGAGTGGGGTCCATGTCGGGAATGACCGTGGTCACTCCCATTGCCGCATTGAACAACGCGAAGAGCGGGAAGCCCGGCAGGTCCACTTCGCCCGGCTGAATTTGATAGAAATCCCGCAACGCATCGACTTGTGCGTTGAACATGCCGTGCTCGTACAACACCCCTTTGGGTGGTCCGGTCGATCCACTGGTGAAGATGATCGCCGCCGGATCGTTAGCTTCCGTGGCAGCGATTTGAAATTGATCAATGCTCCCTTCGCCGAGCGTGTTCAACTCCTCGTACGTCAACCCGCCCCAACCCCAACGGCGACCAACCGTCACGTTAAACCTGGCGAGTGGAAACAGCTTTCGCTTCACACAGCGAATGACATGCACGATGGGAATGGCGACGAACCCTTCCGGTTCGACCTCCGCCAGACAACGAAAGATGTTCGACCGCCCCATGCCGGGATCGATCAACACAACCACCACACCCGCTTTGAACAGCGCAAACGTCAGCGCGACAAACTCCAGGCTGGGACGCACCATCAACACCAGTCGCGTGCCCTGCTGGACCCCCATCGACCGCAATCCGGCAGCGAGTCGATCGCTCTCGTCATCGAGTTGCTGAAACGTCATCTGCGAGTACGTCACCCGACCCGACCGATCACGCCCTTCCGGAAAAACAACCGCCTGCTGATGCGGATTCAAGGCGGCCGACTCGCTCAATCGCTGTGCTATGTTCAACGGCATGGGAAGCGGTGTTTCAGAAAAGACGAGAGATTAGCAAACGAACGAATCGAGAAGAGGATCTGACGCAAAGTCTCAGAGGCGCAAAGTTTCGCAAAGAGAAAAAGAACTCCTTCTGTCTTTGTCTTTGCGCGCCCTTTGCATCTCTGCGTCTTTGCGTCAAACAATTTGACACTGTGTTGGGATCGATCTAATAAGGAATTCGCAGACCATCGTACGCCAGTTCAACTCCGTCCGGCAGGCGGGCGTTGGTGGCGTCGTACTCCAGTGAATGGGAAACATGTGTGAAGAAAGTCTGCCGCGGTTTCACGCGTTCGACGACTTCGAGCGCCTGTTCAATTCCGAAATGCGTTGGATGCGGTTCGTCTCGGAGCGCGTCGAGAATGAGCACGTCCAACCCCTGCAGCAGCGGCCAACTCTCGTCCGGAATCTGATTGACGTCGGTGCAGAAGGCGACATCGCCCAGTCGGTAACCGAACACCGGCAGACGGCCGTGCAACAGGCGAATCGGAGTCACCTGTTGTCCCAGAACCTCGAACGGATCGAGGCCGATTCGCTCAAACTCGAGATTCGGCCGGGCGAAGTGGTGGGCCT
>JABISG010000017.1 GCA_018699955.1 Planctomycetaceae bacterium | reverse complement strand
TGTGGATTTCGCGGCGATCCCCGCCGACAATGCAAATGCAACCCGATGCAAATCGAACGTTATCTCGGCCGCATCAGCGGGCCGTTGCTCGACCGCATCGACATTCACATCGAAGTTCCCCCGGTTCCGTTCCGTGAACTTTCCAACGACACCGGCGGCACCAACAGCGCCACCATGCGCAAGCAGGTGATCGCCGCCCGCAAGATCCAACGGCAGCGGTTTGCCGGTGAAGAGAACAACCTCAACGGCAAGATGACCCCGCGTCAAATTCGCCACCACGGCAAACTCTCGGGCGATGCAGAGCAACTGCTCAAGATGGCGATGGAAGAAATGGGACTCTCGGCCCGCGCACACGACAAGATTCTACGCATCAGCCGCACAATCGCGGACCTCGACGCCAGCGACGACATCACCGCCATGCATCTCAGCGAAGCCATCAACTACCGCACACTGGATCGCACGTACTGGAGTTGAGGATCACGCTTGCGGTTTCGCGGTCCCTCGACGACCGGCAAACCTCACTAATACTTCTGCAGATCCACGGCCCGTTGCAGTTGTTCCAGCAATTGCATCGTCTTACGGTGTGCCTGCTGCGGTTCGGTGACCACCAACGTGTCGCCTATCACAGCGACGTCGCCTCCCCCCTGCTGCTCGACGATCTCCTGCAGTGCGTCCATCTCGTAACCGGCCTCGCCCAATGTCGTCACCAGATAAACGCGTGTCTCTTTGCGCTTCGCTGCGGCAACGACCGTCGTGATCTTCATCACTTCGTCCTCAACAACGTACGTCAGTCCAAGTGGCTTGAGAGTGATGTTCAGCATGCTCTCCAGCGAAATTCCGGACAGAACCTGCGTGATCGGCTCGTCCGACGCAATGCCCTCTTCCGAAAGTGCCGTCTCATCGAGAATGATGGTGATCTTGTGCAAATCCGCGACGAATTCCATCGCATCTTTTAATGAAGTATCGACGAACTCGATCTCGGTTGGATAAGTGAGCGCCGCCTCGATCTTCTCTTCGGCCTCGCTCCGCTTCGAAAGGTCGAGTGGTCCGTTCGGCGGCGCACCAGTGATTTTCAGGACTTCATCCTCGACGACATGCTTGAGTTCGAGCGGTTCGAGGATGATCTTCAGCGCACTTTGCAACGAAACTCCAGAAAGCACCTGGGTGATTGGCTCATTGAGTTCAATATCTATTTCCGCCAGCCCACGCTCATCAAGGAGAATGGTGATATTGTGCTGATGCGATAGAAACTCCATTGCATCATTCAATGAAGTGTCGATGAATTCAACTCGCGTCGTTTCTTCCAATGCCGCTTGAATTTGCTGGTTGGGCAGGATGTGCTTGGTGGCGTTCCGTCGCGGTTCCGCTTTGGCATTGCCCTTGCCTGCTGCCGTCGCGGCGATGACTTTAATCGCGCCATCTTCGACAACGTATGTCAATTTGAGAGGATCGAGGATGGTTTTTAGCATTCTCCGCACTGAATTATCGGGAGCTTCGTAGTTGATCCGCACCTCTGGAGAAACACCTTTTCGCGACAGCGAGATATCATCGACAAGAATGTTGAAATTGTGCTGTTTCGCAACTAACTCCAACGAGGCGTTCAATGGCATATCGACGAGCCGAAAACGGGTAAATTCTTCCAGTGCTGCATGAATTCGTTCTTTGGGCGTGGCGTCAACCGATAGATTTCCTCCCTCGCCCCCCGGTTTTTCCCCAACGTCGCGGAACACGCCTTGAATTTGCGCTTCCGCCTTTTTGACTTTGTCTGAACTGGGCGGCTTCGTCGCGTCGTCAGCAAGAGCAAATTGTTGTACGGAATCCGCCGGCTGACCGGGCTGACTGGACTCAACGGTTGTTTGAATCTCCTGCCGTTGATTCTCATTCCCGCCCGCCCCATTCGCGTCGGCGAACGATGAGTGCGTGCCGACGCCGACCGCGACCAGCAGGCCGGCGGTCAGTAGAACTGCGGCCGTGAGAATCGGTTTGGTCAATGTGGTGGAAAGCATGGGAGAAAATCCTTTCGCCAGTGAAACTGTGTGTGCAGAGCAAGCGGCCGAGACTGTTCCGGTCGCCGCATACGAAAGGCCCGCTGCAATGGTTTGATCGACAAGGCCCGCCACCAGTGTTGTTTTTCCTGTGGCAGTCACAGCGGCCATCGCCAGCGACAACGCCACGCCACGCCGCATCAGCCGCCGCCGCAATAACTGTCGACCGCGTGCCAGCCGTGCTTTCAACGCCGCTTCGCTCATGTCAAGCTCGTCGGCCGTTACCTGCCGCGACTTCCCTTCGAGATAAAACAGAATCAACGCCGCCCGGTAATTCTCCGGCAACCGGTTCAACTCGGCCGCCAGCAGTTCAAACGTCTCGCGCTGCTGCAGGTGAGCCAACGGTTCCGAGGGAATTACTACATCGTCGGTCAAATCACATTCCGAACGATTGTGCGTTTCGCGTGCCGCCCGAGTGGCCGTGCGATGTGCGACTTTGAACAGCCACGAGCCAATCGAATCACGGCTGTGAATCGAACCGGCCCGCCGCGCCAGCACCAGAAACGTGGCCTGAAACGCGTCTTCCACATCCTGCCGATTCGCGAGTACCCGCCGACAAACCGTCATCACCAACCCGGCATGCCGCTCGACAAGCAACCGAAACGCCACATCATCCCCCCCACCACAGAACCGCATCAGCAGTTCCGCATCGGTCGGTGGAATCGTTGATGATTGCTGAATCATGTCATCCCAAGTCGAATCAATCGCGCCCGCTCACCTCTATAGTGCCAATCTCTGACGAACTTGGACCGCGAAAAAGTCCTGGAATTCGGGGAATTCTTAAATAAACTCTGCGCCTTCGCGTCTCTGCGTCAAAATGGTTCGCCTTCCAGTGAGTCAAACCGTTTCCACGCCATCGCCAGATAACGCGGCAGGTCGGATGCGATCAGGCCTGGTCGCGATAGGTCGTCGGCTGCGAGGTCGCCGGCCAATCCGTGCAGGTGGGCGGCGAGTTGGGCGGCTTCGAATGCGGGCATGCCTTGGGCGAGCAGTGCTGCGATTAAGCCGGTGAGCACGTCGCCGGCACCGCCGGTAGCCATGCCGCTGTTGCCCGTGTCGTTGATCGCGAGCCGATGGCCGTCGGTGATCACCGTGCCGCTGCCTTTGAGCAGCAGGACGACGTTATGGGCGCGAGCGAATTGGATCGCCATCTCTTCACGGTTGGCTTGAATGCTGGCGATGTCTTTTCCGGTCAGCCGCGCGAACTCGCCGGGATGTGGTGTCACAATCCGTTCGGCTTTTGCGTTCGATAACACATCGGGATGTTTCGCCAACGCGTTGAGCGCATCGGCATCGACGACCATTGGTCGCTCGACTGTCGTGTAAAGTTGGCAGGCGAGTTGCGTCAATGCGTCCGACTGTCCCCAACCGGGACCGATGGCGGTGGCCGATTGATTCGCAGCCAGCGATTCGAGTGTCTCGCCCGCATCACCCGACAGCCGACCGGCGGTGTCTTCCGGCAGCGGAATCGTGAGATACGAAGGCTCAACAGCGGCGATGATCGGCACTATTCCCGCCGGTGCGGCGACGTAGACGAGTCCCGCTCCGCCGCGCAATGCACCGAGTCCAGCCAGTGAAGCCGCCCCGCTCATCCCGCGACTGCCGGCGGCAATCAGCACTCTCCCGAATGTTCCCTTGTGAGCATCGTCGGGCCGAGCGGGCAGCGCGGGCAGTGTTGTGACTCGTTCAATCGAGTTGGTTTCTTCGGCGTTCATGACGACAGGAGTATACCAGACAACGAGTCGATGTGTCGCAAATACCAGCCCGTTGTGCCACGCTCTTGTAGCTGGATTCGCAAGAGTTCAGAGAACGCGGGGTAAACGTCAAACTCTGAATTCTTGCGAATTCAGCTACGTGTCACTTCAATGAGTAAAACCCTTGCTTGCGCTGCGGGCTGGTTTCGTGTACCTGTCGTGCGAACCTTTTGGGGTTGTTTGCATCCTGTCGGTATTGGTAGCGATTCGGGAATACGCGCCGATCGATGGGGCTTGACCTGTTCGCGCCACGAGGCGACGATGAACAGAGACAACGTAGAGTTGACAGCGAAACAGGAGAGATCATGCGGGGAGATTCGAGTGTTGATGCGCCCTCCGTGCCGGTTCGATTGAGTCAGCGGGCCGAGTGGACGCGGAAGCAGGCCATTGGTTTTTTGATGCAACAGGCGGTCGAGAATCCGCAGGTGATCTCGCTGGCTGCCGGCCTGGTTGATCGCGACACGCTGCCCGTGGAAGAAGCGCGCGGTGCCGTCGCCGAAATTCTGCGCGACGAAGAACAGGGCCGCGACGTTCTTCAATACGGCACCACCCAGGGAGCCGAACGTTTGCGGGGGGCGTTGGTCGATCATCTGGCGAATCTGGAAGGCAAGAGTCCGCAGGAAATGGGTCTCGATCCCAACCGCATGATTCTGACCAACGGTTCGCAGCAGTTGTTGTCGCTGATTTGTCAGGTGCTGCTCGATCCGGGCGACATCTGTCTGGTGGCCGCACCAACCTATTTTGTGTTTCTGGGAACGTTGGCCGGCGTTGGCGCACAGGCCATTCCGATTGAGACCGACGAAGACGGCATGCGGATGGATGCCCTCGAAGCGGAATTGAAGCGAATGGAATCAGCAGGCGAACTCGACCGTGTGAAGCTGATTTATCTCGTCAGCGATTTCGAGAATCCCAGCGGCATCAGTCTTTCAGCCGAACGCCGCGCGGCTGCGGTTGATATCGCCCGCCGTTTCTCGAAAGAGCATCGCATCTTCGTGTTGGAAGATGCCGCCTATCGCGAGTTGCGATACGACGGCCCTGAAATGCCCAGCATCTGGAGTCACGACGAGGCAGGTGACACCGTCATTCTTGCGCAGACGTTTTCCAAGAGTTTTTCGCCGGGGCTGCGCGTCGGTTACGGTGTGATTCCTGCGGAACTACTCGAACCGATTTGCGACCGCAAGGGGAACGAGGATTTTGGGTCCGCGCATTTCAACCAGCAGATTCTCGCCACGGTCTTCGAGCAGGGCCGCTATGCTGCGCACGTCGAGAAGGTGTGCGCGTCGTACCGCGTGAAACGCGACAGCATGTTGGCGGCCGCCGACCGTTATTTTGGCGACATTCCCGGTGTTCGCTGGGTAAGGCCGCACGGCGGTTTATACGTCTGGATGGCTTTGCCGGAACATATCGAAACCGGTTTCGACAGCGCATTATTTCAGCAGGCGGCCAAAACCGAAGAGGTGATGTACGTCCCTGGCGAACTCTGTTATGCCGGCAGCGAAGAGCAGCGGCTGAAAAACCGCATGCGGCTCAGCTTCGGCGTGCAGACACCGGCGGGAATCGACGAGGGGATGAAGCGGCTGGCGCGCGCGGTTCGCAGTGTGCTTTGAACGTCGAGATCAGAAACCCGGTTTTGTTGAAAAACCGGGTTTCTTGGTGTGCGATGGGTGCCACTGGCGTGTCGCCAGTGGCACCCGATTTGTCAAAGAAACGCTCACATGCCGTCGTCTAACATTCGGCAGTAACTGTTGTATCGCTCCACCGAAATCAGCCCGCATGCGGTGGCGTTTTTAACGGCACAGCCGGTTTCGTGTGTGTGACTGCAATCGGGAAATCGGCAATGCGTGACAAACGGGCGGAACTCCACGAGGAAGCCTTCCACCTCTTCGGGAATGATATCCCACAGTTCAAATTGGCGCAAACCGGGTGTATCGACGACCCAGCCGCCAAAACCGAGTCGCAGCAGTTTGGCCGCGCGCGTGGTGTGTGTCCCCTTGCCCGAATCGGCCGAAACGGCTCCGACGCGCAATCCCAAGCTCGGTTCCAGCGCGTTCAGCAGCGACGATTTTCCCACGCCACTTTGTCCGGAAAACACGGTTTGTTTATCCGCAAGCAGGAAGCGAAGACGATCCATCCCTGCTGACGTCATCGCCGACACAAACACCACTTCATAACCCATCCGGCCGTAGCGTCCGGCCAGCGGTTGTAAGTCGGCCGTGTCGATGAGATCGCATTTGTTGATGCAGATAATCGAACGCACGTCCCGCTGTTCGGCACTCACAAGGAAGCGGTCGATCAGATTCGGCTTCAACGGTGGATCGGCTGCCGACGCGACGATGAGTGCCTGATCGACATTGGCGGCGATCAGATGTTGGCTCCCCTGACTCATTCGCGACAGGGTACCGCGTCGCGGTTCGACGCGCTCGATGACGCCCAGTTCCTTTTTCTGCAACGCGTCGAATCCGGTCGGCTGAAACAGCACACGATCTCCGGCGACCACCGTGTTTCGCGACGCACGGTCGATTGTCCGCAACAGCCGCCGCACAGTGCATTCGTATTGAGTGCCGTCGGTTACTTCGACAATCGCATGCAGGCCACGCGCCGTCATCACCCGGCCCGGCAGGCATTGCGTCTCGTCGATGACGAGCTGCATCTGGCCTTCATCGTCGGTCTCCGCGCCGACAACCGTTCGCCGTCGCGAGAGATCACTCTTTCCGGAAACTCTCTCGGCCGTCGGTAGGTTCTCGATGTCGGTCGCATCTTTGGCCAACTCGCGCGTCAGGTCGCCTTTGCGAGTTCTCTTCCGCCGGTTCTTGCGAAGAGCAACCCGCAGCTTCTTCTTATTCTTCTTAGCAGGCACGCGACATGACCGGTTGGCTCCGTTGTGTTTGCTTTCGTCGGCGGCACCATTCACGTACTCGAAAGAGACTCAATCTAAGCGGTGGCCCCTGACGCGCTTCGGCTCGCCAGCCGCACCCATTCGGTCCCCCGATCCAGAACCGCCACTCTGTACGATGCCAGCCTTTTCCATCAACGACAGGGCGAACGGATCGTTGTCTTCCGGCGGAGGGGCATCGCCAGTCGGTGCATACATCAATTCGTAGCGGTGCTTGGCAACCGAAACCACATCGCCGGGCATCAGCCATTTGGTGTGACAACGAACGCCGTTGACCTTCACGCCGTTTCGGCTTCCCAAGTCGCGAACCGACCAGAAGCCGTTCACCAGTTCCAACTCGCAATGATGCGATGAAACATTGGGAAAACGTAACGTGATGTCGCAACGGCTGCGTCGCCCAATCAATAATTTGGGCTGCAACAGGGGAATTGGGTCACCGCCCCCACAGGGTATCAACTCGCCAAGCATCAATTTATTGTTCCGATGAAATATGAACTGGAACTGAACAATGCGGATGAACAATTGAGATGAAAGAAATGAGTCTGGCCCGCATGGCTTCCTGCAACTTGCAGTTCCACCCCCCAATTTATCGTCCGAATGCCGTAAGGTCAATTCTTTAGTTCGCCACCATTCGCCACATTAACAGGATTTGACATCGCCGACGGTCTGTTTTGCCGAACCCCGACCGTCCGTTTTGCATCTCCCCTTTCAGGCGATCAACATGAAAGTCAGGCAATCGACAATAACTCCCTACGCCACCGCAACTCGAACTGTTGGAAACGTTTGCGAACAGGGCGTGTTGTCCCCGCAGGAAAGACGCGGCTTTCGGGGATGAATTGCCAGTGAATCTCCGTAGAAAATGCGTTCCGTGATGCTCCCGATGCGTAGAACACCTGAGTCGGTATTCCCGGCAGAACAACGTCAACCCCCTCGCCAAGTCGCTGAAATCAGCGTAGTATGGAAGACGACTGGAGTGGGCTGAGCGGTCGCTGTCGAATCTGTCGGCGTTTTCGTCTTCAAGGCGTTTTCACCGACACTCGGCAGAGGAAAGTCCGGGCTTCACAGGACAGGGTGATGGGTAACTCCCACCGTCCGCGAGGACAGGGACAGTGCAACAGAAAGCATACCGCCGATCGGGGAAACTTCGGTTTCCCAGGAGGTAAGGGTGAAACGGTGCGGTAAGAGCGCACCAGCAGGCCGGGTGACCGGTCTGGCTTGGTAAACCCCGCCCGAAGCAAAACCAAGCAGGGAGAAGCACGGGCGGCGAAAGTCGTCCCGTCGCGGTCCGGTTCGGCCCGTAAAAAACTCCCGGGTAGGTTGCGATCGAACCGGCCGTCTAACGGTCGGTTCAACGAGGCGGCGAGCAATCGTCGTCCCAGAGAAATGGCCGTTCACGACAAAACCCGGCTTATAGGCCCACTCCAGTCTTTCTTTTTTGGTAATTGAAGCCTGAAGCGCACCAAACAAAAAACCCTCGCGGGGTGAACGCGAGGGTCTTTTGCAGAAAGAAGACAACAGGTTGTTCGTGGTTGGTTGTCTGCAAGAGTAGTAACGCAAGTTCGGTGCCAAACCGATCGGCCGGGTGGGAATTGCCCGTCGCCTTTGCTCCGGCATTCTCATTACCTACTGTGCAGCAAGGGGTTCCGACCGACGAGAAACTGTGTCTTCGTCGTCAGTCTGTAGTGCGTCGCCCTGTTGTTCAAATGCAACATGCGGCACCTTCGTTGCCTGATGCCAACCTGCAGCAAGCCGTTGCCTGGGAGAAAGAGGGAGCATTCTACGTTGTTGTAACTCGTAAACCGCGCGACAACCATCGTCAAACCGCCGCACCTTAGAGCTACCGATTGTGGCGACATGAATAACAGGTAACTCACGCCAAGGGTCGTCGTCGAGTTCCAAAAGTTCGATTGTGTTTATGCAAAGTCGCACGGAACAGTGAAAGTACGTGTGAAGCAGCTCAGCTTGACTTGCACTCTGCGGACTAGCGTCAATGTCTTCGCGGAAGCCTCGTTCGTCAATTTTGAATTCCAAGATTGTCATCGGACAGACCTACGGTGCCAGGTACACATCAAACGTTCCCAGCCCGACCGGAGCATCAGGAGTCAATTCTTGCGCAAGCTGCACAAGTTCTTCATCAACTGTTTCACTTTGCTCGCGCTCCTGGAGTAATTCGACATCTTCGAATTCGACGGTGTCGAGCAAGTATTCCTCAAGATATGCAGCCACGGATCGTGAAAAATTCTCACCATCTTCAGCGATCGCAACGACGGACACAAACGCACCCGTAGCACCGTTCAAGAGATTGCATCCGAGTGAGGGCTTCACGTGAACCAGACCAATCCAAACCTCCATCATCATACTTACCTTCGGTCCATCAAGGGTGAGAAATGATATCAGGAACCATTGTTGCGGCTCTTCGGTCGGCCAAAGGTTGAACTGTGCTTTCGAGGCTCAGTCGCAAGCCATTTCGTCGTGAGACGGTTCTCAGACAACATGTGTTCTCAAAAAACAGCCGACAGCAAGATCGAACGTCGCTACGTCCATCCCACTGCCGGCTGAGATTCCATTACGGAATTACGGCGATTAGCCTTCTTCGCTTTTCTCTTTCGGCTCTTCACTTGGAAGATCCGCCTCTCGCTCGGGCTGATCTGACTTCCCCGCGTCGCCGTCCTGATCGGGTTCTTTGCCTTCCGGTTCGCGTTTGCGTTCGGGACGGTTGCCGCGTAATTCGTTAATGTCACGGCGCATACGTTCCAACTCGCCGCGCAGTTCGCGAATCAGGTTGATCACTTCCGGACCCAGCGGACCGCCCGGACGACGATCGACTCCCGGTCGTGGGCCACCTTCGCGCGGTCCCGCTTCACGCGGACGATCCCCTTCGCGGACTGGCGGGCGATCCCCTTCTCGTGGCCGTTCAATGTCGCGACCGGGCAGACGAAGCGGCGGACGTCCTTCACGAGGTCCATCCGCATCGCGTGGCCCTTCTCGACGCGGGGCATCGCCATCACGCGGTCCCTCTCTTCGTGGGGCATCGCCGTCGCGCGGGCCTTCTCTTCTCGGTCCATCGCCATCACGTGGACCTCGTCTTGGCGGACCGTCGCCATCGCGTCGCCCAATCGGCGGGCGACCTTCGAATCGCGGGCGGTCGCCGTCTCGTTGCGGCCCGCGCACTTCGCGCTGCAACTGGGCGACCTGCTGCCGTAGCTGTTCGATAATTCTCAGCAGATCCTCACGGCCCGGTTCACCCCTGGGCCGTTCGCGTTCCGCACGCTCGCCGGCTTCACGACGGCCCGCTTCACGTCGTCCCGCTTCACGTGGGCGATCACCTTCGCGCCGTTTCCGGTCAACACCTTCGCGGCGATCACCGCGCTCCCGATCACCGCCACGTCGTCCTCGCTCGGCGTTTTCACGCCGTTCACCGTCAGGCCGTTCTCCACGTTCACGTTCGCCAACGGCCGACCGATCGCCGTCTCGCTTTTCATCGTCGGCCATCGCCGAACTCTGCGCCGCCGAAACTGCGCAAAACAATACGGGGATCGCCAACCATTGGCGTCCCATTTTCGCCATACTCAACACGTGCCGCACATCATCGAACAATGCCATTCTCTTTCCTCCCCGACTCGTTGCTGGAACAGATCGTCTGCGAGATTTCAGTCCGCGTGCGACAAACTCGGCCGCCATTTGATCTTAACGCAAAGGCGAGCGAGTTACAGCGATGTTTCACGCAAATATGCCAGAAGAAGTGTAGCAGCAATTCTCGGCCGCATGTTATGCTGACGGTGAATGTCAATCTGTGGTCCGCACGACGTTATCAGTGCCGCAGGAACGAAAAGATGCTTCGTCTGCAAAAGCCAGTGCTGCCGCTCCTTGCCGTCTTGACTCTTGTGCTACCCGGTCCGCAACCGGCATGGTCCGATCCGTGCGGGATGGTGCCGCCGATTGACATTCCCCTGGCACAACAGGACGGCACACCGCCAATCGTCCGCGTCGGTGTGCAAATGACTTACGTGTTCTACAAGAACGGCATTGAGACCTTCGTCATTCGTCCCGGTTTTGAAGGGAAGACCGACGAGTTCGGCATGCTGATCCCCTTCCCGACGCCGCCGGAAATCCGCAAGGTACCCGACGAGATCTTCGCGCACATCGCCGCCGCAATCGATCCGCCGGAGGTCGAACTCGACTTACGCCCACAAGTTGGATTCGGTGGTGGATTCGGCGGTCTCGGTGGCGGTCTTGGCGGTGTAGGTGGAATCGGAGGCGGAGGGTTTGGCGGCGGTCTCGGCATGCGGCTTAAGAAAGATGTAGTCCGCGTCGTCCGCGAAGAAGCGGTCGGCATGTATGAAGTCGCCGTCCTCGAAGCCGGCAGTGCCGCCGCCTTGAAGAAATGGATGGACGATCACGGCTATCGGTTTCCCGACGGCATGCAGGACGTCTGCAACGATTACATCCGCAAGAGTTGGGGATTCGTCGCCGTCAAATCGAAGGTCGGCCGGAAAGCGGGCGTCGATCCGAAACCGGGCATGCGTAAAGTCAATCCAAATCTTCCCGACGGCGCAACATTCGACGGCCACGTGCAGGCAATGGGGTTTCGATTTCGCAGCCGCCGGTTGGAAGTCCCCATGCGACTGTCGGCATTCAACAAAGGCCCCCTGCATAACATCATCTATTTGCTTTCCGATGATCCCGCCGCAGTCCGATCCATCGGTATCAACACCGTCGTCCGGCAGGTACCCGGATTACAACTCAAACGAAATCTCACACAACCATTGCCCGTGCGTTTATTGGGAGCCGTCATCAAACGCGGGCGGATCACAAATTTGACGAGGGACCAATTGAAGGCGCTCAAGAAAGAACGCAACCCGGCCCCAAAGAACGGCGTCGCCCGCGAACTTTTCGAGTCCGATTTGTTGGCCGTTCGCAAAAACCGGCTATCGCATCCAAGTGAAGAGTCGGAGAAACAACTCCTGCAGATTTCCGAACGGCTCGGCTTGCGCGGCGATGAAGTCGATGCGATGCACAAAGAGGAAATGACGAAATCGAAGCAAGACGAAGCCGGCAACGC
>JABISG010000075.1 GCA_018699955.1 Planctomycetaceae bacterium | reverse complement strand
CATCCTCTTTGGGCAACGAGTCATTACGGTGCCCACAAGGCGGCCATCGAGAAGTTCGTCCACAGTTACGGGCTCGGGCAGGGCTACCCAATTTGTGCGTTGCGGCCGACCGGTGTTTACGGCGTCATGCGGCCCGCCGAGCAGAGCAAGTGGTTCGACCTCGTAAGGGCGGTTGTTCGGGGAGAGGATGTGACCTGTCAGCGTGGTGGAAAAGAAGTCCATGCCGCCGACGTAGCGCGGGCGGTCGGGGTCTTGCTGGGAGCAGATGAGACCGCCATTTGCGGTGAAGCCTTCAATTGCTTTGATCGGTACATCTCAGAGTACGACGTTGCGACGCTGACCAAGCAGCTGTCTGGTAGTTCGAGTCAGGTTTCGGGTGAGCAAACGCGGCCAAAACATCAGATCGTCACCAAGAAACTGAAAGCGTTGGGCATGGAATTCGGCGGCGATGCGCTGTTTGAGAAAACCGTAAGCGAGTTGGTGGATGCGGCTCGATAAGGATCGCTCAGGTTGTCTGTCGATTATGCTGATCCACTGAAGTCTCCGCGTAGAACTCGCCGGTCAGCTTTTCGCCGGTGCATTTGCCGAGTGCTTCTTCGATGAACCGGCTCGCGTCCCGACATCCGGAACCGCTGAAGCCCTTCGTCTCGACCTGAGTTTGCCCGGTGGGGGACACGACGATTTCGATGATCCTCATGCCGCACCCCCCACCTGCACAGTCAACTTGATGCTGCCATCTGCGAGTTGCTGTTCGGTGACGCTGTGCCCTTTCGTGCGGGCTTGGATCTTGGTTGCCTCGACGGCGTAGATTTGCAGGAAATGATCGAGACGCTTCTGTTCGCCCCAGCGACCGTTGTAGTTGTCGTACTTGGCTTCGCCGGTGCTCGTGTCGAACACGACCGCGTATTTCCAATTGGGCAATTTCACGATCAGGCCGGTGGCGTCGCCGGAAAACAGCCGGACGCGACCTTCAGTGGGCGTTTCCAACTGAAGACGCTGACATGCGGCACGGGCGGCGGCCACATCGCGGACTTGGGTTGCGATTTGAACTACGTGAGACACGTGTGGTCTCCTTGGTTCGAGGTTTTGAGAACAACGGGAATTCAATCGGCGCTGGATGCTGTGGTCGTGACCGTTTCGTTGTCATCCTTTGCTGGTGAATGTTCGAGAGCAGCGGCGGGACGGGGTTCGATCGGCAACAACATGGGTTTCTCCGATGTCATTTCCACGACCAACAAGTCGCCGAGCGCGGCGTTCTCATCGCCGTCCTGGGTCACGGCACGGATGATGAACGCGGCAAGTGCGAGAGGTGCCAAACACGCCAACGTCAACCCAAACGTAGCGATCGCTTGGGCAACGATCGGGTCGCGATGGCGCTGTGCGGCAATGTTTTGCCGCTCCCGCTCCATTTCTTCGCGCTGCCGGTCGATGCTGGCCCGTTCGGAATGCAATTCGCTCGTAAGTTGCCGCTGGGCAGCGAGAAGATCCTTGCGGGCCTCGGCGTCACCTTGGACGAGTCGCCGCGAGGCTTCGGCAATCTCATGGGACTGTTTTGCCATCCGCTCGTTCTGTGCTGCTTGCTGGCGAATTGTCTGTTGTGCAAGCTGCCGAAATTGCTCGTCGCTCGAATCAGCGCACCCGGCCACCATCAGCAGCGTCATCGTCAGCACGGCCACGGCGGGCGACAGGTTCTTCCTCATCACGGCTCCTCCAGAAAGACAACAGTTTCTTCAGCAGGCTCTGCAACGCTCGACGCATCCGTATCTCTCGGGCGAGCGCGAGAGTGAGAAGCACGACCAGCACCGCGCTGGCCATCAGAATCACGTGGCTCAAGGTGGTCTCCTTTTGTTGACTGATCCGGCGCATAGAGAAACCCCGCGAAACTCGCCGGTCAGGCCGGGAATCGCGGGGTTTTTGACACAAAGATGTCGATGCTGCGGGCTACGCCCTGGGCACCAAGGTTCTTGGCGCAATTCGGGCTTTTCTTTAGCTCTTAGCGGGGTCGTGAGTTTGCAATTTGCATGTTTCTTCTCAAATCTTGCCGATTCCAAATCTCGGCCATGCGAAGCGGTCTAGTTCAGCGTATGGCATCTGCTGGCGGCTGTGGTGTCCGCTAATACGGTCGTTAAACGGCGTGTCCGCGATTCGACGGGTTTAGCGGACGGAATTGGATCAAATCGCGGGTGACCGGCCTCCGATCAGGTTTCGGCGATGATAGGAATGACTCCCAAACAGTTAGGTCCGTGTTCGAGCGAAAACCGCCCCTTCACAGGAATCTGAAACATCCGAGATCTCTACGAGATTCACTGACCCTACGAATGCCATTCAGGTGTCACATGCATTCCTCATCCAAAGTCAACAAGTGTTGAAGAAGATCGACGATTGTGATGTCGGCGATGACCCGCTTGTCCGAGTCCACAACCGGGATTTCCTTCACATTTGCTTCAAGCATTCGGCGTGTGACAACACCGATTTCTTCCTCGATCGTCGCGTAAATCGGCCGCTTTCGCATGATAGCACCTGCGGTTTCTCGCGAAATCGAACCAATTAAGGACCGCGCGTGAATCGTCGGTTCACGATCCTGGGCGAAAACATGCCGGGTCAGTGCACCCAAAGAAATTGTACCCACAAGTTGCTCCCTGTCATCTACAACGTTCAACATGCGGCTGTGTCGGGAGTTCACGATCGCCGACATCACTTCTTCGATTGACGCGTTCTCCCCAATCAGGGGCAGATCACGGGGCTCGAGTCCTGCGATGATGTCGCCAATGCGAATTTTGCTGGACTTGCGATCAAGCAAACTCATCATACCTGCCTTGAAGATTGGGATGGTTATTGCGAACCTCGCCTGCCCGAACCAGGGCAGAGCGAAGTAAGAAAGGTGTTAGCAGTTCGTTGATCACTACCGATGCCAACACGGCATTTACAAAAAAATCAATCATAGCCAATTCTTGCGACGCGTTAGAATTGTTTTCGATCCCGCCTGCCAGCTGGCCGCGTGCATGAAGAATCAGGCCAATCGTCACGCCGGCCTGTGGCAACAATGAGATACCCAGGTAACGACGAACGGACTTTGGCGCACGGAAGATTCTCGCCGTGAATTGCGTGCCGATTAGCTTGCCGCCGAAGCGTGATAGAGTAATGAGCAGCGCAAGCCCGCCGGCGACAAACAACAGCGACACATCCAAATGTGCTCCCGCGAGCGCAAAGAACAGACCAAAAATGGGTTCATCCACTCCTTCGATTCGGTGAAAAATGTCCTCGGAGTGCGCGACAAAGTTCGCCACAACGAAGCCGAGCACCATATTGGCCAACAGTGGCGAGGAGTGCATGGTCGTCGCGCAACCGCTGGTCAACAGAATCACTCCCACGGCAAAAGCCAAAAGACTCGTACGTTGTGTGAACCAGCGAGTCGCGAAACGCAGCAAGAAGCCTGATATTCCTCCCAATGATATTGCGATTACGATTTCTTGTAGCGGACCAAGAATCGCGTCGTACCAACTAAACTCAGCCGACAGGCCAATCAGTGTTTGTGCCGCAGTCATGGCGAATGCATAGAGAACTATTGTCAAGGCATCGTCGAGCGCAACCACGCCTAGCAGGAAGGTTGTCAGCGGTCCGCGAGCACGGTACTCGTGAACGATTCCCATGACGGCGGCAGGCGCAGTGGCTGCGGAAACGGACGCCACGATCAAAACCATGGGAAGAAACAGATTGGAGTTACCATCAGCGTTCTTCAGTCCGTTTAATTCACCGTAGGCCAATAGCGCCAAGCAAACACAGATCACGGCTCCCAACGCCTGCGCAATGGTGATACCAAAGATGGATCGCCCCAATCGCTTGATCTCTTTGATTTGCAATGACCCGCCAATTGAGAAGGCGATGATGGCCAACGCAATGTCCGTAATTAGCACCAATCGATGCTGGACAAGTTCTTCATCCAACAGCCCAAACAGGGATGGGCCAAGCAGGATGCCGACGATTAGATAACCGACGACGCGCGGAACGCGAATCAAGCCGGCCACGCGACCAGCAATCTGGCTGGCGAGGAAAAGCAGGCCAATGTAAACGAGGATGTGAGTCGATTCAGGCAATGTTCGGTCGTTTCGTTCGCTGCGATGGGAAGCAGAGCCGTTTGGGCAAATGTCCTCGACGATAGCCTACGCCATCAATCAAAACTACCACAAGGGATGCCGCTGCTTTGCGATCGAGGCCAAATAGAACATCATGTGAAATCGGTAAGTCCGCCGGTTCACGTAGCGTGCCCTGCTCCTTTCCATGCCCGAGTCCCCATCGCGCCGAACATTGAATGTTGAGGTATTCAGCATCCTGATAAAGCACCTGATGAACGTCAGACTTGGGTTCACTGTCATTCTGACGCATACCGGCGGTCACACCGATTCTTAGGGGGTTGTAATTTCTTCGCGTTGGCGAGTCGCTCGTTCCTGGTGCCGTGGGTCAATCGAGACGCGAGGGAGCTACATAAGCAGTACGGTGCTATTGATGATGTACTTGACGATGCCTTAACGATCGGATAGCTTGCACCCCATGAAGAGACGGTGGCTTACGAATCTTTTGATCTGTTTGACAACCGTCGCCGTCCTGGCTTCTTTCCCCTACCAGGGTAATGAAACCGGTTCGACGCCGCTGAGCGTCCCGGTTGACGAAGAGGGGTTCGACAAAGAGGTCGAAAAGGACCTGGACGATTCGAGCGACTTCGAATGGGTCGTCGGTCTTTCATCCCCAACCGGTTACCGACTGTTGATTTGCGGCATGCCTTGTGAAGGCGCCCCCAAGATCGATGTGTTGCACAACCGCTGCTTTGGCACCCGCGGACCGCCCGCCATTCGCCTCTAAGCGACATGTGGTGCGCGTGATTTCTCTGCGCCGATTGCCGGCGCTCGGCCTGTTTTGCCGAAATCCGTCTCTCCTGCGCGGATCTGCCATCGGCAGTTGCCGACGTCCGGAGACGTTTTGGGAATAGCGCTGCACATAGCCATTCTCTCGTTCCCACCATCGCCCCGCGTGCGGTTCGCCCATGAATTCAGCGGCTTCTTACTCCGATCAGCAGTCGGCCGTCGCGCCGGTGGCCTCATGCGCCAACCTGCGGGACGTAATTGAACACGCCGCCCATCTGCTGCCGGCGCAAGGGCCGATCACGTCTTTCGTACATCACAACACGCTGCATGCATTCGAACATCTGCCGTTTGAACGTGCGGTTGTCGAAGGGGCCAATACGTTTGGTTGCCACCCGTTTCTTCCCGAAGAACAGTTTCGCGAGCTGCTGCAGCGCGGCCGAATCCGTCCGGAAGACATCGAAGCGACGCTCATCGATGATCTCGACGACCAGGCTGATGAGTTGCTTGGTTTTCTGGGAACACGTTTTCATTTGCGGCAGGCGATGCTGCGGCATCCGCTTCATGTCGGCCCCACAGCGGAGTTGAAGTGGGTCATTGCAGAGACCGATGCATTACGGCGTTTTCGCGAAGAAACGCCGTCGCACATTCGCAACGATCTGATCAATCAGACGCGGCGTTGGATCATGCGCGATCTGCGAACCGGTGAGTCGGATCGTGGAGACGAAAACGTGCCGCCACGGATTCGCGGTATTCTCTCGGGCCTGTTTGCCAGTTTCGACAAGAGCGACATCGAGCAATGGTCCGACGAAACCTGGGAAGCCTTCTGTTTGCACCTGCTGTGGCAGCTTTGCTTCGACGGCGCTAGTCGCGTCGGCCACGATGACCTCGGCGAGCATCACACACCTCGACAGACGATTTTTCGCCATCGTGATCTACTGCTCGAAGCAACGGGCGAAGACGGCGACATGCTGGTACACGACCTGTTGATTCGATATTGCGGAGCCTTTCTCGACCAGGGCTTTGGCGGCTGGTCGTTGCCGGGACGAGCAGAGGGATTCTATCGTTCGTTTCTCTCGCTCTACAGCCAACCGGGAGGACCGGCCGACCACTGGCTGCGCGGATTGCGGGCCGAATTGCGGCGCGTGGCCGATTCGGGCATGAGTCCGTTGGAGTCGATCCAGGAATCGTTACAACTACTGGGCGTTAGCGAAGACGAGACTGAACAGTTCCTGACGCAGACATTGCTGGCGTTGCGCGGTTACGCCGGCATGATCTGGCAAATGGAGACACGCGCCGACCGTGTCGCCTGCCCGGTTCCCGACGGCAGCCTGGTGGAATTTCTTGCCATCCGGCTGATTCTTGATCGGCTGGCGATTGGCTACGTCGCGAAGCGATCCCGGATCCCGTTGGCTGCTAGAGCCGAGGCTGGCGACCTGTCGGGGTTGCGCGCCACATTGCGCGAGCGAATTTCGCCGCACCAGCAAACCAGCACCGACCAGCGCGCCTTTCTGCTCTTCCAACTGGCTCAACTCCTGGGATGGGATCCGCAAACGCTCTGTCGATTGTCGGATGCCCAATGGAGACAAACGGCCCACGAAGTCGAAGCATTTTCAGGAATCGAACGGCGGCGGATCTATCAGCTCGCTTTCGAACGGCATTATCGAATCAACACGCTGGATGCAGTGGCGGCCCATGTGTCGATGATCAAGCGTTTCTCTGAGAACGGCTCCGCACCCAAATCGAAAGGTCGCCCCACATTTCAGATCATGTGCTGTATCGATGAACGCGAAGAGTCGTTCCGCCGTCATTTGGAAGAGGCAACGCCCGACTGCGAGACCTTCGGAGTGGCGGGGTTTTTCGCGGTCGCCATGTATTATCGCGGCGCGGCCGATGCGCATTACACTCCGCTCTGCCCGGTCATCATTCAGCCGCAGCACTACGTTAAAGAGGATGTCGTCTATTCGCTGGAAACGATGGATCGACGACGACGCGAGACGCGACGGTCGATTGGCACCGTCACGCATCGCGTACATGTGGGTAGCCGCACTTTCGCCGGGGGATGGATCGCCGCAGTGCTGGGGTCGCTGGCCTCGCTGCCGCTCGTCATGCGGATTCTGTTTCCACGGGCGACCGCTCAGCTGCGGACCGTCTTTGGCAGCCTCGTTCAGCCGCCTGCCGTCACGCGCATGCAATTGGAGCGCGAGCACGATCCACCGGGAGATCAACCTGGCCATATTGGCTACAGCGTTGTCGAAATGGCGACGGCCGTCGAAAAACTGCTGCAGGACATCGGCCTGACCAGATGCATCTCCCGGCTGGTGGTTGTGATGGGACACGGTTCATCCAGCTTGAATAATCCGCACGAAGCAGCTCACGATTGCGGGGCGTGCGGTGGCGGACGCGGCGGACCCAACGCGCGGGCCTTTGCCCAAATGGCCAACGATCCGCGCGTCCGCGATCGGCTGTCTGCAAACGGTTTGAAGCTCGACGACGATTGCGTGTTTGTTGGCGCTTACCACAACACCTGCGACGACAGCGTCACCTGGTACGATCTCGATCGACTGCCAGTTTCGCATCGGACCGATTTCGAATTCGCGACAGGGGGAATTGACGTGGCACGCAAGCGGAGCGCTCACGAGCGTTGCCGGCGTTTTGAAACGGCCCCGCTCAATCTTAGTAAAAATGCGGCGCTCCGCCACGTGGAGGGCCGGGCCGAAGACTTGTCGCAGGTGCGTCCCGAATATGGACACGCATCCAATGCGATCTGCTTTGTGGGCCGCAGGGAATGGTCGCGCGGGCTATTTCTCGATCGCCGCGCGTTCCTGCAGTCGTACGATCCAGCTCAGGACGACGAGCAGCACACAATTCTCCAACGCATCTTGCAAGCTGTCATCCCAGTGTGCGCCGGTATCAACCTCGAATACTACTTCTCGTATGTCGATCCAACCGGCTACGGTTGCGGCACCAAACTGCCGCACAACATTGCGTCGCTCCTGGGTGTCATGAACGGAGCCGTCAGCGATCTCCGGCCGGGCTTACCGTGGCAGATGGTCGAGATTCACGAACCGGTACGGCTGCTGTTCGTCATCGAAACAACGCCGGCAGCAATCGAGCAGATTGTCGAGAACGACGCGGGAATCGCGCAACTCGTCCGCGGCAACTGGGTGCAGTTGGCAACCTTCGATGCCGAGACGTCCAAGATCATGTTGTTTCGCAACGGGGAATTCGAGCCGTACATGCCTGAATCCAGTGAGTTGCCGGTCGCTGCTTCATCCACCGATTGGTACCGCGGCTGGCGCGATCATCTGGGGTTCGCCAGCATTCATTCGGATGCAGCCACGAAATCGATAGATTCCGTCGCTGCTGATCAGGAAGAAACACTCGTGAGCAACAGTCAGGCAAGTTGAGCCTTGCACCATCAGGTCCTATCGGGACTCCTGGATAAACTAATATGGATTCTGACAAAGTGTTCTTTGTACTCGGTCTCGTCGTGATCGCCAGTCCGACTACGCTTGTGGCTGTGCTGGGGCTCACTTCGTTGATCAATCGTCCTCTTAGCGAGCAGGCCACCAGCCGCTGGACCTATGCGACAGTCATGACGGGACTGTCGGCAGCCATCGGCATTCTGGCGCTCATGCTAGCCGTCGGCACACGCGACGTACCTATTGAACTGGGTAACTGGGTCGTCATTCCGCAGCAACACTTTCACTTTCATTTGAAGTTCGTGTTCGACCGTCTGTCGGTTCCTTTTGCCATCCTTTCGTTTCTGCTGTGTGGTACGGTGGGGGCGTTTACCAGCCGTTATCTGCACAGGGAATCGGGTTACGGCCGATTCTTTATTGCTTACGCGTTTTTCACGCTGGGCATGATCGTCAGTTCGCTGGCGGGAACGATTGAGGTCCTCTTCCTGGGCTGGGAACTGGTCGGATTGTCGTCGGCCCTGCTGGTCGCCTACTTTCACGAACGGCCCGCTCCCGTCCGAAATGGATTGCGCGTCTGGGCCGTGTATCGCATTGCAGATGCCGCGTTTTTGATCGCCGCATTGACGCTGCATCACTTGACCGGAGCGGGCGATTTTGAAGGACTGATGGGAGCGGACGGAGCCTGGCCCGCAGGGACGGCTGAAATCGGCGCGAACGACGCACTTTTTGTCGGCCTGTTGCTGCTGATCGCTGCAGCGGGCAAGTCGGCACTCGTCCCATTTTCCGGTTGGTTGCCTCGCGCCATGGAAGGCCCCACTCCGTCGAGTGCCATCTTCTACGGCGCTCTGTCCGTGCATCTGGGAGCGTTTCTGTTGCTGCGGATCAGTCCGTTGTTGGAAGCATCTATCCCACTTTCTGTGGCGGTCGTCGCCATCGGTTTGACGACGGCGGTGTTTGCAGCCATGACAACGCGAGTACAGACCGACATCAAGAGCGCATTGGCGTTCGCATCGCTGACGCAGGTCGGCATAATCGTCGCCGAAATCGGCTGCGGGCTGCGTTACATCCCGCTAATCCACATCATCGGCCACGCCTGTCTGCGCACACTTCAGTTGCTGCGTGCGCCCACGCTGTTGCACGACTACCACACACTCGAAAACGCCATCGGCGGTCACCTGCACCATCGGCCGACATTGTGGCAGCGCGCGATTCCGATCGGAACGCGAACCTGGTTGTATCGTTTCGCCCTCGAACGAGGCTATCTCGACGGACTGCTTGACTGCTGGATTGTCGAGCCGTTTCAACGGACGTTTCGGTGGTGTGACGCGATGGAACGCAAATGGACCGACATGCTCTCAGGAAGTCACTCGCGCGAATCCGATGAAGTTGAACCGCATTCGGAAATCGTGGAAGAACTGCGACTGTGATGAACTATGCCCCAACGGCCTGAATAGCGAAGTACCAACACTCAATGCGAGAACTTCATTTTCCCTGGCTGGAACTCACGATCCTGCTTCCCTTGTTCGGCGCGGCATGGGTTTGCTGTGTGCGCGATCCCGAGCGAATGCGGCGACGGGCACTCGTCATCTCAGGATTGACGCTCTTGCTGGCAATCGGCACGTGGCAGGACTTTGATACACTCCATACGTTTGAGGCGCACGATCACTGGGACGTGGTCGTGTCGCTGCTCGGCGATGACGTGGTAGTCATCGACGAGTTGAGTGCTCCGCTTCTGCCTCTGGCGGCGTTGCTGTTTTTCTTGACGACGTTTACCACGCTGCGGACCAAAGTCCGCCGGTTCCCCTTCGCCGGAACTCTGGTCTCCGAATCGTTGCTGCTGGCGATGTTCGCCTGCCGGCAGCCGTGGGGCATTATCGTGCTGCTTGCAGCGCAGGCCGTTCCGCCGTTGCTGGAACTCAAAGCTCGCGGGCGCTCGGCTCGCATCTTTCTGCTGCATACGCTGCTCTTTGTCGGCCTAATGGCAGGTGGGTGGGCGTTGGCCGAATCTGGGGATGTTTCCTCGTCCGATCCAACAGCGGCCGGGCCATCTATGCTGGCGATCGGCATGTTGATTGCCGCCGTGCTGATTCGCAGCGGCTGTGTGCCGGTCCATTGCTGGCTGACCGACCTGTTCGAAAACGCCACGCTTGGCACGGCGTTGTTGTACGTCACCCCTATGGCGGGTGCCTACGCGGCTGTACGGCTGGTGTTGCCCATCGCTCCCGACTGGGCCTTGCGAACCATTGCGTTGCTGTCGCTGTTTACGGCCGTGTATGCCGCAGGCATGGCATTGGTGCAGCGCGAAGCACGGCGATTCTTCTGCTACCTGTTTCTCAGTAACTCGTCGCTCGTGTTAGTAGGACTGGAAGTAGCCACGCCCATCGGCTTGACCGGAGCCCTTTGCGTCTGGCTGTCGGTCGGCATGTCGCTGGCCGGGTTCGGACTAACACTGCGGGCGTTGGAGTCGCGGACCGGCCGGCTCTCGCTGGCCGATTATCACGGCTTGTACGAACACATGCCCGCTCTGGCGGTCTTCTTTCTGTTAACCGGGTTGGCCAGCATCGGATTTCCGGGCACCATCGGCTTCATCGGCGCGGAACTCCTGGTAGAAGGCGCGGCAGAAGTCTATCCCTACGTCGGCATGCTCGTCGTGTTCGCGGCCGCACTCAACGGAATCGCTGTGCTGCAAGCCTACTTTCGACTGTTCACCGGGACGCAGCATACCGCATCGATTCCGCTCGGCGCCCGCTTACCGGAAAAAGTGGCCGTCCTCACATTGAGCGCCTTGATTATCGGCGGTGGATTATTCCCGCAATCGGGCGTCAAGTCTCGGTATCACGCTGCGACGGAAATCATCGCCCGCCGGACGATCACCCCCGACCGGTCCGATAGCGATCACCAGAAACCATTGCAGAGTTCACTAAAAAGGCAGCCGGACGCAACCTCTACGCATTCAGTCAGAGATCGACTGCAGGTGGTTCGGCCCAGTGTTAAAAAACGAAAAGAGGGCGGACGACAGTCGGGATCGCCCTCCGGGAGTACCAATTGATGAATGATTCGTCTCCAGCAGCAACAAACGATGAACCAAAAGGTATGAGTCACGCGGAAGAGACCCCGCGCGGCAATCTTGCAGGGTTCGGCCGCTATTTCGCGCACGATATCCGATCGGGATTCCTAGTATTCTTAATCGCCCTGCCGCTTTGTCTGGGTATTTCGGTTGCGTGTGGTTATCCGCCCATCGCCGGAATATTCACGGCGATCATCGGCTCGATCGTGGCAACGTTTATCAGTAACTCCGAATTGACAATCAAAGGCCCCGCCGCCGGATTGATTGTGATCGCCATCGGCACGATTGAGGAATTCGGAGGCGACGGTGCTGCGGGCGGCGGGTTCACAGCAACCGACATCACAGCCTACAAAATGGCGTTGGCCGTCGGAGTCGCCGCAGCCGTACTGCAGATACTGTTTGGTCTGTTCCGCGCAGGCATTGTGGGAGAGTTTTTTCCTGTCTCTGCAGTGCATGGCATGCTGGCCGCGATTGGCGTGATCATTATTGCCAAGCAGATTCCAATTGCCGTCGGCGTTGAGGCGAAAGGGGAACCGCTCGAACTTCTGCAGGAACTACCGCACATTTTCGAGCAAATGAACCCAGAGGTCGCCCTGATCGGATTTGTCAGCCTTCTGATCATGTTCTTGTGGCCGCTCAACAAGAACAGGTGGCTGAAGGCGGTTCCCTCGCCGCTGATCGTCCTGCTGGTTGCGGTGCCGATGGGCATGTACTTCAACATGATGGAAGAGCACACATACTCGCTGCTAGGACATCAATACAAATTGAACGAAAAGCTGCTGGTGGCGATGCCAGATCGCGTCTTCGGCATGTTCGATGAAATCGCCTACCCCGATTTCACGGCGCTCGCGATGCCGAAAGCGTGGAAGTGGGTGATCATGTTCTTCATCATCGGCAGCCTCGAATCGATGCTGAGCGCCAAGGCAATCGACATCATCGACCCTTGGAAACGCAAGACAAACCTAGACCGTGACATGGTGGCCGTGGGTGCGGGAAATTTGCTCTGTTCTTTCGTTGGTGGACTGCCGATGATTTCCGAAATCGTCCGCAGTAAAGCCAACATCGACAACGGCGCGCGAACGCGTTTCGCCGACATGTGGCACGGAGTTTTTCTGCTCCTGTGCGTCGCACTCATTCCGACCATACTACACCGCATTCCACTGGCGGCGCTGGCGGCCATGCTGATCTATACCGGCTTCCGCCTCGCTCACCCGTCAGAATTCGTCCACATCTACAAGATCGGCCGCGAACAGTTGTTGATCTTCATCGTCACGCTGGTCGCAGTTCTCGCAACAGACCTGTTGATCGGGATTGCCATCGGCATCGGCACAAAATTCGCCATCCATTTGATGAACGGTGTACCGCTCAAATCGTTGTTCAAACCGTACATGGAATCGACGCAAACCGGCGACAACGACTTCGTGATCAAGGCGCATCAATCGGCCGTCTTCAGTAATTGGATTCCATTCAAGCGGGAAATCGAAAGACTGGGGCTGCTCGAAGGAAACAGCGTCACGGTCGACCTGTCTGAGGCCGTGCTCGTCGATCACAGCGTCATGGAAAAGCTCCACGAAATGCAGCGAGAGTTTCAGCACGAAGGCCTGCAGCTGGAACTCAAGGGGCTCGACGTCCACCAGCAGCTTTCGGGTCATCCTTTCGCGGCTCGCAAGCGCGGACTCGCAGCCATCAAGCGAATTACGATCATTTCTTCTTCGGCGCTGGTCGAACATCTGATCGAGCAATTCGCCGACATGGGAGTGACAGGTTACACTATTTCCGAATGCCGCGGGGCCGGCCGGGAAATGCTGGCCGAAGGAACGACTGCCCGCGCCCGGCAAGTGCGAATCGAGATTTTGACTCCATCGGAAGAGGCCGATTTACTGATCGAGTATCTGCGAACCGAGGTACTGCCCGATCTGCCGGTAACCGCATCGGTCGAAACCGTCGAAGTCATTCGGGCCGACAAATTCCGGCCAGACGAAAACGGAGCCCAACTAGTTTTGCAGACACAGAGAGGTGAACGATGATCGAGAGCAATAATCTACTCGTCGAAGGCATTCACGATTTCAGTGCCGAGAATTTCGGGGATACACAATCGCTGCTGGAACTACTGAATCAGCGGGCCGACTTCGTTGCCGCCTTGATTACATGTTCCGAACTTCAAGTTCATCACACGATGTCCAACGTGATGTCCGGTCAGCTTCTTCCCGTCGAGAACCTTGGGGGAATTGCTATGCCCCAGGGGGAAGACGATTCGCAGTTGAATTCAAGCTCGCTCAGCACGATCGCTTACAGCGTGGAACGTTACAACTTGAGACACTTAGTCGTGTGTGGTCACTTGGACTGTCAGATCGTTCGCTTCGTTTTGAACAAGCACCGAGCGGATGATCCGGAAACGTCAACTTTGTACTTCCAACTCGGCGAAGCAACACGCGGGATAATGGACCAGTTCTATGGAGATCTCAGTAAGGAGAGGATTCGTCCGATTATCATGCAGGAACACGTGCTGCTTCAAATCGAAAGCCTGCTGACCGACCCACACCTGCGGAATCTGATAGCCGAAAATGATCTGAAGCTGCATGGTTGGGTCATCGATGACGAAACGAATGCGGTCTACGCCTACGACGTGACCAACCACAGTTTTTCTGCGATCGGATAGTGGTGGCGGACCTTTGGACGCGACAAATGATCGGGCGGCCACAATCAACTTCTATCGTGTTCTGGCGCATTGCGTGGAATTATCGACGGCCGTTTGTACAATGCCTTAAAACATCGCCCGATTCCTCGTCGATCGGCGAGCGAAGCTTGGGACGGCATTACGCAAAAAGGACCGATTGTCATGCGCACTCTGAGAGATCTTCTTGCGAACAACAAGGCGTGGGCCAAAAGCATCACGGAAAATGAACCCGACTTCTTCGACCAGTTATCGCAGCAGCAGTCGCCGGAGTATCTCTGGATCGGCTGTGCCGACAGTCGCGTCCCGGCCAACCAGATTGTTGGCCTGCAGCCGGGTGACGTCTTCGTTCATCGGAATGTTGCGAATGTCGTTGTGCATAGTGATATGAATTGCTTGTCTGTCATTGAATACGCCGTCGCGATTCTGAAAGTCCGCCACATCATCGTGTGTGGTCACTACGGTTGCGGCGGCGTCAACGCCGCGCTGGACAATCACGCGCTTGGACTGATCGACAATTGGCTCCGCCATCTGAGAGACATACGGCAGAAGCACGACCACACACTGGCACATATCCACGATGACGAACGTCGCCTCGATCTGTTATGCGAACTGAATGTTGTCGAGCAGGTACAAAACGTCTGCTCCACAACGATCGTTCAGCAGGCGTGGCGCAATGGACAGGAACTGTCGGTCCACGGCTGGATTTACAGCCTGCAGAACGGACTGTTGCAAACCGTCAGTCCAGGAATCAGCGGCCCGGACGAGATTTCCGAAGTCTATCGCATCGCAATCTCATCATCGACAGCTGAATAAGCTCGATCTCGCGCAGCAAAGGTTTGCAGCGTTTTTTCTGCCGCTCCACGCAATCAATCTCATGCGACCGTTGCTGGACGTCGGCTTGCCCTTTGCGATGGCATGGAACGTCGTAAAGAAGTGCCGCACGCCCGATGGGCGAACTGTTCCGAAAACCCTTGGTTTTCGCGTTTGGCCCTCGAATCACTCGGCACACACCGTAACTTGCCCGAAGTGAATCCGCTATTGCCGTTCGCGAATTCAAAACACGCGATTCCCGTCAGATCAGGTGGTTTACGGTGCTGGCATTCTCAAGGCTGGGGAGCCGCATAATTCGTGATCCAGCGCGCTCCGGTTCTTTCGACCGGGAGCAGTTTGCGCGGCTGAGGGCGGCCGAACGGTGTCGTCATTCCGACTGCGAGGAATCGTGGGGTTTCGCGAAATCCCGCACCTTCCTGCCGCTTCAGCGGTTCCAGGTTTGACACGCGCGCGACTGGTTACGAAGAGCGTTAGGAAAGGGGATGTAAGGTTCAACTCACTCCATGTGGCACCCGATGCAGTTGTGCGCAAGTTTCTTATCAGCGGGGGCGGCGAGCCATTCGGTGGCTCTTTTGGCGTATTTGGTATCGGGGAGATCCTTCTGAACGGCGAGCAGTTGTTCTTTCGACTTGTCGGTCTCACCCAGCAATCGGTAGACATCGGCCAGGCCCATCCTAAGTTCACCGAGTGGATGTTCGCCCAGCTGGTCGAGGTAATCTTTTTGCTTTTTGTAGGTGTATTCGAAGTCCGCTTTGACTCTTTTCAACAGCGGTTTACCGAATTTTGGAGGTGCATTGCGACCAGCTCCCATCAATGAGGCCGCGCGGGGAATGAGGACCGCGATGTTATCCGGTTCCAGTTCTTTCGCTTTGTCGAGATCCTTGATTCCCGATTCCCATTTGATCATGCCCGCGTCCACGTCGCCCGATTGAAATGATTTTCCAGAGAGAAACAATCGGCCCGCACCCCTCCAGGCGAGTGCTTCGGCGTGCTTTGGGTTTTTGGCCAGGGTTTCCTCGCAAATCGTCATTCCCTTCTTGAGAGCTTTGTCGTCTCCGGCAAACCCGGCGAAAAAGACTTTCCGGACAACGTGTGCGAACGGTTTCTTTTTTTTCTCATCAGTCTTGTCCTCGGTCTTCTTTTTGGAGCTCTCAGTTTTTTTCCGGCTTTCATCTCCTTGCGCGGATACGAGTACAGAGAGCGAGAAACAGACGAGGATTCCAGCAAATGCGGTTTTTGGGCAGAAATGTTTGCGCATGTGGACTTCTCCGAAATCGATTTATTAACGGAAGGGGAGTCGGTTTGAGATCGGAATGTGATTTCGATCAAACTATTTTTACGGTCTTCAACTGACAGGATGAATCTGACCGGGATTTCCCAGATAGATTCGTCGGCGACACTGACGAAGACCGCTGCTCACTACCATAACGCTTCTTGTGATCAATTTCGACATTCTTCACCCCTTCAACGTGGGACTGATTCGGGTCGATTGCCTATTTCAAGTGCAGAACACTTCTCCAGGCAGACGCTGGCCGAACGAATGCGCCAGTTTAACACAAGAGCGCGATATGACTGTTAACCTGCGCTCACGGATTCGAGACGTGTTTGGAACGGATTGAAGCCACTGTAAAGGACTCGAAATTCTGCAAAGAATGATCGTTTCACGACTTCCGGAATCGGGTCGCGCGAGTCGTTACGAAGAGCGTTGTCCAACCCTACTCCCTCGCGTTCTCGAACCCGGCCGGTATCTGCGCTTCGACTGGATCATCGTTAGGTGGTTCACTCGCTGGTTTCACATCCGGCTTGTTCCCACCATTCGCTTGCGGCTGAGGATTGCCTGCCTGGGCGGCAAATTTGTAAGTTCTCGACGGACGGAAACCATTGAAGCTGAGCTGGGTCGTCGGTAGGTAGATTTTACGGTAGGCGAAACGGACGACAACCGCCCGAACGCCGAACGAGCCGCCACGCAACAAACGGCCTGAACCTTGAGAGGGACCGACCGGATCAACTGCTGTTGTCGTGTGCCCATCCGACGCGTCCGCTGCACACGAGCCGTTCGGACTGACTTTACAGTTTTAGGACAGCGGTGACGCTATTGGCAGCAATGGAAATGTGACGCAGCGCCTAATCATGCTTGGGCATCGCCTGCGTCGGTCGCTCGGACATTGTGTCCGGAGTTTTTGCCGCGCGGCAAAAACACCCAGCCACGAGCTCTTGCCTCACGCCTATTCCGCATCTGTGAGACTCTAACGATCGTAACGATTCGACTCGGTATTCGTAGTAACTTCGGATGATCACGATCATCGAATTGTTGCTGACTTTTTGAGTGTGCCGATAGTCATGGTGGCAAGACCCCTTTCTCCATCGAGGCTACGTGCTCAGCCTCGTGGATTCAAAAAACGATCAGCCCTTGAAATCCTGGCTGGTCGTTTTTTATTGCGATCCACTCACTACACCACAGCACAGAATCCCGGCGCAGGCGACATCTTACGGTACATGCCGCGCGAATTCATTTACCCCATTTGATTGACAAGGAAGTAATTTATATGCTTGATACGATCGAAGAGATTCGCTCGTTGAATGATTTGAGGACCTTTATCCACCACACACTTTGCGAAAAAGAAAACCTGCTGGAAGACCAGTTTGAAATAACCGAAATGCAGCTCTTTCGTCGTGGACGAGACTGCGGACTGCGATTTTCACTGAACGGACCCCGTAGCGTTCGCCTGGAAGCCATCTGGGCCGCTGATCAGAATATGATTTACTTCTACGACACGCGCGGCGACCGCTACATGAAGCTGCGGCTGCGACACCGCCTGCTCCCGGAAGTCGCCGAAGCTGTCGCCGCGTAAGTTGAGCGGCGAGCAACGCCACGCGATCCGCGACAGTAAGTATCTTGATGTGGCCGGTCAGCCAAGTGGTCTTCTCGTTTCTCCTTCGAGAAAACAGACAGGAATGATAGCCGATGGCAGCAAGGACATCGGTCATGGAGTTCGTTGAGTAGAAGCGCGAAGACGTCGCTGCTCGGGTTCATCATTTCGTCGCCGTCCCTCGGGACATGTATCCGTGGATTCTGGCAGTCTTCTCCATGTAGAAGTTGTCGATCTCGACCGTACTGAACGGTTGGGTCGCAAGAAGTTCCGGCACGTCGAGCGTCAACGTACAACCGTCAGCAACGATTCCTTGCAGTCAGTTCAACCGCCGCTGCCACTTCGCCACGTTCGCATCGGGGCTGAGGCCGTGTTCAAGGAATAGGATGCGGCCGCCCGGCTTCAGCACCCGGAATAACTCGCTCATTGCTTGCTTCACATCGGGGATGCTGCACAATGTAATCGTGCTGACGGCACCAAACGGCTCGTGCATGCGTTTCGGTTTACTTCGTTAAGGGCTATCCCTCAACAGCGGCAGCAGATGGAACGAGAGCCCGCTGGGACGTGAATCTTGTGCCACGACGTTGTCGATAAGTACCGACGTTACCTTTCAACCACGTTTCTTGGCACGCCGTCCCACCTTCTTCCTTTTTCCCGTCAGAGCCTTCAGACGCGGTAGGCAATCCTCGATGTCGGATTGAAGCGTTTTGAGAACCTTAACAGCCTCAGTCGCAAGTTCCGCGACATCCTCGGATTTGCCTTTTCCGGTTTCCAACCGAATCGCGGGCTCGTCCAGTTCAAACCACACCTCGTGGTACCGCCGATCCCACGTTCGGCTCTCATTGATCAACTGCCGCAGCGCGGTTTCAACGTCCTTTGGCTTCTGGAAACGTCGTCCACCTTGCCCCTGCGGTTCCCGGGATTCCTTGATCCGGCGGTGCAGTTCCTTGCATGGCCATTCAGCGTTCAGGCAGTCCTCCTGAAACCTTGGCCGGTCTTCGTCGTCGAGTGAGAGCAGGGATTGCATGTGCGACCAGGTCAGGACGAAACCACCAGCGGCCTCAGCTTTGCAGAGTGATCGAACTTCTGACCGTTCGTACTCGTTCCAGAACAGGCGACTCTTCCAGAGCGTGTCTGCGTACGACGCTGACTTTCCAAGAGCTTCGGCAAGGGTCGGCATGTGACTTTCGCCGTATCCCCGGTCGTCAGCGGGGTAGAGCCGATTCACTTCCTGACCGACGCGATGATACCAGAGTAAGTCGTGACGGCCGGACTGCTGGAGCAACTCTTGGAGCCGCTGGAAGGCCTTTTGTTTCTTCAACGGGAGCTTTATCGGTTTGGGCATCCTACGACCTCCTCTGAGTCGATTTCGGGCCTGACAGCGGACACGAGTTTCTTGGGCCAGTTTCTATTGTCGCCAATGTAGTTGTCGGCATCTCAGCGTCGCGAAATTGGCTCGTGAGGGGCTTTGAACGCCAAAGACGACCATCGGGTCATCCTGAGGCGTTCTCGTGCATCGAGGCGTTATCGCCTGAGAGATTCGCAATCTTCGAGATGCCTGGTCGCCTGACAAGCAGTCAGCACGGTCAATGTACCGGTCGATGCCAAAAAGGTATCACGAAAGGTATCACCGAGGCGTCGAAAACGAAGAAAGGGCTGCACCGTTCGTCGATGCAACCCCTTTTCTGATAATACCTTGTGTCAAGTCGGGGCGACTGGATTTGAACCAGCGACCTCTGCGTCCCGAACGCAGCGCTCTACCAAGCTGAGCCACGCCCCGATTTGTTTTGCCGACAGCCCGACCGCTTCGATTGCGGCACGGTTGGCGACGGTGGTGATGCATTGTACCAATCCGGCGGTGGCGGTCAACGGATGGCCCCGCGGTCGTTTTCTTGTCCCTTGAATTGGTGTTTTGCCAATCTGTAAAAGCCGGGATTATCATCTTGCATGGGCGGCCGGGCGGCGATACGATTGGAGACGCAAACCTCGAGGATTTGCACGACCTCTGCCATGTCCGATCCGGGCAAGTTTGTCGACCCTACAATCACTAATCCGGGGAACCTTGACGATTCGGCCGCGTGTATATCCGAGTTCGCTCGGCTCACACAACCCGGGTGCGGGGTACCCACTTTAGATTCACGGGTTCAGTACATTCTCCACCCCGGAGCGGCATTGGTGGAGGTTTCTTTTTTGGGTGATACCAACCCTAAATGACACTGCATTTGATCCCACAGGGCGCTGCCCGTGGGCTTTTTGTTTTTACGACAATTGGTTCCGGTTAATTGAATCATCATGGGGTTGTTCGACAAGCAGGAAGCGGCCAATCTTCAGTCGGCCCAACCTTTAGCGGCGCGCATGCGGCCGCGAACCCTCGACGAGTTTGTCGGCCAGCAGCATTTCCTGGGTGAAGGCAAACTGCTGCGGCGAATGCTGGCGGCCGACCGGTTGAATTCGGTCGTCTTTTACGGACCGCCGGGAACCGGTAAGACGTCACTGGCCGAAGTGATTGCGAATTATACCCGCCGCGAATTCCGCAAACTGAACGCGGCTGCCGTCGGTGTGAAGGAATTGCGGGTGGAACTCGAAGGGGCGCGCGACCGACTTGCCGTCGATGGATCGCGGACCATTCTGTTCATCGACGAGTTGCATCGCTTCAACCGCACGCAGCAAGATGTGCTGCTGCCCGACGTCGAAGCGGGCGTGATTAGTTTAATCGGTGCGACGACCGCCAATCCGTTCTTTTCGCTCGTCTCGCCGTTGGTCAGCCGCAGCCAGATTTTTGAGTTTCAATCGCTCAGTCGCGAAGACGTGCTGACTTTGCTCAACAGTGCGCTGAAGGATTCCGAACGCGGGTTGGGTCAGTCCGGAGTCGAAGTGACCGACGGAGCGTTGGATTTCCTGGCCGACATTTCTGACGGCGATGCGCGGCAGTCGCTCAATGCTTTGGAAATCGCTGTGTTATCGGTCGTGGATTCAGGTCGAGCTGTCGATCTGGATGTCGCGCAGGAGTCCATTCAGAAGAAAGCCATTCGATACGATCAGGATGGCGACGAACATTTCGACGCGGCCAGCGCACTTATTAAGAGCATGCGTGGTAGCGATCCGGATGCGGCGATTTACTGGTTGGCACGCATGCTGGAAGCGGGCGAAGATCCGCGGTTTCTGGCGCGGCGAATTGTGATTGCGGCTTCCGAAGATGTCGGCAATGCCGATCCGCAGGCGATTCAGGTCGCGACGGCCGCAGCGCAGGCAACGGAATTGGTCGGCATGCCGGAGTGTCGCATTCCGTTGGCGCAGGCGGTCACCTATATCGCAACCGCGCCGAAATCAAATGCGTCATATGTCGCGATCGATGCCGCATTGGCCGACGTCCGCGAGCAGCGCGTGTTACCAATTCCCGTGCATCTGCGCGACGCGCACTATCCGGGCGCGAAACAACTCGGACACGGCGAGGGTTACCGTTACGCCCACGACGGCGAAGGCGGCTGGGTCGATCAGGATTATCTCGGCGTCGAGCGGACCTATTACGAGCCGGTCGATCGGGGTTTTGAGGCCGAGTTGAAAGAACGGCTCGATGCGCTGCGTGCCCTGCGAGACGAAAACCGGCCGGGCGAACCGCGCTGATTGGAATGTCGTCTTTGCGTGCGTTTTCGGTGCCGCTAAGATGGCGTTCTCGTTTTCGGGGTGCGCTAAACCGCAAGCAAGTTTGGCGAACACGTTGTTCGATTCGATGGTCGGTGGGATGTTGGTTTCATGCCTGCGAATTTGACGCCTCAATATCGCAAAGCGGAGGAAGAATATCGCAAGGCGCAATCGCCGACCGAAGAGGTGGATTGTTTGCAGGTGATGCTGCGGCTGATTCCCAAGCACAAGGGAACGGATCATTTACAAGCAGATTTGAAAACGCGGCTGAAGGAAGCCAAAGCGGCGGTTGAGACGGAAAAGCAGTCGCCGAAAAAAGGGCCAAATTATCGCTTTCCGCGCCAAGGCGCCGGGCAGGTGGTGTTGATCGGCGGCCCGAGTTCCGGCAAGAGCCGAATCATCGCCGAGTTGACCAAGGCGACTCCCGAAGTGGCCGACTATCCCTTCACCACCCGCGAGCCGGCACCGGCGATGATGCCTTGGGAAGATGTGACCATGCAACTAATCGACATGCCGCCGATTACCGACACGCACATCGAGCCGTATCAGATCAACCTCATTCGCTCGGCCGACGCTGTACTGCTTTGCATGGATGGCAGCTCCGACGACGCACCGGCGGAGACAGCCGAAGTGATTACGTTATTGGAACAGCGCAAGACAATACTGTCGTCGGAAACAGGATTCGACGAGGATGACTTTTCGTTGTTGCGGGTGAAGACACTGGTGATTGTAACGCGGGGCGACGATGCCGACTGCGACACGCGACTTGAACTGTTTCACGAAGACGTGCCAACGACTTTGGAAACTCACAAGGTGGAACTCGACCGGGAGGACTCGCGGGAAGAACTGCGGGAGTTGATTTTTCGCTCGCTTGGTCAGATCCGCATATACACCAAGGCGCCCGGCAAGCCGGCCAACTACGAGTCGCCCTTCACAATTCCCGTCGGTGGCACGGTGGAAGATTTGGCCTACAAGGTACATCGTGACTTGGCAGAAACATTGAAGCACGCCCGCGTATGGGGAGAGAGTGCGCACGACGGGCAAACGATGGGACGGGAGCACGTGTTGTGCGATAAGGATTTGGTTGAGTTGCACGGTTGATTGTTGTTTGATCCCACGGGCCGTGGCCCGTGGGCTTTGGAGCGCTACGATTTTGCGTTGAAGGACTTTGTTGAATGCGACAGATTGGTACGCTGGCTGACGAGAACGCGGCGCGAACGTTCGAGGACTTCCTGCTGACGCGCGGGGTGAAGTCGAACGTGGAAGAAGCGGGCGATGGGTGGGTCGTTTGGATTCTTGACGAAGACGACGTCGAACAAGCACGGCGGGAACTGGACGAGTACCGCGAAAATCCCGCTGCCGAACACTTCGTCGAGGGCGCACAGGCGGCGGCCGACTTGAGGAAGCAAGAGGAGAAACAGCGCAAGCGCACCCAGAAGCAAGTCGTCAACATGCGCAACCGTTGGAACCGGCCGATGTCGGCACGCGCGCCAGTGACGATGGCGTTGATGGCAATCAGCGGCGCGGTGGTCGCGGTGGGGACAGACTGGACGACGCCGTTCGACTTGTGTGACCGGTTGGAACCAATTGTGAAGTTTCTGTTTATTGCGCCTGTGGAAGATGCCGGAGCCGGTTATCGCACATGGATTCCCGCAGCGGGGTTGCAGGCCGTAAGGCAGGGGCAGTTGTGGCGATTGGTCACACCCATCTTTCTGCACTTCAACCCCTTGCACATTCTGTTCAACATGCTGTGGCTGCGGCAATTGGGAGCGGTAATTGAGCTTCGGCGAGGCAGCAGGCGGTTCCTAACGACCGTACTTTTGATCGCAATTCTGTCAAACGTTGCGCAGTACCTTAATGGCGGGCCGACCTTTGGCGGAATGTCGGGTGTAGTATTCGGCTTGTTCGGCTACATCTGGATCAAGAGCCGTTACGTCCCCCAAGACGGTCTCTACATGCCGCCGCGAATGGTCTTCTGGATGATCGCCATGTTTCTCCTTTGTCTGTCAGGACGTCTCGGCCCCATCGCGAATACCGCGCACGGTGTCGGGATGATGGTGGGGATGGTGATTGCCTACTGGCCGGTGTTTCTGCGGAAACTGCAGCGGGGGCGGTGAGCGACTTTCGCAGTAGGGAACGCCGTCCCTGGCGTTCCGCGATTGCTCCACCGATGCGGAACGCCGCAGAGGGCGTTCCCTGCAGGCGTTTCTCGCCTTCCCTCTTGAGATTGATAAGCAATTCTTGATACGATGTCTGCGGTTGGCATAACGGGTTTCGATGAAGGAGTCGGCACGTGTTAAGAGTCCTCGGGCAGGGTTCGCGGTTGTGCGACGGGATCTCGCGGCGCGATGTGCTGCAGGCGGGAGCGTTGTCGGCGGTTGGTTTGGGATTGCCCGAAATCGTTGCTGCTGCGCAAACACCGAGCGGTTCCGCCAAGGCGGTCATTCTGGTGAACCTGATCGGTGGTCCCAGCCACATCGACATGTTCGACATGAAACCGAAAGCGCCGGCCGAAATTCGTGGCGAGTTTGAACCGATCGATTCGTCGCTGCCGGGACTGCAGGTTTGCGAGCATCTGCCGTTGACTGCCCAAACGATGCATCGCTCCACGCTGATCCGCACGCACACGCATCTTTACAACACCCATAGTCCGTACAACGTGTTGACCGGTTATTCCGGGCCGGTGATCGTCGATAACGTGGCCAAGCCGACCGATCAGCCGAGCATTGGCGCGGTGATGCAGCACGCGGGATTGCGGTCGCGCGACGTGCCGTCGTACGTGTGGATGCCTTCGCATCCGGGACACAGCCAATCGAAACACCGAGCCGGTCCGTACGGCGGATTTCTCGGCAAGAACTACGACCCGCTGTTCACGTCTTACCAGGCCCGGTTCGAGGGAGAAACGGCCGGCCGCAATGCCCACGTCAACCCGCCGGTACCGCTTGCCGACCCGACATTGTCAGCGCTGGATCAGTTGCCCGACATCGCGCTCGACCGGTTGAATCGCCGGCGGTCGCTGCTCGACCAATTCGACGAACAAGCGGCGCGAAGAGAATCCGTGTTGGCGCTGGACAACTTCAAGGGGTACCAGCAGCAGGCGTTCGATCTGTTGACGTCGGGCAAGACGCGCACGGCCTTCGATTTGTCAAAGGAGCCGGCGCATCACCGCGAACGTTACGGCCGCAACCTGTTCGGTTCGTGCATGTTGACGGCCCGACGGCTGGTTGAAGCGGGCGTGAAATTCGTCGGCGTGACGACCGAGTCGACTCTTGACGGCGGCATCGGCGCGGGACAGTGGGATACGCACTCCAACAACTTCCGCCTGCTCAAGAACTTCAACCTGCCGACGCTCGACAGAAATTATTCGGCGTTGATTGAAGACCTCGACGAACGCGGGCTGCTCGATTCGACGTTGGTTGTGTTGATGGGCGAGATGGGTCGTACGCCGAAAGTGAAAAAGGGCAATGGCGGACGCGATCACTGGACGCAATGCGGATTCATTCTGCTTTCCGGCGGAGGCGTAAAACGCGGTAGTGTTTACGGCGAGAGCGACAAGCAGGCCGCCTGGCCGATCAGCGGCCCGGTTTCTTCAGCCGACCACGTGGCAACGATCTACCAACTGCTGGGAATCGACCCGCATCTGACTTTGCAGGATGCATCGGGCCGTCCGGTTGGAGCCGCGCTGCATGGACAGCCGGTGTGGGACGTGATTGCTTAGTCCGGGTGAATTCGCCGGTCGAGGGTTCGCGAAACCGCAAGCGTGCGCTGTCACGTGACGGGATTAACGGCGGACGTACCACCATGCCAAGTAGCAAAGTAGCGGGAAGAGAATGAAGATCAGCGCCATGGTGAGCAGCGTCGATCGAGTTTTGTCAGGCCAGCGGGCCATGGGAGTGGATATCGGGGTAGGGGGAAAACTAAGGATGCGCTAAACCGCAAGCGAGCGCCGCTTGCTGTTTAGCGGATCAAAGAGTGACGTTTTTCCTCAGGCAATATCTCCGACAATTTCGGGGTCGGTTTCCGGTGTGGCGTCGCTGTCCGGGTCGAACCACTCGTCTTTGAACTCGATCCGCCTGTGGTACTTCATTGCCAGGTTCGACGTGAGCGCCATAATCGCGTCGGCCATCGCGACTTCGCCGTTACAACGCAGTCCACCGTCGTTGGGGCCGTTGAAGTTTTCGGTGCGAATGCAGTGGCAGAAGTGTTCCATTTCCTCGGTGTAACCGCGGCTGATCTTCTGCATGGTGTCGCCGGCGACGGCTGCCTGCGTTGCCGGTGCGAGGCTTTCGGTGGTATCCATCACCACGTCACCTCCCTTGCCTTTAATGACATACAACCGCTGATCGAGACCGCCCGGTTTTCCACCCGGTTGATTCTCTTTGAACAACAGCGCTTCCTGTTCGAGATGGACCATTAACGTACCTCGGCTGCCGAAGACCGTCTCGCCGTACGGTTCCAGTCCGTTGGTGTTGATGGACGAATAAGTGACGATGACGATGTCGTTTTCGTCGGTTTCGCTTTCGGGGAACTTGCCCGACTTGGGGTGATGCGGGCCGGGAAATTCGAAGGTGACGTAAACGTGATCGTCCACCTCGCGGTGGTCTTCCTGCTTATCTTTCGAGCCAACGCCATTGGTTCCGTAGAAGTTGCGGCCACCGTAACCCTGCACGGCGATGGGATGAACCTTGCCGAGAAAGATGCTCGACGCGTCGAGTTGATGGCTGCCGAGTTCTGCCATTAAACCGCCGCCGGTTTTGTCGAACAGACGCCAATGGCACATCTGCTCGACGTCTTCGTAACCCCATTCCTTGGTCTTGCCCTTCAAGGCTTCCATGTCTTCTTTGGGAATCGGCTTTCGCCAACTGTCGCGGCCCGGCCAACTGTTGTTGCGGTGCCATTGGGCCCGAATGAATTTGATGTCGCCGAGCAAACCCTGCTTGACCAGTTCATTGGCGTTGTCGTACAGCACGCTGTAATGCCGTTGGTGACCGACGGCATACAGCACGCCGGCCTTTTTCTGCTCGCGAATGATCTGCTTGCATTCATCGATGTTGTGTGCCATCAACTTTTCGGAAAGCACGTGGAGACCCGCCTGCATACATTCGATGGCCAACGGCATATGCTGATTCAGCGGGACAGCGATGACGACTGCTTCGAGTCCCAACTCCTCTTTGGCGGCGATCAAATCCTTGTGGTTATCAAACCGTTGGATCTTCGAAGCCGGTTCGGCTCCCAGTTTTTTGATCAAGCCGACACGGTGTTCGTTGCCGTCGCCGTGAAACGCGCGTTCGCGGTTCGACGGACGCAAGTCGGCGATCGCGACGATGTTCATGTAGTCTGGCGGATGCTGGGTGATGAGAATGCTGCCCTCATCGCCGGTGCCGATGAACGCTGTGCGGACCGGATCGCCTTTCAGTTTTTCATAGCCGAAGTAGACCGCGCCCAAACTGGGAACGGCGGCGGCGGCCCCTTTAATGAACGACCGCCGGGTGAACCCCTGGCGTTCGAGATCGGTCATCTTTTCGTCGCGAACGGTGCCGACCGCTTCGTTGAAGTTTTCTTTGCCAACCTGTTTTTGTTCGTCTGATAACTGCATGGCTTGTTCCGTTTTGAATCTTGGGTCTAGAGCCTGGAGCGAATATCAGCGGGCTTACGCCCTCCGCTCGCCATTGTTACCCAGTGGGTTGTTTTTTCTCTGAGGTAGGATCGATTGCGTAGGTGTCTGATTTTGCTTTTGTGGTGGATGCGGCGGCTGGGGTGTTCTCTGTTGTGGTCAGCGGTTTCTCCTTGCAGCAACCGCACAGCCGCGAGATGATCGCATCGAGACCGAACCATTGTCCGGTCGGCAATGCGGCGATTGCCAACAGCGCGAAGATTTCGATCAGGTTCTTATTAACAATGTAACTATGCTCGGGACCGGCAGCCGCCTGAAACTCGACAAAACCGGGCCAGGGGGGCATTGCCAGATAGAATGACATCAGCAATCCCGCCGCCGCGACGGCCGACAGACGGCTGAACAGGCCGGTCATTAACAACACGCCAATTATCAACAGCGCCCACATTGTTAGCTGATCTTTCAAGGCGATACCGACCATTGGCGTCGGCACGGGACCGCGGGCCAATTGCTTGGCTGTAAGCAGTTTGCGGGCTTTCACTTTGAGTTCGGTATCGAGTGCCTTGATGGGGCCAACAAGGTCGGCACGCATCAGCTGGATTTCGGCCCACTGTTTCTGCAAGTGGTCGTGTTGAAATGCCGTCTTCGCCGCAGCAAGATTCTTCTCGTATCGCTTGAGTTGCACCTGATAGAGTTCGATGTTGCCGATGCGTTTGTGGTCGATCGTTCCCGCTTGGTCCTCGTAAATCTGCGTGGCCCGTTCCGGGTCGCCGCTCAACAATGCGAGCGCCTGTTCTTTGATTCCCAGTCGCGCCGATCGCTGGTACACGATGTTGACCGCCTCGCGATAGGCTTTGGCAATCTCGTTCTTTTCGACATCTTCCGGCGCGGGATCGTCCACCACCTTGGCGAGTTTGAGCATGGAATCGCGTTCGGCGGGAATGAGGTGGCGCTGTTCGGGTTTGGGATGCGACGAACCGTTGACGATCAGCCGTTGGCTCTTCGCGTCGAATCGCGCGACTTTGGCGAGTGACCCGCCGAACTTCACGCCGGCGGGAAGCTGTTTCAACTCGACGCGGTACTGCGGCGCGCCGTTCAACAGTTCGTTTAACTTCTGCTTCTGCCGTTTGGTGAGATCGGGATGTTGTTTCTGCAGCCGGCCGTACCAACCGTTCCAGCGCGCGTCAACCTTCTTGTAATCGAGCCAGTTCAATTCGTCGGGATCGCCCGACATGTCGCGGTAAATGCCACGCAATGGACCACTGGCATTCTTGAGATAGCCGGCAGCGGTCCACGGCTGCGGACCGGATTGCGAATTCAACTTCCACAAGCCTTCGTAGGCGAACTGCCAGCCGATGCATAATCGCACGACGACGATCAGCACGACGGCCAGTAGAGACACTTTCCTCAAATCGGGCACGGGATAAAACTCCGGGGGGCAATTAGGGCGTCTCGGTGAAAAACAAAGCCTCTTCAGAGATTCCACACACTATGGGTTCCAGTGTGCGGCCCCGGCGAGGCGGTGGAATCAGAATGGCACCGACTCCATCTCGATTATCACAATAATGCTGAGAACTTTCGACCCCCATGACGAAAAATGCGGTCGAAAGTGCGTCGGCGTCGGCAGCCGTTGGTGCCAGCACGGTCACCGACAGCATTCCGTCGGCCGGCCAACCGCTGCGTGGATCGAGAATGTGTCCGTAGCGCTCGCCTTCCAATCGAAAGTGCTGCACGCCGGTGCCGCTGGTCGAAAGTGCGCAGTCGCGCAACAACACCGTCGCCAATCGCTGCTTGGGGAATAACGGATTGCGCAGCCCGACTGGCCAACCACCCAATGCGTTGTGGTTGCCACGTGCCAGCAGACTGCTGTTTCCCCCATGAAACAACCAGTTGTCGAGTCCGTCATCGAGCAGAAGTTGGCCGACGCGGTCGAGCGCGTAGCCTTTGCCAATCCCACCCAGATTCAGTTCGACGCCCGGCTTCCGAAACGAAACGGCGCATAAATCTTCATCGAAATCGATCTGATCAATTCCGGTCAATTCCTGTCGTTCGTTAATTTCGTCGTCCGTCGGCAAGCGAACGGCTTGGCGACAAGTGCGCCACAAATCAATCAGCGGCCCGGCAGTCGGGTCGAATGCCTCGTTGGTTTCGACGGCGATTTGCCGCGCTTGCAGCAGCAGTTCAAAAAGAGCCGCTTCGACTTCGACCGGTTCGTCGGCGGCACGGCGGTTAATCTGCGACAACTCGCTTTCGTCCCGGTAAACCGTCATCTGCGCTTCGAGTTCATGCACACGATCGAGCGCAGCGGAGGCTTTCGTCACCTGATCGGCGGGACCGGGATTCATAATGATGGCGAATTCGCACGCCATCGCCCGCGTCGCCAACCGCACGGTGTCGCCCGCCGACGGAATGGCATCGGCGGCTGCAATCTCGTCGGCCAATTCGTCGCCGGCGCGCTCAATGTTGGAACGGAGCGCTTTCCCGGTCAGAAAATCGCGACGGTTGGCGGCGTTGTCGGTCATCGAGATTCAACGGAATTGATAACCACGGAGGTACGGAGTTTATCTAAGAGAAAACAGAATTTTCGATTTCGTACGAAGGTCACTCAGCTGCGGTGCAACGCACCGCAGAGGCGGCAAGAACTGCTCGATAATTACAATGCCGGTTCGCCACCTTCATTGACTTCTCCGTGTCTCCGTGACTCCGTGGCAAAACTACTTTTCACTCTCCCGCGAAATTCGTCATATACGGAAGCGATGCGGCGGTCTGTTCAATCTGCGATTTCCCGTCAAGCAGTTGCGCGAGGAAATCGTATTCGCCGGTAACCAACGAGACGCGAGCGCTTTCGGGGATTTCACAGGCAACGCTTGCGTCGCTATAGCGGACTTGCTTTTCGTCGAGATCAACCGTGACTTCCAATTGCGGATCGTCACTAATCGCGGCGGAGAGTTTTTCCAATTCAGGTCGCGCGAGACAAACGGCGGGAATGCCGAGCGCTGTGCAGTTGCCGAAAAATATTTCGGCGAACGACTCGGCAATAACTGCGTTAATTCCCCAACGATTGAGCGACTGCGGCGCGTGTTCGCGCGACGAACCGCAACCGAAATTTCGCCCACTGACCAGTACGCTGCCGTTCGCAAAGCGTGCGTCGTCAAACGGATGGCTCGCATCCTGTTTGCGGTCATCTTCAAATGCATGCTCTCCCAGCCCGTCGAAGGTGACGCAGCGGAGATAGCGGGCGGGAATGATGCGATCGGTGTCGATATCGTCGAGCAACAACGGAACGCCGCTGCCGGTGACTTGTTGGACTGTTTGCATGGTCTTGGCTTTCGCGAAAGTATGTCTTGTTTCTGATTGTGAGCGGCAAGGGGCAATTGTCGGTCAAAACCCTTGCTTGCGCTTCGGGCTGGTGTTTTAGGCGTGCGCGGGTTCGAGCATTTCTCTGACGTCGGTCACACATCCAGTGACCGCGGCGGCGGCGGCCATTGCGGGGCTCATCAACAGGGTGCGACCAGTTGGGCTGCCCTGGCGGCCTTTGAAATTGCGGTTACTGGTGGACGCACAGATTTCGCGGCCCTGCAGTTTGTCGGGGTTCATTGCCAGGCACATGGAACAGCCGGCGGCCCGCCAATCGAAGCCGGCATCGGTGAAGATTTTATCCAGCCCTTCCTCTTCCGCCTGCTTGGCAATCAGTTGTGAACCGGGGACGACGAACGTTCGCACGCCGTCAGCGACCTGTCGGCCTTTGGCAATCTCGGCCGCTTCCCGCAAATCGGAAATTCGCGAGTTGGTACACGAACCGATGAAGGCGACGTCGATCTTCACCCCTTTGATCGCCTGGTTTTCCTGCAGTTCCATAAACTCGAGCGCTTCGGCGATGCCGACGCGATCATCATCGGAAACTTCGGCGAGCGTCGGCAACGGTTCGTTCACGCCGACCGATTGACCGGGGTTGATGCCCCAGGTGACCGTCGGTTCGATGGAACTTCCGTCGAAAGTGACGTGGTCGTCGAAATCGGCGTCGGAACCCGAGGCGAGGCTGCCCCACCATTTTGCCGCCTTCTCGAATGCATCGCCCTCCGGCGACATTGGTTTTCCGCGGAGATATTCGACCGTGGTTTCGTCCGGATTGATGTATCCGCAGCGTGCGCCACCTTCGATGGCCATGTTGCAGACGGTCATCCGCTGTTCCATCGTCATCGCATCGAAGACGGGGCCGGCAAATTCGTAGGCGAAACCAACTCCCCCCTGCACGCCGAGGTGCCGGATGATGTGCAGAATGACATCTTTGGCGAACACGCCGGGCCGCAATTCGCCTGTGACTTCAACGCGGCGGACCTTGGGACGGTTCAGCGCGAGAGTTTGGGTGGCGAGAACGTGCGCCACCTGGCTGGTGCCGATTCCCAAGGCGATGGCCCCGAACGCGCCATGTGTACTGGTGTGACTATCACCACAAACGAGTGTGATTCCGGGCTGAGTCACCCCCTGCTCGGGTCCGACGACGTGTACAATGCCCTGCCGATCATCGTCGATGTTCAATAATGTGACACCGAATTCGTCGCAGTTTTTTTCGATGGCCGACATCATTTCTTCGGCCAAACCGTCAGCGAACGGCCTCGCCTGGCTTCCGGTGGGGATAATATGATCGACGGTGGCAAGCGTTCTTTCGGGATAAAGGACAGTCAAACCCCGATCGCGCAGCATCTGAAATGCCTGGGGGCTGGTGACCTCGTGAATGAGATGCCGACCAATAAACAGTTGCGTTTGTCCCGAAGAAAATTCGCGGACGGCGTGCAGATCCCAAACTTTGTTGAACAGGTTACGTCGATCAGTCATTTTTCTTTGCCAGTGAGAATTGTCACGGTTTTGGGCTATGAATAATTCGAGTTTTCAGAGATCGGCGGCATGACGTGTCGCTGCAATCATCTGCCCGATTCGGCCATCATATCAGATCCGGGACAGAAATTTGAGTCGCGCCGCGATACTGGCGCTCGCCGTGATGACAGGAATTGACCGCCAAAGGTTCGGTGGCGCTGCGATTTGACTTGCAGCGACGCCGACCGGCGCTATAATCACGTGCTATGTTTGAGATTCTGGCTTGCCGGGCGGTTGACGTCTGGTGAAAGGACTCGATAAAGTCGTGTTGACGTAAACGAGGAGATGATTGTATTTGGTCGGGTTGTGACAGCGTTGGCTGTCTATGCGGCTTGGTCATCGAATGCGGGCGTAGCTCAGTGGTAGAGCACCACGTTGCCAACGTGGATGTCGAGGGTTCGAACCCCTTCGCCCGCTTTTTTATTTCGCAACGTCCGGGAAATTTGCCGCAGGGCTGGTTGCTATCGCCTTGTGAATTCGCGGTTTCCCCCGCAAGTATTGGAACGACGACGTCGGCACGTCGTCAAACGGAAAGCCTGAAGAGATGACAACTGAAGACGACGCGACCGCCGCAGGAGCCGACGAAAACCAGTCCACCGACGATCAAACTGCGGTGGCGGAATCGGCCCCGTTTAGCCTTTCGCTGGGCGTTGTGATTGAAGATACCGGCCCGTGCAAGAAGCACGTCCGCATCACGGTTCCGCGCTCCGACATCGACCACATTTTCGACGAAGAAGTCGGTCAGATGGTCTCAAAAGCAGAGATTCCCGGCTTTCGTGTGGGTCATGTGCCGCGAAAACTGGTTGAAAAGCGACTTCGCTCGGAACTCGACGACACGGTGAAGCGACGGCTGTTGATGGACAGTCTGGAGCAGATTTCCGACCGAGACGATCTCGAGCCGATCAGTCAGCCCGAACTGGACATCGACGACCTCGATATTCCGGAAGAAGGTGACTTTGAATACGAATTCGACGTCGAAGTGCGGCCCGAGTTCGATCTGCCCGATTACGCCGGGCTGAAGATTCGGCGTCCGGTGAAAGAAACGACCGACGCTGACATTGACGCGTTCCTTGAACGTTACCTCTCGCAATACGGCGAATTGGAGTCGTGTGAGGGCGGGGCGGAAGCGAACGACGCGGTCAGCCTGTCGATGGAATTCACCCACAACGGCGAGTCGTTGCACAAGGTTTCTTCGGCAACCGTCAGTGTCAGGTCAGCTTTACAGTTCAGCGACGCTGAATTGACCGGGTTCGACGAATTGATGTTAGGAGCATCTGTCGGCGATACGCGTGAAGCAGACATTACGGTCTCGAAAGAAGCGGAATCGATCGAATTGCGCGGCGAGACCGTGCATGCTGCGTTCAATGTTCTGGAAGTGTCGCGGTTGAAGTTGCCCGAAATGAACTCCGATTTGCTCAACCGGATTGGTGTCGAGTCGGAAGAGGAACTCCGCAAAGAAATTCACGACATGCTCGATCGGCAGACCGTGTACTCGCAGCGTCAGGCGGTTCGCGAGCAGGTGACGGAAAAGATTACCGAAGCGGCCGACTGGGATTTGCCGGAGAGTTTGGTGTTGGACCAGGTGGAGAACGCGCTGCGACGCGAGATTCTCGAAATGCAGCAGGCCGGCTTCACCACACAGCAGATTCAAGCTCGCCAGAACGAGTTGAGACAGCAGGCCGTTAGTTCGACGCGCATGGCCCTCAAAGAGCATTTTGTATTGGACAAGATTGCCATCGAAGAAAACATTGAAGTGACGCCTGCGGAAATCGACGCCGAAATTACGATGATGGCAATGCAGCGAGGCGAAAGCCCGCGACGCGTTCGGGCGCGTTTGCTGAAGTCTGGAATGGCAGAGAATCTGGACGCCCAAATTCGCGAGCGCAAAGCAGTTGACGTGATTCTCGAACGAGCTGAGTTCGAAGATTATGAGCCTGAACAGGTCGATGAAAGTCGCGTTTCGGCCGTGCCACATTCGGTTTGTGGAATGGCCGCCGAAGCAGAGAGCGACGAATCGGCAGAGACGGAACCGGAAAATTAGCCGACGGATGAGGCGAATAACTCAGGCTGCCATGCCGCCGCATTTCACTTCAATGTGAGTGGTGTGCGGGGCGTTCCGCTTTAGTGACTCCGCGTCACGGCTAAACATGAAGTGAAGTTGCGTGTGTCACAATTGGTTTTGAAGGGATGAGGAATCACCGATGATAGATCCGTTTGCAGGACCGCTTTCGAGTCCCAGAAACCAGCGAGCGGCGGAATATACGCGGCAACGGCAGATGGGCATCGGCGATCTGCTTCTCGAAAACCGAATTGTGTTTCTCGATGGCGTGATTACCGACGGTACGGCCAACATGATTGTGATGAAACTGTTGTTTCTCCAATCAGAAAACCGGCACCAAGACGTGCATTTGTACGTCAACTCGCCCGGCGGTTCGGTGACGGCGACGATGGCGATTTACGACACCATGCAATACCTCGAAAGTGAGGTTGCCACCTACTGCGTCGGACTGGCGGCAAGTGGCGGTGCGATTCTGGTCGCCGGTGGAACGAAGGGCAAACGGTATGCCTTGCCTCACTCCAAAATGATGATTCACCAACCGCACGGTCAGGTGGAAGGGCAAGTCTCGGACATTGAAATTCAGGCCGAAGACATTCTCGCCACCCGCGAGTCGCTCAATAAAGTACTCGCCAAGCACACCGGCCAGCCCATCGATGTGATTGCCCGAGACACCGATCGCGATTACTACATGACGGCCGACCAATCCATGGAATACGGACTCGTCGATGAAGTGTTGGCGCGACCCGAAAAGGATTCCCCCTCGGAAAAAGAGGGTAAGAAGTAGACAGAGGCAGCCGTCGTTTTTTCAGCAACCATTTTTCCTTCGTTTACGAGAAGATCGAAATCATGTCCGTGCTCGTCCCTTACGTCATTGAAAAAAGCGGCCGCGAAGAGCGGGCGATGGACATTTACAGCCGGCTGCTCAAAGACCGCATCATCATTCTGGGCAGTCAGGTCAACGATGTGGTTGCCAACAGTCTGGTCGCCCAGTTGCTGTTTCTGCAGTTTGATGATGGCGAGTCAGATATCCATTTGTATATTAACTCGCCAGGCGGGTCAATTACATCGGGAATGGCCATTTACGACACGATGCAGTACATCGGCTGCGACGTTGCCACGTACTGCATTGGCCAGGCATCGAGCATGGGGGCCGTCCTGTTGACCGCCGGTGCAGAAGGCAAGCGAAACGCACTTCCCAATGCACGCATCATGATCCACCAACCGCTGGCCGGCATGAGTGGCACCGCCACCGAACTGGACATCCACGTCAAAGAAGTTCGCCGCGTCAAGCAGCGAATGAATGAGATTCTGAAGCAGCACACCGGCCGCACTTTGGATGAGATTGAACGCGACACCGACCGCGACAATTTCATGATGGCTGACGAAGCGAAGGAATACGGACTGATCGACAACGTGCTGCAACATATCACCCCCGACGCAGAATGATCCGGCCGCGTCTCCGGTTGATCCAGAAGTCAAGTTCCGATACCCTTCCGCTCACATCTCTCATTGCTGTCCGGCTTCTCGTTTCCAACGAGCCTCCGCGCCGGCCCCCGTTGTCTATTCACTTTTCGTTTCCTGCCAGATCCAGGACGGGTTCGCGTTCCATGCGATACTCTCGGATAGGGATATTGCCAATTGCGCTCTTGCTGGCGTCGGGTTGCATGCCAACCCGCAACGCCGAGATTCTCGAAGCGCGCCTGCGGCAACAGGAAGATCAAGTCACGGAATTGCAGTCGCAGCTTTCTGAAGCTCAAAGCGAGTATCAGGTGTCTCGCCGAGAAGCCGACGCGTTACGAACCCAGCTCACAAATCTGGGCGAACCGACGCTGCTTCCCGAACAGGCCGGAGCGCTGTATAGCGTGACGGGCATTGAACTGAGCAAACTGCTAACCGGCAGCATCGACCGCGACAACCGGCAGGGGGACGAATTGCTGTCGGTCGTCATCCTGCCACACGATGAACAAGGAGCGCTGGTCAAAATTGGTGGCAGCATTGAATTGGAACTGCTCGATCTCGCGCAGCCCGAAGACGATCGCCGCATCGGCCATTGGTCATTCGACGCCGAAGAGACGTGCGAACAATGGCATCACGGTTTGATCAGTTCCGGGTTCGTCTTCCAATTGCCTTGGCAACAGAAACCGGAGTCACCGCAGTTGCTGATTCATGCGCGGCTGACAACCAGCGACGGCCGCCAGTTCGAAACGAGCCGACAGATCACCGTCACTCTTCCGGACGAAACAGCGGTCTCCACACAAACGACATCCCCGTGATTGCTTCACGGGAGGCCCGTACTGACCGCATTCATGCGGTTCGATCGCGCCGTGTGTCACTGGCGTGTCGCGAGCATCCGCCGCGCTGCACTGGCGACACGCCAGTGGCACGCGAAACGAATCCCCAACGCCGCGCACTGTTCGCATGAGTCATCAACGCGGGAAGGTCAGTGCGCGCCCATTTGAATTTCGCGTGCGCGGGCCATCGCATCTTCCGCTTCTTGAATCTTCCCGCACCGCATGCAAATCACAGAGAGCTGCGTGAACGAGAACGAGTCATTTGGTTCCAACTCGGTGACTTTGACCGCATGAGCAACGGACTCTTCCAGCCGCCCGAGTTTCTGTAGATGAACCCCCAAGGCGGCGTGCGTCAGCACGTGATTCGGGTCGGCCTTCAGAATCTCTTCCAGCTTGCCAACCGCACCTTCCAAGTCGCCCTGGTCTTTGAGTGCGTTCGCTTCGTCGTACATTTCGTCCGGAGTCGTCATGGGCCGTCTTCCGATTCGCTCGTCAAGTCAATTGTTGGAATTCGCCGGTGCGCCGTCGTTCGCTCCGCTGCGAACATTCCGAGATTCCGTCTGCATCGTCCGTCGTCTTTCACTATCATAGTGACGGCGTCGTCACGATCAAACCGCACCGTCAAGAAATCACAAGTGCAGGGTTTCGGCATCGATTTTCCAGATTGAATCGCAGGAAGAATTCGAACTCGCGTGCCGCCTTGCATCGCGTAGCGAAATGTGATTTGGTTTCACGTGGAACAGAAAAGCGGATTGAAAAAGGAATCGCACTCTTGGCGTCCCACGAGGAACTCAACAACGCAATACCGCCCGCGCGCACTTCGCGCCGCGAGTTGGCGCTGCTGTTCGGCATTGTGATTCTCGCCGCCGTTCTGCGGTTTGCGTTTCCTTCGCGAATGGCGATTGAGCATTTCGACGAAGGCGTTTACGCGTCGAACATCTGGTTTTCGGAAGAGGCCGACTTTCGTTATCCCGCGCGTCATCTGTACGGGCCGCCGTTGTTGCCGGCGTTCATCGAATGGTCGATCATTCTCTTCGGGTTGGGAACGCTGAGCGCGAAACTTGCCAGTCTTGTCGCGGGGACGGCCACGATTGCCGTTGTGTGGTGGGTCGCCCGCCGCTGGTTCGGCGCGGAGGCGGGGATCGCTGCGGCCTCGCTTGCGGCCTTAAGCGACTTCCACATTCTCTACAGCCGCGCGGCATTGACCGATGTGATGATGTGTCTGTGGCTGTTGATTGCCGTCGGCAGTGTGCGCGAGATGTTTGCCAGTGATCGACATCGTTGGGCGATCACCGCGGGGCTTGCGACCGGGTTGGCGTGGGCAACAAAGTACAACGGTTGGTTGCCGCTGGCGATTGCGGGATCGGGCTTCGTTCTGTTTCTACTCATCTCGCGCTGGAAGAAACAGGTCACCACAGAACCTCGGATGGGATGCGTGATCTCGCTGATTGCGATGGCGCTCACCGCCGCCGTTGTCTGGAGTCCGGTCTTGCTCGACCTCAACAATCGCGGCGGTTACGCGGCGGTTGCTGCGAATCATCGCGGTTATTTTGGCGGGCTGTCCGATTGGCTGCCGTCGTTGTTTCGTCAGATCGACAACCATCGCTACCTGGAGGGTTGGCTGAGTTGCGGTGCGTTGGTCCTGGCAATAGTCGCGGCAGTCGTGGTCAGACATTGGACTGCGCGAGGTTTCACGTGGAACGAATCAAAGGCAAGCAAGGCAGAGATTGGCAGTGTGCCAAGACAACACGCAACCGGTGGCCGTACGAACTGGGGAGTTGTTGCCGCGATTCTCCTGTTGACGATTGCCTCGGCCGTGTCCCTGGGATCGAGTATGACGATAGGCGTGCTGACGGTAGCAGTCATCGGCGTGCGACTGCTGGGGCGATCAAAGTGCGATGAAACGACGTTGCCGTTCTGTCTGCTGGCGGTTTGGTTCTGTGGATTGTCGATAGCCACTCCGTTTTACTTTCCGTATCCACGGTTGACGCTGCCTTGGTTGGTCGCGGCGTGGTTGGGCGGCGGTGCCATGATCGGCTGGACGGTGCGGAAGATCGTCGACAACAATGGCGGAACGGCGACTGAAAAACAGAAGCACCCATGGTGGATTCTTGTGGGCAGCGCGGTGCTGTTTTGTGGCGCAGTCTTCTTGGGAGCGAATCGTTGGACCGAACGCGGCATACCAGGCTGGCAATCGCAAACGGGCTTGAAGGAAGTCGCAGGCGACATTGCAGTGCAAGTTGATTCGGAATCGTCCGGTCGCGACGCGCTGATTCTGGTCTACGCCGAACCCGGTTTGTTCTTCCAATTGGCGGTAGCAGGGGGCGATTCGCAGCGGGCTGCCATCCCCATCGGCGCACTCATACCACCAACAGAATCACCCACCACGCCAACCTATTTGGTGACCGGCCCGAACGCCCATCGCGCGCCGAATTACAACGCGGCGATCAGTGCTTTCGGCGACCGACTGCAACTCGCGGCCGAGTACGCTTATCGCCCCAGCGATCTGGTGCTGTTGAATTGGTCCTCGCCATCCGATCCGGTATTCCCCGGCCCGAAGCAGCGCGTGCGTCTCTATCGGCTGCGGTGAAGTCGGACACGCGAGTGCCGTCTCAGCGGTAAGTGGCACCGACACCGCAAGACCGAGACTGTCCTGCTGATGTGCTTACCGCGTCGCTGCTATCTTGCCCACGTTCCACGTGAAACCTAACGGACGAACCGATCTTGTTGAAATGCGGCCTACGGAGTTAGAATCCCGCTCCCCTCCTGGTTGCCCTCTTTCGCTAAGGTATTGATACGCCGCCATGACCGACTCGCGCCCGCCGAACCCGGATGACAAAGGACCGTCCAAGCGACGACTTGGACGCGGACTGAATGCGCTGCTGGGGAGCAGCAACAATTCGGACGCGGCCGATTCCAACTCGCCGAACGACGAGACCGGCGATCTGCGACAAATTCGCATCGACGAGATTGAACCCAACCCATTTCAACCACGCCGTGAGTTCGGTGCCGACACGCTGGAAGAGCTGGCCGCCAGCATTCGGCAGCACGGACTTCTGCAACCGGTGCTGGTCCGCAAGCACGGCGGCAAATTTCAGTTGATAGCAGGCGAGAGGCGTTGGCTGGCCGCAAAGAAAGCCGGGCTGGAGTCGATCCCTTGCCGCATTGTTGAACGGGACGACCGCGGCAGCAGTGAAGCAGCGATTGAAGAGAACCTCAAACGGAAGGATCTCAACGCGCTCGAAAAAGCGATGGCGTTTCAGGATTACCGCGATCGCTTCGGCTGCTCGATTGATGAGTTGGCAAAAAAGCTCAGCATGCAGCGATCGACCGTCAGCAATTTCTTGCGATTGCTGGAACTGCCCGATGCCGTCAAGGAGTCGCTGCGAAAAGGCCGCATCACAAATGGACATGCGCGCGCTATCCTCACACTGACTGACGACGAATCGCGAATTGAATTTTGCAAACAGATTGAAAAGGAACAACTCTCAGTCCGCGCGACCGAGAAGGAAGTCCGCCGACTGATCAAGGGCGAAGCCGTCATCCCGCTTCCCAAACCGAAACCAAAGACCGAGGAGCCGGCAACGTCGAGCCACATCCGTTCGTTGCAACAACAGCTCCAACAGCAATTGGGCTTGAAAGTCGAGATCTGTCCGACGGGAAAAGAGCAGGGGAAGATCGTCATTCATTTTCAATCCAGTGGCGACTTTGAACGCATTTTGAGAACCCTCCGCCGCGCCGCTTGAAGCAGCCAACCGTGCGAACTTCCCATCGCTACCGTTGACCGACTTCGGTGCCGATTCTAGACTGGCCTATCACAAACGCCTCGGGGCGTAGCTCAGCTTGGCAGAGCGCCGGCTTTGGGAGCCGGAGGTCGCAGGTTCAAATCCTGTCGCCCCGACTTTTTTCCAAACAAGCCCATCGTCGTTATTCGGCGGTGGGTTTTTTGCTTGGGTGCGTCGGGTTTCTCATCGACGACACCCAAAAATGAAATGCGCTGGTGGTCGTGAATTTTCCTGCCTGCTTTGACGCCCACGGTTGTGGCGGGTATATCCTGATTGGCTGAAAAAGAAGTGACAGCGTGTCCCGCTCGCTTGTTGTCGAACTCCAGAAATCACGAAACTCCACCATGAAGATTATCACCGCCGAAGAAGTTCACGCGGCTTTGAAATTTCCTGACCTGATTGACAGCTTGCAGGAAGCGTTCGCGGCGGAGTTCACCATGCCGCCACGCAAGGTGTTTCTGCTGGACGAAGACGACGGGAATCACGATGCGTTTGCGTTGCTCCCGTCGTGGAACGATTCGGTGATCGGGGTCAAAGCGTTTACCTACTTCCCCGACAATCCGAAACCCGAATACGAATCGCTGTATTCCAAGATCCTGCTGTTCGATCGCGCACACGGAGAACCGTTGGCGTTGGTCGATGGCACCAGCGTGACCTTTCTGCGGACGGCGGCCATCTCCGGTCTCGCTTCGCGATTGTTATCACGTGCGAACTCGGAAACGCTGCTGCTGCTGGGAACGGGAAACCTCGCGACGTACATCATTCGCGCCCAAGCAAGCGTCCGCAATCTGAAACGCGTTCTCGTCTGGGGACGAACGCCGGCCAACGCCCAGAAAGTGGTCGACCAAATGAACGACGAACTCACAGGCATCGAATGCGCAGTGGTCGATGACCTGCAAGCTGCTTGTGGCGAAGCCGACATTGTCGTCAGCGCCACCGGATCACCCGATCCGCTGGTCCTTGGCGATTGGATTACCGAGGGAACGCATACCGACTTCATTGGCAATCACCATGCCACCAAACGCGAATGCGACACGGCGTTGGTCGTAAAGTCCCGCGTCTACGCCGACAGCCGCGACAACTGCTTCCGCGAAGCCGGCGAGGTTCTCGTACCGATCGCCGAAGGCGTCTTCACTCAGGATGACGTCGTCGGCCAGTTAACCGAAATGTGTGCAGGCACCGTGCCGCTTCGCGAAGACGACAAGCAGATCACGCTCTTCAAATCAATCGGAATGGCGCTCAGCGACCTGGTCGGGGCCAATCATGCGTATCGTGCGAGCAGCTAAGTCGCGGCGGTCATGCAGGTCGCGTGGCGATGCTGTCGCGGATGATTTTCAGAATCCGTTCGCGTTCTTCGCCCACCAATGGCAGCCGCGGCGCACGGACGGTTTCGGTGCCGTAACCGAGTTCGGCACAGGCCAATTTGATGTACTGCACCAACTTGGGGTGGGCATCAAGGTGCAGCAACGGCATGTACCAGCGGTACACTTCCAGCGCCTTCTGAAAGTCGCCCGATGTCGCCGCGTCCCACAGCAGACGGTTTTCGCGGGGGAAAGCATCGACAAGACCTGAGACCCAACCGCAGCAACCGAGTAGAATACTCTCGAGCGCCACGTCGTCCAGCCCGGAAAAGATCAGGTAGCGATCGCCCAGCGCATTGAACAGATCGGTGATCCGCCGCACATCTCCGGAGGCCTCTTTAATGCAGACAATGTTCTCCACGTCGGCCATCTGCTGGAACATTTCCGGAGTGATGTCCACCCGGTACACGGGCGGGTTGTTGTAGCACATAATCGGCAGGCTGGTTGACGCCGCCACGCTCCGGAAATGCTGCACGGTTTCCCGTCCGTCCGAATTGTAGACCATCGCCGGCATCACCATCAGCCCATCAACTCCCGCCTGCTCGGCCTGCTGGGCCGTTTCACACGCACCACGCGTTGTGAATTCGGCCACGCCGTTGAGGACGGGAACTCTTCCATCAACACACTTCACCGTCGCCTTCAGTACCTCGACTTTTTCGTCCAGCGTCAGCGAACAGTTCTCGCCAATCGTCCCCAGCATGATGATTCCATGCACACCATTCTCCAGCAGCACTTCCACATGCTTCATGGTCGCGGGAATATCGAGCGAGAAATCATCATGAAACTGCGTGGGAACGGCCGGGTAAACTCCGTGCCAATCGACTTGAAGCGGCATGGTTGGGTTCTTCTGCTGATTAAGATTTCCAAATGGCGGCGGGATGACTGTGCGGTAGGACAATTGGTGGGTGGCAGGACAACTGCTATCGTAGGCGCTTCCCTTGGCGACTGTCCAGCAAGGGCGACCGGCTGGGCCAATTTATCGCTTCGCTGCGGGCGGAATGTGAAGCATGAGGTCTTCGATGGCAGCAGCAACCTTGGCGGGCGGTAGTTTTTGGATCAGGTAGACATGGTTGCGATCCGTCTGGGCCTGCCAATCGTTCGATCCATCTTCCAGTACACGCATCGTGCCCGGTTCGCTCAAGTCCCAGAAATCAGCCAATTCGCCGCGGACGCCCCGTACCGCATACAAAGCCGCTGTTTGATCCCAACTCTCGCGGTTCTTCAATCCGTTGTACAGTTCATAAGATCGGCGCACGGGGTGGGGCTTGGGAAGTTTCGCCAGGCGAGCACCCGTCATGACGCGTTTACCAATTTCATAACCGCTGAAGACGATTCGCGTGGGCCAGCCGTTGATCGCTATTTGGGACGCCTTGGCATCGCGGAAGACGTTCCACTCACGCCCTTTGGGAAACGCACCGCCCATGCAGACCCAAACCTTAATCTTACGCCGAACCAGTTCCTTGCCCGATAACCGACTGTGCTTATCGGCTGAACTCTGCAATAAGTTGGCCAGGTTGGTCAAGAATCCGACACTCACCATCACCACGCTGCCATCCGGTTGGGCCGCCAACACGCGGCGGTAGAGTTTGGTCGCGTCCTCGGCATCCGCGCTGGATTTGAGATCGTGCGGAAACTCTTCGGCCACGCGTTGGGCATACTTCGACTTGTTGCCTCCGCCATCGCCTTTGAGTACACCGATTGGAATGTCGCCACGCCCGTAGAACGTGTTGATCGCATCCAGGCACGGACCGCTGAAAGGATGCCGCGCCGAAACTCCCATCGCCAACAACTTCACCTCGCCGCGATCGGCCAAGGCATGCAGCAACGCAACGGTCCCCGCGTCATCGACGTCCGACTCCAGGTCCGTGTCGAAGATCAGTCTCACCGGTTCCTTGTCCGCCGCCCAACCGGCGGGTGACGCCACAAATCCCCAGAGAACGGCAAACCATGTGGCGCGAAATACGATCTTTGATTTCATCTCGATGTCTCTCTCAGATAGACGTTTTCATTGTGCGGCCGCCTATTCGACGTGATAACCACGCCACATCCAGACCAGTGTGTCGGCCAGCGTCTGATCGAACACTTTGCGGTCGCAGTGACGCGTCGCGCGACTGTAAACGTAGCGGTAGTCGTAGCCGCGGGCTTTGAGGGCCGCCGCCGTTCGCTCGTTGGCCATCACCCAGTTGTGATAGGTGCTCTCCGCATCTTTGAAGCGGTTGTCGAATTCGGAGACGTGCGTGAAAATTCGCAGAGGCTTCTTCTTGCTGTTTTCGATCAGCTTCATGCTGGAATGGTATTCCCATGCCCCCAGCGGGTACTTCTTTTCTTCCGCCGCGTCATCGTCCTGTTGATCGACGAACGTTCCGGAGTAGGTAATCAACCGGCGAAACAAATCGGGGCGAAACCAGCCCATGCTGAGCGCCGCCGCGCCGCCCGAACTGCAACCCATTGTTGCCTTACCCCAAGGATTTTTGGTGAAGGCGATTTTCGGGTAGGCCGCTTTGATCTTGGCATCGTTCAGCACGGCCGGCAGGACTTCATCGTTAATAAAACGGGCAAGCCGGTCAGACATCGTGTCGTATTCCAGACCGCGTTGGCTGCCATAGCTGTCGTTGCCACCATTTTGAACGGCAATCGCAATAAACGCCGGCAGCTTGCGATTCGGATCCTTGGAAACCGTCAGATTGTCCAGAGCGTGGCGCACCAGATTTAAACGACTCGGCCCGTCGTGCATCACCAGAATCGGCGCCTTGGTGCCGTCTTTGTAAGCAGCGGGAACGTAGACGAATATCTTTCGTTCTTTCCGCACCGGCTTTCGAAGATCCAGCGTGGAATCATCGCCACGGAAGATCTTGCTGTCGGCCAGTCGCATCGAGAACTCGAAGGATTTGCCTTTGGGGTTGCCCCGGTCGGTCAGGTCGGGATCGACCTTATAATCCGGACCGATTGTCACGTTGCCGTTGCCCTCGGTCCCCGGATTTTCTGAGTAGCCGTCGGCGGCGAGTGCTGAACTGGATACCAGACCAACGCCGGCAATCGAAAACAGACAACAGGCAACAATTGTCGGGAGCTTGGATTTGAAAATCATGATGCCAATCAATCGATGAACGAACTTTGGACAGTCGAGACGTTACCACATGGTAAACGGTCCGGTGAGCGCGAACAAACGTGACTCTCGATTGGCGCGGAGTGACATCGTCGCCAAGAGGTCGGAAACGCGAGCAGTTTCGTGCGTCACATCGGCGCGATTCTTCGTGTGCCGACGTTGATGGTTTGCAACATCGACTGGTCGTAACTTGCGTTCATCAATTCCAGTTTGAGCGTTTGATGTTCGGGCGAATCCCACAGGTTGTTGAACTCCCACGGGTCGGCTTCGAGATCGTACAGTTCTCCCAAACCGTGTCCGTGGTAGACGCACAGTTTGTGACGTCGGTTTCGGTACATGGTGCCGAACGTCCCGTTGCCATCGCCCGCCACAAAATGTGCATCGAGCGCGTCGTAGTATTCGCTCCGCACGAAGTCGCGGTGATGATCGGGCGAGACTTCGCCGCGCGCAATCGGTAGCAGACTGCGCCCTTGTACGTGTTCCTGTTCCGGCACGCCGGCCAGTTCCAATAGAGTCGCCGACTTGTCGATCAACTCCACCAACGCATCGCTTCTCAGTCCGGTCTGAATTTGGCCGGGCCAACTGAGGATCAACGGCACACGAACCAGCCCTTCGTAGAATCGGCACCCTTTGAACAGCAGACCGTGATCGCCCAGGGTTTCGCCGTGATCGCTGGTGAAAATGATTGCCGTGTTATCGCGCTGCCCGGTTTGATCGAGGAAGTCGAGAATGCGGGCAAACTGATCGTCGATTAACGCGATCATGGCATAATAGAGCGCCTGCACGTTCTTGCCGTCGAACTCGCTCGGATCCTGCGTCTCGGTTTGAAAATCGATGAACCGCAGCGCCTGTTGTTGCGCGATATCGCTTTCCCGAAAATGTGGACCCGGCATCGCAGCGGCGTCAAACTGGTCAGCATAGGCGCGCGGCGGGATAAATGGCGGATGCGGATCGTAGACGTTCACGTTCAACATCCACGGCCCTTCGCGATCATCGCCGATGAACTCGAGCGCACGTTCGGTGGCCCACGTCGTTTGATGCAGTTCAGCGGGGACGCGGTCTTCGTCTTCGCGCAGCGCGTTCAGGTCGCCTCCTTTTGTTCGCACCCAGTCGGCGTAGTCGTGACCTTCGGCCCAGTCGTCGCGCGGTGCGTGGCTGAACTTCCAGAAACGAAATCCGTCGTCGAGTCGCGGTTCGGTGCGATGGCCCGAACTCTGCAAATGAAACTTGCCAATCAAACCGCAATCGTAGCCCGCCTCGGCGATGAGCTTCGAGATGAGCGGCGGGTGATAGTTGAATGATTCGTTGCCGTTACGGCAATTATGCACGCGACTGGCATACATGCCGGTCATAAAACTCGACCGGCTCGGCGTGCAGATGGGGCTTTGACAATACGCGTGAGTGAACGCAGTTCCCTGCTCCACCAGGGCGTCAATCGTCGGCGTCTTCACGTATTGATTGCCGAGAGCGCCGATCGTATCGAACCGCTGTTGGTCGGTGCAGTACCAGAGAATGTTCGGGCGCGGAGTGTTCATGTCTGATTTACCCTAGCTGCGACTCAATGAGTCGCAGAGTGTTTATTCTTGTTAACGACCAAGCGATGCGTCATCTTCAGTACCGAACCCATTTCTCAATTCCACCAGCCTGCTCCCAATCCTCGGAAGTGATGACCTTACCGTCCTCAAACTTTAGCGAGAGTGCAGATGTCGGACAGCTAAGTACAGCCTCGATGATCTCTTTGCGTCGGTCATCAAAATGGGAAGTAGCATCTTCTGTGATGACGGGAAAGTGATTCTCGGCTTCGACGAAAACTCGCGAATCGGGGATCGTGCAGGCCCAGTGACTTGCACAAACAATGTCTTCTACGCTGACGCTGACAATCTTTCGCATAGTTGTGTCGCCTAACTCTGCGATGCGTTGCATCTCAGCTACTTGAAGTAACCTCGTGCTTCGCTCCATTTCCATCCGCGATGTGACGGGAGGTAACTCTGCACAAGGTTATTAAAATGATCTTCGCCTGCAACTCGCTTGCGGCTGCCGCTACGACTGAACCACGTGCGTTTTTCGCATTCCAGATTCAGACGTCGAGTCAGCGATGTCTTGATCGATTTACGGACCGCCGCTGATGTTTTCGCAGTTTTCCAACTCAGAAGCAAATGAACGTGAGTTGGATCTGTTGCGGCGAAGTGACAGCGGAGCGATTGCTTCGCGCTGGTGGCGAGAGATTCGTCGATGAGAAGTTGCTGCTGCTCGTCGCCAAAACGGGCTGCCGGTTCGTTGGCAATCGCGTTGTAGACCTCTGCCAGTTCCGGGTCGGCGGGAAGAATGCCGTCACCCCGCTTCACATATCCCTCGGGACGGTCGGGCATCCAACTGCGATACGCGTGAACTGCAAGCAGGTACACAGGCATGTGTGCCATCGTATCGCGCGGATTCCACAGCACAAGCGCGAACAGCTGCGACTCAATGAGTCGTAGCGTCATTACATCTGCGATGCGTTGCATCTCAGCTGATACGGCGCACCAGAGCTACCAGGGCATTTCCATCATCTCGACAACCTGCCGGGCGATGCGGTCGATGACCTGCTTCTCTGCGGTTGCCAGCGATTGCCCGACTTCCGGTGCAAAGCTACCGGTGGAGAGCAGTTGGATTTCTTCGCTTTCGATGGGTACCCGCTGTTGGGCGATAATCTCACCGTTCCGCAGGTCTTCCCAGGTGACCTCAACGGCGATGGCCAATTCCAGTTCGCGTGGATCGTCAAACGCCGACTCACCCAACACACGTTTCTTGATGCGGACAATCCGCCCGGTCAAACGGCTGTCGGCGTTGCCTTCTTTGGCTAGGCGGAAATGCGTTTGCTTTTGGATTTCCTTTTGGACGGCATCGGTCAATTGAAACTCGACACCGCGGCGGTACGAGTCGGAAGTGAAAATTGGGACGTGTACCGAACGCACATCGGCCTGATAGACCGACCCCAAGTTGTATCCACAGCCAGTCAACGACATCACACAGAGAGCCGCCACGAGTCGACTCGCAGCATCGATTCGCTTTCGATTTGACGTCATGGGCAGCCTTTCGCGGTCACTCTTCAAAGTCCTCATCATCCTCGCTGTCATCGTCGCCGCGACCGGGAATCCGCAGTAGTCGTGGCACGCTGGGCAGCCGCTGCAGCAATCGCTTTCCGAAGCCCGGAGTTTCCCTCGGCGCATCGGGGCGATCGGTAATGATTGGAATATCTGGTCGATCGGCGATGATGGGAATGTCGGGACGATCTTCGATGATGGGGATGTCGCCATCGGCTTGGGCCGTTTGCACCGTCGCCTCTTCGGCGTCACGGCGGGGCAATCGTGGTATCGATCCCATCACGCGTTGGCCAAACGAGGTGGGATTCGCGCTTTTGGCACGCAATTCATCCAGTTTCGCCCGGGCGCGATCTGCGTAACTGGTATCGGGATGCTCGTCGATGATTTGTCGACAATAAACTGCAACCGCACGCGGTTTGGCTTTCTTGCCCCAATACACAACCATTTCCCAATCGCGTGCCGCCTCCGCCTCTTCAATTTTTGCCAAGTCGCTATTCAGACGCCCGCGTTCTTGTGAGTTGGGGAATAGCTTCAGCGTGCTCTCCTTCAACTGCCGCGCCTCTTCGAGTGCTTTACCGTCGTACTTGTCGCCCTGATACGACATCAGTCGCACGTGAGAACCCAGCACGAACGCATTCTGCAGATGCTGGCTCTTGGGATACTCTTGGCGCAAAATCGTATAGACGCGGGCGGCCTCCATATGGTCGCCTTTTCGCAGGTGATAGCTCGCGGTGAGCATCAAGGCGTCGTCGGCTAACGGACCGGTCGGGTCGTGCAGCCAGATCGACTTCAGTGCTTCCAGCGCGCGGCCTTCGGTGTCGAAGACGGGTCGCGTGCGGTCGAATGCATTTGGCAGAATAGGCACGGCACGCGTCAGTTGAAAACTCTGATCCTTGTCTGGCTTGGGCAGCGGGCTCGACTTGGGGTCTTCAAAGTTGACCTGTTCAATGTCGCCCGAGGTGACCACTTCGGGGAAGCGTAACCATGTGCGGGAAATTGTGAACAGCCGCTGAGTTGCCTGGGGCATGTATCGTGTCGAAGGAAACTTATTGAACAGTGTGTCGTAGCCGTCTTGTGCCGCCGGATAGTGCTTCTGCTCGAATTGGCTTTCGGCCCGCAAGAACAGCGCGTCTTCTTCGATTTGGCTGTCCTTGTATTTCTTTGCGATTTGACCGAAACGTTTTTCGGCCGCCTTGTATTCGCCGTCGTTGAACAGCGTTTCAGCCTTGTCCAATTCGGCAATGCCTTCTGCCGGGCGGAAGTTGCGACGCGCCGCGTCTTTGCGGCCGCGACCGACGGCTAGCATCACGCGTTCGAGCGGACTCAAGTCTTCTTCCTCTTCACCGTACGCCGATGCGTACTTCTCCTCGTCGTTCTGTCGGCCGAAGTTTTTCAAATTCGACACGTCCAGCATCGACTTGCAGCCAAACTGGCTCAGGCAGAGCGCGATGAGTGGAAGGAGACGCGCTGCCCGCAGCGCGACCGATATACGATTTTGGGAGGGATTTGTTTTAACCATTGTCTTCCGTGACATGTCGGCAGGAAAACGCGAAGTGGGAGAGGAGAGAGAGGGGAGGGAGTCGCGTTTTGTGGTGACGTGGTTCGCCGCAGAAATCAGTGTTGGCAGAGTCAGTTTTGAAGGTATCGATACATTTTGGGCCGATGACCCAGGATGTGAGAAATGGCAGATGCGGTAATGCGTCGCATTTCCACAAGTTGCTGAGGTGAGATGATCAGAGATGATGCCGACTCATCGTCCGCCTGCGATAACTTGTGAAGTGCGTGGATTGTTCCCGGTTGAACCGGCTGTTGTTGATACTCCTGTTTTCGGCATTTTGGGCAGATCATTCCACCCTGTGAAACCCAGAAGACGGTGGGGTCCGTTTCGGTCAGCGGGATACCGCACGCCATGCAGGCGTCGAATGATGGTAGCTGCCCAATTTCTCGCAGCACCGCCAATTCAAAGCGGACAATCGTCTCCTTGGGATTTTCACCCGTTCGTATGCAATTCAAACTGTTGACGGTTTCGTCGAACAGTTCGGTGTGTGGATCGTATTCTTCGGTCAGACTGGTCAGCAATTCGGCGAAATAGTAGCCGCCGTATAATACGTTGAGGTCCTTGCTTTCCGGCCTAAACCTTTGTATGACTTGAGAATCCGTCAAAATATCGAGACTGCTCGATGATTTGCGGATGAAGACTATCCGACAATGCGTTAACAGGTCAAGAGCAGCATCGAATGGCCCCTTCAGTCGCTTCGCTCCTTTGGCAATAGCCGATATCTTCCCGAACTCGTGCGTGAACAGCGTCACCACGCGACTTGTCTCGCTGAAATCCGCCTGGCGGATCACAATCGCTTCGGTTTTTTCGCTCGACACAAACTGAGATCCCGCAGGGAGAGGAAGAAGTCGTCATGCACACGGCTCGTCTATTCTCTATTCCTCAAAGCCGCGACGCAACGCTTCGATGGCGTCCCTGATACGGCAACAGCCCACCCGCGGTAACGGATGGGCTGTGCAGTGATTCTCTGAATCGTGATCACCCACACCGGCTTACAGCTGGTCCAGGATGAAATGGTGTCCTCGGTGATACGGCCGAGGACTGGGGTAGTAGTTGTACCATTGCTCGTTGTACACCGGGATGCGGCGGCTGGCCGGGTACCGGTAATACAAGTGGTTGTAACTCTGCTGCGAGCGGTCGAAGCTCTGGGGATAGTACACGTAGGGATAATAGTAGAACCGATTCCAATCGGTCGGTTGACCGCGGCCCGCTGCCTGCGCGGGAGAGGCCATCAGTCCGGTCGCCATAATGACGGCCGCACAGAACAGAAACATCGATAACATCATGCGTCGCGGCATCTGGGTCTCTCCTGCCGATAAGGCTGCAGGGACTGGGTCCAATCAAATCGGGACACGCCAACGGTGAGGTCGCACCATGGGCCTGCAACAATACCATCGACCGCCCATCGTTCGTCACAATAGGAAACTTCGGATCAATCGGCGCAATCCGACCACTTTTTCATCTTGCCGACGTATGCCCGGGCAGCTAATCTCCCGGCTCAAAAATACAAGTTCCGGCGAACTGCGATAGCACCGGAACTGCGAAGAGTTGTTCCGGCCTACGGAAACCGAAGCCCCCCCGCCGCTGTTCCTATCGACAGGGAGTTGTCGTAATGACTTGGCATCGATTGCACTGCGTGTCCGTTCTGTGTTGCTTTGTCGCCCTGTTTTCCCTTCAAAGAAGTTCATGGGCCGAAGACCCGCAACAAAAACCAGTCGAAGCGCCAGAACCCAAACCGGCCGAGAAACCGGCGTGGGAAAGTCCCATTCAGCCGAAGGACGTGCGGCCTCATATTGAGTTTCTTGCGGGAGAGAAGCTGAATGGACGTTCCGGCGCCGGAGCCCGCGCTGCCGCCGAGTACATTCGCGATCGATTTCAAGAGGCGAAACTGGCTCCGCTGTTCGGCGATAAGAGTTACTTTCAAAACATTCCCGGACGGGCAGACGAGAACGGCGAGAAGCCGGTCGTTGGTCGCAATGTGGGCGGTTGGATTGAGGGCAGCGATCCGAAACTTCGTGGCGAATTTGTGATCATCAGCGCGCATTACGATCATCTGGGTGTTCGCAACGGAAAGATGTACCCCGGTGCCGACGACAACGCGAGTGGCGTCTCGATGATGCTGGAACTGGCGCGCCGACTGGCAACGTCATCAACAAAGCCGAAACGCAGCATTGCCTTTGTGGGATTCGACCTGGAAGAGCGGTTCCTGTGGGGTTCACGGTGGTTCGCCGCGCATCCGCCCTGGCCGATGGACCAGGTGAAAATGTTTATCACGGCCGACATGATCGGCCGTTCGCTGGGCGACTTGCCGCTGCCGACCGTGTTTGTTATGGGCAGCGAACACTCGCCACAGTTGGCCGGCACGCTCGATCGCATCGGTGCGCCGAACGGCCTGGAAATAGCGCGGCTGGGCATCGATTTGATTGGCACGCGCAGTGATTACGGCCCGTTTCGCGATCGCAAGGTGCCGTTCCTGTTCTTCTCAACCGGCGAACATCCCGACTACCACTCACCCCGCGATCTGCCGGACCGCATTGATTACGAAAAGGTGGCCCGCGTTTCGGGTTTGGCTTTGAAGATTGTTGCCGACGTTGCCAACACCGGCGAAGCGCCCGAGTGGATCGATTCGATCAAGCCCAACCTGGATGAGGCCCATACACTGAACCGTATTACCAAAACGCTGCTCAATCCTGAGTCAAATCATCCGCTGACTAGCTTACAACGGCTGATTGTGACGCAGGCGCGAATCAAAACCGACCAGATCATCAAGCGGGGAACGATCACCGCAACCGAACGGACGTGGCTGACACGTTTGGCTCAGATTATGATGTTGTCGATCTTTTGATTTGGCAGGCAAGCGGCGAGTTGGGGGTCGCTAAACCGCAAGCGTTGAGCGTGCGCGTTCGATGTTTCGTTTGGCGGTTATGCATCACCCGATGTTGAGTGCGTTGCGGTTGCGCTGAAGCGTTCCAGCAGCAACACGAATACGAAGGCGACCACGGCGAGTCCAATTGTTGCCCAGACGTTGCCGGCGCTGAAATCGGGCCATTCGTTGCGGAATTCCTTGAGCTTGAATTTGGTCTCACCCGGCGTCAGATCGAATTTGAACGGCCAGATTTTTCGCAGCGACCCCAGCATGAATCCACACAGTACGGCCATCGTTGCTGACTCAAACCTTGCGAGCAGCCATTTCAGGAATTTGCTGAAACTCAGGATTCCAATTGTGGCACCCAACCCAAAAGCGCCAAGGATGAGCCACGTATCGCCATTCGCACCGCCATTCTTGACTTCTTCCAGGGCACCCGTAATTTCGGAATACTGACCAAGAATCAGCAGAATGAATGCGCCGCTGATGCCGGGCAGAATCATCGCGCAGATGGCAACACCGCCACAAATCAACCTGTACCATGCTGTATCGGGCGGCGACTTGAAAACAGGCAGCGCCACGAGAAAAAAAGCTCCTACCGCACCAATAACCATGCAAACGACGAGTTTCGCATTCCAGTGATCGATGATGCGGGCTACGTGCCAACTGGATGCGAGTATCAGCCCGAAGAACGCGCCGAACGTGTACTGCAACTGATGTTCCAGCAGGTAATGCATCAGACCGCCCAGCCCGATGACCCCGATTCCGATCCCCAGGAACAACGTCACGAGAAACAGAGCATCGATGTGCCGCAGTGCCGCGATCAGTTCCCGTTTTCGCAGATGACCGAGGAACGTCAGATCGAAACAGCTAATAGCGTGGACCAGCCGTTCGTAAATGCCCAGAATCAATGCGACCGTGCCACCGGAAACGCCGGGGATGATGTCGGCCCCTCCCATCAGGAACCCGCGCCCCACATTTAACAGCGGGTCCGGAATTTTTGTCCGGTTTGCCATCACACACTTGTACGTTCGGGAGCGAACTGAGAAGGTAACGATTGGCGAAAGTGTAGACTTTGGCAGCCGCCTTGCATAGAAACCCACCAGCTCATTTAGCCACCGGTGAATGCATCAGTGGTCGGCGTCAAAACTTATCTGACGGTGGAAACGAACACGACCCGGGAGAGAAACTGTGAAAGGGCCTGGAATTCGGCTCGATTTGGAAGTCCGACGCGAGTGGGAGTGTCCCCAATGCGGGAAGCGCCGCCGAGCGACTGGCGATGTTGTTGCCCTGCGCTGTGGATGTACCCGCGACAAGGAAAGTATGAAACTCCTCGAAGGACAGCGTCAAACGCGTTCTTTCGCTGAAGTGATCGAACGCGTACAGAGTGCCTCGAAGGCGGCCGAGTCTCAGAAGCCCCCGAAACCGAAACCAGTTGCCGACGACAAAGCACCGTCAACCGACGATGAAGTGAGCGACGCTCCAGAATCACCGGTAGCCGCTACCCAGCCCGTCGCGGAACCCGTCGCTCCTGCGTCACCCGATCCGGAGACACCCACTCCGGAAACCCCCGCTGCCGACGAGAACAGTTGAGCGATTCACTGTCGCACAGGTCTTTCTCTAATCGACCGTCGGCAGAATGACTTCCTCGTGCAGCCAGAACCGCTTGAGTTCTTTCACCAGCCGCAGGAATTTCTCCAGATCGACCGGCTTGACCAGGTAGCTTTCCACCTGAAGCTGCTGTGTGCGGACGATGTCTTCCTGATCGGTCGAGGCGGTCATTACCACAACGGGAATGCCGCTCAAATCGTCGCACGCCTTAATCTCGGTCAACACCTCGCGACCATCTTTGCCGGGCAGACCGAGATCGAGCAAAATCACATCGGGCCGGGGTGCCTGTCCGTATTTTCCACGGCGAAAGAGAAACTCCACCGCTTCGTTGCCGTCGGAAATCCACGTCAGCCGGTGTTCAAACTCTCCCTTTTTCAGCGCACCGATCGTCAGCCGCGCGGACGTCAAGCTGTCCTCGACGAGGAGAATCTCAATCGGTCGTCCCACGGTGTTCTGGCTCATATCGGCCGAACCCAAATGACTCGCACAAATGCCGGCATACCGTTGCCTGAAAGAAAATCGATACAATTCTACGTTGGCGTTAGCAACCCTACCAATCGTCAACTCTAGAGCCACTTCCGTCAATAGATGAATTATGGCAAACGAGAAATTGGCTGCAAGATTGTGTTCACAGTCATTGAATGCGTTTCCGCGTGAGGGTGTCCCAGCGATCTAACCAAGAAACGCTGAAGGGGACGCCGACCCTGGTTTATCGCCAGGACTCACGGTACTACACGGGCGACAATCCAGTGGCACCCGTTGCGCAAACTCGGTCTCGCAAGCTGACGGGCGGAAAGGGCCGATCTCGTGTTGACGAAACTTGAGGGAATCTTTATCGTTCCGCCCTCATTTCCGTTTTTTTCTTCACCCACGTCCCAACACACATCACATCCACCGGCTGATTTGACCGCTCTGGTCGATCACCAACCACCACATCGCATCGCTTTTCTTCGACTAATACGCACCAATCGCTATCCCGCGTATCTCATTGTTGCCCGATGAGATGGCATTTCTTTCCCGAATCCAATTCATGTTCCGCCGCAACCATAAAACCTATCTCCCACTGCTGATTTCCGGGCTGCCGGTCTTCGCGATTCAGTGGTTACGGATTGCCGGAATTCCAGCCGTACCGTTTCAGACTTCAACTCTCTCTCGCCAAGGTAGCACAGCCGCCGGACAGATTCTTGTTTTCGATGCCCGCAACGCATCGGGGCGGCTGGATTCCAGAATGGCACGCGAGTGCGGCGCAGAAGTCATCAACGTGGCCGATTTGCTGCCACGTGCGGAAATCCACCCCCAGCAGGGCGAAGGCGTTCCCGATGAACAACAAGCAATCCGTCTTCGGACGCACCGCGCTGCGTTCTTTGACGAGTTGAAGCTGAGAATCGAAAGCGCCGGCGGTTTCTGGTTGAGGCTGGCCGACTATCCGTTCCCGTTTCAAAGTGCGCTTTGCCGCTGCCAGAATCCGGAGCAGGATCTGCAGGCATTCGCGGAGCATTTTGCCATCGGTAGTGACGACGTCAATTCCCAGAATCAAAGCGAAACGGGCGAGAAATCCGTTTCGTCGATGAGGGAAAGTAACGCGTGTGGTCGTCCATTCTTCATCAGCAACACTCAGCCTCGGTCTCAGTCTGCAGATTCGGCCCAACCGCGCCCATTACACGCAGATGAATTTCCACTCATGTGGCAGACGACTGGCGAGCAGTTTCTGAGATGGTGCCATCTGCGCTCTCAACTCAGTCTTACGGCTTGGAAGACGGGGACAACCTACCGTATTCAATGTTCGGGCGACGTCGCTGGATTTCGACCGACCATTGGACTCTGGCTGGGCAATCACGTGGCGTCACTTCCGCTCACTGAAGACACGATGACAGTTCGTGAAGAAGGAATTCTGTTTGTGCAGGAACATCGTCGACATGCTGCAGGGTTTGCGGCCGGCTGGTCGGTCGCGGCCGGTATGTCGAACATTCCGATAGTTCCTGCACATCAATCGGCGTGACGCCGGACGCGTCTCGCACAAATGTCTCACAATCAATCGACGACTCTTAACTCTTTCAGATCACTCTCTGGTGACAATCGAAAGGACAATTCGATGAAGAAATTTGCGACACTCCTCGTTGGGATGGCATTACTGAGTTCCGCTGTGGGCTGCTGTTGCGGTCAGGGCGGTTTGTTCAGATCCAATTATCTGACTCCCGGTTACGGTGGTGGATGTCCCGGAGGAAATTGTGGCGTGGCACCGGGTGGATACCCGCTGGGCGTTGCTCCGCAGGGAATGTATCAGAACTACAACTCGGTTCAGGCTGGATACCTCGGTACCGCGACCACACCGGTCACCGCCGGCGCATTCGCTCAGCCAATTGGTGTTCCGCAGACCGCCTCTGTGGCGCTGGAGCCACTGCCGACTTACTAGTCATCGGATAGATCGACGAATCTGACACGGCGCAGACAGCCGCGGGCAATGGGTTGCATTGCCTGATTGTTTGCCGTTGTGCGTTCCGGCCGACTCACCTCTGCATCGAGCGGAGGCGTGAACGGCGGTCTTCCCATGGGAATCTGTGACATCTGTCGCAGGGCAGCCCGGCGATACGGTATCGCCGGGCGCCGACGCGAACCGGATGCGTGCGCACACCATCACGGCGTCGCTCGACCCCGACGACGGTGCATCGTATAATCCCATGAATACGTTCTGTCCGTTTCTTCCCACTCTGTTGCCCGCCGATGAACATCGTTAATTACCCGCACCCGGCTTTACGGTGGAAATCGAAGCCAATCGCTGAAATCAATGCGAAACTTCGCGAAACCGTTCGCGAGATGTTCAACTTGATGTACGAGGCACGCGGCATCGGTCTGGCAGCCAATCAGGTTGGTCTGCCGTTCCGGTTGTTTATCGTCAACGCGACGGCCGAGCCGGAAGAAACCGAACAGGAACTCGTCTTCATCAATCCCGAAATCACCCAACGCAAGGGTAGCATCGAAGGAGAAGAAGGCTGCCTCAGCCTGCCCGAACTGTACGGCCAGGTACGCCGTGCCGAAGAGATCGTGGTTGAGGCGTTCGATTTGCAGGGACGAGAGTTTTCGATGACCCTCACCGAGCTTGCCGGCCGCGTCGTGCAGCACGAAACCGATCATCTGGATGGCGTAATGTTCACCGACCGCCTGAGCGAGAGCGCCCAGCGGGAAGTCGAAGGACGACTCGACGATTTTGAATCGCAATTTCGACGGCAACAAGCAGACGGTGAGATTCCTTCAGACGACGAAATCAAACGTCAACTGAAGGCAACGGAACCGAAGTGACGACGAACGGCCTACTTGTTGCGACGCCCTACTTCATGCGACGCCGAGGAAGAACGCGTGAGCCTGCGACTGGTGATGATGGGGACCGGAGAGTTCGCCCTGCCGACGTTTCGTGGCCTGTACGAATCGCAACACGAGGTGGTCGCGTTGTACACGCAACCCGACCGCACGGGACGTGGGCACCATCACCACGTGAATCCGATGAAATTGACGGCCGAGGAGCACGGCACGCCCGTCTTTCAGCCTCAAAGCGTCAACACCGAGACGGCATTGGCTGATTTGCGAAAACTGGAAGCCGACCTGTACGTCGTCGCGGCTTACGGGCAGATCCTCTCAGCGGAGTTGTTGGAGATTCCACGGTTTGGGGCTGTCAACCTCCATGCATCTCTGCTTCCGCGTCATCGGGGGGCCGCACCGGTGCAATATTCGATTTTGACGGGCGATGCGGAGACGGGTGTCACCATCTTTCAGATCGATCCGCGTCTGGATGCCGGTCCGGTTCTCGGAGTCGTTTCCACGCCAATCGGATCGGAAGAAACCGCAGGCGAACTGGAATCACGCCTGGCGGAACTCACCGTTCCGTTGGCCCGCTCGGTGATCGATCAAATCGATTCCGGAACAGTTGAGAAGAGTCTGCAGGACGCCTCACAGGTGACGCGGGCACCGCGATTCAAAAAGAACTTCGGGGCGATGGACTGGACTCGTTCGGCCGTCGAAATCGAACGGCACATCCGGGCGATGCAGCCCTGGCCCAAGGCGTTCACGTTTCTCTGTCGGCCCGAGCATCCAGCGATCCGTCTCATCGTAATCTCTGCACGTCCCTGCGAATCGCCTGATGTCGAAACACCGGGACAAATCACCGTCGCCGAGGGCGAACGCCTGATCGTCAACACCGGCCAAGGCGGGCTGGAATTACTCACATTGCGCCCCGAAGGCAAAGGCGACATGGCCGCGGCCGAGTTTCTGCACGGCCACCCAGTCGATGCAGAGAGCCAATTGACATCGGCTCCCGCAGGCGACTGATCGCGTCTTGCCCCATTTCCCCATTTTTGGGAACATTCCCGCCCGTTGTTCCTTTCCTTTGCCCCGAGCCTGCGCGCACGCCACGATGCATCAGTTGACGAAGACAACTTCGCATGGAGACACACGCTGGTTTGTGCAGCCGGAAGTGGCTGAACAACTCCTCGTCGGGGATGGTTTCCGGCTCGGAGAATGGCAGCGGGCGGGATGGCTCGAAACGGTGAAGACCGGCCCTCACCGCACCGTTTATCGCCTGAATCTTCCGTCCGGTTGCTTCTACCTGAAACACTATCGCGTGGGCGACTGGAAAGCGGTCCTGCAAAACGTCGTCCGCCCGCCGCGAGCCATCCTGGAATGGAGAGCTGCCCAGTGGGTTGCAGCCGCCGGCATTTCGACCATCGAAACGGTTGCCGTCGGCCGCACGATTCGCCGCGGACTGGTGTTCGATAGCTTCCTCGCTTGTCGGGCGATCGAAGATTCAGAGCCACTCGATGCCTTCGTAGCGAATCGATTGCAACAACTCCCGGCAGCGCGGCGTCAGGTTGTTCGTCGTAACCTGACGGAGTCCCTCGGACGTCTGGTCGCCGCACTGCATCGCGACCGGATTATTCATCGCGATCTGCATGCGGAGAACATCTTGGTGCGACTCGCACCAGACGACTCGCTGCAACTCTGGCTGATCGACTTGCACGCCGTCACCACTTGCCGCCGCCTCACCTTGCCGCACATCGAACGGAACCTCGCGCTGCTGAATCCGGCGTTGGTTCACGGTTTGACCGAAATTGACTGCGTCCGTTTTTTTCGCAGCTATTGGAGCGCCCTGCTGTCGCCAGCCAATACGACCGTGATTGCGCCCGCACATCTGGTGTCGTTATCGGCCCGATCCGTCGCGAACCGCATCGCTGAATATTGTCGGCGCGACTTGATTCGCATTCATCACAAACGCGATCGCAAATGGTCGGACGGCAATCGCCGTCTGATTATCGCCGACGCCGACACCGTTCGCTGCCGTGGACTCACAATTCTCGGCCGCAAGCAACTGCTTTCGATTCGCGACGAACCGGATGCAGTGTTGGGATTTGATTTGCGTGAACGGTCGCGCGACACGAACCAAGAACAAACGAAGATCATAACGCTGAATCGCGGTGCCGATCAAATTGCGTGCCGCGCGCAGTTTGTCGAACGACCAATCCAAAGTCGTTGGCAACAAGTGCTGGGAACACATTCTGAAGTCCGCCGCGCGTGGGAAATGGGGCATGCCTGCCTCCGCCGCAACATCCCCACGCCACGCCCGCTTGCGATCGTTGAAAGAGAGTGCGGCAACAAGTCACGGCAGTACTTCTTGACCGAGAACATTCCCAACGCCGTCTCGCTTGATGAATTTCTACAGGATGCCGTTGCGGATGTGGAAGTATCGCTGCGCGACCGCCAGTTGTCGCAGATCGCAATTCAGCTTGCCCAGGAATTGCGGCACATGCACGCCGAGGGATTTGACTACAAGTCGCTGGGCGCTGCATCGATTCTCGTCGATCGCAACCAACCCGGCCAACGATTGCGGTTCGCCTCGCCTCAGAATGTGCAGCGGTTGCATCGGCCAGGACCCCGTCACGTTGCCGGTATGTTGACGGAACCAGCCGCCAGCCTAAGTTCCCACAGCAGCGTTCGGCTGACACATTTTCTCCGCTTTCTTAAACGATTCCTGGCAGACCGCCATGTCGCCGACTGGAAGACAACGTGGCGAACGGTTCAGCGCGGTGTCACGGGATTATTGTCAATGCAACGTGATGATCGGCGGCCAAGCACTGATTGCGTCAAATCGGACAACTCCATCGAGCACACACAATTGAGCAAGTCGGCATAGGAAAGCCCATGCGAACACATCCTGCCCGGCAAACGGGAAAGGCAACTTGGTTTTGCTCATGCAGCACAGTCACGCGGAATGTGTGGCTCGCGATGTGGATGGTTACGTTCGCATTGTGCGCGGGCTGCCAAACACCTCAGCGGCCCATCGCGAGACCCACGCAGCATTCAATCCGCGCTGAGCAGTTGCTCGTACTCAGCGATTTCAAACTCGACAAAGAGCACCCGCTGATTCAAGACTTGATTGCGCTGCGCGGTCAGGTCGCAAGAACACTCGCGTTGCCGAAGCAAAAGGAAGAGGTGGTCGTCTATCTCTTCAGCACAGAGGGCGAGTACCAAAAGTTTCTCGACACCGCCTATCCCGGCTTGCCCAGACGGCGCGCCTACTTTGTCGGCACGCCCCGCGAATTGGCCGTCTACACATACTGGGGAGACCGGATTCAAGAGGACCTCAGGCACGAGTACACGCACGGCCTGCTGCATGCTTGTCTGAAGACCGTGCCGTTGTGGATCGACGAGGGACTGGCCGAATACTTTGAGGTCGTGGGACCGAATCCGGGAACGGTAAACACCGAGTATGCCCAACGGCTTTCCGCTTCGCTGGCCAACGGTTGGCGTCCCAACATGAAACGGCTCGAACGCCTCGATGAGTTTTCACAAATGCAGCGCATCGATTACCAGGAAAGTTGGTCGTGGGTGCATTACATGCTGCACACAACACCGGAGACCCGAGAAGCCCTGCTGAGCTACCTTGCCGATCTGCAGCATTCCACATCACCCGAACCGTTGAGTGATCGCCTAGCGAAGGCCGACCCGTACGTTTCCTCGCGGGTTCTCAGTTATCTGGCATCGCTGAACACGGCACACTTGTGGAACGGCCAAACGCAAGACGAACCTCAACGAATCCGGCTCACCGCAGAGAAGCAGGCTGCAGAAATCACGTCACATCCCAACGGTGACGGGAACCGCTGATGCAGCGATTCATTCGGCAGAGACCGGCTCGCCTCGACTGCTCGATCCCATTATTGTCTAATGGTTGAAGCGAGAATCGAACTACTGAGAATTCGCCAGATCGGGAAATCGACCGCCTGTCGGCGATAACCGAACTGGATCAACTCGTCCCTGCGATCGTCGGAAGACAAATGCACGACTGCGAAGCATTGCTGCAATACGAGTTCAACAACCCTCAGTTGTTAGAGCAATGCCTGACGCATGCCTCGGTCGCTTCGACGCGACTGGCATCGAATGAACGTCTCGAATTTCTCGGCGACGCTGTTCTCGGTCTGGTTGTTTGCGAACTGTTGTTCCGGCAGTTTCCTCAACACGCCGAAGGGGAATTGACGCGGTTGAAGTCGATGTTGGTTAGTCGCCACACCTGCGCCCAGATTGCTGCGAACATGGGGTTCGACCAACACCTGATCGTCGGCAAGGGGGTCAACTCATCCGGGCGTATGCCCAGTTCCATCCAGGCCGCAGTACTCGAATCGCTTATTGCCGGCGTCTATTTGGATGGCGGGTTAGAGGCGGCTCGTACAGTCATCGAGCGGCTCATCGCGCCGGAAGTTGAGCGAGTCACCCAAAGCGACCACATCACCAACTTCAAGAGCCTGCTGCAACAACTTGCACAGAAGATGTCGGGCGTGACGCCGGTTTACCGCATCCTCGACGAAAAGGGGCCGGATCACTCAAAGTGTTTCCAGGTGACGGCCATCATCGGCTCCGACTCCTTCCCGGCGGCATGGGGGCCAAACAAGAAGGCGGCCGAACAGAATGCCGCCCAGAACGCCCTCTGCCAACTTCAAGGCGAGAATGAGGCCGGCTCGGCTGAATAGGCCGAGCATCGCAAAAAGCCCGGTTCGTGCGGCAGAAATAGAAGAAGCGGCCGTGATTGCACGACCGCTTCTTACTCGTTGTGGCAGGTGTCTTCAGACCGTAGAAGAACGGTAGAGCTGTTACCGCTTCTTCTTCTTTTTGGCAGTCTTCTTTTTGGCCTTTTTCTTGGCCGTCTTCTTCTTGGCTGCCTTCTTCTTCACGGTCTTCTTTTTGGCCGCCTTTTTCTTGGCCTTCTTTTTGGCCGGCTTCTTTTTGGCTGCCTTCTTCTTCACGGTCTTCTTCTTCGCAGCCTTCTTCTTCTTGGCTGCCTTCTTCTTCGGGGCTGCCTTTCTCTTGGCTGCCTTCTTCTTCACTGCCTTCTTCTTCTTCGTGGCCACCGTAAAATCCTCCTTACAGAGCCAAAGGATTGAATGGTCGTCTTACCGCTGGCACCGGGCTGTATTTATCGGCAAAACAAACCACCAACTTGGATCAGTCCAACCTCTCAACCATGAAAGGCGGCCGTCGGTCACTCACCCGAAAAAAAACACAAACGCAAATGCTTCCAATGAGATTCATTGTCGTCACTTTTTGTTTGTCACCTCTTCTCGTGCAAGGACGTTCGGTAGTTGCGGACATCGTAGAACTTCTGCGTAATTGTGCAACCCAAGTCCAGTCTGTTTCGACAGTTCGAGCGCGCTGTCGGAACGACGGGCGCAGCGTGAAATGCATTGCGCATACCAACGCATCGCGCGAATCAAACAACGTGCGCTAGTCTTGTTCATACAACGCGCACGTGAAGCAGACGCGTTTCGCTCGAAAAAACAAGGGGTTTGCGAACAACGTTCGTTAACGCATGCAACATTGTATTACGCTTGCGCGATTGCGCTCGCTGCAAAAAAACAAACGTAAAACGAAAGCGTGCGCTGCGAAAACGTCGTTGAGTTTTTTTTGTTTTTTTGCGCGCCGCAATCATTTACGCACCAACTTTCGCTAACACGCTCTGCATGTATTCGAAACTTTTGCGCGCAATGTTTTCGGCGCCAGGTTCGTAATCGAACACTTCAACCGAAACCCAGCCTTCGTAATTTGTCTTGAGCAGCGCATCAAAAATTGGCGCGTAGTCGGTCTCGCCCATGCCGGGACCAAGCAGGTTTGTGTCGTTCACATGAAAGTGTCCGACGTCCTTTGCGTGACGCTCGATCAACGTTGGAATCGAATCGCTTTCTGCGCCCAACATTGCTTTCACATCCTGATGAAGACGAATGTTGGGTTCGTCGGTCATCGCAATCAGTTCCATCGCGTCGGCACACGTGTTGACGAAATCAGTTTCCTTCGTCGTCAGCGGTTCCATGCAAATGCAGACGCCCCGTTCCGCAAATGCAGGCAGCGCGGCGCGAAACACTTCCGCCGCATTTTCATACGCCTGCTCGCGCGACATGCCCGGTTCTACGTTGCGCTGAAACGGAGATCCGAAGACCATCAGATCGCCTCCAAAATCGGCACACGCGTGTCCCAGGTCCACCAGATACCCGGCGGTCGCCTTCCGCACAGCAGCATCGGCCGTTGTCAGGTGCAGCCCTTCGGTCTTGGCCAGCAGCCAATGTAGCCCGAAAACCGTCAATCCGTGGTCTTCTGCCTGTTTTCGCATCGTCTCCCGTCGCTCGGTGGGAACGTCGGTGATGCGGTCACCCAGCGTAAACGGGGCCAATTCGATGCCGGTGTACCCAATCTCCGCAATTAGCCGACATTGCCGTTCCCACTCCCAGTCGACGAACATTTCTTGGCAAATACCGAATTTCATAGTCGTGAATCTCCGTGGAAGGTTAGACGCAGGGAGGCTGAAATCGTCGCATTCGATGATGATGTTACGCCGAGAATATCACCCCGCGCCAAAGATCGCGAGCGACACGCGCAACCAGCATATGCGGTCGGCGTCGCTGCCTAGCGGCGGGGCAACGCCCCGCGCGGCGAAGTGTGGCTCACGAATCAGGCGAGCAATTCCGGGATAACTTCGGTTCCCTCGGGAACCAGTGGCACGGTACGGCCGGACGTGTCCGGAAGACGTGCCTCCGGATCGATGCCCAGCAAGTGATACATCGTCGCCAACAGAGCCTTCGGCGAGATCGGACGCTCGGCCACATCGCTGGCGTGTTTGTCAGACGCGCCGACCACTCTGCCGCGGGCAATGCCGCCGCCAGCGAACAGCGCCGAATAGGCTCGCGCCCAGTGATCGCGACCGCCCCCTTCGGCGTTGTTGAGTTTGGGAGTGCGGCCATGTTCGCTGAGGCAGACGACGAGCGTGTCATCCAGCATTCCGCGCCGTTCCAAATCGAGAATCAAACCGGAGTACGCTTTGTCGAACCCGGGCATCAACTGATCTTTCATGCGCGGATAATGACCGACGTGCGTGTCCCAGGCGTCGCCCGCTAATCCGTATTCGTCCCAAAACACCGTCGCCAACTTTGTTCCCGCTTCAATCATGCGGCGGGCGGCCAAACAACCCTGACCATACAACGTCATCCCGTAAAGTTCCCGCGTACTTTGCGGTTCGCGGCGAACGTCGAGCGCTTCGGCCACCTTGGGAGAACTCAAAAGCGAAAACGCCATCTGTTGGAACTTCGACAATGAATTCCCCGCGCGCGATTGCTCCAGAAATTGTCGCGATTGGTCGAACTGCTGCAGCAGCGAACGGCGACGGTTCAAACGGTCGAGCGTGAAATCGGGCAACTTGCTGGTTGATGCAATTCGGAAATGGCTATCCTGCGTGCAGCCCAGATACGGTTCCGGTCCGGTGAATGAAAACTCGCCTGCCGCCCTCGACTTTGTTATCGTCTTTGTGCCTTCGCCGATGAACTCCGTCCAGAGCGGATTGTTTGCCGACCCCAGAAACGCGCCATACGGACCGGCACGAAACGGCTGGTCGCTTCGCTGGCTGCTGAAGGGGAACGGCAAGGCAACATTCTGCGGGAACTCGTGCAGCCCGCGCCGCTTGCGGTCGAGATATTCAACGACCGAACCAAACCACGGTTGATGTCCCGGATCGCGCGGGTTCAATTCCATCGCCACATTGATCGCGGGAATGCCCGTCATCGCATAGGCGACTCCATGAATTGGATATGCGTGAGTGACCGAACGCACAACCGTCGTGCGATCCATCACCTTCGCCATTTCCGGCAGACCTTCGCAAACATCCAGCCCCGGCAACGACGAAGCAATCGGCTTCATCGTGCCGCGAATTTCCAGCGGAGCCTTCGGCTTCATGTCGAAGGTCTCTAACTGGCTGGGCGACCCATACAGAAACAGAATGATGCAGCGTTTGGCCTTGCCAAAGCTTGCGGACAAATCTCCTTCGGGGGCCGTTGCGGCCGACGATTGGGCCGCGAGCAGGTCGCTCAACCCCAAACCGCACAGACCGGTTCCACCGACGTTCAAAAAATCACGCCGCGTTAAACCGGTGCAAAGCCGCTTGGGAGAGCTTAAAATCCGCAACATCGCTATTTCCTTCGGGTACGTGCACTCTGCCGACTCGAATCCGTTCTGTAGTTTATTACACTAAATCGGCTTCTGCAAGCACCGTTCTGCAACCAGTTTGCGGCGGGATCGGGTGTCCGCCACAGTACTCGTGTTTTCGTGACATACGGAAACCAGCCCGTCGCGCGAGCAAGGGTTTTCGGCGGCTGTGCATCAAAACCCTTGCTTGCGCTGCGGGCTGGTGTCGCGCGATGCAACCATTACGGTTTCTCCGGTGCCTGCCAGGGGACGGCGCCGTAGCGCTGAATCTGTCTTCGCATCGCCGCCGCCAACTGGTTGTACATGCGGCGGTTTTTGTTGGCGAGGTTGTTCTCTTCCAGCGGGTCCTCTTTCAAGTTGTACAATTCCTGCGGTGCGAACGGGCTGTTTTGCAGCAGCTTCCAATCGCCGCGGCGAACCGCTTCAATCGTTTTGCCGCCATATCGCGTTCCCCCTTCACGACGGCTGAAAAACCAGTCGGTCCGTAGCTCCGCTTGCCGTCGGCCCAACAGCGTCGGCAGAAAGCTGACACCTTCAATGTTGTGCGCGATATCGACATCGGCTGCATCCAACAACGTGGGGAAGATGTCCATCGACATCGCACGGAATGCCGTTCGACTTCCCGGCTTGATATGGCCCGGCCAAACGACCGCCGTCGCGACTTTGATTCCCCCTTCATACACGCTCTGTTTTCCATCGCGAAGCGGACCGTTGTTCGCACCGACGCTCAACTGTCCGCCGTTGTCTGAAGTAAATACCACAATCGTATTGTTTTCCAGTTTCGTTTCGCGCAGTGTCGCCATCACCTTGCCAATGCCCGCATCCATGTGTTCGATGAGCGCGACGAGTTTGGCGCGTTTGTCCGAAATGCCCGGTTCGCGTTTCTTGACTTTCGCAATCCACTCAACCGGCGGCTGAATCGGAGTGTGCGGTGCGTTGTAAGCGAGGTAAAGAAAGAACGGCTGCCCCTTCGACTGCCGCCGCAAGTAATCGCAGGACCATTCGGTAAACAGATCGGTCGCGTGTCCCTTCGGATCGATCTCCTTTTCGTTCAACCGCATGTAGTTGATGCCGTGCCGGCGATGCTTGTAATAGTCGTCCATCATGTCGCCGAGGTATCCGTGAAAGTGATCGAAGCCTCGATCGTTCGGCCGGTTCGGTTTCTCCAAACCCAAATGCCACTTGCCAACGATCGCCGTCGCATATCCCGCCTTCTTCAGCGCGGCCGGCAGCAGTGTGGCATCGGCGGTGAGATGTCCCCAACTGTTTTCGGCGTGTGTGCGAATCACCCCCGGCACGCCAACCAGCTCCTGATACCGCCCCGTCAACAGCGCCGCCCGCGTCGGCGAACAGACGGGACAGTTGGCGTAGAACTCGTCGAACCGCATCCCATCGCGAACGATGGCATCAACGTGCGGCGTCTGAAGATCCTTCGCACCGTAACTGCTCAAATCACCATAGCCGAGGTCATCGACCAGAATGAGCAAAACGTTGGGCTTCTCTGCGGCGCCCAGCGATGCCGACGAAAACAGCAGGAATCCCAACAGGGCGACAGTGAATAGACGATTCAGACAATCAGATTTGAACACAACGGGACCTCCAGGCGCATCGGGCAAGAACTTTTCCAACACTCGAAGCTAACCCGCCACGCGGGAGGAAACAAGTTGTGCAGTAACGACTGACTGTTACGCCGAAGAATCTTGAGGAGCAAATGTTCGATTCGTTTCTTGGCGACTGCCAACTAGATCTCATCATCAGTGCCGAGTCCATCAAAGACTGTCCTGTCAATGAGACGATTCATCAGCCACATGAAGGCCACACTCGTGTTCTTGATGTTTCGGAATTTCTTGGTTTGAACGAGGGCCTCGAAAAGCTCTTCATACCGATTGACTGGCGCTAGATAGACTCGATCGGCAGCCGCGGCAACTTCGGCCTCCAACAGCAGATCATCCATCGATTCGATCTCCTCCGGGAGAAACCACAGCACGAGACACTTGCTCTGTGGCTGAGCGGCAGAGAAACCGTGAAACTCCACAGGATCGAAGTTGCTGATGAATTCCGTATCGAGACCCGAGTAGAGTTGGTCGTTCAGGTTTTCGAGTCCATTCCATAACTCGGCGAGGATGTCGTGATCGTCCAGTCCCTCAAGCGCGTTGTGTGAGAGTTGGATCGCCACCTTGCGATTCTTTGTTTGCTGCGGAATGGCAATCACCATGATTTGCGAAATGTCCGCTCGAATTGCCGCTTTGACTCGGTGATTGCCGCTCAGTACTTCCAAGCGACCGTCTTCCTTTTCTTGACAGAGGGGAACGCTCGACAGGAAACCGTCTCGCTCGATATTCGACGTGAGCTGGTCGAACATCGGCTTTTGCATGTACCTCGCGTTTTTCTTGAGCAGAATTAGCTTTCGAGGATCGACTATCGTCAGTTTCGCCTTTTCTCCAAACAGCAACTGTGAGACTTCGGTAAGCCGTCCGTTGAATCCGTCCGAAAGCGTCTTATCCATTCTCTCAAAACCTCTCTCAGGGACTGTTCACCCAATCGGGAAAAATAGTTCAACTTGTACATTCCATTTTCGAGCCGCACTCTTGAGAAGCGACGAAACACGCCTCGATACTTCATACTTTCTGGGTATCGCGAGAACGCCGTGGTGACAGCCCACGTCAGTCGCCGGACCAGTCGATTCTCCAACTCCCGCCGCATTTCCTCGCTTCGGGCGACCATCAGAATCAGCTTTCCCAGTCGGTGGTAACGTTCGCTCGATACTGCGAGATCACACATCAAGTACACACCCTCGCGGTCGCCAACATCAACCTGAGGTGGGCGAGGCCGCACGTCGGGCGCAAACATCAGCAGGCCAAGCAGATTGCCATCGACTGCCACGGCATAGCAAAATGGCGCATCGGATTGCTGGATATCGACACTGCCATAAACTGCTCGAATGTGATTTGCTTCTGGCTTGGAAATGGCATGAACACTCAGCAGTGACGATTCGTCGATTGTGTCGCTCTCCGTGAGACGGACCCAGTTTCTCTTTTGAGTGTTGACCCGTCTTCGAATCAGCTGTGCGTTGAGAGTTGGGATATTTGAATACAAAGAGATGTTGACTGCCGATCCCCGCGGGCTGAGCGCGATCGGCTCACCGACCTCCCGTTCGAGTTCAGCGGTTGGTTGTTCGGTACCGATAATCCAGGGTCCAGATCGCGCAGCCACACCCCTGGCAATTTCAGCGATATCGGACAGATCTTGATACTCGGGCCGCTCCCAGTGAAATGCTCGTTCCAATTCTGCGTACAACCGCTCGTATCCACCTGAGTAGGTCGGCGGGAATGTTACGATTGCGTGATCGTCTCCAGACGGAATCTCCGCGACTCTCTGCCAGCCATCCAACGCATGGAAGTCGTCAAGTCGAACAACCAAGTGCTTCTGTCGCAATTTGTGACGGGTCTCTTCGCAGAGCGCATCGAGACGCCGAATGTGTGCATTGTACATTCGGCGCTTGTAGTGATTGTCGCGCTTGCGGAACCGGAGCGTTTGCAACGCGACCGCCACCGCGGCCGCGTTGCCCTCGGAATCTCCCAAGTGTGATTCTAACGCCATCAACTCCGGGAATTCGATTGAATTCAATACGACCGAAATGTTGCCGCCCGCCAGATACGTACCTAACACACACGAATAGAGGCTGATGTCGCAGCCAGTGATTGTTCCACGATAGCCGTTGGCTCGAAGTGTCGTTTCGATACTGAAATTACCACTGCCTATGATGTGTACGTTGCGCGGCAAGCGCTCGATGTATCTGGCAATGATCTTGCGTGCGTTCGCATGAACAACCCCTTGAAACATTCCTTTTCCTCATTCTTTCGATCGTTTGGAAACTCGCCGCGTTTTCTTTTTCTCCGGTGCCGCAGGCATCTCGACGTACGGCGACACTTCCTCTCGCGTGAATCCGAACTCCGAAACCGTGACACCCAGTTCCTGCTCAAACCATTCGGCAACCCGTCGTCGATGGCACCAGTGACCCGCCGCCTCCCAACAAAGCAATACGGCAGAGTCGCCCAGTTCGTCGAACATCTGCCGGGCATCCAACCCCTCTAATATGGCGTCAAATTGCTTGTCGTATTCTTCGCGTGGCAGTTTCAGCATGGCCCAAGTGGGAGCAAGGGCCTTGACGCTGCGTCCCCGATATCCGCGTGGCGTCCCGCGCGATATCGCAACAGGTTCCAGATCAGTCGGAAGTTTCTTCAGATTGGCAAAGTCACTCGTGAACATGATCGTCCCCCCGTGTTTCTGTAGGATTCATTAGCGGCTTTGATCGGCTCGTGTTGGCCACCCGACCAACTCCCGAACAAAGTGTACATAACTGTACGTTCAACTCGATCGGCGTGCAACCGCGACTTTCGACGGATCTAGAAATGAGGGCTGCGGAACAGGGTGTGTATAAGCCGGTCCGATGCAACCAGAGAGCCGGTTGGCACGGAATTCGCTTCGAATGACTTGCAGTAGCACGATCCGGCGTAAGGCAGCCCATCCGCCGGGATTTCAGCCCTGGAGTAGCGCCACCGACAACCAATGGCAGGAGCAAAATTGCAATTCGTCCACAGGAGTTACAATGTAGAGCCAGCCAGCACTGTCGCATGTCGGCCGGTGTCGCGGCGTTCTTCCCTGAGGTTCACTCGCGATGTCTGTGCCGATACTGACGGCGACGGGCCGGCGGCACAGCTTGCCCGACCGGTGGCTGCGGTTCGGGTACCCCCTGTTTTTGCCCCGATTTTTGGGGAATACGTTGAGAAGCACGACGGCGTCTAGTAGGATTATGAGATAGATTTGCCTGCCGCTTCGGTCGGCAATATCGAACGCCAGCAAACCGAATGCAAGGAGCAACCGGGGCGGGGCGAAGACCGTTTTTTACTGAACCCAAATCACGACAGCGGACAGGATGTCTCTGTGGTTGACCCGACTGGAACATCTCGGTTCTTTTCGCAGGATTGTCCCCATGAACGAAACTATGAATGTCGGCCTGAACCCGAATGAGCGCGACTTATTGTTGCGCGGTCTGCGGTTTGTCCACAGCGATATTTTGCTGGAAATGATTGACCCCACACCGACCTCGAAGCAAGAACGCAGCGAGCGATTGCAAGAGGTTGAATCGTTGGTGTCACAGTTGAACGGCTCTGCGCCGGCAAACGCGACCGCCAGCGTCTGAAACGACGCTGGTCAATAGACATCCCGGAAGCTCGGTCTTTCCGAAAAGGCCGGGCTTCTGTTGCTTTTGACCCGATACGGTCCCACGGGGCGCGGCCCGTGGGCTTTGACTCTGGACTCTTAGCTCTGAACTCTTGACTTTCAAACATGCGATATCAGCACGTCTCGGTTGAAACATTTGCCTGCACGTTGCCGCCGCACGTTGTGACGTCCGACGAGATTGAAGAGCAACTCTCGCCGGTTTACGAACGCCTCGGTCTTCCTGCCGGCCGGTTGGAGTTGATGTCCGGTATCAGCGAGCGGCGGTTCTTCGATCGTGGTACGTTGCCCGGTGAGATCAGCGCGCAGACGGCCGCCGATGCGGTTGCGGCATCCGGCATCGACAAGCGACACTTCGGCGCGCTCATTCACGGGTCGGTTTGTCGCGATCAGATGGAGCCGGCGACCGCCAGCGGTGTGCATCATGCTGTGGGGTTGCCGAACTCGGCAATGGTGCTCGACGTGAGCAATGCCTGCCTCGGCATTATCAACGGCATGCTGATCGTCGCTGACCTGATTGAAATGGGCCGCATTCGCGCCGGCGTTGTCGTCGGCACCGAAATCGGACGCCCGCTGGTCGAGGGAACAATCGACTCGCTGCTTAATGACGAATCGCTGACACGTCAAAACATCAAACCGGCTTTTGCCTCGCTTACCATTGGTTCGGGTTCTGCCGCGGTGGTGTTATGCGACCGCAAACTCAGTCGCCGTAATAACCGTTTGCGCGGCGGAGTCTTCATGGCCGAAACCAGCAGCCACAATTTGTGTGCCGGCGGTGTGGAAGCGGCCGCCCACGGTGACGACCGCCCACGTATGCAAACCGATTCCGAAGCGCTATTGCACGCCGGCATCGATCTTGCCGAACAAGCCTGGCCCGTATTCCTGGACAAAACCGGCTGGAGCCAGACCGACGTCGATAAAGTTTTCACGCACCAGGTCGGCCGCGCTCACCGCAAGATGTTACTCGACCGGTTGGCGATTCCCCCGCAACTCGATTTTCCCACCGTCGAAACTCTCGGCAACACCGGCGCCGCCGCTTTGCCGATGGCAGCCGCGTTAGGAATCGAACAAGGCCACGTCACCCCCGGCGACCAGGTCGCCCTGTTAGGCATCGGCAGCGGCCTGAACGCAATCCTGCTCGGCATCGAGTGGGAATCGCGTGATTAAGGCGAGCGGGGGGTGTAAACCCCCTGGTGAGTTTGGCGGATCGGCGAGAAAACGCGTTTCATGCCCCGTTATCTTCATCGAAAACACGTCTCTCCCATACGTGATATCGGCAGTGATGAACGATGGCAGAAAAAAGATACAGGTGGAATAACCACCAACAAATCGGTTGCCATCTAGACGAAGTCAGAGATCCCCACCACCCCACAAGAAGAACCAACGCAGTTGACCATGTAAGACAATAAAGAAAATGAACTTGGGCCGCCCATTCCTTCATGTCACGTTGCAGGGACTTCTTCTCCTTTGTGTTTTTCCAACGGTCAATATCAAGGTCGACTACATTGGTGCCGTCGCGTGTCAGTATGGCCAATATCTTGGTGGCGAGTTGAAAGGGAAGCGCACGGTGAACCACATAGACCACTGAACCAATCAAGAGGGTTGCTGCCAAAAGTGCTGCGGTTGTCAAGACCCCACTGGCACCGCCAATAGCCCCGATATACTTGAGACGATTGGAGACAGCGTCAGGGAATGAGACACAAAACAAGAGTACGAAGTTACCACCAGCAAAACCGTATCTCATCAGTTGATTCAGGTCTAAAGGGGCAATTTTATTTATATGTTTCTGCCGAATTGTGGAGATTCGTAATGGAATACGTCGTGTATCGGTTTGCGCTACACCCACCAGGGGGGTTTACACCCCCCGCTCGCCTGACGGTACTGCGACGTCCAACTCTTCGGCCGTGCGCACTAATCGATCCCACGTGCCGTCGTCGAGTGGGATTCCGTTTTCGCTGCGATCGACTCTTACGGTTTCGGAACGATCACCGGGCAGACGAATTTCTTCAACGCCCGGTTTGCGTGGTGTCTCGCGAACGTGTTCCAGTAGCTTGTCCACCTCGGTTTGAAAGTGGGCGTGGCCGCTGAATCGTTTGGCGTCCCAAATTAGAAGCAGCACGTTGTTTGTTCCGGGGGCATTTTCGGGTGCGGGTGGGCAGAAGCCGCCGGTCAGGCCGCCGACGAGTAGGTCGAGAAACAGGCCGAGGCCGAAGCCTTTGTAACCCTGCTCGCCCCCCATTGGGAGCAGTGTGCCGCGCGGATCGGAAAACCGGACTGCGGGGTCGGTTGTCGGGTTGCCGTCGGCATCCTGCAGCCAGCCGGGTGGACATTGTTGGCCGGCGACTAATGCGACTTTCACTTTGCCATTGGCGACCGACGACGTCGAGATGTCCAGCACGGCCGGTCCGTTGGCGGTCGGCACGCCGATGGCGAGCGGGTTGGTGCTGATGCGCGGTGCGGTTCCGCCGGGTGGTGCGACGCACTGCAACACGCCGTTATCGTTCACGGTGATCAAACCGGCGAGTCCTTCGGCGGCAATCACCTCGGCCCATTCTCCTAAACGACCGACGTGGCCGGCATTCAGCATTGTGCCGCAGGCGATGCCCTGTTTGCGTGCTTTGGGAATCAACCGTTCGATCAGTCGGTCGCATTGCACCATGCCGAACCCGAGTTTCGCATCGGCGGCAAGTGCGGCATCGGTTTCGTTGAGAACTTCAAGGTCGACGCCCGCTTTCAGGTCGCCCATTCTTAACTGTTTGACGTAATCGCGAACGCGGACCACGCCGTGCGAATCGTGACCGCGCAGATTGGAATCGACCAGACTGCGGGCGACGCGCTCGGCTTCATTTGCGGGAACATTCGCGCCTTCAAAAATCGCCGCGACGAAGTGTTTCAAAGTTTCCGGCGCAATGTTCACGTAGAATTACTCCGATTGACGACGTTCGCTTGCGGTTTCGCAGATGACGGTCGCGCGACGGTTGATCCCACGGGGCGCTGCCCGTGGGCTTTGGGTTACTTGGATTTCTCTGCGCGGGGCAGTTGCCAGTTCATGTCGAACAGCGTTGCCCAGGCGACTGTTTCTTTGTAATCACCCGTTTCGCTGCGCTCGAACTTCTGCACGGCGATGTCGCCCAGTCGCGGGAACAACCACGAGTTCGACGCAATGAAATCCTTCGCATGAAACGTGTGGCCCGAGTTGATCACCACGTACCGCGAGGGGTTCAGCGGGTTGGGGTAAATCATCGACAGCCCGTGCGTGTCGGGATCGTACGTTTTCCCGTTCACTTCGATTCCCTCTTTGGTCCATTTGATCGGCAGCTTGTCGATGATTTTCGCCAGCACCTTGTTCGATCCCGGATCGCCGAACAGGATGAGGTTCTTGTTGAGCTTGAACGGATCGACATCGACATCGTCGGCCACCGGCACGCGACCGCGGAGCCATTTGTCGTACTCGCGGCCGAAGCGTTCCAGCGTCCAGTTGGCCCAGGCTTGTTGATTCTGCGACCACGGCTTGCCCGTTCCCCTCACACAGACGAACGCTTCCATGAACGCGTCGTCAATTGGCCCCTGCATGTTGTGCCGCTTTCGCAGGTCGCGATTGTTGGGAAACTCGCGCGATTCGTCATAGGTCAGTCCGTACCATTCCTTGTTGCCTTTGACGTAATAAACGCCAGGCAACAATCCCCGGGCGGCTGAATTGAGTTTCAGTTTCGCACCGTCAATCACCACCGAGTCCGCCACGTCACGAGCCAACTGTAACGCCGCCACGTTTTGAGTTTTCAAATGCAGCAGTCCGTCTTTATCGACACGCCCCTGCACTCGCGCCGGCTCGTACATGCGTTCCATCTCTTCAATGGTCAGCCATTCGCAGCGGTTGTATTTCAACGTCTGTGTGAAGAAGTCGATGTTGCGGCGGCCGGGAAACCGTGGTCGGCCAGTTTTTGACTCTGCGAGATGAAAGTCCATGAACTCGCGGAAGCCTTCGGGCGTGAACTTGTGACCGACCCCTTTGCCGATGACCATTTTGATGTCGATGTCCAATTTCTTTGCAGCGTCAACAATTTCCGTGCTGGCGACCAGTTGGGCATCGTTCTCGCCACCGTAGGTGCAAACAGGAACATTGAACGCGTTTTGTGTGTAATCGACTGCGTCGTAAATCCGCAACGCGAGATGTTGATGCGCCGGCCGCCGTTCGGTTTGTTTCTGGTATCTGTAGAAATCGACGAAGCCGGCTCCCGGGCCGACGGACGACCATTTCGACGGATGATGCAGGCCGAGATGCCACGCGCCCGCGCCGCCCATCGAAAAGCCCCAGAGCGTAATCCGCTGGCTGTCGATGCGGACCGTTCGATTCAGGTCGGCCATCGCCTCGAAAACGTCGGTCTCGCCCGCCCAGCGGTAGGCGTTGTTCGTGCGGCCGAAGACGTCGAGTTGCACCCACGTCTGTTCCTTCGGCAGTGCTTTGCCCTCGTGCCGCGAGATGAAATTCACTTCGTTCATCGTTCCCGCCCGCCCGTGCAATTTGACGTGCAGCGGCCAGCGATCGCCCGAGCGGGGATTGATTCCTTCAGGCAGCGTTAATGCGTAAGGCTGCACCGAGCCATCGACGCGGGAGTAATATCCACGAACGGTCGTTCCGGTCCGGCGAATCCACGGTGATTTCTCCCGCCGTAATTCTTTGGCGCGTGCCAATCCGGTTCTAATCGCCGCCTGCGTTTGCGCGATATAATTCGCTTTGTAGAATTCGCCGTGCCGCAGAATCCATTCGGCTGCCTTCGCGAAGACTTCCACGTCGGCCACCAGCCGTTGGTCACCGTCGGCCGCCTTCAGGTCAGCCACGAGTTTCTTCAGATGTGCCAGTTCGGTTTCCATTTTGGCGCGGTCGATCTGACTGACCGGCACCGAGTTGGCAACCGGGTAGGGCGTTTGTGCAAAGCCATAGGAGGCGGACAACCCGACGACGGCGACGCAAAGTATCGAGCTGAATTTGCTCATGGTGGTGTTCTTTCAAACCGGGGAACATCGAATACGAGACGACGGTGGTGCGACATTCAGCATACCCGACCAATTCGCCCACCGCGAACGATCGGGCAATCAATACCAGCCCGCCGGGCTGGTAGCGCGACGGGCTGGTTGGGTCAATGATCGTGATTACGCTTCAAGCCCGTAGGTCTTCAACGTCTCGACCAGACGCGCGTTCTCGGCTTCGCTGAGCGGCGTCATTGGCAGCCGGACTTCGCCCGTGTCGCGGCCCAGCGCCTGCATGGCTGCCTTAATGGGAATTGGATTCGTCGCCAACCCCAACAGGTCGCGGCAAAGTGGAAACAGCTTGTGATGCCAGCGTTGTGCTTCGGCCAAATCGCCGGCACCAAAGGCAGCCAGCAACGCTTTGACATCTTTCGGCACGATGTTGCCAACGACCGAAACAACACCGCCGCCGCCCATCGACAGCAGCGGCAGCGTCAAACTGTCATCACCCGAAAGAACCGTCAGCTCGCTCGTCGCCAGAATCTGCGAGGCCTGATCCATCGATCCCGTCGACTCCTTCACCGCCACCACGTTCGGATGCGCACCGATGCGGACAATTGTATCCGGCTCGATATTCTTCGCCGTGCGGCCCGGAATGTTATAGACCACAATCGGCAACTCGACCGCATCGGCAATCGCCGTGTAGTGTTGGAAGAACCCTTCCTGCGTCGGCTTGTTGTAATACGGGGCGACGAGCAGCGCGGAGTCGGCTCCTGCCGCTTTGGCGAACTTGGTGAGGCGGGTGGCTTCGGCTGTGCTGTTCGATCCGGTGCCCGCCATCACCTTGATACGCCCGGCTGCCTGCTCGCAGACAATGCTGATGACGCGCTCGTGTTCGTCGTGCGTCAACGTGGGACTTTCGCCGGTGGTGCCGACCGGGCTAACGCAATCGGTTCCCGCCTCGACTTGAAAATCGACGAGTTTGCGAAGAGCGGCCTCATCGATTTCCCCATCCTGAAACGGGGTGACTAACGCGACGGTGAGACCTGCGAATGAATCGCCTTTGCGGGACATGGTTGTTTCTCTCTGTTTGATCCCACGGGATGCGACCCGTGGGCTTTTTATGGGTGACACCGCCGAACGGAAGAGGTTCGGTTACTTGCGTTTCCAATCGACGTTGGACATTTGTGCCAACGCCAGTTGCAGCGCGTGTGTGCCGTCGCGACCGTGTCCTTGTGCCTGCACGGCGAGGTACAGTTGATGCGCCAATGCCAGCCCCGGCAATGCCAGGCCCATTTTCTTTGACTCGGCCAATGCGATGCCCATGTCTTTGATGAAATGCTCGACAAAGAAACCGGGATCGAAGTTGCCGTCCATAATTCGCGGGCCGAGATTCGACAGTGACCAACTTCCCGCCGCCCCGCTGCCGACCGATTCTAATACCGTCGGCAGGTCGAGACCGGCTTTGTGTCCGTACAACAGCGCTTCGCAGACGCCAATCATGCCGGAAGCGATGAGGGTTTGGTTGACCATTTTGGTATGCTGACCGGCACCGGCTGCTCCCTGATGTACGACGGTTTTTCCCATCGCATCCCAGCAGGGGGCCAGTGCATCGACGACATCTTTGTCGCCGCCGATCATAATCGACAGGGTGCCGCCCTTCGCGCCGATGTCGCCGCCGGAGACCGGGGCATCGACACTGGCGACGCCCTTGGCTTTGGCGGCCTCTGCGATTTCGATCGCCAGCGACGGATCGCTGGTGGTCATATCGACGAGAACGTTGCCTTCTTTCGAGCCGGCCAGCGCGCCTTCTGCCCCAAGCATTACTTCGCGGACGTCGCTGGGGAAACCAACGATGGTGAAGATCACATCGGAGGCTTCAGCGACTGCGCGAGGGGAGTCGGCCCAAGCGGCTCCTTTTGCGATAGCCGCATCGGACTTTGATTTGGTGCGGCTGTAAACCGTTGCTGCGAAACCGGCGTCGATCAGATGACCGACCATGCTCGATCCCATAACTCCGGTGCCGATCCAGCCAATTTTCGTCTGCCCGGGTGCAATTGTCGGCGCTGCCATGATGCTCGTCTTCCTGTTGCTGTTTCGCTACGATTGGATTTTGCTCAACGGCCCGCAGTATATCGGGTCTGAATCGCATTTTCATCCATAAGCACATTCCACCCAAAGCTGGCGGGCTGCGTCCCGCCGGAAATCCTTATGTCATCGATATCCGAACCCATCGCCTGGCTCAACGGCGAAACCGTCCCCATATCCGCCGCGAAGCTCTCGGTGTTCGATATGGGCATCGTGCTGGGTGCATCGGTGACGGAAATGATCCGTACGATAGCGCATCGGCCGTTTCGCCTCGACGACCATTTGGAACGGCTCGAACGTTCGCTGCGTGCCGTTGGATTCTCGGCCAACAAGTCGCGGGACGAGCTGGCCGCCATCGTGAATGAAGTCGTCGATCACAACAAACAACTGATTCCCGCCGGACACGATTTGGGAATTACGCTCTTCGTGACGGCCGGACTCAATCTCACCTATGTCGGTGCAGCCGGTCTTGAAGCGGCCCGACAGCCGACAGTTTGCGTGCATACGTTTCCGTTACCGTTTGAATTGTGGGCGAAAAAACTCGATGCGGGCCAACATCTGATTACGCCGAGTATTCGCCACGTGCCACCCGATTCGTTGGATCCCAAAATCAAATCGCGCAGCCGGCTGCATTGGTATCTCGCCGATCAACAGGCAAAGCTTGGCGATCCGACCGCTGGGGCGCTGGTACTCGACCATGCCGGCAACGTCGCCGAAACCAGCAGCGGCAACTTCTTCATCGTCCGCGACGGCGTCATCTGCACGCCGAGCCACCGCACAACATTGGGCGGAGTGAGCCAACAAGTGGTGACCGAGTTGGCAAGCCAGCTCGGAATTCAGTGTGTCGCCACCGATTTGCAGGTCTACGATGTTTTGAACGCCGACGAAGCATTCACTTCGTCAACACCGTACTGTCTACTACCGGTTGTGCGGGTGAACGGCCGACCGATTGGTGACGGACAGCCCGGACCGATTCTCGCGAAACTGCTGGCGGCGTGGAATGATCTGGTCGGCCTTGATATCGCCGAGCAAATCCGCCGCGGCGCGCTGGAACGCAGCGACGCGACATGACCTGCACGGTTGCGTGTTGACAGTGACCGCCGTACGGTGGGATCGAAGAGAACGCGACATGATTTACCTGACAAAAGGAACTTTGCGGCGCGATGGTAACACGGTTTTTGAAGCGGCCATTTGGCGATCAGATTGCGTTCCTGCAGCAATTGCGGCGGGAATTTGAAGCAACCGGTGCGGTTGCGCCCAGCAGCCGATTTCTTGCGCGGGCCATCACCAAACCGCTAACCGATCGCGAAGGGCCGGCACGAATTCTGGAAGTTGGACCGGGAACGGGCGCTGTGACGCGGCAAATTGTGCAAGGCCTGCGGTCCGATGACCGGCTCGATCTGGTGGAGTTGAACGGCGGGTTCGTCGAAATTCTGCAGCAGAAGTTTCGCGATGACCCGGTGTTTCAGGCGGCCGCCGATCGCGCCGAAATCCACATGTGTGCCGTGCAGGATTTCGAAGCCGATGGCCAGTACGACTTCATCGTCTCGGGCTTGCCGCTGAACAACTTTCCTGCCGAACTCGTCCGGGAAATCTTTGAGGTTTGTTTCAACCTTCTCGCAGACGACGGCGTGCTCTCGTATTTTGAGTACATGTTCGTCCGCAAATTTCGGCGCGTGTTGTCGCGTGGCAGCGAACGGGCGCGGTTGACGGCACTCGAAGAGATTCTGGGCGCCCGGTTGCAGCAACATCGTTTCCGCACAAACGGCGTGCTGGTGAATATCCCGCCGGCCTGGGTGCATCATTTACGCAAGGAAGAGACGCCCCGCGCCGATTGATCCCACGGGCCGCAGCCCGTGGGCTTTGAGGTGTTGGATTTCGAGTTGCGTGAACGACAATGCAATTACGCGTCGGGCTTTTTCTTTGGCTTGTCGTTGGTCGGGCGTTTGCGGTCGGTGGGGCGTTTGCGATCCGTTTGTGGTTGTCCCGGTCGTCGGCCGAAGGCGCGGGCGAATTCCTGCTGCGAGAGAGATTCCTTGCCGAGCCGTTCGTAGATCGGTTTGAATCGCGGTCGCATTTGCTGGGGCAGTTCACTCAGTGTCAGTTTGCCGTCTTTGTTGGCATCGAAGCGGGTGAAGATCGCCCTCGGGTCCGATGCGCGGCGGATGGCCGCCATGTATTCGGCTAACGTGATCTCATCTTTCTTCAAACGCTGGAAGACAAAGCGGAAACGACGTTGGACCTCCTCGGGAAGTTCGCTCTTCGCCAGTTTGCCGTCGCCGTTGCGATCGAGTCGCTTGAAGTTTTGTTCGGCGAATCGCCGTTGGTTGGTGGCATCCTGGCCGCGCCTGAGGCGGATCATGTCCTCGACCGTGATCTCTTCTTTTTTCAGGCGATCGAACATCGGCTTGAAGCGTGGACGGACCTGTTCGGGGATCTCGCTTAACGTCAGTTTGCCGTCATTGTTGCGGTCGAGTCGCTTGAAAACTTCGCGGGGATCGAATTGCTGGCGACGGCCATTGCGTCCCGCCGGCCCCTGCTGATTTCCGGCAACCGGCGGGGCCGGCTTAAGCGCTTCATCAAATTCGGCGCGGGTCAGCGTGCCGTTCTTGTCTTTGTCGCCGACGCGTAACAGCCGCTTGAACGCTTTTTGCTGGGCCTCGCCGATTTCGTCGGCCGTAATGCTGCCGTCGTTGTTCTTGTCGAGCTGGGTGAACACCTTGGCCCGTTCGGCCTGCTTGCCATCTTGTGCAACAGAATAGGAGGACAGCCCGCTCAAAACGGCCAAGGCCACAACACTGGTTCCCACAAGTCTTCTCATCATCTCACTCCCGGCTGCAAAGACAGCAAATCGTATTCGACACACGGCAAACCGCATGATACGCCCAAATATCACTTCCCACAATTACTGAACCCCGGAAAACAACAGAGGTTCCGGTACGGCCGGTGATTTTCCGGCAGCGGATTTCCACTCAGTTCGCAGCCTCATTGCCAAGTGCCAGCATTTCGATCTTAACGATTGTTCGGCCTGAGTAGTACGTAATGGAAAAACCACCTACAGAATATAGGAAACGTACAAAGAATACTGAAAACAAGCAGCCTGAGTAGACGAGGAAAGATAAAGCGAGTTTGCCTTATGGAGGTAAGGCTACTGGACTTCGTACGGAAACTCACGGTTGCAACTTGTAGGAATCAAACCCATGAAATATGCAGCGAGTACTTTCGCCCTGGCCATCGTGTTGATGGTTTCCAGCGGCGGTACGAGCGCGAATGCCGGCTATTGCGGCGCAGCGAGTTATAGCTGTTGTCCCGAAAAAGCCTGCGTCGCCTCGGGCGATTACTGTGAAGCCAAATCATCCTGCAGCACCTGCTACAAGATGGTTCAGGAAACGATTTACGAACAAAAAGAATACACGTGCACGAAAACGGTTTATGACACCGTTTGCGAGAAGGTGCCATACACATGCACGAAGAACGTCTACGAGACACACTACCGCGACGAGTGTTACACCGTCTGCAAGAATGTCTACAAGACGTGCTACCGCGACGTTTGCTGCAAGACACGGCGGCCGGTTTACAAAACCTGCTACCGCGAAATCTGCTGCAAGAAGCGTCGTCCGGTTTACAAAACCTGCTACCGCGACGTTTGCTACACCACGTGCAAGCCGGTTTACAAGACCTGCTACCGCGACGAGTGTTACACCGTTTGCCGCAACGTGCAGGAAACCCACTACCGCGACGTCTGCTGCACGACCTACAAGACGGTCAAGAAGACGTGCTATCGCGACAAGTGCTACACGACCTGCAAACCGGTCACCGAATGCAAAGAAGTTGAAGTTTGCTGCGGCGAGTGGAAGACGGTCACCGAGGAGATTCCCGGTGAAATCGTCGAACGATGCGAATGCGAGCCGGGGACATGGGCCTGCGATCCTTGTACCGGTTGCCAGGTCTACACGCCCGGTAAGTGCAAAACGGTTAAGGTACAGTGCCCCAGCACGACCTGCTGCAAAAAGGTCTGGGTTCCGAAGACGATTAAGAAGCAGGTATGCTGCACGCGGTACGTTACCGAAGTGAAGCACTGCAAGGTTCCGTACACGGTTTGCGAGCAGGTTGCCTGCACGACGAACAAACGGGTACCTTACACCTGCTGCCGCACCATTCGCGAACAGAAGACCCGCCGCGTGCCTTACACCACGTGCACCTACGTCCGCGAATGCAAGACGAAGAAGGTTCCTTACACCACCTGCAGCTATGTAGAAGAATGCTTCACCAAGAAGATTCCCTACACCACCTGCAGCTGGGTGGAAGAATGTCACACCAAAAAAGTCCCCTACCGGGTCTGCGAGAAAGTTCAGCAAACCTGCACGCGGAAAGTTCCGTACTGCGTCTGCAAGCAAGTTTGTGAAACGAAGTACCGCACGGTCAAGAGATGCGTGCCGCGTCAGGTCGAGTACAAGGTGACCAAATGCGTCCCGCGCACGGTCTGCCGTAAAGTACCCGTCAAGAGTTGCTGCCCGCAGAAGAGTTGCTGCCCCAAGAAGGGTTGCTGCAACTGATTAGCGACCTGTAGCGAGAACGGCCAGCCCCGAAATCCAACGGGGACGCCGATAATTCTCGAACGATGCGAAGTCCGACGGGGGCGATTCGATGGAATCGCCCCCGTTTTTTTGTTGCGAATCTGTTGGTTGATCCCACGGGGCGCTGCCCGTGGGCTTTGCAGATTGCAATGCATCTCGAACGGTCGCATCACAACACGGGCGCGAATAATCGGCAGATGCTCTCGGCCAGAATGTGACGCGTCGGACGAGCGATCCACCGTTCCAACTCGATTGGCTTTGATCGTTCCCGGTCCTTCTCGAAGTGCTCTTCCAACTGCGAAGCGATCTTGCGGTCGTACGTCACCACGGCCACCTCGAAGTTCAGCAACAAACTGCGGGCGTCGAAATTTGGAGTCCCCACCAACGACCAATGACCATCGATGGTCAGCGTCTTTGAGTGCAGCAAGCCGTGTTCGTATTCATAGATCTCGACGCCGGCGCGCAACAGCGATTCGTAATAGGAACGACCCGCCAGCAACGTCCAGACGTAGGCCGATCGCCCCGCCAATAACAACCGCACCCGCACACCACGTCGGGCCGCCGTCTCCAGTGCCGTTAGTAAAGGTTCCGTCGGCACGAAGTACGACGTGGCCAGAGTGATTCGATCGCGGGCGGCGTTGATGGCCGCAAACAGGATGCTGTGCATCGCCCGCAAATCGGCCACCGGCTCGCCGACAACCACCTGGGCCGACACCGCTCCACACTCGTCCGGCTTGGGGAAGACATCGGGCTGCGTTAGTTCTTCCTGAGTGGCATAAAACCAGTCCTCTGCAAAAACCTGCTGAAGTTGCAGAACCGCCGGCCCACACAGCCGCAAGTGCGTGTCGCGCCAATATCCCAGATGCGGGTTCTTCCCCAGATATTCATCACCAATGTTCATGCCGCCGGTGAATCCAACCTGACCATCGACGACGACAATTTTTCGATGGCTGCGCAGATTGACCGACCATCGTTCCCTCCACGTTCGCCCCGGTAAGAACGAGGCAACGTGAATGCCCGCATCCTGCATCGGCTTCAAGAACCGTCGCGTCAGCAGGTTGGAACCGATGACGTCGTACAGAAATCGCACCTTCACGCCTTGCCGTGCTTTTTCGATCAGCATGTCGCGCAAGTTCGTCCCGGTTTTATCCGGTCGCCAGATGTAATACTCCAGGTGCAGCGTATGTTCTGCTGAGAGAATGGCCTGTTTGATCAATCCCAACGTGCGATTCGTGTCGGTCAGCAAATCAACCTTGTTCCCGAAGGTTGGAAACGTGCGGCAGAATGCGTTCGTCAGTCGCAGAAACTGTTCCTGTTCGGCCTGCGGAACCTCATCGGGAATGAGTTGATACTGCGATAGCTCCGGCAGGAAGCGGCCCGCAGCGCGGAGCGAAGTCAATTTGCCTGCCCGTCGTCGATCGACGCGGTTGATGCCAAACACCACAAACAGCAGCCCGCCGAAATACGGCAGCAGCAAGATTGCCATGATCCACGCAACGGCCGACACCGGACTACGTCGCTTCGAGAGCAACACCCACCGAATCAACGGCAGCGTCAGCAGATATCCGACGAATAGAGCCGGTATCACGATTTCCCAGAAACCCGTCATAACCGTCCGATTGTATTCAGTAGTATCGCAGACCTCGCACTGGCATGCCGACGCCCACAACAAAACAGTTTTGATAAGGAATGCAGGAGGGCAGGAATTCGATAACGCCTTTTCTCCTACCTTCCTGGTTTCCTCATTCTAATCGAATCTTATTTGGATGCTGTGTTGCCTTGCATCAAATCCGAAAGCAGCCCGTCGCGAATTGCGTCGGCAGCAATTCGTTGTGCCCTCTCGTTTGGGTGGGAATCGAACCGGTTGACCGTCAGGCTTTCTCCAGCGTGGCGACGAAAGGCAGGTTCGAGGTCCAATGATTTCACGCCCTTTGTCTCACAGAAACTCATAATCTTGCGATGCGCCTTCGCGAACGGGTAATCGTTTCCCAGTTCGGTCAGAAACGGGAAAATGACAACTCGCAATTCCACCTGATGCTCGCTGCATCGTGAGTGGATCTGTTCCAGTTTTCTTGCAAACCCGTCCCATGCTTCCGACTCGTACGAGTTGGCCAGATGCGGAAAGTAGTCGCGCGTCCCGGGTTGTGACAGTTGCACGTAACGGAAATATAACCAGTTGAAAAAGTATGTCTCGGTAAACAGAAAGAAACTCGGTTGGGCGACCTGAAGACTTTTGATTGCGGCATCTGTCCGTGAGTCGTACGCCTCGATATCGTTCAAACAAATGACATAGATCACCATGTCCACTTCGTAGTCGGACCGCAACACGCCATGCACCCTGGCTTCGATCTGTGAGATTTCCAGTCCCGGATCGGCCAGATTCGCCACCTGAAACTTTCCCGGTTGGCTTCGCTCGAGCGCTGCACCGACTTGATCGGTGAATCGGTCTTCGAGTCTCGGCACGCCGTGACCAATGGTAAAACTGTCGCCGACAAAACAAATTCGGCGCCGACCTTCTGGTCGGCTGCGGTGGAATTCAGCCGCGTCGCGCGCACCAAACGAATTTCGCTGCGCCTCGATGTGTCGATCGAACCATCGTTTGGAAACGTTGGTCATGTTGAAGGCGTCGCTCTCATCGACGAACAACGCAAAATACAATTCACAGCCGGTTAACATCATCAGCAACATCCACAACGACAGGGCCAATTTGACCCACCGCAGACGGCTCGCAACGCCGCGATGTCTCCGTCTTTGCGATAACAGCACGCGCAGCACAACACCGACAACTAACAGCCAGCACAGCATGCCGACGATGTAATTTGTGGGAAGAAAAAAGAGCATTCAGCGAGAATCCGATCTGCGGTTGTCTCGTTATTTTCTGACGACATAGATCGGACTCGACCAGGCCCGGTGTCCGTCTTCCTGCACAACGTGCACGTACAGCGGATTGTCACCAATCTGCAGGTCGGATTCAGTTGGTTCGTAGTCGAACGCCACCGAGCGGGTTCCGCCAGCCGGTGGCAGCCGAAACGCCGAAATCTGTTTGCCCACCCCACCCAGATCGAACGAACGGCCGCGAATGCCAAGTCCGGCAATCGTCGCCGTAAAGTTTGTCTGCTTTGTTTCGACAATCAGTTGGCCCGCCTCGGCATGTTCCAGTTCAAGAATCACCCCCGCCAATCCACCCGTCGTCAAACTCTGCCAACCGATGCGGCTGGACGTTAATTGATTGCACTGTTTTTCGTGGTTGAGAAAGTTAATCGGTTGAAAGTTTGCGATGCTGTTGCCAACAATCCGCAGTCCGCCGTCCCACACCACCTGGCGTCCTCGTCCGCGAACCGTTGCCCCCTGCCATTGGATTTTCAAGCGGTTGGCCAAATCAGCCGTAGTATAAGGGCGCACCGTTTTCAGGACCGTCATCGCGTTGCGAATTTCGACGCGCTCGATGGCCGCCGTTCCCTCCACCTGAACCCGTAACACGGGGACTGCATCGTCTGCGACTTCGATCACCGCACCCATTGGAATATCAAACTCTGCCGCGCTGCCATTTTGTGGCTGCTGAGCCGTAACGTCGAGATGAATTCGCGCCCCGGTTGTGGCGTACACTCGCCGCGAACGGTACGCCTGCCACACACTTTCTCGATCAAGCTTCTCCGCCAGAATACAGGTCAGTCCGCCGTAACTGCCAAACGTACTCGCTCCGGGATGACTGGCACCGGGGCGTCCTTTGTGTCCGTCGGAATTCGCGACAATCGCCATCCGGTATCCACGACGAAACGCATCTTCGAGCATCCACTCGAATGTCCCCCAGGCCGAATGCACTTCAACGGCCGTTTCCAGACCCTCGCGGTGACGCTCCAGGTCGGCGAAGCGACCGCCAACGTGCGCGAACATCATTACCTCGCGACCGCAATTCTCCAGCCGATCAAACAGTTCCTCCACCGTTTCGCTGCAGGGGTTGGCCGCCTCGTCAGCCGCAACCAGCGCGCGGCTACTACGGCTGATGATCCCGCCTTCTTCGCGAAACAGAACATTGCGATCGCCCCCCAATCCCGTATTGCCGCTCCACTCCCAACCGGGAAACGTCACGAATTTTCCCGGCTGATTGAATTCGCCGGTCGTCTGCTGAATCTTATCCCAGAAGGCGTCGGTGATTTGGAAATCGTTCCCCTGATGCGCACAGGCATCAAGGAACGCGTTGTCGCGGCCGAAACGGAAGTAGTCGTCGATGCTGTTCGTGCCGATGGTCTCTTCGCTCTGCCCATGCAGGTCGGCCCAGTAACGGCCATAGCCGTCATTCACGCCAACGAGAATTGGATTGGTTTCCGTCTGCAGCTCCGTTTGTTCGTCGGTGACCGAAATTGTGTAGGCACCGGGATCGCCAAAGCCGGAATGGATCAGCGTTTTCGGTTCAGCCGCTGGATTCCCCCATACGTCTTCCAGACGCGTGCGAACCACAATGTCGCTGCCCGGTTCGCTCAGCGTCGGTGCGACGGCAACCAGTCGCGTCGGCTGACCCGCTACGATGCGAAACGTGGGCGATTCGGGCAGCCGTTCGTAAACGTAGGTCGCGTACCGATCGAGCAGCACGCGGATCTCAAGTGTCTCTTCGAGGAACGTCTGCATCCGCCAGCCCGGCGATCCTTCGACACGGTCGCCCAGAGTCAGCGTGATCGTGTCGCCTGCGCGAAGGTAGCCCTGCAGCACCTTGACGTGAATCGTTTTTCCCCACGGCCGCTGATTGTCTTTGACATCGTAGCGCACCTGTAAATGTGCGCCGTTTGAAGCAACCGCCGTCGTGTAATTGGGCGCTCCAGATGCGTGAAACTGTGGCACGCCGGCATCGGTCGCGTACCGCATTACGAATTTCAGCGACCCGGTATCGTCGATGCCAGAGAATCCGGCCGTGTAGGTCAACGCGCACGACTGATAACTCCCCGCCTCGACGGAGCCGATTAAGCTGCAGGTCACGCTTCCCAAATCCGAGCTGCGATCGTCGCTCGGAATTCTGACGATGCTCATTTGGACGGCTCATTCTTGCGCTGGAGGACGATGAAGAAGTCGTTGTTCAACAGCAATTTCCAATCGTAAGGATGTTCGCGGAATTCGCGGATCTGTTCCGGTTGTGAAATGTTGCTGTAACGCGCTTGCTTGTCGATCACAATGTAGTCGGTATCGGGCGGCGCGCCCGGTTTGTTGTCGTTGACGGCCCGTGGATACGCGCTGTAGTCGTACGACCGCTCGTGGTGAGTGAATCGCGGATGAATCAAATCGGTCGATGCCACACGCGCGCTGGCCGGAATCATTGCAAACACGGCGGGAAACTCCTCGGCCCGTTCTCCCGGGACATACAGACTACGCCAAGTCCACGTCGAACCGGCATCCCAGAACGGAACACCCAACGGCCCCAGACTAAAAAACAATCCGCCCGCAAGCGCCGACGTCCACACAAAATGTCGCGTCCAGAGCGTCGGATCAACGGCGATGATCGACTCCTTTGTACGACGCAATCGTCCCCAGAGTCTACGCCAGAAACCAGCAGCGTGCGACAGTCCTGCCGCCGATGCCCAGATGACGATTGGTATGAGTGGTGCATGGAAGTGGTGAAAAGGAACCAGTGGAAAGCCGGCATCGGTCGAGCCGCCACCGGAGACTTCCATCAGACAAAGCACGCCAAATAAAGGCAGCGCAACCGCCAATCGCCCGGGAGAGAACAACGCCAAGAACCCAATCGGCACCAACAGCGCCAATGCATAGAACAGCGACTGCATGCTGAACAATCTTCCCAGCCAGATCGTTGGCTGCGCGAACAGCACTTGCGCGATTCCCAGCGGACCGGCGGGTTCCATGCCATTATCGGAGATGCCCTCCTCGACCGCCGCTTCATGCAACCAACCAAAGTATCCCGTGTAATGTGGATCGCGCCCCTCACGAAACGCCGGGATCAACACCAACAACACCAGCAATAAATAACACACACTCAAGACCGCCATCGCACCACCGACCATCCGCGCAGGGCGTTCAGGCGAGCGGTCGGCGTAAGCCGGCTGATTCAAGCTGCGATCGACTCCCGCACCCCGGCACAGCAACCACAACCCCAGCGGCGCAATCACAATGGCGAAATCTTCTTTCGCACTCAACACGCACAGCAATAACACCGACATACTCACAAATCGGCGACGTTCCATCTGATCGAGCGCGAACAACAACAGCGGCACGCCGAATGCAATCGGCCGAAACGTTTTCAAATCAATCGCGATATCCAGAAACTGCATCGGAAAATAAAGCAGATAGGCAAACGCCAGCAGCGCGCCCGCTTTGTCGCTCCGTGTATGTCGCCGGGCGATCCAGAAAACGGCAATCGCCCCCGAGGCCAACGCCAACGACTCGCAAAGTTCCAGCAGCATCTGCGAAGGCCAAACAACGTGCAACGGCAACAACGCCACATGAATCACCTGAATGTGCTCGCCGAGAAACAGACCGGGATCGAGAAAGCTGCGAAACCCTTTGCCATACTCCAGATTCCACAAATGCTCTTCGTACATCGCCGAATCACCGTGCGGCAACAACAGACCTCGATGCAGTTGCCAATTCATTGTTGTGAAGACAATGACGTATATCACAATGCCCAGCCCGACACTTTTTGGCACGTACCAATTCGTTTCGCCCACCGATCGCACTGCCACGGCGCTTAGAGAAATCGACATCGCAAAAAGTGTTGCCACAAATCCGGCCATCGTCACCGCCAACCACAACTGCGGAGTCGCGGCCAATAGACTCACAGCGGTTTCCCATTCGGCGATTGATGCGACAGTCCACAACAGCAACCAAACGCCGAAAATCAGCCACCACCGGAATCCATCGCGCCCCCAAACCCACAGGATGTTGCTGAACGGAGCCTTCGTCTTTGCAGTCAATGCGGCAGCTCCGCCCAGCCAGCACGCAATGGCAACGCCCAAAAACGCGAAAAACAAAACGTCCAGCGGGACATCGACCGTTGGCGAAACTTTCCCACCCAGCAGTCCGGTGACCCACATCCACAGCTCCCGGCTCATCAGCGTGCCGGCCAGTGCGTAGTCGTTCAGAATAACTTGCAAACTGCCCGCCGCGCATAACGCGCCGAAGACGCCCTGCGCGATGACGCCGAGCCGATCCACACGATCCGTCGGACTTTTCAAAGCAACGGAACTCATAGGAAACGTGGGATGAAGGATGATGGGGTGATTCGGGACGGTTTTCCATCATATCCGACATGCCCACTTGCGACGACTGCTTGTCGCTCGATTGTTATCTGATTGGCTATGCCCCGCCCTCTTTGCGGTTATAATCCGACGACGTGGAACGATCTTCCTGCATCACGCGATGCGTTGCGAATACAAGGATGTGAACGATGCCCTCTAACATTGCCGACGCAGCGCAGCAAATTTACTGTGCCGGTCCGCTGTTTAACGGAGCCGAGCGCGATGAAATGGCCGCCATTGCCGACGCATTGACCGACGCCGGTTATCGCGTCTATCTGCCACATCGTGACGGCATGGAGTTTCGGCTCGTCCACCGCACATTAATTGAACGCGGTTGGGAGGCTCCTCAGGCGGCCGAGTTTTTGCATGCCGCGATCTTTGCGCTCGACGTCTACCAGTTGGCCGTCGAATGCGACGCGGTCATTTGGAATCTCAACGGACGCGTCCCCGATGAGGGTGCCGTCTCCGAGGCGGCCATCGCCTGGACTCTGGGGAAACCAATCGTGGCCTACCAGGACGATGTCCGCTCGCTGATCGCCGGGAGAGTGAATCCATTACTGGTCGGGCTGGTCGATTTTCAAACGATTGACAACATCGACGACATTCCCGATGCGATTTCGACCGCGATCGTCGCTGGGGAGTCACTGCCACCCAGCATCGACGAAATGCCCGCCAAACTTCAACAGGCATCTCGCGACGGCGCCCGCCTGTGGCAGGCCATTGGCAATCGCAGCGCACAACAGAACGACGAACTTCTTGCCGACGTCGTCACAGAACTATTTGCCCCGACGAGAGCGACCGATACCAAATCCGCATCCCCCATTTAGCCGGCGGGCTTGCCCGTCGTGGTCCGGTTGAATCAATGCCGCATTCATTATTCGACATCCCCGAGTTGACGCAGTTGGCAAACGCACAGGGAATCGTCCGCATTCCGATGGAGCAGGACGTTCCCTTTACGTCGCGCGTGCGGGCGCTTGTCGATACGGCCGAGTTTCAACGCCTCGCTCACATCAAGCAGCTGGGTGTCGCTTCGCGCGTCTATCCCGGTGCGCAGCACACGCGATTCGAGCACGCACTGGGCGTGTACCACAATGCGCTGCGATACCTCTGGCAACTCGGAAAAGACGCCCGCTTCCACGAAATCATCGATCCGCATCACGCCGAGGTGTTGTTGGCCGCCGCTCTGCTTCACGATCTGGGACACTGGCCGTTCTGCCATCCGATTGAAGACATGGGACTGCCCGATCTGCCGCCGCACGAGGAATTTGCGGCTGAATTTCTTGCACCCCATCGCGAGTTGGCCGAAGTCTTGCGCTCCGAATGGCACATCGAACCGGAAGAAGTCCTGGGCGTTGTGGTGAAACAGAAAGGGGCAGCAAAAACAGGCGACACGCCGGCGCTGCGTCTGCTGCGGTCGATCCTGTCGGGTCCGATCGACATCGACAAGATGGATTACCTCGACCGCGACAGTTTGCATGCCGGCGTCCCCTACGGCCGCAATTTCGACAAGAACCGGCTGATGCATTCGCTCGTCGTCAACCGCGAAGGCGACGGACTCGCATTGAACTACAAGGGAAAGACCGCCGCCGAATTGATGGTCTTTGCCCGGTATGTCATGTTCAGCGAAGTCTATTGGCATCACGCCGTGCGTTCGGCCACCTGCATGTTCGCCCGCGCCTTCTTCTCGTTGCATCGCGATCTCGACCTGCGGCAACTGTTTCTGCAAACCGAACCCGACTTCATTCAGACACTGCGAACCAAAGCCGTCGGCACCGATTGCGAACGGCTGCTCGAAGGCGTCTTCGGGATCAAACGGTTACTCTACAAGCGGGTGACCGAATACAGCCTGTATCAGTCACCCGAGACCTACCAGCGATTGGCCGGGCGACCGTTTGAGTTTCTGGTTGAGTGTGCCGACCGGCTAGCCAAACGGCTGGGAGCAGAACTCAACGAACCGCTGGCCGCCACCGACTTGCTAATCGACGCGCCGCCACCGCACCGGGAAGTGGAATTCAACGTTGAAATCTTCTTCCCAAAGGAAGACGTGTACCGCCCGCTGCATGAAGTCTCGCCAGTGGTCGAAGCTCTGGCGCAGCGACAGTTCGACGATTACGTCAAACGTGTCCGAATTTTCGCGAATCCCAGTTGTGCGAAGAAAATCGCCGACGTGTCCAACTTCGATGAAATCCTGAACCGAGTTATCGATGAAACAGCGGACGATTCTGATTGAACGCAAAGGTGCAAAGACCGCAGAGAATCTCAAAGAGGAAAAGAAATAAGAGCCTGAAGCGCAAGCGAAGGATGTTTCCAGCAACCCCTTCGCTTGCGCTTCAGGCTCCTGTTTATAGACTTCGCCCCCTCAGAATTCTGGATTGCTGTTGTATCCCCGGGCGATCGTGCCGACAATGGAAACCGTTGCCGATGGTTCGGCTGCGAATTGCCCGACCGGTTGAAAACCGGTCACATTGAATACAGGTATGAAACATGAAATTCTATCGGTTGATGATGCTGCCGGTACTCGTCGCGGCCGTCTGCATCTGCGGTTGTGGAGACGATTCGGAGGACGTCGCCGATGGCAGTTCCAGCGTCGGCAGCAGCGGCAATGCCGGCGGTGGCGGTTCTTTCGCACCTGAGGCACCGCAGGGTCGTCAAGCTGAAAAGCCGAAGCCGGTCGCGGCGAAACCTGCACCGAAGGTCGATGCAGCGTTAGCGGGGGCCGACCCAAAGAACGTGTTTGCATTGGCGAACAACGAAGGGAACTTCGCAATTGTCGACGATGGGGCCAACACGTTTCTCGCAACAGTTCCCGAGGAGGGAGTTGATTCCTCGCAGTTCAACGCCGTACCACCAGCGGGTGGGGGTACGAAGTCGTCATCGACACGTCCCAAGACCAAAGCCCCACTTCCGGAAGGATTTGTCGCAGTACCCGACGCCGGTTTCTCCGCGGACGGTTTTCCGCTGCGAATTCGCTGCGAAGAAGATGGCTCGCTGATGGCGTTTATCCCGTCATCGATTTCACAACAGGGGACGAACGACGGCCCCGAGAACGCGATGCCGCAAATCGCCGTATTCCTCGATGCGTACTATATCGACGTCGCCGAGGTCACGCTTGGACAATACGAGAACTTCCGTGTGTGGTGGAAAGAGAAAAAGAACAGAACACTGCAGAGGCCCATTAACGTTTCTTCGCCCGACGATCACCCTGCTCTGGGTGTGAGTTGGGCAGATGCCCGAAACTATACAACCTGGGTTAAGAAGCAGTTGCCAACCGAACCGGAATGGGAGAAGGCGGCACGCGGACCGAATGGTTTCCTGCATCCGTGGGGCAATGGGCGGGCCGGTTGGTCTCCCGCGCGGACGCCCAATCAGATCGATGCGGTCATGAGTTTCCGTGCCGACATCAGCCCCTATGGCGTATACGATCTGGCGGGCAACGCCCGTGAATGGTGTGCCGACATGTATTCCCCCACCACCTACCAGGAAGCGACGAGAAACGGCGAGACCGTGGTTCGCAAATGGGCCGGGCCAAAACGGGCAGTGGTCGCAAACCACCGCGTCGTCAAGGGCAATGGTCCCGATTGGATGGCGTGGGATCGTTCGCCCGTTTCCATGCGCGCACCGGGTCCCAACGTCGGCTTTCGTTGTGTCCTCCGCGAACTTCAGCCGGACGAGGAAGAGAAAAAGAAGGGAACGACAGGTCGCAGGAAGACGGCGTTTTGATCCCCGGCAGCAGATGCTGGCAATGTTGCTTGTGGTGTGGTAGTTTAATCGCCGTCGAATACCTGATCTGATCGGCCGTTTTGACTGTTTTTGGAGAGACGCGAAGCGATGTCCATTGGCAATGTGCAGGCAATTTCCGGTGTGAGTGCCGGAGTCGAAAACGTGGTAATGACGGTCTATCCGTCAATCGCTGCAACCGGCCGGGGCCGCTGGCTGGGTAGGTTGTACGACGCAATTCCCGTCAGAATCTGTGGAGTCAAGCTGTCGAATCTACTGTTCACGCTCCCCACCAGCCCGCTGGCTTTGGCTTTGTACGCGGAAACAAAGGTCGTCGGAAGCCGTTACGTGTTGACCAACCGTCGGGTGACGATCAACGCGGCCCTGACACCACGGCAAGTATTGGAAGTCGCATTGCCGGCGATTGACGAGATCGAAGTCGAACAACTCGATGGCCAGCAGTTCTTCCACGCAGCCGATCTCGTTCTGCTCGATTCCCGAGGCACTGTCTTGGGACGACTCGAAGCGGTGCCGCGTGCCGAGGTTTTTCGGCAGACGATTCTCGAAGCCCGCGATGCTTTAACGCAAACCGAAGCCGCCTTGGCGACCATCTCGGCACGTCAAACTGCGTAATCCATCGGTGGTGCCAAGAACAAACAAACCGCACGAATGCGGTCACTACGAGTCCTTTACCGGATCGAAGGCGGAAGGCGTTTCCAAAGTTTGCCCAACGGCGATCGTTTTTTCCGCGACGATCGTCTCAACGGCGAAGCAAGCACGCCTCGATCAGTCTGCCGGTTCGATCGGGAACCAGAGGTCCCATAGGGCTGCTGCGTGGAGACATTCGGTGTTGATCTCGCCGGGGCATACGTTTGGTAGTGGGTCGTTTGCCACTCGGGATCGACGTAAGCAGCGGCGGCTAGTAAGACACTGCGATAGTCGCGCCAAACGGTGGCCTTATCGGGACGGTTGGGAACGGCGAGCGTGACGGTTTCCAGTCCGAGTGTGCCGATGGCGTAGCGTTCAACCGAACCGGATACGAGATGGTCTTCGAGCCGGCCGACATGCAGGTTGCGGAACTCGCATAGAAATGCAGCCATTGCATCTGCCCGCCGGCTGCACAGCGCCCAGCCGTTTGTGTTGCGAGTCGATTTGACGTGTACGACGCGGTGCGGACGATAGGTTCTCAGGATATCGCGAAGCACACGTGTTTCGACTTCGCTGAATGCCGAAGTCCCCGCGCGTGGCTCACGCTTCGATTGCCGGTCGGTCAGAGTGGGAAAGTTGCGATTGAGATCGACCTTCCTGGCATTCAAACTGTTGTGCTTCGCGAAACCGTCGGGGTTGGGTGTCCTCACTATTAAAACGTTGACTTCATGCCAGTGATCGGACGTCTTGCCCAGATGTCTTGCCAGTTGCTCGACGATCTCGACGGCCATCGTTTCACTGCCGTGCAGGCTTCCCAGCACCAGCGTACGGAATGGACCCTTGCCGATCTGCAAGGTTTCAATCGGTCGCCCCTCGGTGCTGCGAGCGTAACGCTCCCAGCGGAAGTGCCAGACCTGCTTCGCCGCTGGGACATCCGCGAGTGGCTCAAACCGCTCGCTGAGATAATTTCCCGGCTCTGCAGCCGATGCCGACATCGCGCTCAGTACGACAGCCAGGCACAGCAACGCTCGCGTACAGCTTGATGCTGTCACGCCGACATCGCCACACGGCGCGCACGGGTAGCGGGTGGAATGATAAGAGTAGATGTGTTTCATGGAACCTTGCCGGGGAGAGCGGCAGGAGAAAGCTCAATCGTCGATTCCCATTCGGTACTTCAACTGCTGAAATCGATCGACGAACTCATCGCTGGACGAGTGGACGTGTTCGGCTTCAGTGATGAACCGAATCTCGTCGCTGCGGCTGATGCCGTAGTCGGCCAGCGTGTCCTCAAACACCGATAAATCCTGGCCGTACACAATGAGCAGCTTGTGTTCGTCAAACTGGATTTCTAACGGAATTCGCGGATTAAGTACCGCCAATCCTGTGCAGCCATCGTCCAACAGAATATCCTCGAAGTCGTACAGCGTACTCTTCAGCACGGGCAGGTCGATGTGTTCGCGGCCCATGTCGAGATGCTGACCTGCCGTCTGGTCGTGACTCGATTCGAGCACGACATCGACACTCTCACCCAACGGATCGAGCAGGTCGATGAACAGGTCGATAATCACTTCTCTCGAAGCGGCCGCCATCAAGACGGGAATTTCGACTCCGGTTTCGCGATCGCGGTACACGTCGTGCCGATAGCCCGCGCTTGGAACAACTTCGAGGTTGTACGAAGGACGGACAGCATCGGTGAGAATAAAGCTGCCGTAACGTTTCACGCCAAGGTGTGCTTCAAGTTGATCTTCGGAAAGATCTTCAAAGCTGCTGATATTCTTGGTGGCAAGACTATCGCGAGTGCTGTCTTTCTTAAACCGTTGCAGGAAGCTCATCTCGTGTTCCCTTATCTCTGCAGCTGCTGCCGGAATTTGTATTCGTCTGCACAAATCGAACGGCCGGAAATGTTCCAATCCAGCCGTTGAGTGAATTGCCACTCGATCAATCTGTGCGGGAGGGGTGTATTCATGTTGGCCCGCAAATAACTCACGATGTTGACGACACACCAAGTGCGGTCAGTCAGTCGGGAGTCAGGCAACTCTAGCATGCAAATTGAGTGAAGAACGGCGGCAATTGGCGTGCTCCGGCAAAAACCGCCTGTCACCCTAAGCATGAAACGTGACGTGCCGCCTGCGTTAACATTGCTGGAAAGCGAAGCACGCCGGTTCTACCATTCAGGGTGCAAATTGTTGCGAGATTCTGGAGTTAGAACCGATAGATTCCGCACAGCCAAACGATCCGGCCCACCACGCAAGCCGCTTGACCGATCGACCGCGACAATCGCTATAATGCCTGCCACTGGAGAAGTCGCCGTCGCACCTCACGTGGAGAACACCATGCACCGCTTCAAAAAATACCGGCTCGGTCTCTGCCTGCTCTTCGTAGCGATTGTGGCAGCGACCGGTTGCGGAGACGTTTCTCAACCGGTTCCCCCGCCATCGCCACCGAAGCAGGTTGAAGCCCCGGTCGAGACGAATCCCGTTAAGACCGATGAACCAATTCCAGTTTCGCTCGCACAAGAATCCGAAACTGAAAGTTGGCAGGTCATTTATCTCGGCGAGACACGCATTGGCTACGTGCATTCCACGTCCGAAGAAATCACGCGCGATGGTCGGAAGCTCGAACAGACTTCCACCGAAACGCACATGACGATTGAGCGGTTCGGACAGAAACTCAAAATGCAGATTCTGCTCGAAAACGTGGCCGCCGAAGACGGCGAACTGGTTTCGTTCGTGCAGGAGACCAAGAACCCGCCGGCCAACTCCACGCGCGTCGTCGGCCAGGTTGCAGGCGACAAACTGCTCTTAAAAACAACAATTGCCGACCGCACAACCGAGCAGGAACTTCCCTGGGAAAAGGGATTGAAGTCGCCCGCTTACGAAGCGCAATCGCTCGCAGAGAATCCGTTGAAGCCAGGCGAATCGCGATCGTTCGATGTCTTTCTGCCGGAGTTGAAAAAGAAAGCCACCGTGACCATGACCGCCGGAAACATGGAGTCGGTCAAGCTGTTCGACGGCACGTCGCAGGACCTGATGCAAATCAAAACGACCAACACCGTTCTGCCGACATCAACCCGTAGCTGGATTGACGAAAAGGGAAACACGTTGAAGACCGAAACCGACCTGTTGGGTCTGGTGATGACCACTTACGAAGTTTCTGAGGAAGAGGCAGTCAAGGCAATTGCCGGCGGTGAGTTGGATATTGCCGTTGGTTCGCTCATCCGAGTCGATCCAATACCCAAGGGACACGGATCACGAAAGGTCGTCTATCAAATCACGACTCCCGGCGAAGACGCGGCCGAGTTTCTCGTGGCCGACAAAACTCAGTCGGTCAAACGCATTTCCGATGAGACAATCGAACTGACCGTCGCTCCGCCGGCGCTTCCAGAGAACGCAAAAGTTGTGGAAGCCAAACCCGAGTTTCTCGAGAGTTCCGCGTTTCTCCAATGCACAGACGAAAACGTCATCGAACATGCCGACAAGGCGGCCGGCGAGGAAACCGATCCGGTCGAAATCGCGCGTCGCATGGAAAAGTACGTCTCGACAACGCTCACCAACAAGAATTTTTCGACGGCGATGGCCTCGGCCGCTGAAGTTGCCAAGAATCTGGAAGGCGACTGCACCGAACATGCCGTCCTGTTGGCGGCGATGCTCCGCGCAAAGAAGATCCCGTCGCGGATCGCCGTCGGGCTGGTCTACATTGAGCGGAGTCACGATTTCGGCGGCCACATGTGGAGCGAAGCCTGGCTGGACGGAAAATGGGTCCCGCTCGATGCCACTTTGGGCCGCGGCGGAATTGGCGGCGCGCACATCAAAATGGCCAACTCCAGTTTCTCCGACGACGGCCCCGCTCCCGTGCTTTCCTTCCTGCCCATGATGAAAGTCCTCGGCAAGATGAAGATCAAAGTCGTCGACTCTGAGTGAGGCGCGAGCGATAGTCGTGGCTTCCCAACCCTTCCCCCATCCAGGGAGAGGGCTTACCAGAGCAGTCTTTTCTTCAAGCAAATGGAAGGTCGGGTGCTTAAGCTGATGCCTATGTGGCATCGGAGACTTTGTCAAGAATTGCTCGGTCAATTCGTGCAGCCGATTTGATGCATCTCCAGTCCACGCTTGCGATTGACCGCCATCCCTGCCAGGAGTATTCTCAATGCACATTGTTGAGAGATAACCAAGTTATGCCCTCAAGTCGAACTCTCATGAAGCGAGCCACGATCAAAAAGGCACTGGGCGTCACAGTTCTCGCGGCGGCAATGGTTACGCTTGTTTTGTGGGGCAAGATTTCCGAGGCGTTCGGTCCCATGCGACAAGAAGAAAGATATTGCCTGATTTGCTACCGCGACCGCGTTGAACAATGGGTGTGCGGATCGAAAGTTCGCGACGACACTGTCACCAACGAGTATTCCGATTGGATCGACTCGTTCACCCCCACAGAGCATGAACATGTGTGGGCATTTGATACGTCATACCATCGCAGTCACTGGTTCGGCAGGACCTCGATAGGGTGTGGAGGGGTCGCGACAATCCCAAGGATATTCGAACAACGCAGTCGCTTAGGTGAAGCAGAGTCGCAGCAACTTGCGTCCAAATACCATGAACTTGTAAGGGGACAATCGCCACAAGTCGACTTTGACGAACTGGCTCGTTTCGTGGATATTGTGGTTAAGAATCCAAACTCACTGTTGAAGCCTGGCAATTCGAACTAGACAACAGGGCATAACAATGCGTTCAACCGGAGCGGCGGTCCACGCCGTTTCCGAATTCCACGTGAACCTCCGCCGCCCGGTTAACGCGGGCGTTACCTTCCAGCGACCTTTCCCCGCTCCTACGCGAAGGAAATCCGCTCCACATGGCTACCCATCCTGTCTCCCGCCGGGCGAGGGACAGCTCCAAAGCCGAAGGCGATTGAAGCAGGGTGAGGGCGTCCGATGTTCCGGGAAACACCCGTTATGGCACAGACTCCCGACCGTGCCACCCCCATCACCGTAGGTCTCCCCAAACCTAAGTGTGACCTATGGTCGGGCTGCGTGTGGGGTCGGGAGACCCTCGCATATCCACCGATCAGCTCAGGTCGCGACGGTCATTCTTACAATTTCACGCGAAACCTCCGATGTAGATTTTGCAATCGCGAAAACACACGGTGTGTGACGACGTCCCCGCTTGGTTTCGCAATGTGTGATGCTGTTACACGTTACGACGATTGCGAGGGAAAATCTCAAACTGTTCTCACAGGTTTGGCACGGTGAATGCTTTAGTTCCCCGCAGAGAGTGAAAGAGACCCGGAGATCACCGGCGATCTGTGAGAGGGTTCGCCGGAAAGTCTGAAGGAAGAGAGAGTTTAGCCCACCGGCCCGTGGAGACGGGCTACACCCCCACCTCACCCCGGCATCTACTGCCAACACACCCATTAAGGGCCGAGAGGAATCCCGCTTCCTCTCGGCCTCTTTCCTTTTGTACGCGGCTGAAATCAGCGCGCGTCCGCTGACGGTTGCCCATGCGATCCTGACAGGGTAAAAGTGCGCTTAGAAAACAACTTTTTAATTCGAGCGCACGTTCCACAGGAGTTCTCAACATGGCAAGCCCCATTCGTGTCGCGGTCACTGGTGCCGCCGGTCAAATTGGATACGCCCTCATCTTTCGGCTCGCCTCGGGCGCAGTCTTCGGACCCGATCAACCCGTCATCATCCACATGGTCGAGATCCCGCCAGTGCTTCCCGCGCTGGACGGCGTGGAAATGGAATTGGACGACTGCGCGTTTCCCACACTCGCCGGCGTGGTGAAAGCCGACAGCGATCACCTCGAAGATGGTTTCGCCAACTGCAACTTCGTCCTCTGTGTCGGCAGCGTCCCACGCAAAAAGGGCATGGAACGGGGCGACTTGATCAAAGTCAACGGGCCGATCTTCACCAGCACCGGCAAGGCCATCGAAGCAGCCGCTGCGAGCGACGTCCGCGTTCTCGTCGTTGGCAACCCCTGCAATACCAACTGCCTCATCGCCATGCACAACGCGCCCAAAGTTCCCCGCGATCGCTGGTACGCCATGACGCGGCTCGACCAGAACCGTGCCATGTCGCAACTCGCACAAAAATCCGGTCGCCCGGTGGCCGAGGTCAGCAACATGAACATCTGGGGCAATCACTCCGCAACCCAGTTCCCCGATTATCTGCACGCGACCATTGGCGGAACGCCTGCCGCCGATGTCATTGGCGATGACAATTGGCTGCAGAATGACTTCATCGAAACCGTGCAGAAACGCGGTGCTGCCGTCATCAAAGCCCGCGGAGCCTCATCTGCCGCATCCGCAGCCAATGCCGCATTGGCGAACGTCAAGAGTCTCGTCACTGAAACACCTGCCGGTGAAAGCTTCAGCGCCGCCGTCTGCAGCGACGGCAGTTACGGCGTCGATGAAGGGTTGATCTCCAGCTTCCCGCTGACAAGCGACGGCAACTCGTGCAGCATCGTGCAGGGAATCGAGCACGGCGAATTCGCTCAGCAAAAAATCGACGCCACCATCGCCGAACTCCTCAGTGAACGCGACACCGTCAAAGACCTGCTGCCCGGTTGACGATGCCGCCGTTCGATACGTAGCCGCCGGTGAATACACCGGCGGCTGGCGCGCGACATATCCACAAAACCGCTTGCTTTGTGTAGAATATGGGAATGAACGAGCCGTCATCCAAAGCATGGGCGGAACACTGGGGAAAGGTGGGGCCGAAATTGGAAGCAATTCGCCGCCACGAATTGAGGAACTTCGACCATCAACGCGAGCGCGCCGCCATCGACGCACTCTTGGAGATGGCGGTCGCACACGCCGTTCCCCGAACAACCAGCGGGCTAGTCGAATGGCAACGCCGGTTACGGAAATTGTACTCGTGAACGCGTTGTTTACAGCCGCCCTTGAACTTCAGCAGTTCCTGGTGAAACGGGACTGGAAATTCTGCTTAATCGGCGGATTGGCGGTTGTGAGGTGGGGCCAGCCTCGGGCCACACAAGACGTTGATGTCAGTCTGCTTGCCGACTTCGGATCGGAAGCTGAATATGTTGATCCAATTCTCGACGTCTTTGAAGGCCGTCTTGACGACGCGCGAGAGTTTGCACTCGCCAATCGGGTGGTGTTGGTTCGTTCGAGTAATGACGTTCCCCTCGACATCGCGTTGGCTGGGTTTCCGTTTGAGGAAAAAGTGATCGAGCGTGCTTCTTCGTTCGTGTATGCTCCTGGCGTTGAGTTATTGACGGCTTCGGCTGAAGACATCGTTGTTATGAAGGCGTTTGCAGGACGGCACCAGGATTGGAGTGATGTCGAGGGAATCGCTACACGCCAAGGGGATGGACTGGATTGGCAAGACATCATCTGTGGAGCCCAGTCTCTCCTGGACGTTGCCGAAAATTCCGACATGGTCCGACAATTGCAAAAAATCCGTCAAGACACTCTTGGTAACTGAGTCTGGCATCCAGTGAATTCAACCCCAGCCCAAATTCGCCAATGGGATAACGATCACGTCTGGCATCCGTTTGCCGCGATGTCAGCCTATCGCGATGAAGGTGCGCCGATTATTGCTGACGCTGAGGGGTTCTTTCTCAAAGACACCGACGGCAGCGAACTCCTCGACGGTTACTCGTCGCTGTGGTGCAACGTGCACGGGCATCGCGTGCCGGAAATCGATTCGGCCGTTCACAATCAACTCGACCGTGTTGCCCATTGCACGCTGTTGGGGTCGGCCAATCTCCCGTCAATCGAACTCGCGCGGCAATTGGTCGAACGCACACCGGACGGTTTGAACAAGGTGTTCTACTCAGACAGTGGTTCGACGGCGGTCGAGGTCGCGCTGAAAATTGCCTACCAGTACCACCATCAAAAACCGAACTCTCCCGGCAAGCGTGATCTGTTCCTCTGCATGGGGGATGCCTATCACGGCGACACCATCGGCTCGGTCAGCGTCGGCGGCATGTCGTTGTTTCACGCAACCTATGGCGACCTGCTGTTTAAGACGCTCAAGCTGCCGCCGCCGGTAACGTTTCGCGTTCCGGATGGTTACGACGCCAACACGTACTCCGCGTACTGTTTCGACGAACTGGAGCGCGCCGTTCGAGAGAATCACGAGCGGATCGCCGCGTTCGTTATCGAGCCTTTGGTCCAGGGAGCCGCTGGAATTCTGGTTCATGCCGACGGTTATCTGCGGCGCGTTCGAGAACTCACAGCCGAGTACGGCATTCTGTTGATAGCCGATGAAGTCGCCGTCGGTTTCGGTCGCACCGGAACCATGTTCGCCTGCGAACAGGAACAGGTCCGTCCCGATCTGATGTGTCTGGCGAAGGGGATCAGCGGCGGTTATTTGCCGATCGCCGCCACACTCGCCACCGACGAAATCTACGATGTGTTTCTCGGCGATCCGACTGACGGGAAGACGTTCTATCACGGTCACACCTACACCGGCAATCCGCTGGGCTGCGCGGCATCGCTCGCATCGCTGAAACTGTTCGACGACAATCGTGTCCTCGACAACGTGCAAACGATCTCCCAACAATTGCAAACGCGAATGGCAGAACTGCAATCGCATTCGCGCGTTGGTGAGGTGCGGCAAAAGGGAATCATGGTCGGCATCGAACTGGTGCGCGACCGCGACGGCAACGAACCGTATCCGGCGGCAGATCGCATCGGACATCAAGTCACTCTCGCATCCCGCCGACGGGGCGTAATGATTCGCCCGCTGGGTGACGTCATCGTGCTGATGCCCGCCCCCGCCATGCCGGTCGAACTCATCGACCAATTATGCGATGCGGCGATTGAGTCGATCAACGAAGTGACGGCCTGACGTTGTTGACTGCTATCACTTGATCGTGCGCTAAGCGGACGTCTGGATTGACTTCCACCCCAGGCAGACCGAAGATGGAGTCGTCACGAGATGGCTGTTCAGTGTTTGTTTACGGTCCGCGTTTGTTTACGGTCCGCCGATATCGGCTTCGCTTCCGGGGTTTGGAATGATCAGAAAGTGGGCGGTCGTTTTTTTTACGCTCCTGCTGATTGGCACGGCCGCAGCAATGTTCATGCATGCTCCGGTTGAGATCGATCAGCCGACTGGTTCGGTCGAACTCGACTACAGCAATATTCATCCCGCTGACTACGTCGGCCCCGAGTCGTGCGCAAAATGCCACCAAGAACAAACAAGCGATTGGCGCTTGCATCCGCACGGGAAGATGAATCTCAATCCGACCGATCGCACGGTCCAGGGAGATTTCTCCGACCATGAAATCGACTACGGCAACATGAAGGTCGTATTCGACAACCACGACGGGCAGTTCTTCATGTCGATGTACGAAGACAAAAGTCTGAGTCGTCAGTACCGCGTGACAAGAACTGTCGGTTCGAAGTTTACGCAGATGTACATTGGAGTTCAGACGGAAGGACCTGAGCCTTCGGATCACTCGGTATACTCCGTCGAGGGCAAGCTTCCATTTGGCTACTGGAAGAGCCGCGGGAGCTGGTATCCCGAAAGCTACTTCGATACCGGCCGGAAAAAGGAGCCGACGGATCCCATCGAAATGTCCCGCAGCATCGTGAACTGCCAGCAGGACCTGCCTTGGAATGAGAATTGCATCTATTGCCACAACACGTATCCTTATCAGCACCGTATCTTCTTCATGTCGGAGGCGTCGGGATTTCCGCTCCGGGACATCCATTTTCCCAACGGCACCGACAAGATTTCAGGCTGGGGGCCGGTAACTCCTGATCAGTTAACCACTCTGGGGATCAGTTGCGAATCGTGCCATTTCGGAGGTCGCGAACACGCGCTCGAAGGTCGACAAATTCGGTATGTTCCGACAAGCCCGGATCTGAAAGTCCACCGAGAATCAACAGAATCCCTCGCGACCGACAGTCCGTACGTGATCAATTCAATCTGCGCTCAGTGTCATTGCGCAAATGTTGGACTGTACCCCAACGGTGCCGCGACATGGAACTCGCGGGAAGCATTGGATCTGATTTCCGGTGCCTGCAAAAACCAAATCAAATGCACCGATTGTCACGACCCGCATCGTCCGACAACCGAAGGCGGTCTCAACAGTTTGAAGGACAATGTGGCAACATGTCTCAGTTGTCATGCAGAGTTTAAGGATCCGAAGCAACGGGAAATACACACACGGCATCCCGCATCCAGCGGTGTGTCGTGTCTCGATTGTCACATGCCTCGTATCGTCCAAGGATTAGAGTCGCTCGTCCGAACGCATCATATCTGTTCTCCTACCGAGATCTCGATGCTCAAGAACGGCGGCCCGAACGCCTGCAATCTCTGTCATCCCGATCGGTCGATCGCTTGGACTCTCGCAGAGTTGAAGAACGGATGGGGACGCAAGATCGCAACCGACCCGAGTTGGGAGTCGGTCTATGACCTGGACTTGGACCGGCCTGTCGGGCAGGTCTGGCTCACGCACAGCATTCCCACAGTCCGGTTGGTCGGTGCAGATGCAATTTCACGAGCGCCAGAGGGAAATGCCACGATCCTCGAATTGCTGGGGGCGCTGACGGATGAGTATGCCGTGAACCGATTGTTTGGATTGTTTGCTGTTGAGCGTGTCGTAGGTAGACAGCTGACGAAAGAGGAATACTCGCCGCTCGAGTCGCTCACCGTCAGAGAGGCGCAGGTTGAGACACTGAAGAAAAAGTTGGCTCCGGCCAGAAGTGGTTCGCAAGTGCAGCAGCAAGACAATTTCCCGGCGGACTAATTGACTTCCGTGTTTCAACTTGTTCCCAAGCTCCACAGCTTCGGGACGAGTTCATTGCCATTAAAAAACGTTGGAAGACGATGCGCTCGCCGACCACACGCGTCGCTGCAGAGTGCCGGGTGAGCAGTCGTGCGCCGCTGGCCGGACAAGATCAACGCCTCCTTCAGTTTTCGTCACTGATTTCACAAAGAGACACCGGTGGGAATCGAACCCACTGAGAACTGCTTTGCAGGCAGCCGCCCGGCCATCGAACATCGGTGTCGTTTGAATGTCCTCGCCAGGAATCGAACCAGCAACCGAGCACGGCTGACCCAAAATCAGCCGAGCGCAGGGCGGTAGCGAGAACATCAAGTAGCCCGTCCAGGAGTCGAACCTGGTCTAACAGCTTCGCAAGCTGACGTGCGATCCAGCACACTCACGGGCCATGTTGAATCGGTCTTGACTCTCAGAGTACCTCGCCGAGGAGTCGAACCTCGTCCGACAGTTTCGAAGACTGTCATGCATCCGTCACACCCGCAAGGCAATCAAAAGAGCCGACGACTGGATTCGCACCAGCATGATCCTGTTTACAAGACAGGCGCCTTTCTGTTTCGGCCACATCGGCAATTGGTTGAATTGTTAGAAAGCACGTCCGCAAGGATTCGCACCCTGATCTACCGGGTTGGAACCGGTCATGCTGCTGTTGCACCACGGACGTATTTGTATGTTGTCGCGATCAGCTTTCAGCCATCAGCGTTCAGCCAGATGAGCTGATCGCTGACAGCTGATTGCTGAAAGCTATTCCTTCAATTCCACGTTCCAGTAGCTTTCGCTGACGAAACGTGACCAGCTTTCAATTCGTACTCCGCGTGACGAATACAACGGTCGCCAGAGTGGTCGTTCCGGCTGTGACCGCAATGGCATCTTTGCCTGCTGCGGGGTCCGGTCGGCCTTTCTGCCGTTGCACGCGATGCACGCCAACACACAGTTCTTCCAGGTTGATGTTCCCCCCTGCGCACGCGGCACAACGTGGTCGATCGTCAATTCGTCGCTGCCCGGTTGAACTCCGCAATACTGACACGTGAACCGGTCACGCTTGAAAACGTTCCGCCGACTGAATGTGACCGAGTTGGTCGGCAGGCGGTCGTAATTTGTCAGCGTGATCACTTCCGGCACCCGCAGTCGGGTGAAACGCGTCTGAATGAACAGCTCGCCTTCGGCCGGAATTTGCATCCAGTTGTCCCACGTGTGCTGCTGGTAATCGGCCGGATCGACGATCCGAGCCGTGTCGTTCCACGCCTTCGTCAGCGCCTTGGTCACCGGGACAACACCCACCGGCTGCCAGTTGCGATTCAGCACCAACGTGGGTCGCTCCAATACCGCAGCGACCATCACTTTTCTCCAATTTGAAAACCCATACAGGGTGACCGAGCGGAATCGAACCGCCGCCGAACAGATTCACAGTCTGTCTCCGGAAACCAGCACCGGACCCGGTCACAGCGGAAGGAGCGGGAGTCGAACCCGCAAGGCACGCTTGTACTCGACCGGCTTCCAACCGGTTCCCGTCGCCAATCGGGTGGCCCTTCCGTTCTTGTTTTCACAGTAGCCCGACCAGGATTCGAACCCGGAACACCGCGTTAGAAGCGCGGGATGATTTCCTTTTCACCATCAGGCCAGTCAGCGGAAAGTGGGGGAATCGAACCCGCCAACCCCGTTTCCAGGGCAACTGGTTAGCAACCAGTCTCCTAAGCCAATTCGGTTACCTTCCGGGTCGAGTGGACCTGATGGGAGTCGAACCCATCGCACCGATCTTGCAAGGATCAGTCGCCACCATCGGCATGCAGGCCCATGTTGTGTCTCTGGTCTCTCAGCCCTCTTCAGTGATCCCGGATGGAATCGAACCATCGTCTCCTGCATGTCACGCAGGTGTCGTCGCCGTTGGACCACGGGAAGCAACCGAGCACGGCTGACCCAAGTCAGCCGAGCGCAGGGCGGTAGTTTCCACGCTGCACTCCTCGTTCCGCATTCCGCTTTTGAATTGACCAGAGTGGGAGTCGAACCCACAAAACCGCCACGCCCTCAACGTGACCGCTTTGCCTGTTTGCGTACCTGGCCGGAAAATTGCGGGTCCGGGTGTCGCACCCGGCGTTCAGAGCGTATGAAACTCCGATGGGCACTGGCCCACCCGCGTTGGTAGTTGAGAGTCGAGAGACAAAAGCGGAAGAAATGGTTCGCGTGAATCTTTTCTGTCCTTGTCTCTCCGCCTTCGTCGCTTCCAGTTGCGGTGGTAGGAATCGAACCCACGTCACAACGGTTCAGAGCCGCCAGCCCGTACCAGCACAGGCCCCACCGCATTAGTTGTTGTTGCCGTTTTCTCTGTCAGTTGCGGGGGCAGGAATCGAACCTGCGGACGCGTGGTTCAAAGCCACACATTTCTACCAGCAGAAACTACCCCGCAATTTGAATGATGAATTTGGAATGATGAACGGTTTTACGATGGGCCAAGAGTGTCCTGCGGGAGTCGAACCCGCCTCGCCGGACCAATCTGGCCTTTCGGCCAATCGGTGCCCGGAAGTCCGGCACCTTTGCCGCTCGGTCAAGGACACCTTCAGTAGCGGAAGGAGAGGGAGTCGAACCCTCAAGGCTGTGAAGCTCGTCCGCTTTCGAAGCGGGTGCCATCGCCCGTTGGCTTGCCCTTCCGTAATCGCACAGCTGCGGTGGCAGGAATCGAACCTGCGCCAAAACGGTTAACAGCCGCCTTCCCGTACCAACACGGGACCCACCGCATTCTGAAATAAGGAGAGGATGAGACTGGGCGAGCAACTTGATTCACTCCCCTCTCCTTATCTCCAAGTCTCTTCCTCTCAGAAGAAGCGCCCAGCGGGAGTCGAACCCGCACTTCCGCCATGGCAAGGCAGTAGGCTGCCGCTACATCATGGGCGCAATTGGTCATTCAAATTGCCAAGGAACTCCGGAAGCAACCGCGCGCAGAAGGCGGTCGGTTCCGTTGCAAGTGGGCCGGGAGGCGCTCGAATCCTCGTCTGCGGTTCTTCAAACCGCCGCTAAACCATCTCAGCTACCAGCCCATGTCGATGTTCAATGCCTACGAAAAAACCCGCTGTCTTGCGACACCGGGTTATGGTTGATTCCAGGCAGGATCGACCAAGTGTCACAAGCGCAAAGGATGCAGGGAAGACGTATTCACCGATTGCCTCTGTTGTATTAACAGAGGGGCGGCAAACGGCCCTGTGCCTTGGGGTTCGCAGGTGAGACTCGGTCGTAACGACATCATTGTTCCCGTTTCCTCGATCATGTGGCCAGACCGGGCCGCGTTTTGTCATCGTTCTGAACCATTAGACGCAGCAGCCGGCAAAAGGTTCACAGGATTTTCGCCGACATGGACAGATTGTTGAAAACACAACCGGCAATCACAGCCACTGTCTCACGATTTCTTCGACCTCTTCGCCTTCCAACGTTTCATGGGCAAGCAGATGATCGACAATGGCAGCCAGGGCGGCCCAAGAATCGTCGCGCTGCATCGTCTGGTAGAGCCCGATGGTCGTTTGCTCCAGGTACGTCATGCGGCGCTTTTCGTTGGCGTGAAAAGCGGCCGCCAGTTCCCACGCTGCCGACCAGTCGGCCGCCCATTCCGCCACCATAGCGGGGTGAAACGGATTGCCGCTGTGAATCATTTCCGCCACGGGACCGGCGAGCGCCACCAGGATCGACTTCTCACAGAACTCCTGATCGGTGAATTGGGCAGTCGGCCACTCAATCTGTGCGTCACCGTGACGCTTGGGGCCGTCGTCCCAATCAGGATCGACAGTGACAGAGCGGACGCGCGCACCGACGTAGATCGCGATGAAAGCGTGGCCGGCTTCGTGGTAGGCGGAGATCTCCGGCACAGTCGCTTCCTGTCATCCATCGCCCGTGGCTATTTGTCGTCCGACGCGATGAAGTGCGTGTTGACCCAGGCACCAAGTATCACCTGCCCGTACTTGCGGCAACTGGCGGGATCGGTCGCTTTTTTCGGTGGCGCAAAAGGTATCTCCAAGGTGGCCGCCATGATTGTCCCCTTCTTGAATCCGAAGTAATGGGAGTTCATGGGCGTCGGTGTCTTGGCGGATCTCAACCAGACGTACGGCCCGACCGGCGCATTTTTCGGCAGACCTTTCTTAATCCAGCCGGCAAACTCCGAGACGTTTTGAAAATTGTACCTGGGATGATCTTTGGCCCCGACAAAATACATCACCTGATGGTCATTCATCACCAGCGTTGGGCAATGAAAGTCCAAGGCGAAGCGGAAGCTTCTTTCCTTGTCCAACTTCTTGATGGCCTGAATTTCAGGGTAGATGCTTTTGTCGCCGTAATCACGATTGTGATCGTGCGGCCTGCGATTCTTGCCCTGATCGCCTTCTTCGACGCCGTCCTTATCCACAAACGGAACCGCATAGAGTACGTACTTCTCGCGAAACTCTTTGGCAAGTTCACTCTCCGATATGGCCCCTTGCAGGAACCCTTCCAGCACATAGCTGGCAATGGTTTCAGTTGCGTGGTGCCTTCCGGTCACCAGCATCGCTTTCACATTAGGTCCCGGCGTACCAACCTGCAGCAACTCAACGTCGCGCCCGTTTCGGCTCTTCGTCAGGACACTTGCCTTGAGATGCGGATTGGATCTGTTCCGCTTGAGGAATACGCGAAGATCCGTTTGCAGATAGGGAATTGTCACCGCGAAACGGACTCGCTCATTCGTCTTTGTAAAGTCGTAAGAGAACGAACTGCCGTTGACGTGATCTGTCCCCATCCATTTCCAGGTCTTGCCCAAGTCAACGCTGATCGCCGGGCCTTGATTCCCGATGGCACCGTTCTTGAAGCCGGCCACTTTTTCTGGAAAGACAAAGTGCACTCGTCTCGGCTGTTTCGATGTCGCCTCGAAACACCAATAGAACCAGGGTCTGCCGCCACGCAAATCGGGCGCCACGTGCACCGAGCCTCCCTTGTTGTCTGTTACTGTGGCGTTGCCGCCGGGGAAAGCGGTGCTAATCGAAACGGTACCCGCAGCGTGACCGTCTGCGTGAACGGCAGGAACGATTGACGGCGTTAACAGAACACTTGCTGCCAGAATCAATCGCCGTATGTTGCCGGCAAACGAAATTCCTGCCATTGGGGTTCCTGTTTCTCTTGTGTTGCTGAATTAGAGCGCAGCCCGTTGGTTCGCGTCAGCCGCAATTCAAACTTGTTTTCATCCTACGGCTTTTCAGCGTTCAACAAACTCAACATAGCCTTTCCCATGCCATCACCAATGAGGTAGTGAGTCTCGGCGTTGCTGTTCCAATGGTAGGCTTGTCCGTTTGGAGATTGGTCCTTCGGTCGGAAGAAATCCTTCGTGCCAACGAACGCCACATTGCCGCGAAACTCTTTGTGCTTCGCCACGGCCGCTTGTGCTTTCATCAGTGAGAGCGCCCGCGGATGTTTTTCCGCCCGACCGCTCATGCCGGTCTCGGCGATGACGAACGGCAACTTCGGTCTGCCGAGATCCTTGCGGATGTCACGAATGAAGTTGGCCATGTTGGCTTCGTAGGCGTCATTAAAAGTCTGGTTGACGCGATCGTTCCAGCCCTGGTGCCAGCCAAGACCAATCAACTCCAACTTGTGATCGGCGTATTGAGGGAACAGCGTTTCGGCGTCGCCCATGACTTGTCGGGTGAGTTTCAGCAGTTCCTTGTAATACGGTCCGACCTCACCGCCGGAACTCGGCGGACGGAAATCCTTCGCCAGACTCTTTCCACCCCAGGCAAGTTTGATCAGCAACACCGGTTCATCGAGCGCATTGCCGACGACATGCCCAAAGCCCAATTCCGGCCCGATGAAACCTTCACGAAATCCGTACTTTGGCGACAGATTTCCCTTGCGCCCGAGATACCAGATTTGGACATCGTCGCGGGCAATCCACTTGCCTTTGGTATCCACCAGATGTTTGAACTGCTTTGTCGTGCCGGGATTTTTTACAAGCCATTCCAGCGAGCCTTTGCCCTGGTTCGCTTTCTGTTCCACCTGCACCTTGCCGTGGCCTTGCATATTCGATTGGCCGGCGAGGATAAAGACCTTAACGGTCCCCTCGGCAAGGGCGGTCGATGTCGTGGCGAAGACCAACGACAGTAGAAGAACGAAACGCGTCATCGGAAACGGCCTTCCTGAATTGTTCATTTGGTTGCCCAATGGTGCTGGTTGAAAAATAACAAATTCACTTCAATGACTTTCGGACTTCGCCCGCCGAATTGCAAAGTCGATCAACTTCTGGCAATGAAAGAAGCCCGGCCAATAATTGTGGCCTTGGCCCTCGGCAACGACCAGTTCTACGATGTCGCCGGCCTTTGCTTGTTTGTACCGCTCGACAAACATGGCTGAGTTGTCTTTCAATGGCACGACCTTGTCGCTATCGCCATGAATGATGAACACGGGCACCTTAGCCTTGGCCAGCACATGGATGTTTGCGATGGGATTGTGTTGGTCGAGCGTGGCATCCAGCTCCGCTGGCTTCAGACCGTAAGCCGGGGCGGCTCGCTTTACACCGGGATAACTTCGCAAATCGAACACCGGGTAGATGCCTGCGAGGCCGGCCACTTTGTCCGCATTGTGAACCGCCCAACTGCTGACCCAGACGCCGCCGCGACTGCGCCCCAGCAAACAGGGCTTGGCTGCGAAGCCGCGTTCTCCGGTCAACTCGCGATACAGAGCCGTAAAATGTTTCTGACCTGCGGGGCTGCCGTGTGCTTCGCCAATATCGATGCCTGCAACGGCCACACCGGCTGCGAGAAACTGCTCGTGCATCCATATCTCGTGCCGATCGGGCAACCCCGGCAGCGTCGGGGCGTACAAAATCCAGGGCTGCGGCTTCTGTCGTTTTTCCTCCGGCGGCCACAAAATGAACGCGGGCCGACCGTTAATCAGAAACGACTCGCCCGGAAGAATCAGTTTCTTCACCGGCTTCGCTTGGACAGATCGCTTCACTGCCGCGTGCTTCGCAATGAACTCGACAATCGGCGTGGAATCTTTCAGCCCATGCGGATGATGACCGATGCCCGGTTTGGCGATCAGTTTGATCGAGCCACCCAACTTGCGGTAACGCTCGGCGATGACACCCGTGTTTTCGTCCCACGGCACAACCTTGTCGGCTTCGCCATAAACATGAAGCAACGGCACGCCGGCCTTGGCCAACGGCTCCAAATTATCGACCGGATTCCTGGCGTAAGCCAACGCCTCGGCTTCGCTCTTGAAACCGTAAGTCTCCAGCACGAGTTGCCAATCGCGCGGACTGCCTTTTCCTTTTCCCATACCGCCCGGCCAACTTCTGAAGTCGCACACCGGTGCGTCACCGTAAATGCAGGCCACCTTTTTCGGATTGGCGGCCGCCCAGTTGTAACAATACAACCCACCACGACTGAGGCCGACGAGTGCGGCCTTCTTCGCGAAACCGTACTTCTCTGTTAACTCCTTATAGAAAGCGTCCCAATGCTTCACCGCTCGTGGAGCTCCCAGCATGTTGGGAACGCGCATGTAGACGATGTGAAACCCCTGGCCAAGCAGCGCAATATCCGGCGCCGGCTTGTGGCCAAAGAACTCGCCATGCCAGACCCACGGCCGACCTGTCGCTGGAGTCTTCGGGGCGACAACGAGTACCGGTTTGCCATCGACGCTAAAATCGTAACGCGCGTAGCCGTTCCATTCGCTCTTTTTCCCAGGAAACGGTGCGGACTCGGCTGCTGCCAAGTTGCCAACGAAGGCTGTGGTTTGCAGCAGAAGAACCACTCCCGCGAGCCAGCGAGTCGTCATACGTGATCGCATTATTGATGAGGTCGTCTCTTCAGTTTTCATCAGATATTCGTTTCTCGGTTGCATGGTCGGAATTCACTTTGCCGCTCTTCCCAGTATACCCACTACTGGTTTCAACCGCTTGGTTCAGCAAACATTGCTGCGGGCGAGTTGAGTAAACAAAACTGGCTGAAAGGATGGGATAAGGCGGCCGAAATGTGCCGGCAAACGACCAGCAAGAATCTTCCACGCCCGAAATGGCCATCGACTTGAGTCGCGGTCATTTCGAGAGGCGAACGACGTTAAGATTTAATCGTCAGCCCATGAAAAAAGCCGTTTGCGATCTCTCGCAAACGGCTTTTGAGTGGAGGCGGCGGGAATCGAACCCGCGTCCTGTGGTTCCGTGACTGAAGCCTCTACGTGCGTATTTCGTCGATTGATCTCGCTACGGCAGGCTCAACAAACAAGGCCCGGTCGCAGCTAGTCCACCACTTGTCTTACACCGAACGGAGCGGACGTTGATTCGGTGCCAGCCCGATTTTGTGACCGGCTGTCGGACTCCTCAGGCGGGGATTCCTAGGCCGGGACCACCTATTTAGGCAGCCAGTGCGAATTGCTTATTGGCAATTAAGTTGTGATCAGCTTTTTACGTGGCCAACTGATCAACCACGGCACGCCACCTCAACCAAGCGGTGACCCAGTCGAATCCAATCGCCCCCCTTTCCGGCAGTCTTCACCGCCAAAAGACAAAACGCAAATGAACCCCATGTGGTTCATTCCTTTTCCAGCGAATGTCGCTGTACCCAATTATTATCGACAGTCTGCAGTGAGTCAATCGGTGAAATCACGAGAATTGCCGAGTGGAGCATACTTCGGCGTTGCTTTCTGATGCCTCATGTCAGCTGTTCAAAGCGCATCTTCGGATTTGTTCTCAAACGGGTTTTCGCCTGGCGTGAGTCGGTAGCCCATGCAGGGGGGGATTGCCGCCGTGGCGTCGGTGCCGCGGTTTCCCCACGTTGCATGAAATCGCTGGACGACCCGTTTGTTGAAAATCGCCGGTGCCATGAAACTTCGCTGCTTTCCACCCATCAGATTGAAATGGATGTGGCTCTTTTCTGCCAGTCGCTTGTTCGCGGGAATGTACATGCGGGCGATCACGTCTCCCTTGCGGACCTTTTGTCCCGGTTGGACGAGGATGAACTTGTCGTAGAATTTGTCATCGCCCGGATCGATGAACGGTTCAATACTGTAGTGCATATCGACCGGACGGCCATCGCGCGTGGCGAACGTTAGTCCGATTCCATACCGGGTATTCGCGACACGGCGGTTCAACGCGCGTTCAAACATTTCGCGCAGCCGGAACGAATAATCGATGCGTGAAATCACACCGTCGGCGACAGCGTAAATCGCTGGATACGATTTGACGTCGGCGGCCGAGAGCTGCCGAGCCGGCGCTTTGAAATAAATGTGTCCGCCGGTGTGCGGCCGCTTGGCATTCTTCCCTTTGTAAGGATGCCCCGTCCTTACAACATCCAGGTCCACCAGAAAACGATCCGACTTGCGTCCGCGAAATGAATTGATGTCGGGGAGATCGGCCAATGCGCGGTCCCGTTCCCTTGAGGACATCGAAGCGACCCGGTTCCCTTTCCGGTCGTTCTTGCTGGTTGGCGATGCGTTTCGACGTTTCTGTTTTTGCGGCCCCTGTGCGCGGGCAGTCACGAAAAGTAACGGGCCGGGCTGTCGCCGGTTCTCTTTCTCGCTACCGCCCAACAAGAACTCATCGGGCGGGGTGACTTGCTGTTTCATGCCGATGCTGTTGGTGGTTTCGACCGGCACGCCCAAGTGCTTGGCCCACGCCGTTGGATGTTCTTCCGCCTGCTCCGCATTAAACGGTGCAATCGCGGCGGCGGGTTCGGTTGGTGGTTCCTGCGCGGTTTTGAGCTTTGCCACGTCAATTGTCATCGCGATCCGGAAACCGAGGCCACTACCGTGGATGTTCTGCCCGCTGCAGTATCGATACGCCGACCGGCAATTCAACGCGAAGTTGACCCAGCCGCCACCACGATACACGCGCTGCATGCCTGCGGAAGGACCGAACGGATCAAGGACGTCACCACCACCTTTGCGCTGAGAGTAGTGCTTCGCTTCGTACCAGTCCCAACACCATTCCCAAACGTTGCCGTGCATGTCGAATGCGCCGAATCCGTTGGGCAGTTTCTCACCGACCGGGTGGGGCATTCCCCCTGAGTTCTTGGTGTACCATGCATAGTTGCCCAACTCGCTTTCATCAGCAATGCAGAACGTGCCCGTGCTGCCGGCGCGGCAGGCGTATTCCCATTCGGCTTCAGTCGGCAGACGGTACCCGTTGCCCGGGAGCCGGGTGACGCTGTTGCCGGAGATCACGTAGCAAGATCGCTGTTTTTCCAACACGCTCAGCTTGTTGCAGAAACTAACGGCTCCCAGCCAAGAGACATTCTCTACTGGACGGCGATTGGTGAGCTGGCCGACAACCCTCCCCTTGCCATCGCCCGAACTGCTGAAATGACTGGGATTGGTCCCCGTGACCTGCTGGTATTGTTCTTGGGTGACTTCATGCACGGCCAGATAGAACGGTTTCGTAAGCCGCACGCGATGCTGTGGCCCTTCACTGGGAAGGAAGTCAATTGTCGGTTGTTCCTTGACCGCCGTCGCCACTTTTAGCCAGCGTGCCTGCTCTTCATCGGTCGTTCCCATCAGGAACTCGCCGGGCGGGATCAACACCATGGTGACTTTGACACCGCCGCCGATGTCCAGGACTTTCTCGACCGGCACGCCGAGATAATCGGCCCATGCTTGCTGGTGCTTCTTCGCCGTAGCGGCATCGAAGGGGGCTTTGGCTACGGGCGGTTTTGACTGCTTTGCCACGTCCCGTACCACACGGAAACCGATATTATAGGCCCTGCGCGTCTGAGGGACGTTGGGGTAGCGGAAAGCAGAACGGGTCTCCGACGATCGATCTTCGTATGAGCCGCCACGCCACACACGAAACACACTGCGATTCCCATCAGCGGGTCCGGCAGGATCGACCAACGAATTCTGAGTGTATAAACCCCAGCGGTCCTGGCACCACTCCTTGACATTCCCGTGCATGTCAAACAGCCCAAAGCCGTTCGCCTGCTTCTGGCCGACAGGATGAGGGCGGCCGCCCTCACGGGTCTTAATGCCGGACCAGGCATACGATTCCAACAGCTTCTCATCGTCACCGAAACTGTACCGGCTGGTTGTTCCGGCACGGCAGGCAAACTCCCATTCGGCCTCCGTCGGCAGGTGATATTTGACGCCTTCTTTCCTGGACAGACACGCGCAAAATGCCGTTGCGTCGTTCCATATTACGTTGATTACCGGATGTTCGTCGGTCTGCCCGAAGCCGATATCGGCGCTCCAAATAAACTGCGGGGCCTGAACGACCCTGCCATCCTTGAAGCCGACTCCACCTTTGCCGTCCTTCTCGGCATCGGTCTTGTAGCCGGTCTCCTCAACAAACTTGCGAAATTGGCCTCGCGTCACTTCGTGAACGCTCATCAGCACAGGCTTGGTGAGAGTCACCTTGTGCTGCGGGCCTTCACTGCGGTAACGACTGATCCAAGCCTCATCGATCGCGACGGTCTTGTCCGTCACCAACCGTTCTATCTCCTCTTTGTTGCTGCCCATCTGGAATTCGCCGGGGGGGATGACTCGCAGCTTCATGCCGATGCTGTTGGTGGTTTCGACTTCGGTGCCAAGATGCTTGGCCCAGGCTTCCTGATGTGTCTTGCCCTGCTTGGCGCCGAAGGGGGCAACGGCTGGCGCGGGAGATTGACCAATCGTGCTGATGTCGGGCACTTTCACTTTCGCCAAGTAGACTTTCGCTTTGCCCTCGTGCGACGAGTAGTAGCTGACCCAGAGCATCCCTTCGTGCTCGACCAGCCCCGGATAGCCCGAGCTGCCTCCCGATGGGAGCAAGAGAAACTCCGTCAAGGTGCCCTTCTCGGCATCCAGCCAACACAACGAGGTCCTCGCGGGCTTGGCAAGCCGAGCCCCTACCACGAGGCGGCCATCCGCCAAACGGATCAGGTTCGGCCCCGCCAACTCTTGATCAAGATCCTTCCATGCCCATGTTTCATACGGTGGCGAACTGGTACCAAGGGTCGCAGTCTTTGTTGCTGCACCTCTGCGGACCAAGGCCAACAGCGTGTTGTCGGGCAGGAAGAGGAGAGACGCTTCGCTCGGCCCACCGACAACGCCAAGGTCTTGTACGTCGGGTCGAAAAGTCGTCGGGTCTTTACCTCGAAACAGGCGAACCGTCGTTGCTGAACTCTTGCCACTATAAGCAAGGCTGTAACCCATGCCGTTGCGCCAGGTGATGCGCCACAGGCGCCAATTCGGCTCGCCGAGGTCGGCCGCTTTTGACCATTGTCTCCCGTCGGTGGAATTCCAGGCGAGTGTTTGCTCCGATGTGTCACCCCCCTGCTGTCTCTCCGCAGCGCTCAGCATCAGCCGACCGTCCGGCATACGGCTCAGCTTGGGATCGCGCAAGTCTTTCCCGGGCGATTCCAAAAGTGCCGCTGATTCCCAACTTTGGCCATCATTGGATGAAATGATACGCAGCTTGCCGTCATAGGAAGAGGGGCTTCCCCCTTCGCGAAACACACAGATCCAGCGGTCCTTGAAGCGGATCAGATCGGTGAAAGCGCTGTGTGGTGCCCCGTCCCATATCACCGCGACGCTCTCGATCTCCGCAGGCAAAACCTTCGGGAGCGTCTTCCCCATTGGCGTTTCTGAAACCTTCTTCGGTTTGGAATCGGCGGTCACGGGAATCACCCGGACCACGCGGAAGCCGATGCAGCCGTCGCGGAGATTCGGCGGATTTGAGTTGCGGTAGGCGGAATGGGAGCCGCCGGAGACGCAAAAGCCCCCGCCACGCAGCACCCGTTTCGAAACTTGCAAAGGTCCGGCTGGGTTCTCCATCGGTGAGTTTTCGTAATACGAAGGATGGAAGCGATCCCAGCACCACTCCCACACGTTGCCGTGAATGTCGAACAGTCCAAACCCATTGGCGATTTTTTCCCCAACCGGATACGTGCGATGCGCGCGCTGCGTGCGGTTGCCTTCGTGCCAGGCAACTCGTTGCAGAGAACTTTCTTCATCACCACACCACCAGCGCGTCTCTGTTCCCGCTCGGCAGGTGAACTCCCATTCGGCTTCGGTCGGCAGACGATAGCCGTTTCCGGTTGGCAGCAGCGTTACCGCGCTACCGGTGACGGAGTAGCAGGGATTCAGCCCCTCTCGCAGGCTTAGTTTGTTACAAAACGCGACGGCATCGTACCAGCTCACCGTCTCGACCGGATGCCGCCTCGTATCGAGACCCACCACCCGTCCTGTGAGGGGGCCTGTAGCCGAGAACGATGACGGGTTCTTCTCCATCACCTTTTCATATTGCTCTTGTGTCACCTCGTGAACGCCCAGGAAGAAAGGCTTTGTGAGCCGGACTCGATGCCGAGGCCCCTCGCTGCGGTACCGCTCCTTCCAGACACCGAGTTCCGTCCCATCGACGAGTTGCTTAATCTCCGCCGCCGTGCTTCCCATCTGAAATTCCCCTGGCGGAATGATGCGGAACTTCATGCCGATGCTGTTGGTCTCTTCAAGTTTGATGCCCAGGGATTCGGCCCAAGCCTGCTGGTGTGTTTTCGCTTGTGCTGCATCGAACGGGGCGACGGCGGGAGGTGGGACATTTGCCGAACCGTGCGTGTTAACCTTCGGGGTCGTACCGGGGGCATTACCGGCCCCGCTCGCCACGGCGGGCGGTTTCTTGCCAGGTGGAATCACTGCCACCTTGCCGTTAACGATTGCGACGTGCAAGATGTTCTTGCCGTCTTTGGTAACGGTGAACTCGTCGGTTTTTGCCTTCAGGCCGTCTTGCTCGATGGTGAACTGGTGTCCGCCCGGTGAGAGTTTGAGGGGGGTTCCCTTGTCGGCCATTTCAAACGTGACCGTCTGGCCCTCGAACTTCACAGAAAGTGTAGGATCGTCGATGACGACTTTAACATCGACGTCGCCGACGCGGATGAAGAACGTGACGGCACCGTAGATGAGGCCAAGGGCGGCGACCACTGAGACGGCGATGGCGATGTGGCGATTCCGCTTGCGGTTTCGCGGCAAATGTCGCCCGGCCTTCGGACGGGGACGCAGCGCCTTCTTAGCCGGTTTGGCAACTTTGGGTTTGGGCGGTTTGACGACAATTTCAACCGGTGGGGCAGTTCTGAGTGCAGGGTTCGATTCCTCGCTTCCGGTGGCGATTGATTCTTGTGCCGGCAATTCTTTTGCTACATTGTCTTTCTTGCGAGTCGCCTTCTTCTTGGACGGGTTCTTCAAATAGTTGCCGAGCTCGCGGGAGACTTCTTCCATCGACTGGTAACGCGCGGCCTTTTGCTTGGCCATCATCTTCAGACAAATTATATCGATGGCCGAGTCGAGATCGTCGCGCAATTCTGACGGGGGCTGCGGTTCGTCGATGGCAATTTGCTTGAGGATCGACATCAGCGTGCCCTGGAAAGGCATGCGGCCGGTGATGAGTTCGTACATGATCACGCCGAGGGCGTAGACGTCGGTTTGCTGGCCGATCTCTGATTGTTCGCCTTCGACTTGTTCCGGCGACATGTAAGCGGGGGTGCCGAGGATCGCACCACTGTGGGTGACCTGGACTTCGCTGCTGGCATTTCGGCGGGCAAGCCCGAAGTCCATTACGACCGGCTCACCCTTGCCGTCGATCATGATGTTGGCCGGCTTGAGGTCGCGGTGGATGACCCCCTGCGCGTGTGCTTCGGCCAGACCCGTTGCCAGCTTGCGAATGACGACCGCGATCTGCTTTTCAGAATGCTGTTTCCTGGAAGCGGTAAAGTCCTTCAGCGTGCGGCCTTCGATGTAGGCCATGGTGATGTAATGTTGCCCGTCGATCTCGCCGACGTCGAACACCGGACAGATATTGGGACTGCGCAGCATGGCGGCCGAACGGGCTTCGCGATAGAACCGCTCGAGCATCTCGCCGCCCGGATCGTCGTCGAACTTGGGGATTTTAAGCGCGACTTGCCGATCGAGTTGTGTATCGTGCGCGAGGTAAACGGCCCCCATTGCCCCTTCGCCGAGCGTCTTGAGGATGTTGTAGCGGCCGAAGGTCTCGGTAATTGACGCGCTGGATTTGTTTACGTTTGGTGGTTTGATCGAAGTCTCGGAATCGGCCGCGCCGCGAGTGACAGTTTGTGCTGGCTCGACCGGTTCGGAAATACCAGGCGCGTTGGTGCCGGAATTATCGATGATTGTGTTGGCTACCCATCCTTCATTTGATTCGGCCAATCGCTCAACAACAGCGACGTCCTGAAAATACTTCCCAAGCGCATCGGCATACTCGGGGTGCTCCGCCATGAACTGGTCGTGATCGACCTTCCCGCTCGCATCGACTTCTTCGAGGTACTGTGCGATCAACTTGTCGAGTTGTTCGTCGCCGGAGGTTGGGTTTTGATCGGTTTCTGTCATAGGAAACTGCCCGCGATGGTTTAATTTTGGTGCCTTATGTGCATCCAGTTCCGTCAGAATTCCGAGGCCTGTTTTCTCAGATTCGCGACACCGCGTTTCAACAGTGACGCGACGGCATCGTTCGACTTCGACATCTGCGCGGCGATTTGTGCCAACGACCTTCCTTCGAGGTGCCGCAGGCGAACCGCTTCCGCCTGGTCAGCTGGAAGCCTGTCGAGAATCTCTGACAGACGAAGCGTCTGCTCATCTCGAATGGCACGTTGGCTGGGAGTCGATGCGTCACGATCGACAGCTGCTTGCTGAATATTTGCCGGCTCTTCCCGATCGATGCTGCGTTTTTGGGCGGCCACGTGTTGGCGGACGGCATCTTGGATGTTGCGTTCGTGGATTTTTCCGAGCCAGGCCGCGAACTCGGCGTTCGTCCCGCCTTGAAACTGTCCGATTTGATTGCAGGCCGACAGGAACGTCTGCTGAATGACGTCGGACGCATCGACTCTGGCTGCCAATGGCCCATCGAGTTCTTTTTCGGCGGCGACGCGCAACCAGTCGCGATGGTTTTGCAGAATCCGGCCCAACGCATCTTCGTCACCATCCCGTGCTCGCTCGATGAGTTCGGTCAGCTCTGCAGTCGAGTCGTCAGCGGCCATCGAGTTTTCCGGTCAGCCTAATAGGCGGATGAAATTCGTCCGGTGGGCGGTCTAACTTCACAGAATACCGAGATTTCCGGAAAATTTCCCAGCCCACCGACAATTGTGATCTGGATCAACAAAAAAACGGCCGCGACGAAAATCGTCGCGGCCGTTGGTTGATCATTGAATATTGAAAGCGTGTCGCTTATTTGACGGCGTCCCACCACCAGCGGCCGTGGGGCAACTGCGGGGCTTTGCCGCGTGCGGAAACGCTGTCGAGCCGCGGTGACATGCGGACGATGCTGTTGTCCTTCACAACCGCCATCAGGTCGGCCCGAACACCACCGGCAACCTGCACGACAATGTCTTTGCCATTGTAGACGCGGTGCTTCGCGACCGATGGGACGGTTTTTGGCGGCTCGAAGCGGGCCGTCTTGTATTCGCCGCCCATGCCGAACACGCCGAGTTTCCAATCGGCCCGGTCGTCCAGTTGCTCGTGACTAATGAGCGCGGCCACCAGCGACAGGTCCATCACGTTCTGAAGGTCGGCGAAGGCGACATCGCCCTGGGCCAACTGTGCGTACTTGTTGGTGAACTCCTGAGCGAACAGGCGGTTTGTCGGACTGGATTTTCCGGTGTGAATGCGTTTGCCGTCGGCAGTGATCTTTTCGTCTTCCGACAGACATTGCACCGACGAACCCTGCACTTCAAACACGTTGCGATCCGCACTGTGCAGCACGGCGTCGTATTTCATCTGCATCCACCAGCGAAGTCCAATGGTCGCGTTGGCACCGGCTTCTCCGGTTTTCGGCAACAGATCGAAATAGCTTTCGATGTCGCCACCGTTGAGGCGGTCGATACCGATGAGCTTCATGCGATAGTCGGCTTCGACGATGACGCGAGCGGCTCGCGAGTCGAGCGGAATGCCGTTGACGACGACATCCTGTTCGCCCAGCAGGTTTTCCAGCCGCTGAACCCAGTTTCGGACGGCTGCACCGGCCGGTAGCGGACCGCGTTTGTTCGACTTGGCAACATGTGCTTCTAACGCCTTCATGTTCTCCTGACGGGGAACGATGAGGCAGTTAAAGAAGCCTTCTCCGCCGCCGGCGAATGTTCGCAGGACGGTTACAAGATCGTCGAGTTGCAATGTCGGTCGGCCGCTTTCGGTTCCACGGGGCAAACCGCGTGCATCGTACTGCCAGCCTTCTGCCGGACCGCCGATGACGATTTCGCCCGAATCGGGATAGACGAAGACGTATTGGACTGAAGAGAGGCCGGCCAGATGTTTCATGGTGGAGACGACCGGTTCGCCGGCTGCCAACCGTCGCGAGACTTCGCGTTCAAGGCGGGTCAGCGAAACGAGCCGCAATCCGCTGGCGCTGGCCATGTCTTCATTCAGGTCGGCGACCCGTGCCAGATTTCCCAGTTGTTGGAGACGGTTGGTCTGTTCCTCTTTGGTCAACCGGTGAAGCATGCCGTTGGGATCGACGCGGACACCCGTTTCGTATTCGCTGATGGTTCCGCCGGTTCCGTCAACTTCCATCCACGGACCGCTGGTTTCCTGCTGAATGAGTTCGATCAGCGAATCGAAGTCGGCTTGGGCACCACCGCCGGCGAGTGCCTGGCTTGTGGCTCGGCGACTTCGTGCACTGGCCTGTTCCTGCGGAATTGAAATTCGGCGGATGGCTGTGAGCGAACCGTCGAAATCGCCGGCTTCCAGTTGGGCGTCAGAAATGAGTTGGAACAGTTGGGCCTGCTCGCTCAAATCGACGACGGCATTTGCCGTTTGCATTGCCGGGCCGAATTCGCCGGATGCGAGTTGGGCTTCGACCAGATCGCGCGGCGATTGAATCGCTTCGGACTGCGGCGCGGCTGTCGCAACTTCGACCTCAGGTGTTGGTACTTCATTTGCGGCCGTCGATGTCTGCGGTGCGACCGCTTCCGTGGCGGGCGTCGGCGTTGGTGTTTGGGGCTGGGTCAGAGCCGTTTCACCCGGTGCTTCCGGGGAATTGGACTGGCTGGCCACATAGAAAGCCGCGCCGAGAACGACGGCGAACAAGCCGACGGCTGCCATGACCGGCATCAACGCCGATTTTGACCGACTGCGGCTGGCTTGGTTGGAAACACCTCGGGTCTGCCTCGACATATCCGTCTCCTTTGCCTGTGATTGCGAATCGCGCACATCCAGGCCCGCGAAAACCGCGTCGGTAATTGACGTTGATTGATCTCGAACGAACTTCCTGAAACCGACCGCACAGGTTTTAGAACCCGCACACTCGGCAGATTTGCTCTGCATTGCCCATACAACCGGCAGCAACCGAGCTTGCCGGACGAGAGCGTCCGCTATTTACTAGCATCGTCCCCTATTATGCCTACGTCAAGCACATTTCAGGAAATCTGAAAGTCCCCAGTTTTCAGGACTGGTGCGGTCAACAGAACGCAAACAGTCGGTAGAATGCGTCTGCCGGTCCCGCGATGGGGCTAGCATCGAAACAACTGACACTTTCTGGGTAAAACGCAAGACCGTCGCGAGGTTCAACGGACGAAACTGTCCTAATCGCGATTTTTCGTTGAATTCATCGAATTTACTGCAGGAATCCACTAATTGAGGGGACGAGACGGTGCCGGAATTGCCGGAGGTGGAGACGATGGTCCGGGGCATCCGGCCGCACATTGCAGGGCGCGAAATCACAGCGACCCGCCGTTGCCGTTGCTCGTGCAAGCCGATGCTCATCGAGCCGGGCGTCCGCAGCATCTCGCGGCGTGTGGTCGGAAGCGTCATCAGCAAAGTCCACCGCATTGGGAAGCGGGTGGTGCTGGAGTTATCGACAGGTGACTCGTTCGTCATCGAACCCCGGATGACCGGCATAACGCTGCTGTCCGATCCGCCGGATCGCGGTCACTTGCGATTCGAGTGGCAACTCGCGGGAGCCGGACAGTATTCGTCCCTATGGTTTTGGGACCGTCGCGGGTTGGGAACGATTCGGTTGCTCTCCAAAGACGAAATGTTAGAGAAACTCGGACCGTCGCGACTCGGACCGGACGCGCTTGCAATCAACGAAGCCGAATGGCGCCAGCAGTGTTCGCGAACCAGTCGCGCCATCAAGCCGGCCCTGCTCGATCAGAAACTCGTCGCCGGCATTGGCAACCTGTACGCCAGCGAAATCCTGCACATGGCACGAATTCACCCGGAATGTCCCGCTAATCAATTGAAGCCGCGGCAGATTCGCCGGCTGGCCGATACGGTTCGCCATGTATTAACAGAGGCGATTCGCGCCGAAGGTTCAACATTAGGCGACGGCACGTATCGCAATGCCTTGAATCAAGACGGCGGCTACCAGAATCAGCACCGCGTTTACGCCCGTGACGACGAACGCTGTCCGACCTGCAGCAAGACTCACATCGTTCGCATTGTGCAGAATCAGCGATCGACTTTCTTTTGCCCGGCGTGTCAACGAAAATAGAGACCGGATCGAATAATCGTAACCCGAAGCGTAAGCGAGAACGAATTCGCAATTCGCAGAATTCCTCGCTTACGCTTCGGGTTGCTATCGCGGCCAATCACTCAAGTTCATAAGCTTCACGTAGCGTCTGTTTGCGCTACCGTTAAAACCTCGACCGTTTGATTCTGAACGCCCCATGTCGTACCGCACCGTCAAAAAGCTGTTGGGTGAAACCAGCTTGGAGCGCAAGTGCCGCTTTCTGTTCGGCAGCGGGCTGATGCTGTTGATCAGCGGCAGTTTTTATATCTACGCGCGACTCAACGCAACACTGGTGGAAGAACAAAACAAGACGATGGCTCGACTGATGATTCCATCGGTTGTCGCCCGGAAACATTGGGAGTGGCTGGAAGGTGACGAAGACCGAAAGACGCAACTGCAATCGTTGAACGACGACTTGAAGCCGGCCGACATGAAAAACCTCGGCGGCATTCTGTACCGCGCGCGTGTCCGTTCGACCAAAGTCGATGAAAGCAAACCGGCATCGAACGATTCCGCATCGATCGACGACGAAACGCAGCACGCCCTTTATCCGTTGGACGAGCACGAGCAGTCGATTCTTGCGCGTCTGAAGGACAAAGAGCCGGAGGTGATCGACCTTGTCGCCGGCGCAAACGAATACAACTATTACGCGCCGGTTGTCCTCGTCGAGTCGTGCCGAAACTGCCACGCGCATCGTGACGAAGCCGGTTTGGAAAACGACGAATTGATCGGCATGGTGAAACTGACGCTGCCTTTGCAGAAGACCCAGAGCGTGCTGGCGATCAATAACGCCGTCTTGTGGACGACGGCCATTGTGACAACAGTGCTGGCCATGCTGGCGGTCTACGCGATTGTCCGCTACGTCATCGTCAAGCCGGTGCTGCACCTCAAAGATGTCAGCGACAAGATCGCTCGCGGCATGCTCGACTTGCGGGCCGACATCCGGACGGGCGACGAATTTGAGGAGTTAAGCCATGCGTTCAACCGCATGCTGCGCCACCTCACCACTGTGCAGGATGAACTACGGGAAGTGAACGATGACCTCGATGGCAAGGTCGATGAACTCGCCCACGTCAACCTTCGCCTTTATGAAATGAACAAACTGAAGGACGAATTCCTGGCCACCATGAGCCACGAGTTGCGGACACCGCTCAACAGCATTCTTGGTTTCAGCGATATCGTCGCGGGTGCGGAAAACCTGACCGACAAACAAAAGCGGTTCGTCGAAAACATTCAGAACTCGGGCCGCGAATTGATGATGCTGATTAACGACCTGCTCGATCTGGCGAAGATCGAAAGCGGTAAGATGGCTTTGCAGATTGTTGAGTTCTCCCTCGACGATCTGGTCCAACGGCAGGCCGACTCGATCACACCGATGGCCTTGAAGAAGAACATTGAACTTTCCTGCGCCATCGATTCCCAGTTGCCTCCCATTTTTCAGGACCCCGGCAAGTTGCAGCAGATTCTCAACAACCTGCTCTCAAATGCCGTCAAGTTCACCCCGGAAGGCGGTCGCGTTCAGGTTCGTGCTGACAAAGTCGACGACGAATTGCTTGAACTGATTGTTGAAGACACCGGCATCGGCATCGCGTTGGAAGATCAGGCAACGATTTTCGAGAAGTTTCGTCAGGGGAAAGCGGCCCCCGGCCAACACGACACCATGACGCGCGTCTACGGTGGAACCGGGCTGGGATTATCGATCGTCAAGGAGCTAACAAAGTTGTTGGGCGGCGAACTGCATCTTGAAAGTGAATTCGGCAAAGGAAGCACCTTCCGGGTCCGTCTGCCAATGCAATTTGATCCACCCCCCGCCGGTCTCGACACCGAGTTCCTCGGACACGCCACCGCGCCGCTACGCGGCCTGAACGACCCCTTGCCCGACACAACCGTTGAGGAAGACCCGCAGGACGAAAACGCCGCTTGAGGGTGCTTCCACATGACGCGGAAACAGCGGATATTGATCGTCGGTCTTTCTGCTGTGCTACTTGTCTACGTCACGTCTTTCATTGCGATTTCACGACCGGCGATATCGACTGCCCGAAGTTACAACACTACGTATTACTACTTCGTGTCACCCAGAACCAATACCGGGTTTCGGAAACATTGGATGCTCCGATTGCTGTTCTATCCGCTGTGGCAGATCGAGTCGGCTGTAGGCGAAGGGTTCGAGCCTGCTCGTTCCCAGCCGATGTACGATTTGTCCTCATACGGCGCACCCCAAGGTGAAATCGCTGCCGACGCGTTTCCGGTTTATCGGGTTGACGCCGCTTCTTCCGCCACTCGAATCAGTTTTTCCAGGGCAGCGTCGATGGGCTTCTCGCCCGGCTTTCCCACCCACTTGCGCCGAATCGTCCCGGTGTGATCGACGATGTAGAACGCCGGTGTGGCGAGGGAATTCCATTGGCGGTTGATGGCATCGTCGCCGTCGAACGATCGCCAATTGAGCTTCTCTTTGGTCATCACTTTCTTGAGTTCACCCGGTTCGTGGGGCCAGGAATTAACGCCGACGAGGGCGAACGGCTTGTCTTTCAAATTCGTAACGAGCGACCGCCCGTGTGACCATGTGGTCCGTCAGGTGAGTCAGAATTCGCTCCAGAAATAGAGCAACACCACCTTGCCGCGATAGTCGCTCAACTGGAACTGCTTGCCGTCCTGATCTTTGCCTGCCATATTCGGTGCCACCTTACCGACCGAGAGATGACGGATGTTGTACAACTCCGACTTGGCCCGTTCGCCCACCGTACCAACGCGAATCTTCACGTCACCGTAATCTTCGGCGGCCCACTCGAATAAGGTTTCGACTTGCACGGCAAGTTTGGCTTGCCCGATTCGTTGGAGTTGCGGCAGGTAGTTCTTGCCGAAGACGGCCGCATATTGTTTGGCCAATTCCGGGCGATCTTCGGTGAGCCGAAGCATCCGCAAGCGGTCGTTGAGAAACTGAGCCAACGAAAGGCAGGCCATCGCCTGGACGTCCCGATGGGGGTTCTTCTCCAGAACGGTGCGCAAACACTTTGCATATTCCATCCGGTAACCGTACCGCATCCGGTCGAGAATCGGGTTGATCTTGTCACTCGTGAGACGATCACGTAGCACAAGTGCGACCGTATTTGCGGCCGCATCGTCGCGAACTCTCACCGGGAATTCCGAGCGATTGGTTTCCCAGGTGATCTGTGCGGCCGAATCTGCAGTCCCCACGGCCTGGACCGCCTGTTTCAGAGCGGTCAGAGCAATCGGATCTTTGGAATATTTTTTAGCCAGCTCCAAGAATCTCGGCGCATATGCACCGATCTGCGCGACGGCTGTCTTGCGTTCCAGATCGGTCTTGGCCTTCCGCATACCGGCGCTCACGGGTCGGTATTCTTTGAGAAGCGCAGAGTACTGTTGCGCCGGCGTTCCCGGATCGGCTTGGCAAACGCCTGCAACAATTGACAGAGTCAGTGCAAGAGCCGCGACGGCTCTAACTTTGAAGTACATCAGATTACTTTCGTTTGAGTCACCATGCAGAACCGACATCGAGTCTCATGGCCGGCACCGCATACCCAGCATCAGTATTATAGACACAAAGAGAGGTGCGCCCAATTACCCTCGACGCTCACGGCACGAGACCGGTCGTCGCGAAGAATTGCTGAACGGCTTCGTGCATCTCTGCGTTGTGCGTTGTCAGCACGTTGTTGTGGTCTGCACCGGCCAGTTCAATGAAACGGTTCTCGAAACCAGTCGCCGATTGTTTTGGAGCTGCTGCGAAGAGTTCACGCCCCTGTTGCAACGGCACAATCTCATCAACATCGCCGTGTAGCATCAATACGGGGCAAGTGACCGCACCGATTCGGTCAATCGATGCGTAGTGCTCAACCAACAACCAACGCACCGGCAGCCACGGGTAGTGGCAGGCGGCGGTGTCGGCCAGTGATGAGAACGTCGATCGCGTGATCACAGCTCCCGGCGATGTTCCCTGGTCGCGCAATTCGGCAGCAAGCCGAATGGCCACTGCGCCGCCAATCGATTCGCCATAGAATACGATTCGCTCCGGCGCAATTCCTTGTTTTTCAACCACGTCGTTCCATATGGCCCGCGCATCGGCGGCAATCGCTTCTTCGCTGGGACTGCCCGCATTGTCGCCGAATCCGCGATAGTCGAACAGAAAGACATCGGCCCCCGCAGACGTCAACACGTCACATTCGGCGACTCGCCATTTTCGATGCGCTGCGTTGCCAGGGAAATAGAGCACCAGTGGTGGTTGCGAACCCTTGCTTGCGCTGCGGGCTGGTGACTCCTGCGACGAAGTGGTTGCCGCCACGAAATGCCAACCGTGCAATTCGATGCCGTCATCAGCCGTCACAACAATGTCGCGAATCGCCCCGTCCGGCAATTCGGCGTCGGCAATCGCGATTCGCGCTGCCCTAAAGGGATGGTAAATCAGCTTCCGCTGCAAGAATCCAAGCATGGCACACAGTAACAAGTACCGCGTAGGAGTACACGTGCCGCAAGCGGCCCGGCTCAATTGGAAATTATTCGGTCCCTCGGGCCGCAACCCGAGGGCTTTGAGACGTGCCATCGACAATCGACGCCTCACCTACCGCGCGTTGCAATTTTGTCGAAGAATCTCCCAACTGCCGATTGAAATTGTTGTTCATCGAAATCGTTGTGCGCAGCGTCTTTAAACTCGACAAACTGTTTGGGAATTCCGTCGGCCGATTGTTCGGGAATGGCAGCAAACAGTTTGCGGCCGACTTTCAGTGGGACGATATCGTCGTGTGTGCCGTGCAGTTGCAGGATGGGACAATTGATAGAAGCGACGCATCGGTCCGACTCAAACCGGTCGCGCAAAATCAACCCGACTGGCAGCCAGGGGTAATGTGACGAGGCCGTATCCGTCATCGACGAAAACGTGCCGCCGAGAATCAGCCCGGCCGGCGGCGTGCCGGCTTTACACACGTCGGCAATCAACCGCGTTGCCACGCCGCCTCCCAGCGATTCCGCGTAGACAACAATCCGCTCGGCAGGAACACCGCGTTGTTCGGTCGCATATTTCCAGACGGCCTGCGCATCAATGGCCAAACCCTCTTCGCTCGGCGCACCGCTGTTGTCGCCGTAACCGCGATAATCGAACAGGAACACGTGCGAGTCGAGTTCGGTGAAACTCAAACTGTCGAAATCGCGTCCACGGCGGTCACCGCCGTTGCCATGAAAGAACAGCACCAGCCATTTCGCCTTTGCCAGTTCACGATCGCAGTCTTCCCGCGTTGTGCAGTTCAATCCGGGCGGCACAATATGCCAACCGTTGAGTACAACGCCGTCGTCGCTGGTCACCGTCACATCGTGAATGGTGCCAGTTGGCAGCGAGGAATCAGTCGCCCGAATTCGCTCGGCTCGTCCCGGCCGGTAAATCAACTCGCGCTGAAAAACAGCCATAGCCACGACGATGAGCGAATAGTAGAAAACGACACGCAACGCAATCTTCCGCAAACGCTGCTTCCAACCGGTTGAACCGAACGTCGGCACAATCCAGGGCCGGATCGTCACCCACCAGCCATGCCGTTCATCGCTCGCAGATGCATCTGTGTTGGTCGTTGCCGAATCAGACATTGCTTCGCCGCGGGGTGAAAGGAGTCACGGACACACCGGCCTCGTTCCACTCCAGCAACCCCCGTCAGTTTTCGCAAGACATGTTACGCAAACCAGCTCGCCGCGCAAGCAAGGAATTCGACGCCCACGCATTTTCCCGATCGGAATTGATCGACACGGCTCGTTGCGACACAATCACGACTGAACGGAAGCCCTGACAATAGTCATGTGCGGCGCTGCCCGCCTTATCCTGTTGAAACATTCCCACATGATCGACTGCCCCGACGTTCGCAAATCCGTCATCCGCAACCATTACAACCTGACGACGCTGTTCTATCGTCTGCTGTGGGGGCGGCACATTCATCATGGGTTGTGGAACGACTCGGAGTCGCCGGCCCGCGCTCAATTGCAATTGACCGAAGCACTCGCCTCTGCGGCCGGCATTCAACCGAATGCGACCGTCCTTGATGTCGGTTGTGGTATGGGCGGATCGTCGATTCATTTGGCAAAGACGCTCAACTGCAACGTGACGGGGATCACTCTCAGCCGATTGCAACGACATTGGGCCGGCTGGTCGTCGTTTCGTCGTGGTACGTCGGGCAACACCTCGTTCCGCTGCGTCGATGCCGAGCTGGCGGAGTTTGAAGAAGCGGCATTCGATGTAGTCTGGAGCATTGAATGCACCGAACACCTGTTCGACAAACCCGCATTTTTTCAGAAGGTCGCCGGTTGGCTTCGGCCGGGAGGACGAGTCGCGATTTGTGCCTGGTTGGCGGGTGACGACGTGACCGATGGGCCGGCCGCACAACAGGTGTACGATGTCTGCGAGGGGTTTTTCTGTCCATCGCTCGGTTCATCAGCGGATTACCGAACCTGGATGGAGCAAGCCGGTCTAGAGTTTGATGACTATCAGGACTGGACCGACCGCGTAACGCAGACGTGGGAAATCTGCCGTCGCCGCGTCGAGCAAACCGGAATGCGGCACATCGCCCGATTGCTTGGCGTGAATACCACCATGTTCGTCGATCGGTTCAACACAATTCTCGAAGCCTACCGCAGCGGAGCCATGCGATACGGCTGTTTGATCGCCCGTCGGCGATCGTAGCTGCGACTTAACAAGTCGCAGACGGCAATGTGTTGCATTGCAACTAGGCGCTTCGATATAACGGCGGCGCTTGGCGGCTGTGTTGTTTTTAGCGAATTCGCCATTCGTAACGGCGAATCGCGCAGCCGCAGAATCCATGGAACACGACTCAACGATGATCGAAATTCAACTCCCCGACGGCACCCTCAAAGAATACCCCGACGACTCGACCGCGCTCGATGTTGCCCGCGGAATTGGCGAACGGCTGGCGATGGCCGTCGTCGCTGCTGATGTCGATGACCAAATCGTCGATGCGGCCCGGCCCCTGACGGAACTCCGATCCAGTAGCGATGGTCCGATCCGGCTCAGATTGCTCACAGATCGCGATGCAGAGGCATTGGGCGTGCTGCGGCATTCCTGTGCGCATGTGATGGCGCGGGCTGTGATGCGGTTGTTTCCCGGCACGGGATTGGCATTCGGGCCGACGTTGTCTCACGGTTTCTATTACGATTTCGACCTCGAACAGACAATCAGCGAGGACGACTTTCCGCGCATCGAAGCGGAGATGAAAAAGATCATCAAAGAGGGTGAACCGTTCGAGCGGTTTGCGCTCGATCGCGACGAAGCCCGCAAAATGTTGGACGATTTGCAGCAGGAACTGAAAGTCGAACATGTCGATACCGGATTGGCCGACGAATCGAGCGTCAGCTTTTATCGGCAGGGCGAATTCGTCGATCTCTGTCGCGGCCCGCACATTCCCCATGCCGGTCGCATCAAGGCTTTCAAGCTACTGTCGGTTGCCGGCTCGTACTGGAAGGGCAACGCCGACAACAAGAGTTTGCAGCGATTGTACGGCACCGCCTGGTTCAGCAAGAAAGACTTGAAGGGGTATTTGCAACAGATTGAGGAAGCGAAGCGCCGCGATCATCGCGTGCTGGGCAAACAGCACGACCTGTTCGAAATCACTCCAGATGTCGGTTCCGGGTTGGTGTTGTGGCTGCCCAAAGGAGCGACGGTTCGCGCTCTGTTGGAAGACTTCATCAAACGCGAATTGCTCAACCGCGGCTACGAACCGGTCTATTCGCCGCATATCGGCCGGGTGGAATTGTACGAGACCAGCGGACACTTTCCTTACTATCGTGAATCACAATTCCCCCCGCTGTTCGGCCACGACGCCGGTCAAATGGTCGATGCCTGGATTCGCCGCATCGAGGCGGATGAACTGTCAGCGGACGATGAGCAGCAACTCATCGGCACGGCAAAGCTTCTGGGATGTGATCTCGACGGTTACAAGCCGAGTGAACCGGCGGAAACGCGGATTGCCGTGCTGAAAAAGTGGGAGCACCAGCAGGAACGGTATCTGCTCAAGCCGATGAACTGCCCGCATCACGTGCAGATGTACAAGGCCCGCCCGCGCAGTTACCGCGATTTGCCCGTGCGGTTGGCGGAGTTCGGCACCGTCTATCGGCACGAACAGTCGGGCGAACTGAACGGCCTGCTGCGAGTCCGTTGTCTCACACAAGACGACGCCCACTTGTTCTGCACTCCCGATCAAGTCGAACAGGAATTCCGCGCAACGCTGGAGTTGACGCAATTCGTACTCAAGAGCGTCGGCCTGGACGACTACCGCGTGCAGTTGTCGCTCCGCGATCCGAACAGCGACAAATACGTCGGCAGCGACGAAAACTGGCAACAGGCCGAATCGGCACTCCGGCGCGTCCTGGAAGAATCGGGCCTCGATTACACGCCGAAAGAAGGTGAGGCCGCGTTTTACGGACCGAAGGCCGACTTCATGGTCCGCGATTGTCTGGGCCGCGAATGGCAATTGGGTACGGTGCAGTTGGACTACAATCTGCCGGAGCGATTTGAGTTGGAGTACATTGGCACCGACAACAAACCGCATCGCCCGGTGATGATTCACCGCGCACCGTTCGGTTCGATGGAGCGGTTTATCGGCATGCTCATCGAGCATTTCGCCGCCGCGTTTCCGTTGTGGCTCGCACCCGAACAAATCCGCATCCTGCCGGTCAGCGACAAATCGAACGATTATGCCCTTGAGGTCGAACAGCAGGTGCGAGCAGCCGGTTTCCGTGTGACAACCGACGTGCAAAGCGCCAAAGTGAACGCCAAGATTCGCGACGCCCAACTCGATCTGATTCCCTACATGATGGTCGTCGGGCCGAAGGAATCGGAGAACAAAGCCGTTGCCCTGCGTGACCGCATCGACGGTGATCTCGGCCACATGCCGGTTGATGAAGCCATCGCTCGCTTGCGCAAAGAAGTCGAAGACCGCGTCATCCGCAAGATTCACAAATCCGACTTCGACAGCCTCGAAAGCGAAGAAGGCGGAGCCAACGAGTATTAGCTTCAATCGACCTTCCGTTGACGGATTCCACCAATTGGGGTGCCACTGGCGACACGCCAGTGGCACCCAACTAGTCAATCGATCAACTGCTCGAATCGTGCCGATTGTTCGGAATTCGCAGCCAACAGATTGTGAAGCTCTGAAGTAACATGAAGTCCACGATTGCACCTTGCAAATCGCCGCGGTAGGTTGACCGTTAGGCCGCTCGTTTGTTTTGCGAGCTCAACTCGATTGACCACAACTCGGTGCATATCATGCGCAATCTCGTCTGCTTCGTTCTCGGCGGCGGCAAGGGAACCCGACTGAACCCGCTGACGCAGTTCCGTTCCAAACCGGCTGTTCCGCTCGCCGGCAAATACCGGTTGATCGACATCCCGATTTCGAACTGCCTGAACAGTGGCATCAACCGCATCTTTCTGCTCACGCAGTTCAACTCGGTCAGTTTGCATCGCCACATTCGGCAAACCTATCAGTTCGACCATTTCGATGGCGGCTTCGCGGGGATTCTCGCCGCCGAACAGACGATAGAAAGCACGGACTGGTATCAGGGAACTGCCGACGCCGTCCGTAAGCAACTTCGATACGTCGAGCAGTACGGCGTCGATTACGTGCTGATTCTTTCCGGCGATCAGTTGTACCGGATGGACTTTCAAGAGATGCTCCGCACGCATCAGGAAGCGGATGCCGACGTGACAATTGGCGGCGTCCCCATGCACTCGCAGGCGGCTTCGTCGTTCGGCATTATGCAGTTGGACGATACCGGCCGCGTTGTCGGCTTCAAGGAAAAACCGCAAACGGAAGAAGAACTCGCCGAAGTGCGAACCGACCCTGCCTGGATCGACGCCCAGGGCATTCAAAGCAACGGTCGCGATTGCCTGGCGAGCATGGGCATTTACCTGTTCAATCGCGATACGCTGGTCGAAATGCTGCGGGAAAACGATGCTGAAGATTTCGGCCGCGAGATCTTTCCGATGGCAATCGATACCCGCAAAGTGCAGGTGCAATTGTTCGACGGCTACTGGGAAGACATCGGGACAATCAAAGCATTTTATGATGCGAACATCGCGTTGGCCGGGGTGGCACCGCCGTTTGAATTTGTTGTTGAAGACGCACCAGTTTACAGCCGTCCGCGATTCCTGCCGCCCACACGCGTCGAAGACGCGCGGGTCTCTCTCAGCATGGTCGCCGATGGCTGCGTGATTGGCGCGGGTACGGTCATCGAAAACAGCGTCATTGGACTCCGTTGTCACATCGGAGAAAACGTGACGATTCGCAATTCGGTCCTGATGGGCAACGACTACTACGAGCGGCCCGATCAATTGGCCGAGAATCGTACCCAAGGACGGCCAAACGTCGGCATTGGTGCGGGTACTGTGATCGACGGAGCGATCATCGACAAGAACTGCCGCATCGGCCAGAACGTGCGAATCGATACCGACACGTCGCAGGATGCGGACCACGGCGATGTCGTCATTCGCGACGGCGTGATCGTCGTCCCCAAAGGAAAAACATTGGCAGACGGCTGGTCGCTGTAAAACTCCGCGAGTCGCTGCGAAAATCGGCGAGCAGCCGGCTTTATGCCGGTTGTCTTTGACGATCACCCACCAACGCTAAGTCACCCCAAACCCAATCATTGGGCTCACGCCCAACGCTCGCCTCTGAAAAGACAGATACATGACACTGACGTTGACGTTGAATCAAGCCGCGGACGAAATCGCGGACACTGTCATCGCGAACGCGGCGAAATTGCGTGTCGATGTTAGCCGGATTGCGGGTGGTGGCCGCGTACTCGATTTCGGAATCGCTGCAGCCGGCGGCTTGGCAGCGGGCAAGGAACTCGCGCGACTTTGCATGTCAGGAATGGGCGACGTGTCGATAGTGCCGGGCAACATCGATGGCATTGGCTGGCCGCACGTCTTCGTCGAAACCGACCATCCGCACGCGGCCTGCCTGTTCAGCCAATACGCGGGCTGGCAAATCAGCGTGGACAAGTTCTTTGCAATGGGTTCCGGCCCCATACGGGCCGCAGCGGCGAAGGAAGACCTGTTCGACAAACTCTCTTACTCCGAGCAACCCGAAACGTGCCTCGGCGTGTTGGAAGGCAGCGCGATTCCCGACGCGGCCGTGTTCGAGTACATCGCTGAGAGGACCGGAGTGCCGCCCAAGCGAACCACATTGGCCATCGCCCCGACATCCAGCCAGGCGGGTAACTTGCAGGTGGTGGCAAGGTCGGTCGAAACGTGTTTGCACAAACTGTTCGAGCTGGGTTTTGATGTCACACGAATCGTCAGTGGTTGCGGCAGTGCGCCGCTGTCTCCGGTCGCCGCCGACGATCTGTCGAGCATCGGCCGCACGAACGATGCCATTCTCTACGGCGGCCGCGTGACATTGATGGTGCGCGGCGACGACGATTCGCTTGCAGACATCGGCCCGAAAGTGCCGGCGGTCGCTTCCGAGTCCTACGGCAAACCGTTCCTCGACATTTTCGAAGCAGCCGGGCGCGACTTCTACGCGATCGACCCGCACCTGTTCAGTCCGGCCGAAGTCGTCTTTCAAAATATCGATACCGGCCGCGTGTTTCACTTCGGGAAAACGGCCCCCAACATTTTGCGGGAGTCGTTTGGATTGTAGTGCCGCGTCACATTTCGTTTGATGCTTGGGGTGCCACTGGCGT
>JABISG010000097.1 GCA_018699955.1 Planctomycetaceae bacterium | reverse complement strand
GTCTTCGATGCATACTGCCGAAGTTCCGCGATGGCGGCATCTGGGTTGCCCTTCGGCATACGGGCGACGTCCTCTGGTTGCAGTACGCCGTCGGCGACGTGGACGACAACGATCCGGTGCCCGGCCAGCGGCGTTCCAACAACACGCACCCGTAAGACACCGTCCAATTCTCGAACGTGCAATCCGGGTTTCAATTCACCAGTAAACAAGGGCTGTTTTGGAATCGGCAATGAATCTTTGAGACGGGCTGCTCGGAGAGTTATTGACTTCGCTCTACTCTCCGTACGTCTGTCCGCGAGCCTCCGCCGCATGTTTCGTTTGGAGCCTAAATACCTCGGAGTTAGCCGCACATCCGCATGTGATTTGAAAGTCTCCATGAAGAGTTTCATTTCTTCAAGTTCATCTCGCAGAACCTCAAAGTCCTCGTCGCGATAAACAAACTTGTCCAGGCTCGCAAGGATGGATTTCAGGCCAATAAGTGCGCGCATTGTTTCCTGAATAGTTCGTATGGTGTATGCGTTTGCGACTCCGGTTGGTTTCGGCTCTGCCTGGATGAGCGAACTGCTTGGATTGTTTACTGCATCACCCATCGGGTTCACACTATCCTTCAATTCACCCAATGTAGCCAACAATTCGCTGATTGACTCCATACTCGATTTCAGTTGTCCTCTGATTTCACTTGCAGAATCCGCCTTGTTTGCAGACTCCAGCAAGGACTCCACGATGGACTTCGCTCCGCTGAGAGATTCAATTTCAGCGCGGAAGACCACCTCTTCGGAGAGCGGCTGGGACGGGACGTTGTCCGAATCGCCTTCCGCTGCTCCGGTGGTCGGCGCCGGTGACAGACCCAGAGTATTGGATTCTGTCGCTGAAGTTGCATCGGATGAGTCTGCAACGGAGGCGTCGGAAACCTCTTGCTTGTCCTGCGATTTGGAATCTCCGGCTGGTTGACTGTTTCCGTCAAAATTTTCACAACCCACCAGCAGAAAGGAGTACACGGTCGCCACTGCGACAACCCATCTGCCGCAAATCCAGCCAGCGTCGCTGGCGTTTTGGAATTCTCCGCAGTCGTTGCACACTACTGGTATGCTCATGGATTACCTCTACTAAAAACAACACAGAGTGACCCTGGCCGATACTTCCCAGATGGCTTGAGTCTGGATCGGCTCCAGGTTCGCAACGGTCACCATTATGACGACGCCCCCCCCACCAACAAGTATAGCCCGGTAGCGACTGTCTTGAGAGTCAGGTGGATTGTGTATTCTTGTTCCAGAGTGTTTCACTTCGGCGGGATGAAACGTGATCACCGTTCCAAAAAATCCTTTGCCTTTCGGAACAGAAAGTCTTATCCTATCCGTCTGTGCGGTACACGTCTTTTTTTATTGGAGTCACAATGCCTGCCGCGGACCCCCACAGTGTGATCGGCGAGACGCTGACCGATCGGTACCTCGTCACCGACAAGCTCGGCGAAGGGGGGATGGGGAGCGTTTACAAGGCGAACGACCTTAAGTTGGGTGCCGAAGTTGTCATCAAGATTCCGCACCCGACGATGATGAAGGACGCGGATTTTGCCAGCCGCTTTCGCCATGAGATTCGCTCCCTCGTCAAGTTGTCGCACGCCCACATTGTGACGGTGATGGACGTGGGCATGTACAACGGCCTGCCTTTTGCCGTCATGCAATATTTGTCGGGCGGAAGCTTGGAAGACTGGGAATATCCTTGCGCGCCGGCATCGATTCTCGAATGGTTGGGCGACATTGCCGACGCGCTCGATTTCATGCACGCGCGCGGTTTGGTCCATCGCGACATTAAGCCGGCCAACATTTTCATCGACGAATCGGGCCGCGCTTGTCTTGGCGACTTCGGCATTGCCAAGGTGCTTGCAGCCGGTGAAGACTCCGAAGAAAAAGGGTTGACCGGGACCGGCATGGCGATTGGCACGGCGGAGTACATGGCGCCGGAAATGCTGATGCCCGACCTCTACAACGAGGATTACGACGGACGCGCCGACCAATACGCGCTGGCAGTGGCCGTGTATGAAATGCTGGCGAATCGGCCGCCGTTTCAGGGCGACACGATGGCAACCGTTGCTGTCAAGTTGGCACAAACCAACCCGCCGCCGCTTTACGAATTGCAACCGTCGATCTCGGCGGCTCTCGCGCAGGCTGTGGAACGCGCACTGGCGAAAAATCCGGAACATCGCTATCCCGATTGCCGCGCATTCGCCGAAGCGGTCTCGGTTGCAATCCGAAGTGAACCGGCAGCACGCCACACAAGCGTGGCGGCTCAAGTGCCGACCCCGGACCAGCGACGATCGACGGCGGCTGCCACAAGACCGCAAATGCCGACCATGAAAGAAACCGCCCCTGGTGCACCACAAAGAACGGTGCAAGAGCGAAGGGGCGCAGCCGCACCGCAGAGAACGCTGCAAGAGAGTCGGCCAGACCACCGCCAGACACTGCCGGAAGTCAGGCCCGGCGACGTCAGTGAGATGTTCATCGCAGTTGATAGCGATTCGCAATCGCAGCCAGCGCGAATCGTCGAGTGGGTAAAATCGCCCGTCGGTATGGCGTCGGTTGCCGGCGGAGTGGTTCTCCTGTTGGTCGTAGGCATCGTGTTGAGTCAAATGGGGCAATCGGACGGCAAGCCTGGTGCCGACTCCGCCAAGGTGGTCGATGCGTCGGATTCCGAAGAAATACGGCGTGAACCAGCCGGAACAAACAAGGACCAACAGCCGAAGCAACAAGTCGCCGACAACGGGAAGTCGCCGCAAGAATCTCGACAAACTCCGTCCACGGTGGTTAGCCCTTCCGATCTGACAGCTCTCGTGAAATCGCTGGAACCGTCCATCGTTCGCATCAACGTGGATTTGGCAGTTGGGAGCAGGTCGGGCAGTGGTTTTGTGGTTGATGCCAGCGGATTGATCGTGACAAATCACCACATTGTGAAGGGAGCGCGCAAGGCGCGGGCGACTTTTGCAGACGGGACAACAAAGGAGATCGAAGGATTTCGACTCCTTTCGCCCGACAAGGACATCGCCATTCTTCAACTTGCCAAACCGTTCGGCCGGTTGGAAGTCGCCCCGCTGACCAATGTGTTTCCCAAGCAGGGGGAATTTGCTGCCACCCTTGGATTGCCGAAGGGAAGTGCCATCACCCCGTCTGAGGGAATCGTCGAAGCGATCCTGGCGGAGTCGGAGTTGGCGGAAATCGGGTTGGCAAAAGAGGGAACCTGGATACAGACGACGGCAGAAATTTCGCCCGAAACCAGCGGGGGGCCGCTTGTCTCCCGAGAGGGTCTGGTCATCGGCGTAAGTGCCTGGATGGACAGGGCCGAACAGAGTCGGAACGTTGTGATTTCGGCCGTTGATCTTCGGGATGCTATCGCAGCCGCGAAGTTCAGCGAACTGGTCGCGCTTTCTTCGTTCCGTCCACCAACTTCGTCGCCGACGGCCAAAAGTTTTGCCGGTACGTTCAAAACCGTCCCCGAGGCATTCAGTCCAACTCAGGCGAAGCAATTTGAGGAGCGTTGGTTTGGCGCGGTCGGCGTCGATTTATCGACAAAGACGAAAAGGGACAGGTCGGGATTGAAGAGAGCCGGATTGAGAACGGAAACGGGGTTCTACCTCACAATCGTCGCCTATGGCTCGCCGGCATACACAGCGGGATTGCGCACGAACGACGTGATCAAAACCGTCAACGGGGATTTCATTTCAACGTTTGAGGACCTGTCCAAAGTGGTCAACGCAACGCAACGCGGACAGACTCTGAAAGTCGAAGCTCTCAAGGTATCGACAAAGGGCCGATACCAGACGAAGGCGACCAGCATCTCGGTCACCGTGCAGGGTGTTATCCCGCAGTCCGCGATCGATTATGTTTTGAAATTGAAATGCCCCGACCCGGTGAAAGAATATCTTCTTCTGCAATTGCTCGATTATTCCAAACGACTCAGCACTGCCAGCCAGCTCGCAACAAAAGGCGGAGAACTGTATCGACAGCGTGTCGATGCATTACTGCGGTCGGGGCCGCTCGCCCCGGAACTTGGACCGAGCCTGAGCGGCAACTGGCCTTCCCCCCTTTAATTGATCCACAGCGAGTGAGAGAATCTTGACCGGGCTGAACACCCGGAAAGGATTCTTTGAGATGAAACAGAACCGACACACGGTGGACCAGATCATTGCCAAGTTGCGTCGTGCTGACGT
>JABISG010000021.1 GCA_018699955.1 Planctomycetaceae bacterium | reverse complement strand
CGTTCTGTTCAACAGGTCTTCGCTACGCTGCGCCCTGTTGAACAGAACGTGTTACCTGAACCCCGATTCTCTCACTGAGGGTGGTACAAAGATCGGGGGTAGGCCAATCCGCGCAATCAACACACCCTGGTTCACTCCAGTCACTCCCTGCAAATTGCGACCGGGGTGTCCGGCGATGCGGCTATACTCGACGCCCGCTCCTGCGAGTAACGGTTGGCGATACTCGACCTGCAACAGCCCCGTAAATACCGATTGGAATTGCCGCGTCGGCACGTTGTTGCCGGAATAATTCCAATTGTGATTGACCGCAAAGATTCCACCGGTTGCAAAGTTCTTTTCCAGCCGAGACGTAAAATTGCCCGATTCTTCGGTTAAAGACCCTCCTGGAGGAATCCCGCCGGAGAGAATACGGTTGTTCTGCGCGAGTTCGTCTCGGCCCCACAGCATTGTTGTCGTGAACCGCGTATCGAAGTCGGAGAGTGCGGCTTCGACACCCCGCACCCCGAACAGCACTTCCGATTCCTGAATGGCCGGATCGTACACCGAAGAGATTTGATTCGGGTTGGTCAGCAGTGGGTTGGTACTCGAGAGGAACTGCCCCCGGGTGCGCAGAATATGGCTATTGGACATGGCGAGATGAATGACATCCTGCAGCGTGAGATCCCATAAGTCGTCTTTGCGCGGATGCCGAATGCGACGAGGCGGTTCGTAAGTTAGCGCATCCGACTCACATTCTTCGGCCAAAACCGGGAAATCAACTTGGGTGGCGACATCCTTGTAGTAATTCAACTCCGAGTCGCCGAAGTACTTCAGCGGTTTGTCGATCCCCCGACAACTCGCGAGCAGGAATGCCGCGAGGACCGGCAGGAACAACCGACGCATTTTGATATCCGATTGAAACACGCTGGAACCCCACTTAGCCCAGACTGCAATTCCCCCCAGCTTCAGACGAAATTTGCTTCAAGAATTCGTCTGGCTGCATAATCCGTGCAAGACGCACAATCGTTACATCATGCATCATTGCGTATCGGCGGGCAGGAATAGGCAACTTGAACCGAATCGCATGCACAGTAGTGTGCAATGGGGTTCTCGTGACTAGGATCAGAGAAAAACGCCGAGGCCATGATCCAACGGACGATTAATCTTCGGATTTCGGTTCCGTCGTTGTCAGAGCGGCCGGCTTCGGTTCAGTGGGCAGGATTTTCATGTTCGCCGTCAGTCCCGCCCGCAGCATTCCGCCGCGATTGACGAGGTCGGCCCAAACCTTCACTCGCCGCCTGACCGGTTCCACCTCGACATCGATGAACACAATCCGACCGGTGAATTTCTCTTTCTCAACCGGCAAATCGACGTCAGGAATATCGAGATAAACCTCCACGCTGTCACCGACCTGCACACTCCAGATATCTGAGATTTCGACGTAACCTTCTGCGCGAAGCCGCTCGGTGTTGACGACCTCCATAATCGGGTCGCCTTGTCGTACGGCTTCCCCTTTTTTCTTGAATACGCGCGTCACGGTCCCGCTGAATGGGGCAGGGATCTCATACGTTCTCAACTCGGCGCTCGCCTCTTTGACAGCCAATTTGTTAATTTCCAGCGAGTGTTCGGCTTGTTCAATCTGCAGCACGCTCTTTTCCTTGGCCAGCCGCAATCGGATGATTTCAATGCCGGGAATCGTGTCGGCAACGTCCTGGTTGACGAGAATCGCCTGCTCCAACTCGTTCTTCGCAACTTCGGCAGCCTTTGTTGAGAATCGGATTTCGATGTCGTTTTCCGCCTCTTTCGTGGCACGGCTGAGTTTGGCGCGCGGCACATCGTCCAGCAGGCCGGCCACTGGCTGGTCTCGCTTGACCGAATCGCCTTCCTTCGGTTCGACGAATCTCAGGATTCCAGGGCGATCACTGGCCAGTGTCACCTTGTCGATCAACTTGATCCGACAGCGCGTCAATTCAATCGGCTTGCGGGTTTTGGGTGGGACCTCGCCGGCCGACGTCGATGTCACGATTGGCCAGATGACGACTGTTAGAGCCAATGCCAGTTTCATCATGTTACAATCTCCGGTCTGAGAGCCTGAGAGACACGCGAAATCGGGAAAAACGAGCATTCCGTCACAGCTTATCGTATTGAGTCTGGCGACTCTCCGCACCATTTATGTGGCCGGATTCCCCCTCTTTTGCTGTATTGACCTCCGACAGTTCGGATTTTGCAATTTGTCCGGCGCGCGACGGCTCCTCTCTGGCACAGTCGGGCCTTTTCCGGGTGACCGGCGCAAAAAGAGGACGGGGTGGGGATGGTCACGTCATTCGCGACCTCCCCACCCCGTCACACTGTCAGTCAACAATCAGCGTCAGTCAACAATCGGCGCGGTTCTTACGCCGGCTGCAAGTCCGACAACTCCTCCCGCAGCCGATTGCGGGCGGTGTGCAGTCGTCGCTTGATTGTTCCGATTGGGCTGTCGAACTCGTCGCTCATCTGCTTCAGCGAATGTCCTTCAAAGTAGAAGGCGATCAGCGTCCGACGATCGAGTTCGCGCAACCGTTCCAGGCCCCCACGAACGCGGCCGGCCTGTTCGGCCTGCAACAGATTCTCCAATGGGCTGGCCGGAGCCGACTCCACTGTCGAAAAGGTCTGCGGGTTGAGAACCGTCTCGTTCGGTCGGCGAACCGCCCGATTGATCGACATCCGCACGGCGATCTGTCGCAACCAACCGGCGAACCGTTCCGGCTCGCGCAGTTGAGGCAACTTCCGCATTGCCTGCAGGAAGACTTCCTGCGTCACTTCGTGCGCTTCCGATCGGTTACGCAATCGGCGCAAAACGATCGCGAACACGACCGGCTCGAACCGCTCAACGAGCGAACCGAATGCCTCGCGGCTGCCATCCTGTGCTTCTCGAATCAATTGGATTAATCGCTGATCGTTCATCACTTTGCCTTCAACTCTTGTCTGGTTTGCCGTTTCAGGTTTGCAGTGATCCGTTTCATTGGGACTCAGCCACATGAATGCGGTCACTACGAGCCGGTCAACATCCGCTTGGGCCAATCTGATGAACTGCAAGCAGCAGCATCAAATCGCTGGGAGAATCTACAAACGACCAGAAGGCAATGGAATGCGCAGTTGGCAGCAATTGCCAGCTACAGGAACACACCTGCCGGTCGATCGTCGGTCACACTGTTACAGGAACAGTTTTTGTCAGCTGGTACTGATTCAGTTCAGTAACGCAGACCAACTTGTGACCGTCGGTTCTCCCGCCGGACGCGCCAACATCCGATCTCGTCGCAACGTCCTGCAATCGGTTCTTGCCGATTGTTGGAACATCGCCGGACAACTCGCGAACCGATCGGAGGGTTTTATTCCCTCTGATAGAACGCATGAGAGTCCGCGCATTGCGGGGTCGGTGGCGCGTTTCGCCATTGCCAGATGAGAGTGCTTCGCCAGGAGAATGCGATGCGCGCCGGCAACAGTTCCACCCACGATACCGACCGGGAGACCGATCTGGATTGGGGCGACCGTAATGACGTTGGCATTATTGATATACATCGCATGAACTCCGGTGCCTCTGTCGCTGCACCACTGCAGAAAAACTGCAGAATGCAGAAGAGGCGAAAGCACGAGAAAGCGAAAATGGCAGCGTTTTCGATTCATTCGACGGCCCTGCCGCAGCCGTCCACTTCAGAATATCGGATCTTTCGGTGCGGGACAATGAGAAACGCTGATGAGGCGGTCTACACTCCCCCGTCGCAGGGAAGACGCGAACGGCGGCTGAAAGGTTCGCGGGATTTTCCGGAATTTCCTTGGAAATGGGAAAATCGGGGCGAATTCGACGGTCAGACCTAGCGAATGACCCTGCAGCTTCGAAGCGCTTTCCGAAGCCGACGTGTCCCGTTATCGGAAATTGCAGTGTCGATAATTGTCAGGTGCTGGAGGCCTGGGTGGCGGCTGATGTGCACAATCGTCTCGTCGGTGATGGCATTGAAACTTAAACCCAGATATTCCAAATGACTTCCGGCACAAACGTCCGCCACTGATTCGTCTGTGATGTGACTGTAGCCGAGACCCACATGACGAAGGTGTGTAAGATTCGGGAATTTTTTGATGTGCTCGTCATGTATTCGACCCCGCGGTTCAGGATCTACGACTCGTTCGCCATAACCATTGGATTGCTTTAGGCGTTCAATCGGTCCCTCAACGCCAATTCGTCGGTAGGGGTCATACGAAAAAACCGAAGTCACTCGATCGTAGCCTCGCATTTGCTGGGGGCCAAGAAGGCGACGAATCCAATTGGGTCCAACTGGGGAGGTTTCGACTATACCGCCAAGCCGCTCAAACTGGCTTATTGCCGCTCGCTGCCGCTGAGCCCGATCTGCTACACCCCAAATCGATAGCGCCGTTACCCCAAAGGTCGCCAACGACAGTATCCAAATGCAGCGTTTGACACCAATGCGTGTCGAATCACAATTGCCCGATCGGCGCTCAATTGAGTCGTGCATGATGTACAACTTATTGAGGGGGCGCTAAACCGCAAGCGATGTGGGCGAATTATGCCGCTTTTCGTTGTGTTTGCTCGGGGACTGATGCCCGGAGAATATTCGCCGGTAGTGGTCCCATTTGGCCCATCGAGTGCTCGTAATTGACCGATGCGGCCGAGGGATTGAACGGGATGTTGAGTTTTTCCCGCACTTCCTTTTCCAGTGCATCGCGGGCGGCGACCAATTCTTCCGAGGAAATATGGTCGCTGAAAACGTACGCCTTGTAACCACCGTCGGGATCGCCTTTGTAATAATCGGCGGTCACATTGTAATCCAACTCGTAGGCGTGCAGCCGATCGCCGGTTTTCTTGTATTCGTACGTCCAAATTCCCGGCTTGGTTTCCAGGGCGTGGTCGTAGTAGGGCGAACCGGGATACGTGGTGATAATTGTGCAGTCGAAATCGTCCGGCTCAGCTTCGAGCAACCAGTTCTTTGTGTCTTCAACCGTTTGGTGTGATTCACCGGGGTGGCCCAGCGACATCAACGCTTTGACCTTCATCCCCACCGACTTGGCAAATTCCACCGCCCGCGAGTTGTCGTCGCGGGTGGCTTTCTTGTTGATGTTCTCCAGAATCCGCGGCGAACCAGACTCGAATCCGGTGAGCAACTGGCGGAAGCCGGCACGGTACATCACCTCGGCCTGTTCGGCGGTAAACAGTTCGGCTTTGACAAAGCCACGCAGGCGGAAATCGGTTCCCAACTTGTCCTGCAGATCGCAGATGCCGTCCATCAACTGCACGATGTCTTTGTTTACGTTCAGTTCGTCGTCGTAAAACATGAACCCACGGTAGCCGTAGGTGAGATGCAGGAATTCCAGTTCGTCGATGATGTTTTTCGATGTTCGCGTGCGAATTCGCCGCAGCATGGGCGATTGTCTGCCACCACAGAATCCGCAATTAAACGGGCACCCCAGTTGCGCGATCAAACTTGTTGCACGGTAGCCTTCGATCTCGTATTTGTAACTTTCCAAATCGACGAGATGTCGGGCCGGCCAAGGCGATTCATCAAGCCGCTTGCTAGTCAGGAACATGGGGCTGGAGGAACTGTCGGCATCGACCAGAACCTGATCAGTTTCGACGGCAGCAATTGCTTCGAAGATTGCGTCTTCACCATCGCCGGCCACAATCACGTCGAACATCTTTTCGAGTTGATGAAACGCCTTGTGCGCGCGGCCTTCCAGGTTCTGCTTTTGTTCGTACTTCAGTGCGGCGGCAATCAGCGTTGGATGCGGCCCGCCGATAATTGTGGCAGCATCGGGCCGTGCTTCGCGAACCGCAGCAGCGACGTTGGCCGTGGCGGGCATTTGTGGCGTGGTGGTGGTCAGCGCAAAAATCCGCGCTTCGGATTGCGCCACGTGTAGCCGCGTGATCTCTTCGTAGTTGGTGAACCCCGAGAGGTCGAGTACTTCCACGGGCCAGCCGGCGACTTCCAGCGATGCCGCCACCTTCAGGATGCCGAGCGTGGTAAACACCCGCTCATCCAGCAGGAAGACGGAGGGTGGAATGACCAGGCAGATTTTCTCTGGAACGGTGGTATTAAACGCCGACACGATAATGGCTTCCTTGCCGCGAGTCGTGTAACCGTGAGGACGGACCGGCAGCGCCGGCGCCAGAGCGAACGGGAACTGATACCGGTTTTCCAGAAACCTGTCAACGTCAGATGGTTGCGCAGAGGACGTCCGAGGGGCGTAACAAGCAATTGAGGCTCAACGAGTCCAGACGTCAGCGATGCGGTGCATCGCAGCTGGGGAAGAATCGCGCGCGGTTTCTATTCTCCCGAGGCGCGTTCGGCCGAGCTAAATCCACACTGGTTGTGTGCGCCGTCGCAGAACGGTCGGTTTTTCGATGCACCACAGCGGCAAAGAGCAATCGTCTCTTTCCCGCCCAAATCGAACTCATTGCCTTCCTGATCGGTCAACGAAATCGGCCCGGTGACGAGGAACGGGCCGTTGTCGCGTGTTTTGATGCTGATTTCTGCCATCGATATGTCATTTCTTTCATAGAATTTGCGTTGCGAACACCGTATCTCCGCGCCGGCGCTCGTCAGTTGTTGGCACCTTCCGGTTCGATCGGTTCCGGCCCGCCGCTGTTTTCCGTCGTTGACTTCACACCACGATCGACAGAGCGAAAGAAATCGATGAGGGGATTGCCGGAACTGGGGGCGGATTCAGGTTCGATTATTGGCTTTTGTTCGTTGTTTTCGGCCACCGGTTCAACGACCTCTTGTTTCACCGGTAATGGTTCGACGTTGGAAACGGCATTCGTCGGTTTGACGATCGGAGCAGGAGCTGGCCGCACATCGGTATCATCCACACACGAACACAACCCCAACGGAATCAGCATCCAACACGACGCAATCAGCACGCGGGACATTAGCAACTCCTTCGGCATGCGGTGGGATGATCGAGTCTCTCCGTTTGACCGGGCGGATCATAACGAATGTCGCAAGAATTTGCGCTATCACCTCATCTCGCTCAAATGTCGTAATACATCGCGAATTCAAACGGATGTGGGCGTTCGCGGAGGGCTGCGACTTCTTTGGTTTGCTTGTACCAGATCCAGGTGTCGATCACATCTTCGGTGAAGACGTCGCCCCGCAACAAAAAGTCGTGATCGTCGCGCAGCGCTTGCAGCGACTCTTCCAGCGAAATGGGGGTGCGGGCGACGTCGTCCATTTCGTCCGCTTCGAGATCGTAAATATCCTTGTCGAGTGGCTGACCGGGATTCGTTTTGTTTTGAATCCCATCCAGCGCGGCCATCAGCACGGCCGACATCGCCAGGTACGGGTTCGATGACGAATCGGGACAACGGAACTCAAACCGTTTGGTGTCGGGACGTGGGCTATGCACGGGAATGCGAATTGCCGCCGATCGATTGCGGTAGCTGTAAGTCAGATTAACGGGGGCATCGAAACCGGGGATCAGCCGCTTGTAGCTGTTGGTCGTCGGGCAACAAAAGGCGAGCAGAGCGCGGGCGTGCTTCAAGATGCCACCCATTGCATAGACGGCCGTGTCGCTTAGCCCGCCGTAACCCGAGCCGGCGAACAGCGGCTTTTCATCTTTCCACAACGACAGATGCAAATGCATGCCGCTGCCGTTGTCGTTCCAGATCGGTTTGGGCATAAACGTCGCCGTCTTGCCGTGCCGGGCAGCAACGTTTTTAACCACATATTTGTAACGCAGCAGATTATCGGCCGTCTTGAGCAACGGCCCGTATTTCATGTCGATTTCACATTGCCCGCCGCTGGCCGTTTCGTGATGTTGTGCCTCGACATCGACGCCGCACTCCATCAAAGTCAGCATCATTTCGGTTCGCAAGTCCTGCAGGGTGTCGGCCGGAGGGAGGGAGAAATAGCCTTCCTTATCGCGGATTTTGTAGCCGGCATTCGACGGACCGTTTTCGTCACGGCGTCTCGATTTTCGCCCACGGCTCCACTGGCCTTCGGCACTTTCGATATGAAAGTACGACTCGCGCTCGTTCTGGTCGAAGCGGACGTTGTCGAACACGAAGAATTCTGCCTCGGGGCCGAAATTTGCGACGTCGGCAATCGCCGTCGATTGCATGTAGGCTTCTGCTTTGCGTGCAACGTTGCGCGGATCTTTGGCATAGTCCTCCCGCGTAATCGGGTCCTGAATGTTACAGGTGATTGCCAACGTCTGTTGCATGAACGGATCGACGACGGCGGTATCGGCGACGGGTACGACCAGCATGTCGCTCTCGTTAATTGTCTGCCAACCGTACATGCTCGAAGCGTCGAAGCCGAATCCCTCCTCAAATGTCTGTTCCGACAGCTCTTTGCAAGGAATGGTGAAATGCTTCTGCGTGCCGGGAAAATCCATAAACCGCAAATCGACGGCACGGATTTCGCGTTCGCGGCAAAGGGCAAGAACTTCGCGGGGAGTCATTTTAGATGGCTCGAATACGTGTATGGAAGGAATTTGTGGAAGCAGTATGGTACGGTCCGTGCAAACACTATACCAGTTTAGCTGAGATGCAACGCATCGTAGCGTCTCAACGCGACTGCAATGTGTTGCATCTCAGCTGTAATCGATTGCGATTGATTCACCGATGCCGCGATTTGTTGTTTTGACGCACGATCATCCCGTTTTACATTGGGATTTGATGTTGGACAATGGCGACGCGCTGCGCACGTGGCGACTCGCGCGCCCGCCCGATGCCGACGAAGATGTCATCGCCGAACCGCTGGCCGACCATCGCCGAGCCTATCTCGATTACGAGGGGCCGGTGAGCGGCGGGCGGGGAGAAGTGCGGCGGTGGGACGCCGGCGACTTCGCGTTGCTTGAAGAAAACAGCGATCAAATCAGACTGCGTCTCGACGGCGCGAAACTCAAGGGCGTCGCAACAATCGAACTGTCGGGCGACGATGCTCTCGCCAGATTCTACTTCACGACCGATTGAGCGCTTACGCGAGAGATGTTGAACGTCGATTCGGAATCCGGTGACGCCCCTTCGTTTTGCTGTTTGGGACGCTGCCCGCGGCTGCCGGAAATCCGTACCGTTTCGCCGTCAACCTGCACCGTCTCCAGCACCGGCTGGTCTTTGTCGCCGCTGTCGAAGTGGACGAGGAGAACGTCATTGTCTTCGAGTTGTGTCCACTCCGCTCGCCAACCATCGGTCTCGATTTGACTCGAAAGTTCCTCCAGTACGCTGTCGAGTGGAATTGGCACCAACCCGGCCCGGATCGACGCGATCTCAATTGCCAGCGTGTTCGGCTTGGGAACCCACGGCCGCAATCGCAGGCTGACCACTCCCTGCCATTCCTCTGTTTCGTAGTAGAAACCCACCAACACAAATTTGTCGTCGAAGCCGACACGCGGGTCGCGGATGCCGGGGGGAACCAATTCGGCGTATTTACTGTGTAGCTCGTTGGCCAGCCACGCATTCACCTGGCCGCCGTCGAACTCCTGCGACCATGTGTCGGAGTGCTTGATATCTTCGACAAGCTGCACGGTGCGGGCGACAAATGTTTTGGCCGCCTTCCGCTGGATCACCGGATCGGGCGGTGTGGCCAACGCCGCTTGGTAAAAGTCGGGAACCTGCACAAGAGACCAGAGAACTGCACCGCCGCCGGCCCCCAGGGCCAGCAACAGTACAACGGCCAGCAGCACAATTTTTTTGCCAGTCACGACAAACCCCGCTTTCAGCCCCCTACGGTTGGCGTGGGAATCCTACGCCGCTTGCCGAATTGGGTCAATATGAAGGATAGATGCTGAACGATGAAGGATGAAGAAACGAGAGATTCCGGGCGGACTGGACTCGGACGGTTACCGTCTGCTAAACCTAACCGGCGTTGCCGTAATCAGTTAGCCGACTCGTAAATGTCATTCATCCTACATCCTTCATCATTCTGCATTCCCCACCATGACAATTCGCACGCGATTTGCCCCCAGCCCCACCGGTTACATGCACATTGGCGGCATGCGGACAGCATTGTTTAACTGGCTGTGGGCCCGCCACAACGGCGGGCAATTCATTCTCCGCATCGACGATACCGACCAGCAACGGAATGTCGAAGAAGCACTCCAGCCGATTCTACAGGCCTTCCGTTGGCTTGGGCTCGATTGGGATGAAGGCCCGGAAGTCGAAGGGCCACACGGTCCGTATTTTCAGTCGCAGCGCGGCGATTTGTATCGGGCAGCGGCCGAAGAACTTATCGCCGCCAATCGTGCATACTTCGACTACGACACGCCCGAGCAGATTCAAGCCGACCGCACGGAGGCCGAGAAAGAAAAACGACAGTACCTCAACATCCGCCGCTCGTTGGAGTTGACCGACGACGAAAAACGGCAACTCGAAGCCAATGGCCGCCAACCGGTGTTACGGTTTCTCGTGCAGCGCGATGAAAAGATTGCCATCGACGACGATGTTCGCGGCCATGTGGAATGGGATTGCGGGCTGATTTCCGATCCAGTCATCTGCCGCGCCGACGGATCGCCGCTCTACAACTTTGCGACGGTTGTTGACGATGCGCAAATGGAAATCACGCATGTCATTCGTGCTGAAGAACATTTAACAAACACGGCCGTGCAGGCGCTCATTTTTCAAGCGTTGGGGTATGAACTTCCCACGTTCGCGCACATTCCGTTCGTCGCGGCTCCCGGCACCAAAGAAAAACTGAGCAAACGCGACAAGAAGATCGAAAAATACCGCAAGATGCCGCAATTCAAGAAGATGTTCGATGCGGCCGACCGCGTCTTCCCGCGCATCGGGCTGGGAAGTTCCGAAACGCTGAACCCGGTGATGGTCGAATACTACGAACAAATTGGCTACCTGCCGGAAGGAATCTTCAACGCGCTTTCACGACTCGGCTGGTCGTACGATGACAAGACCGAAATCATGTCGCGCGAATTCGTCGTCGAGAACTTCACACTCGACCGCGTCGTCAAAAGCCCCGCCGGTCTCGATCCCGACAAACTCGACAGCTACCAGCAACACTGGATGAACGAGTTATCCATCGAAGAAAAGACCAACGGTTGCATCCCGTTCCTCGAACGTGCCAACCTCAAAGCCGACGGGTTGCACCCCGTCGGATCCCCCGAGGCACGCGACGGTATCGCCCGCCTCATCACCGCCCTTGGCGAGCGGTTAACCATCTTCAGCGACATCCTCGATTACGACGAGTATTTCGTCCCCGATGACGAATTGCAGTTCGACGAAAAGGCATTCAACAAACGGCTCCGCAAAGACGAGACGGCAGCCAAATTGCTGAGAAAGTTTCGCACCCAACTGGAAACCGTCGAACCATTCGATGCCGCGACAACCGACGCCTGCCTCCACACATTCTGCGAGGCCGAAGGCATCAAAATGGGACAAATCATTCACGCCCTGCGCGTCGCCACCACCGGCAAACCCAAGGGGCCGGGAATGTTTGATTGTTTGGAGTTGCTGGGGCGCGAACGGTGTCTGAATCGCATCGACCGGGCGCTTGCCGCTGTAAAATGAGGAAAATAATTTCCCGGGTGCTATAATTGGAACGATAAAACAGAGTCTTTATGGCAAACCACCCAAACAAGCACATTCGCGAAGCGATTCGCTATGCGGAAAATCGAGAATGGTCGTTTGCTATGTCCAAAGGACATCTATTCGGAATGTTGCGATGTCCGCATCGGGGTGGTTGCCGACACGCCGTGTATTCGACACCACGCAATCCCGAGGCACATGCGAAAGACATTCGGCGGATGGTTGATCGCTGTCCACATGCTGGCGATCGCGCAAATTGAGATAGGGGCAGTCCATGAACGAATATGACTTTACGGTAATTCTGAAAAACCTTTCTGAAATGACCGAAGCGGCAGCCAACGCGCTGTTTGAGTCCGGATGCGATGACGGATCGCCAGCCAGTTCAGAAGGTCAGGCCTGGGTGACGTTTCACCGCAATGCCGAGTCCCTGGAAGAAGCCATTCGCTCCGCCATCGCCGACGTGCAATCGGCTGGCTTCAGCGTCGCCAAGGTGGAATTGGAACCCGAGGGGTTGGCGAAGACGTGAGAACGTCGCCACGTGTTCCATCTAGGGCAGTCGTTTAGTTGCTTGGCAACATCCCACGCGTTTCCTTGACCTGAGAGTGAATCGTCATTGCGACACGACAGAATGCAGAAATCGCTGCTCAGTGAGAAACACAATGGAATGCAATCGAGTGTTCATACTTGGAGCGGGCTTTTCCAAGTCGGCTGGTTTGCCGCTGGGAACCGAACTTACAGATATCCTAATCCAAGCTATCGAATTACAACTTGACTCTCCCGCCCAAGACAATGAACAGTTGGAATGGATTCGGGATTTTCGCGGTCGCTTACATGCGTTGGAGGGTGGCTCAACGGCTATCAATGTTGAGCAGTTGTTTGACTATGCTCACCATGATGCTGAAATGTGGAGAATGGATCAGCAGCGAGTACGGGTTGGCCGCGGCGACGGGCCCGCAACGCCGTGGAATCATGCAAGGATGATTGACCATGTCCTCGGTCTTCTTCAGGAACAAGTTAGCCGAGTAATTCTTGAAAGACAGCGTGATGCCACTGTTAGTGCCATTGTCGGATTCGCACAGCAATTAAGAGCGGGCGATGGAGTAATCACTTTCAATTATGACACTCTTGTGGAAAACGCGCTAGACGAATGCAAAACCACTTGGAGTCATGGACTTCAGGATTTGAAAGAAGAGCCGCACGTTGTCGTACTTAAAATGCATGGATCGGCGGATTGGTTTCAATTTGAAAGAGGCAATCCACTTCCAGGGTTCACTAGGCTCTATTCAAAAACCGACGAAAATGCCTCTGACGATAATATTCCGGACGAATATGAATACCGTGCAGAACTCTGGCGAGCTGATACCACCTGTGCGCTAGACAATGCGCTGGAAAGGTATCACGGGATTAGTGATCGATATTCGTTCCCAGGAATTGTGGGTCTTGGTGGCTTTAAGCCCCTCCATAAACTCGTCGGAAGCGGGCTCACGTGGTCACGGGCCGGTGGCGCACTGCGGGAAGCAAAGCAGATTATTGTGATTGGATTTTCGTTGTCGCCGTACGATGGAATGGCGCGGCTGTGTTTTGCGGATGCGATGAATGACCGAAAGCGACAGAATAATCTGCCAAAAGAGGTTCGACTGATTGATCCCAATGCAGATTTGTTGGCGGTCAACTACAAAAACGTCTTTCAAGTTCCGATGCTGTTCGATACTCGCGCCTGCCAAGACGTTAACTGGCCGAATCTGCTCGTATAACCAATTTCGCTTCAAAATGGAGCTTCATGGATGATGGAAGAGTCCACCCCCACCGATTTTGTCCGCCAAATGGTGGCCGATGACATTGACAGCGGCAAATGGGACGGGCGCGTGCAGACGCGGTTTCCGCCCGAGCCGAATGGTTATCTGCACATTGGGCATGCGAAGTCGATCTGCCTGAACTTCGGCATCGCCGAGGAATTTGGCGGCAAATACAATCTGCGTTTCGACGACACCAATCCCGCGAAGGAAGAGCAGGAATACGTCGATGCGATCAAAGAGGACATCCGCTGGCTTGGCTTCGATTGGGAAGACCGCGAGTTCTACGCATCCGATTACTTCGAGCAACTCTACGATTGGGCCGTCCTACTTATTAACGACGGCAAAGCGTTCGTCTGCGATTTGAACGGCGATGAGATGCGAGAGCATCGCGGCACGGTGACCGAAGCGGGAACCGAAAGCCCGCACCGCAGTCGCAGCGTCGAAGAGAACCTCGACCTGTTTGCGCGGATGAAAGCGGGCGAATTTCCCGACGGATCGAAAACGCTGCGTGCAAAAGTCGATATGGCATCGCCCAACATGAACCTGCGCGACCCGGTGATGTACCGCATTCTCACCGCGACGCACCATCGAACCGGCGACACCTGGTGCATCCACCCGATGTACGATTTCACGCACGGTGAAAGCGATTCGATCGAGCGCGTGACGCACTCCATTTGCACGATGGAGTTTGAAGACCACCGTCCGTTGTACGATTGGTACCTCGACGCGCTCGGCATCTATCACCCTCAACAAATCGAGTTCGCCCGGCTCAACCTCACCTACACCATGATGAGCAAACGGAAGCTGCTCGAACTGGTGGAGGAGAAACAGGTGAGCGGCTGGGACGATCCCCGTATGCCAACCATTTGCGGGCTGAGGCGTCGTGGTTACACGCCCGAATCGATTCGCGCATTCTGCCACGAAATCGGCGTCACCAAATTCAACAGTACGACCGACATGGCCGTCCTCGAAAACGCGTTACGCGCCGACTTGAACAAGCGCGCCGAACGCCGACTTGCCGTACTCAACCCGCTGAAGGTCGTCATCGAAAATTACCCGGAAGGCGAAAGCGAAGAGTTGGATGCGATTAACAATCCGGAAGATGCGTCGGCCGGCTCGCGGACGATTCCGTTCTCGCGAGAGTTGTACATCGAACGCGATGATTTTATGGAAGACGCGCCGCGGAAGTTCTTTCGCCTCTCGGTCGGCAAAGAAGTGCGACTGCGTTATGCCTACTTCATCACCTGCACGGAGGTCATTAAGGACGATGATGGAAACGTCATCGAACTACGCTGCACCTATGACCCCGCCACGCGTGGCGGCGATGCGCCCGACGGTCGAAAGGTGAAGGGGACCCTGCATTGGGTTTCTGCTGCACACGCCGTCGAAGCCGAAGTGCGGCTGTACGATCATTTGTTCGAGAATCCCGATCCGAACGATGTCCAGGAAGGCCAGACCTACCGCGATAACCTCAACGCGAACTCGCTGAAAACACTCACCGGCTGCCAACTCGAGCCGTCTTTGAGTCAGGCTACTCCCGGTGATCGCTTCCAATTTGAGCGGCGGGGCTATTTTTGCGTCGATACCGATTCGACCCCGCAAACCCCGGTATTTAACCGAACGACCCCGTTGCGCGATGCCTGGGCAAAGATTCAGAAGCAAAAGCAAAAGGGCAAGTAAGTCGGCAAACACCAGCCCGCATTGCATGCATGCGCAGCACCCCTGCCTGCACTCAGTGCACCCTATCGCATTGTCGCACTGCTTGAGGCGGTTTACCATTCGTTGAAACCGTCGTTTTCTCCAGAATTCGCACTTTCCACCTTGGAATTGCTATGCACCGCAGGCATGCCGCCTATAATCGTGGCACGAATTCTAGATGCGCTTACGGCACTCGGTGCAGTTAACACATGGCCATGGCCACTTCACAGTCTCAGTCGAAAATCGCGGGCATGATCGGCAACGCGCCCGTCATGCAGGATGTCTACGCGCTAACACAACGGGCCGCTCAATCATCGGCCACGGTGTTGCTCACCGGCGAAACGGGAACGGGCAAGGAGTTGATTGCCCGGGCCGTCCACGAACTCAGCCCACGGGCAAGCGGTCCGTTCATTCGTGTCAATTGTGGCGCGCTGAGCGAAAGTTTGCTGGAAAGCGAACTGTTCGGACACGTCAAAGGAGCCTTCACCAACGCGTTTGAAAACCGCACCGGCCGGTTCGAGGCGGCTCACGGCGGAACGGTATTTCTCGATGAAATCAATTCGGTCAGTTACAAGCTGCAGGTCAAGTTGTTGCGCGTGTTGCAGGAACACGAATTTGAGCGAGTCGGTGATACCAAGAGCATTGAGGTTGATTGCCGCATCGTCGCCGCGACCAATCGCGATCTGTTGGACGAAATCGACGAAGATCGATTTCGCGAAGACCTTTACTACCGGCTGAACGTGCTGCCGATCTATTTGCCCCCGCTCCGCGATCGCCCGGAAGACGTGCCGTTATTGGTCGATTTCTTTATCGCAACCTATGCTGCGAAAAACGGTAAACCAACTCCGCAACCGACGGCCGAGGCGATCTCGTTCCTGCAACGCTACGCCTGGCCCGGGAACGTTCGCGAACTACAGAATTATGTCGAGCGGGCGATTGTGCTGACCGACGGCGACACGCTCGACGCGGATGCATTCCCCCCGCATGTTCGTGGCTTGGCCCCCGTCCGTATCGGCCGCGCAAAAACGGGCGGTGCAGAGGCCCTCTGTCGTGAGTTGGTTGCCCTTGGCCTTTCCGAAGCGGGCGACGCAGCCAACGACCTCCACGAGCGGGTCGTCTCACTGGTCGAAAAGGAACTGATCTCGCAGGTTCTCAGCACGTGTCAGGGTGTGCAGACCAAAGCGGCGACGCGGCTCGGCATCAACCGCAACACACTGCATAAGAAGATCAGCGATTACCATCTGGATGCGGAAGTGCGGTAGGCGGAAACGCGGCAGGCGGAAGCGAGGCAGATCGGTAGAAAGAGCCCGCTGTGGCCACGCGGCGGTTCTTCGCCTCGCCGAGCGAGAACCGTTATCACCCACTGACATTGCCCCGTGTTTATCCGACCGTTGTCTCCGCTCAGCAGAGTCAGGATGAACAAAATATACGCACCAACACCGGAATGCGCTGCGCTTGTTCTCGCCAGAAGTCAGACGCAAAAATTTTGAGAAGAATTCTCAAGTCGCCGACCTATTGCAATAGCAGTACCGATTGCCGCGACAGTGGCCTCACGAACAGGGGTGAATACCCTATGGAGGCGAAATCCTTTTCGGGCCGATGACATTCTGTAGCCCCCCGTGGTTCTACTTCGATTCCGCAATTTGCCTCAGACTCACTCAGCCGCACGTCGGCAGTCCCTTCTGACCAGGGAATCCAGACGCGCCGATCCGAAATTCTCTAACCGCTTATGGAAGGCGGCATCCAATGAAAGTCATTGTCGTAGACGATGTTGGGGTTGTGCGCCATTCCATGGACCGTCTGTTGACCGATAACGGCTACAGTGTCGTCACCGCGGCTTCCGGAAATGACGCGATTGAGTTGCTCAAGAAAGATAACACGATTGGTGCCGTTCTCACGGACCTCCTGATGCCGGGCATGGATGGCATCGATCTATTCAAGGCATCTCTGAACATCAATCGCCTCACCGACGCTGGAGAGATTCCCCCGCCGGAATTCATTTTGATGACGGCGCTGCGTCCCTCGGCAGACGTCCATCGCAAAGAGGCGGGCTTGCTGCAGCAAGCCGTTTCTTTAGGTTTCGTCGATGTGATGCTGAAGCCGATCGACAAAGAGCGTTTGTTCCGCAACCTGTCCATGATCCAAAAACGGCTGAACGGGGAATCGACCGGGGGGACGGATTCAGCGAACACCAGCACCGGGTCTCCCACCGCCGGCGTTGAAATGAGTGGTTCGGCCTCCGCACCGCCGGCATCGGGCGGGGGCCGCGGCGGCGGCGACTGGCAGACCGCTGTGGAAGAGGTACGGACAATCACGCAAAGCAAATTCGAGCAGTTCCAATCGGAACACAACGCGCTCAAAGCAAAACTCAATGAGTTACAGGCTCTCGTTGAAGAGCTGCGAAGTCCCTCTTAATTCGAGTTTCATCACTGTCAACGGCTACCTTTGTCAGCGGGCATTCTAGTCTTGTGTCGAGTGACTTTTCTATCGAAGTGAACCTCAAACGTTGCGAGCATCGTAGCACGTGGAGAATCGGCAGATGAAACTTTGTGACATTCGCATCGCCGTAATCAGCGATCGAGCGGTATTGCCCGAAGCAATCGAAGACCGTCTCAATTCACAGTCGGAGATGACGGTTGAGATTGCAAGCAGCCGCAGTGGCGTGGCTCTGCAGCAAATCTCAAATTCCGATATTGACGTTGCCATTCTCGATGCCGATCGCTCCTCGGGACAGGCCTTTGAATTCGCCTCACAAATCGGCGAACTTTCCAAGAAGACCAAACTGATCTTTCTTGCCGGGACAATCGCCGTGCCGCTCATCAGGCAGGCCTTACGGTTGAACACCTGTGGCATTCTGGCAAAGACAGAATCGACAGCAGCGATTGTCGATGCGGTTCGTGGCGCCGTCGGGGGACGGACCAGCTTCTCGGCAGAAGTGCAGCGGTGGCTGAAATACGACGATCGTCGTCGGAGGTTCGACGTTGCCGACCACGAAGCAGATAGCCAATTGACTAATCAGCAATTGGTCGTCTTGCGGCACCTTGCCAGTGGCGACTGCGCCAAGGAAGTGGCGAGAAAACTCGAACTCTCGCGCAAGTCGGTTGAAAGTCATTCTTACCGGATCATGAAGAAACTGGGCATTCACGATCGCGTTCAGCTATGCCGCTACGCAATTCGACACGGTTTGATCGAACCTTGAACCAATCATCCGCCGATTGTATGCACAGGATGAATTGACATTGGTCCCATGTCCATCGCGATTGACAGGCTGAAAGCCATTTCGGACAAGTGGAGTTCCTTCCTGTTCTTACCCCAATTCAACAGACACCTCTAACACACCCCCAGTCAGCAGTCTTTCTCTCTCAACCTCACGACTGCTTAGAATTGACATTCAGATGCAAGTTCCAGTGAGCGACATTCTCCTTGGCCACGTGATGATGTCCAGTTTGGATGTGCTGTTGGTGATCGACGAGAAAGGAATCATCCAACTCGTCAGCCGATCGATTGACCGTGTTTTTGGTTGGACCCCAGACGAACTTGTGGGCAAGAACGTGAGTTGCCTGATGCCAGAGCCGCATGGTTCGAAGCACGACAGTTATTTGGATGCCTATCGCGAAACCGGTGAGACGACCATCCTTGGCCAGACACGCGAGTTCGATGCAATGCGTAAGGACGGCTCGCTGTTTCCGTGTGAATTGACGGTGTGGACGGTCGAGTTGCCGGATCAGCAAGGTCCGGCCTTCAGCGGCTTCATTCGGGATATCTCAGCCCGAAGGAAATTGGAACAGGAACGCCACAACTACATTGATCGTTTAGAGCAAACCCAGCGAACTCTGGAATTGCAAGCCGAGGAATTGCGGAATGCTCAGGAAGCCGCCGAGGCGGCCAGCCGCGCGAAGAGCTGGTTTCTCGCCAAAATGAGCCACGAGATCCGAACGCCGATGACGGCAATTATTGGCTATGCAGAACTGATGCAGGAAACGCTCAGCGACGAGTTCGACGTCGAGTCAGCCGAGACGATCGTTCGCAATGGCAAGCACTTGCTGACCTTGATTAACGAAATTCTCGATCTGTCGAAGATTGAAGCCGATCAATTCCAAATCGAGTGCATCGAAACAAACCCCAGCCAGATTGTCGCCGAGGTTGCCTCGTTGATGCGCGTCCGCGCTCTTCAGAAGGGAATTGACCTCGAAGCCGATTATGTGGGCGCAATTCCCGAGACCATCAAATCGGATCCCACACGATTGCGTCAGGTGCTGGTCAATCTCGTTGGCAACGCCGTCAAGTTTACCGAACAGGGTCTCGTGCGCCTCCGCGTGCAATCTTTGCTCAACAGAGAAGGCGTCGGCTGCATTCACTTTCAGATCACCGACACGGGAATTGGAATGACGGATGATGTCATCGCGAATCTCTTCCAACCCTTCACACAGGCCGACTCCTCGATGACTCGTCGACATGGTGGAACTGGCCTGGGATTGACGATCAGCAAGCGAATTGCAGAGATGCTGGGGGGACGAATCAACGTCGAGAGTTCGCCCGGAGTTGGCAGCACATTGACATTGGAGTTGCCGACAAGATCGCTCGAACAAACGCGACTGATTGACGCCCCAAGCGAACTCGGCCCGGCCCAACCCGAGCAAAGTGCGTCTGCAGGTGATGCGCCGATTGGTGCCAGAGTGCTACTGGCCGAAGATGGCATCGATAATCAACGACTGATAACGCTACTGCTGCGAAAGTCGGGATGTGACGTCCTCGCCACCGAAAACGGACAGCTCGCGATCGAGCAGGTGAAACAAGCTGAAGCGGATGGCCGCCCGTTTGACGTGATCCTGATGGATATGCAGATGCCCGTGCTGGACGGTTATGCGGCGACTCGAGAACTGCGTGCCATGGGGATTGCGACTCCCGTTATTGCATTAACGGCTCACGCAATGTCTGAAGACCGTGAAAAATGCCTTGCCGCGGGCTGCAATGATTTTGCGACCAAACCCATCACGCGCGAGAGATTGTTCGAGTTGGTGCGAACGTGGGCTTCTCAAGCGAGCGCCACGAAAGCCACTTAGAGCAACCGCAGAAACAAGTGGTTGCCGTTCAATGTCAGCGCCGGTTGTCTGCAGGTATTGTTCATGGCTTCGATGGCGTTTTCCAAGTATGAACGCGCCGTGCCAGCTGTACGTCGTTTTCGACGTCCAGCTTATCAAGCACGCTGCCGCGATGCTTTGAGCATGTGGGCAAACTGACCTGAAGAGTGTTTGCGATCTGTTTCATTGATCGACCGGAAACCAGCAAATTCATGACTTCACGTTCGCGAGGCGTGAGCCGCGAGACCCTGTTGTCAATGTCGTCGATGGGCATCGATTCCTGGCGATTCTTTCTGTCTCGCTCGATGGCCTTTTGAATTTGCTCCAATAGATCCTGCTGATTGACGGGCTTTTCCAGGAAGGCAAAGGCCCCCCCTCAAACGCACGGACGCACATCGCGACGTCGGCATGTCCCGTGATAATGATCACCGGCAATCCGCAGTTGTGGGCGGCCAGATTCTCCTGAAGTTCCAAGCCACTCATTCCAGGCATGCGAACGTCGAGAACAAGACATCCCGGTGTGCCGGGATCGAACGAGTCGAGGAAGTCTGTTGCTGAAGCATGAGTCTCGACGCGTAAGTCCACCGATTCGATCAGCCATTTCAGCGCATCTCGTACACTCCGATCATCATCAACGAGAACGACAGTCGGTTCACAATGCATGGGTCATTTTCTCCTGTTGGAGCGTCGGCAAATCGAAATGGACGCCTGCGCCTCCCAAAGACGACTTCCCAAACCAGATCTTCCCGCGATGTGCCTCGATAATGTGCTTACAGATCCCCAGCCCGATGCCCAAGCCGTCAGCCTTTGACGTAAAAAACGGTTCAAACACCTGCTCAGCCATGCCGTCTGAAATCCCCGGACCGGAATCTTCCACTATGATTTCCACAACGTCAGGATGTCGCTCGCAGGTCGAGATCACAATTCTCGGTTCATTGGCACCATCTCTGGCAAGAGCATCGCATGCGTTACGAACCAAATTCAGGAGAACCTGCTGGATTTCGATCGGATCGGCTTCAACTGGCGGCAAACCGCTTCCCAATTCCAACTCGATTGTCACGTCGTGCTGCTTCGCGTCCGCTTCGACGAATTTGCTCACCTCGCGCACCAACCGGTTGACGTCAATCGAGCGGCGCTGAGCTTCGCGTTTTTGCACGAAGTTACGGAGTCGCCTGATGACTTCACCTGCGCGCTGTGCATCCTCGGCGATTCGCGAGAAGATGGGCGCAACCTCAGTTTCTTTCAGTTTTCCCCTGTCCAACCGCACCAGCGCGCCTTCTGCAAAGGCAGACATTGCGGTAAGCGGCTGATTGAGTTCGTGGGCTAAGGCTGCGGCCATTTCGCCCAGCGTGCTCAATCTGGCAGCATGTGTCAGTTCGGCCTGCTGAGTGCGAAGTGCTTCGGCAACGCGTTGTTGCTCCGTGATATCGAGAAACGTCACCACCGAGCCGACCAGTTCCCCATCACGACGAACGGGAATGGATCGATAGGTCGCGGGAAAGCTGCTGCCGTCAGCCTTCCACAACACTTCATCATCGACGTGGGTTCCCACGCCGAGCCGAAACGTCTCGTAGATTCTGCATTCCTGCATTGGATAATGCGAACCATCGACGCGCGTGTGATGAATCAAATCATGCATGTTCTGGCCGAGCAGTTCTTCCGTGCGTTCGTATCCAAGCGTTTCCACGCAGGCCTGATTGCAAAAGGTGCAGTTTCCCTGCAAATCGAGACCGTAGATTGCTTCGGCGGTCGAGTCGAGTATCAGGCGAACTTGTTCCTCGCTCGCTCGCAAAGCATCTTCAATCAGCATCCGTTCGGTGACGTCAAAGGTGGCCCCCAACATGCGTACGGGGCGCCCAGCATCGTCACGAACAACCTTGCCTTTGCAAACCAGCCAGTGGATGGTCCCATCTGGCCAGATGACCCGAAAGTCACTCTCAAACGGGACGTTGTCATCCAGCGCATTTTGTATGACATTTGACACACTGTCTCGATCACCTGGATGAATCCAGTCCAATTGCTGCTCCAGCGTAGGCGCGGAATCCTTGGGCTGACGGCCGTGAATTTGATAATACTCATCAGAACAGACACACAGGTTCGTCAAAAGGTCCAATTCCCAAACACCGACCTTTGCAGCGCTTTGAGCAGCCAAGAGCAGTTCTTCACTCTTTTTCCGCGCCGCGACTTCTCCCTCCAATCGCCTGTTTGCCTCTTCCAAATCTGCGGTTCGATGACTGACCCGCATTTCCAATTCGTTGTGGGCTTGGTGCAAGGCCATTTCCGCCCGCATTCGCAGCAATTCCGCGCTCGCTCGCATCGACGAGACTTGCAAGATTGACTGAGCATCCGAGGGAAAAGATAGTGGCTCAGCGTGTGCGATTCCCATCACGCCGACCGAATTGCCGTCGAGATCCTGCAATGCAACCGCCAGGTAACTTTCAATGTCAGACCCCTTCAACCATTGGTCCTCAGGAAATAACTGCCTCACATTGTCCGGATAATAGACGAGCCCCTGTTCAATCACATGTTCGCACGGCGTCCCTTGCACGTGATACTCAAAATTCTGCTCGAAGTCATTTCCATTCCAAAAAGCGAGCAGCCGCAACTGTCCGCCGCGTTGTTTGGGAATCTCGGAAACGAAGGCACAACGAACATCCAGCGCGTTCGCCAGATGCCGCGTGAGCGAGCGAAAATAATCTTCTCCAAACGACAGCGACGTCCCCTCGACGATCAGACGCAACATCTTCTCCGAACGTCTGCGGCTGGTGATGTCGCGCCAGACCGACCTGCTACGAACGACGTTCCCATTCTCGCCGCGAACCGCCGTCAGACTTAAGGAGACGTCGATAATGCCGCCATCGTTGCATATCAACTGAAGTTCCGCATCGCGCACCGTTCCGGTTTCTTCAAAGTCCCGGAACACATCCACTCTCGCATCTTCACACTCGGGATCGTATAGATTCGAGACGTGAGGCATCGCCAGCAGCTCTTCTCTGGTGTAGCCGGTCGCTTCCGCAAGCGTGTTGTTGCAATCGACGATTCGTCCGGTTGCCGCGTCGATCGACGCGCACATATCCGGCGAGTTGGCGTAGAGGTCAAAGTATCGTTCCTCAAGAACCTGCGAGCGGACTTGCTCCTCACTCGCGCGAAGGGCCTTCTCAACCCGCACCCGTTCCGAGACGTCGCGTACAGCGGCGCAAATCAGCAAGCCATCGTCGGTCTGCATGGGGCTCAGGCTGATTTCGACGGGAACCTCAACGTCATCCTGGCGAACGCCAAAGAGCACTTGCCCCCGTCCCAACGAGCGAAAAACCGGGTTGGCCAGGTACGAATTTCGCTGACCTACGTGGCCCTTGCGAAGATGCGCCGGAACCAACTCCTCGATCATCATTGAGACAAGATCGCCGCGACCGTATCCAAATAGTTTTTCGGCCTGGGAATTGACCAGTACGATTCGTCCAGAGGTATCGATGATGACGATCCCATCCGGCATCGACTCCAACAACTCGCCATGTCTCTTCCTGATCGATTCACAGATCAATCGAAACGATCGATCGTCGGCGGTCATTCGCGAATGGTTGTGTCGCAACACGTCTGACATAGACTTCCATTCTTGCCTTGATCGTTTCTCAACAGTCAATACATCCCACATCGATTATTCCCCGGCGCGTCGGCCGAGGGAATTGCGAACCGGGCGCGGTGACCGCAATTGGGTGTCACGATCATCCGAGCCCACACGACGCCACGGGAATGGCTGCTATCGCTGTGATGCTGAAATCACACCCTACAACGCTTCTGCATGTCGTGGCAATGATTTTTCCGGCAGCACCGCCGGAATCGGTATGCAATCGATTAATTCGTGCCGCATGATTCGCACGTCATCGGGTGCACTGATCCCGAGTTTGACTCGCCCCCGGCTAATCGAAACGACGGTGATTTGAATCATCGAATCAATCTGTATCGACTGGCTCTTCTTTCGGCTGAGAACCAACATGGCAGCATCTCCACAGCAAGGATTTTGACTCCGATTCCCTTCCGCCAGGCAGACGCTCCCAACGCGTATGCCACCCGAACCCGACATCCATGTATGCACCGGCCAGTCTACGAATGTTGTGCGAGCGACGCATCCGCACAATTTTTGCATACATATGCAAAAATTGTGCATACCGCTGCAACTCACTTCACGACACAATGCGACTCAGAAACAGCGAAGGCATTCGGTTCTCGTCACGTCGAATTGTGATCAGTCGTCCTGATTCTTCAGCCGGTGATCAGAAACCGTGAAGTTCAAAACGTGAAGTTGCCATTTTCGGATCGTGGTCTGAAAGAAGCAAATGTGTCCGACTGCAGAAGTCACGCAGCATCAAACAACCTGATATTGATCCTTGCGATTCGTCGGCCCCTGCCGATGCGACGCAAGCGAAAGACAACGATAGCCAAGACGGCGGTAACTCGTCAGGGTGGCTGGGGGCGACCGGTGGGAGACCCCAGGCCGTGAACAACTGGGTGTTTTTCGGACTCAAACCCAGCCACCCGTTGAAACAATATGCCACTGAAACGGTTGCAGAACCTGGAAACAAGAATAGCAATCCCCCGATCAACCACTTGAACCAGTGAAGAACTGGGACAAGTCTCGCCCAGAAGCAACGCAACCGCACAATTTTTGCGTGCGCATGCAAATTAATTACATACCGCATCCGCTCCAACTTCGGAACAATAAATTTCAGGAATCGAGTACGCCGTCTTGTTCTCGGCGCGGTTGGCTGCCGAACGGTGGCAACCGTGGGAGTTTGCAACAGCGAGGTGAAGGAATGGTTGGATGCAAAGGCAAATCGTCATAGTGACTCGCGACTCCCAATTTCGAGACGCACTCAAACGAGTATGTTCCGGCCAGGGTGATCGCGTCGAGACAGCCGACTCCATTGCAACCGCACTGAAGATCGCAGCGCAGATCCCGGTTTGCGTCACCATTGCAGACGTAACCATCCAAACGGCTGGCGATGGTGTGAGACTCGCGAGAGTTATTCACACGCAGAACCCCGATGTGAAATGCTTTCTGATTGTCGATGACGGCTCTGCAGACATCGCGAGTTCGGCGAGAAATGAGCCGTGGCAGCGTTTCATTCACAAGCCCATTTCCATGCTGCAATTTGCCGCCGACCTGGTCGATGCGGTTTCAGAGTCAAAGGTAGCCGATTGACCGGTCAATCGGGTCTTCGCCGAAGCAACGGGGCCTGCCACGCTCTCTGGTCACCACGATCTTCCCGAGTGGCCTTCCTTTGTCGGACAAAAATCGGACTCGTTCTCGCGCATTCAATTAACCTGCTCGTAGCGTTGGGTTGTGTGTGAACGGATGCTATATTGTGCCCGGTTCCCGGCCGACACGATGGGCGGGCTTCGTGCAATGTTGCTCTTGTGATACACAAATCAATGCCCGGCGATTCTCGGACTGCACTTTCCAACGTCCTGCAGAAATATTGGGGATACGACGGCTTTCTGCCGCTTCAGCCCGAGGCGATGACGCGCGTGATGGCCGGCGGCGATTCGATTGTCGTGTTACCGACCGGCGGCGGAAAGTCGCTTTGCTTTCAAGCGCCGGCCATGTGCTTGGACGGGCTGGCGATTGTTGTTTCGCCGTTGATCTCGCTGATGAAGGATCAGGTCGATGCGCTCACAACCTGTGGCGTTCCGGCCGCCTGCATCAACAGCAGCATGTCGCATGCGGAAAAGGGACACGTCGCAAATGAGATTCGTGCCGGGCGATTGCGGCTGTTGTACATGGCCCCCGAACGGTTGGTGCAATCGCGGACGATTGAGTTTCTGCGTTCGGCCAATGTCTCGATGGTGGCGATTGATGAAGCCCACTGCATCAGCGAATGGGGACACGATTTTCGTCCGGAATATCGTGAACTCAAAATGCTCAAAGAGGTGTTTCCGGGCGTCGGCATTCACACCTACACAGCCACCGCAACCGAAAAAGTGCGGGCCGACATCGCCGCCAACCTGGGTCTCGACGATCCCGAAATCCTCGTTGGCTCCTTCGACCGCCCCAATTTGACATACCGAGTCGAGCAGCGCACCGACCGGCTGGGGCAGGTTCTCGAAGTCATCGAACGGCACAAAGGCGAGTCGGGCATCATTTACTGCCTGCGGCGCAAAGACGTGGACGAACTGACGCAGGCATTAACCGAAATGAAGATTCGCGCGTTGCCCTATCACGCTGGCCTGCCGGACGACCAAAGGCATCGCAATCAGGATGCGTTCATCGAAGAGAAAGTCGATGTGGTGGTGGCCACGGTTGCTTTCGGCATGGGCATCGACAAATCCAACGTGCGATACGTCGTGCATGCGGCAATGCCCAAGTCGATCGAAAATTACCAGCAGGAAAGTGGCCGTGCCGGTCGCGATGGTTTGGAGGCCGAATGTTGCCTGCTGTATTCCGGCGGCGACATGGCGACCTTGAAGTGGATGCTTTCGGATTTGGAAGGCGACGCTTACAAGGCAGCGGTCAAGTCGCTGGATGCCATGTTCAATTTCTGCGCGGGCGTCGTCTGCCGTCACCGTGCGCTGGTGAGCTATTTTGGTCAGGAGTTTCCACAGGAAAGCTGCAATGCCTGCGACGTTTGCCTGGGCGATCTCGATCTGGTGGACGAACCGCTGATCGTCGGCCAGAAGATACTCTCGTGCGTGGTGCGGCTGAAAGAGAGTTTCGGCGGCGACTATACCGCCAAGGTGTTGGCCGGATCGGGGGAGCAGCGAATCAAAGAAAACGGCCACGACCAGTTGAGCACGTGGGGGCTTCTCAAGGACGAATCGCGCCGCAACATTCGCGACTGGGTCGAACAATTAGTCGGACAGGGATACCTGCGAAAAGCGGGCGAATTCAACGTGCTCGAAATCACCGACCTGGGTCGCAAATTGCTACAGGGCGAATCGGAGCCGCGACTGCTTCAGCCGCGGGCAGCAAAATCGAAGAGTCAATCGGCGGCTGCCGACGATTCGTGGGAGGGCGTGGATCGCGACCTGTTCGAGTCACTACGAACTCTGCGGCGAGAGACAGCGGAGCAACTAGGCGTTCCAACCTACATCGTCTTCGGCGATGCCGCCCTTCGCGACATGGCACGGCGGCGACCGTCATCGTTGGAAGGATTTCTCAACGTCAAAGGAGTTGGCGAAAAGAAACGCGCCGACTACGGCGAAGCGTTTCTCGCCTGCATCGTCGAGTATTGCGGCGAACACGAAGTATCGACCGACGTTGAGGCATCATCGACGTCGTCGCGAAAAGCGGCAACGTCGCGTCCCCGCCGCGGTCCATCCAGTGGCGCAAGGAAGGCGTTCGAGTTCTTCGAGTCGGGGCATTCGGTCGAACAAGTCGCCGAGTCGATGGGGCGGGCCAAATCGACAGTAAACGCCTACCTGCGGGAATACCTGGCGCACGCGACGGTTGAAGATCCCTCGCCCTGGGTCGATTCTGAGACGACGGCCCGCGTCGAGCAAGCGCTCGATGACGTCGATGGAGATCGGCTCAAACCGGTCTTCGATCACCTGGGTGGTGAGGTCAGCTACGATCAGCTCCGTATCGTTGCAACCTGCCGAAACAATCGACAAGCGGCAATCGAAGGATCTGCGGCAGCTACCTAATTTAACAGCCGATTCTCTGGTTATGCAGGCTGAATCGGGCTGCTGGCTATCGACGATTCCTCTCGCTTCGCTATACTTCGTGGCATGCCGGGAGGGCTGCGCTCCAGACGCGAGAACCATTCACCACGCGATCGGCTATCCGGTCGCCAACGCTGCGGGAAACGGACTTTCATGGCGAAAACCGAACATTCCATCCACGACAAACTGACCCACCTCATCACCAATCTGTGGTGGAGTTGGCAGCCCGACGTTACCAACATTTTTCGGCAGATCGATCCGGTGTTATGGTCGCAGGTCGATCACAATCCGGTCTTGCTGCTGAAGGAATACCCGCCGGATAAATTGGAACAACGTGCTCGCGAGAGGATGCTGCACTCCAGCATTAACCGGGCCTATCGCCGCTGGCTGCAGTACCAACAGGCGGACGATACGTGGGGCGGCACACACGCGGGACTGTTGGGACATCGTCCGGCGGCCTATTTTTCGGCCGAATTCGGGCTGCACGAATCGCTGCCCATTTACTCGGGCGGTTTGGGAGTACTGGCGGGCGACCACCTTAAGAGCGCATCCGACTTGGGGATTCCCCTGGTGGCCGTCGGTCTGCTTTACGACGAAGGCTATTTCTCGCAGCGGATTGATGAAGCGGGTTGGCAGCAGGAGTCGTATTCCGAAATCGACACTGCCACGCTCCCCGTGCAACCCGCCAAGTCGGCCGACGGGAAGACGATTGTTATTTCGGTCGATACGCGCGCCGGAAAGATTTATGCGCAGGTGTGGCGCGTCGATGTCGGTCGCATTCCCCTCATCCTGCTCGATACCGACATCGAAGAAAACTCAGACGAAGACCGCCACCTGACCGCACGGCTGTACGGCGGCGACCAACGCACGCGGATTCGCCAGGAAATTATGCTGGGCGTCGGCGGAGTTCGGGCGCTGGAAGCGCTGGGAATTCATCCTAACGTCATTCACATGAACGAAGGACACTCGGCCTTTGCCCCGCTGGAAATTGTTCGCAACCGCATGAAGAACGACGGCATGACGTTCGACAATGCGCTGCGCGCGACGGCCGCGATGGGCGTCTTTACAACGCACACACCCGTCGCTGCCGGACACGACCGCTTCGATCAGGGACTGGTGGAAGAGCACGTCGGCCCGCTTGCCGACGAACTGGGGCTTTCGACCGACGCGCTAATGGGCTTGGGACGCGTCGATCCACAGAATTCCGGCGAGTCGTTCTGCATGACGGTCCTCGCCTTCAAATTCAGCCGTCGCGCAAACGCCGTCTCCAATCTACATGGCGTTGTCAGTCGGCAAATGTGGGCAGGGTTATGGCCGTGGCGCAGTGAAGAAGAAATTCCCATCGGTCACATTACCAATGGTGTGCATGTGCCGACGTGGCTGGCGGCTCAAATGCGCGTACTCTACGACCGCGTGCTGCCTGCCAACTGGTTCCTGCAAAGCGGCCAACCCGAAGTGTGGGCCGGCTTCGACGAAGTGACACCTGCCGAATTATGGGAAACGCATCTGTCGCTAAAAAATCGGCTGATTGCCTACTCCCGCATGCTGCTCGTCAAACAGGCCAAACGTCGCGGAGAATCGGACAGCCGCATTGCCGAATTGAACAGCGTGCTCGATCCGGAGTTCCTCACAATCGGTTTCGCCCGCCGCTTCGCGCCGTACAAACGCACCGACCTGGTGATGCGCGACGCCGAACGATTTGAAAAAATCATCAACGATGCCGACCGGCCGGTGCAGTTCATCTTTGCCGGCAAATCGCATCCGGCCGATGAAAACGGCAAGGCAATCCTGCAGCGAGTCTTCAAGATTTCGCAGGACAGCCGATTCAAGAATCGCGTTGTCATTCTCGAAGACTACGACATCAATCTCGGCCGCCATCTGGTGCAGGGGGTCGATGTCTGGTTGAACAACCCCCGCCGACCACACGAAGCTTCGGGAACCAGCGGCCAGAAAGTCGTCCTCAACGGTGGACTGAACTGCTCGATCCTCGATGGTTGGTGGGCCGAAGCCTTTGACGGAGAAAACGGGTTTGGCATCGGCAATGGACTGATTCACGTCGATTCCGATGTGCAGGATGAACGCGACGCGGAAAACCTGCACGACGTGTTGGTCAATCAGGTGATTCCGCTTTACTACGATCGCGACGACGACGATCTGCCGCAGGAGTGGATCAAACGCATGAAGCATGCCGTCCGCACACTGGGCTGGCGGTTCAACGCCGACCGCATGGTGATGGACTACGTCAACGAATCGTACATCCCCGCCGCCGGCGGGCTGTCGTGTGACATGAAAGCCATGCCGTAAACTGCCCCGAGGCGACCGTCCAGGACGAGAACTTTTTTCAAGTGACTAACCCCGGACCATCTCGCAAGCGTTGGCGAATCGCTTTTACCGTTGCGGTGTTGTTTACTGCCGTTGGGTGTCTGTTCGCTTGGCGTGCCTACAAGCGGGACAAGGCGATTGAGGCAATCGAGCAGGTTGGTGGGACAGTCTCGATTGTGATAGAGATATTCAACACTCGCCATCCGTGGCGGAGTCGGTTAGGCATCGAAAGGGAACTTCTTGATGTCAATCTTGATGGAACGGATATTACGGACGAGGACCTGGAGTGTATGAACGGTCTGACGAATATCCGATCCCTGCACTTGAGCAATACGAAAATTACTGATGATGGACTAAGACATCTCCGTGGCCTGAAGAGTCTGGGATCGTTGTATCTCGACGGTACGCATACCACGGACGAGGGCGTGAAGAATGTCCTGGAGGCACTGCCGAATTGTACCTTGGGGACCCACCTTACGCGTCGGGGCGTTCTTTGAGCGCCGATTCGCCATTTTCAATGACCGAAAAAAACCAAAACGGGAAACACAAATTGTCTGACGCACCGCTCAACTTCAAGCAGGAACTCACCGCTTGTTTTGGTCAACCGGTATCCGAAAATCCGACACAAGCGATGATCGAGGCCGCCTACCAACATCACGGTTTGGATTGGCGGTACCTCACAATTGAAGTCTCTCCAGACGGTCTCCGCGACGCGGTCAACGGCGTTCGGGCGATGGGGTTTCGCGGATTCAATTGCACGATTCCACACAAGGTGGCTGTGATTGAGCATCTCGACGAGTTGGGGGAGTCGGCGGCGCTGATGGGAGCCGTCAACTGCGTTTGCCGACGCGGTGATAGACTCGTCGGCGAGAACACCGACGGCAAAGGATTTGTCGAATCGCTGCGTGAACAAGTTGATCCGACCGGACAACGCGTCGTCATTTTCGGGGCGGGCGGCGCAGCGCGGGCGATCGGTGTCGAGGTGGCCTTGGCCGGCGCGACTCACATTACGATAGTGAACCGCACCGCCGAGCGCGGCAATGTGCTGGTCGAACTGTTGAACGAGAAAACGCCCGCCGATGCCGAGTTCGTCTTATGGGATGGCGAGTACACAATTCCCGACGGGACCGGCGTTGTCATCAATGCCACGTCCATCGGCCTGTATCCCGATGTTGATGCGCAGCTTGCAATCAACCTGGATTCGCTGTCGGCCGGCATGGTTGTCGCCGACGTGATCCCCAATCCCCCCCGCACACACCTGGTGCGCGAAGCGACCCAGCGTGGTTGCAAGGTGATCGACGGACTTGGAATGCTGGTCAATCAAGGCGTCATCGGCGTCAAGTATTGGACCGGCATCGACGTCGATGCCAAGGTGATGCGGCAGGCTCTCGAGGCCGTGTTCGGCTCCTGAAGCTCGTGTAAGCGAACTGGCTGTTTTTCCCAGCCGGCGGCTGCGCATTTCAAAAACGACCGTTTTTCCCCTTTTGTGGTTGAATCCGTTCGTACATAATGGCAGTATGTGCCAATAAGTGGACGGCCGAGAACTGTGAACATTGGAGCGTAGTTTTGGCTGTCCCGTCTGTCAAGCAATTCGATTCCGGCCTGGATGGTTCGGATTTCACAGTGCCGAGGAGCGGCGTAGCCATCCGACAGGCATCGCCTGTCGAATTTCAGCATGAGGAACGACACATGAGAAGTTTGATTCCTGTTTCGGCCGTTGCTGGTTTGCTGATTGCCCTGCTGACCATTCACCCCGGATACTCGGACGACGCTGACAAGCCTGCAAAGAAGGTGCCGTCTCAAAAGACGGTGGTGGCAAAAGCTGCCCCGGAGAAATCGAAAGCTCAAACGACGAAACGGAAGAAGCCGCGAGGCCGTTTGCCGAATAACTACGCGAAAATCGGCATCAGCAAGAAACAGCGCGAAGAAATCTACGCACTTCAAGCAGCATATGCGTCTCAACTCGACGAATTGAAAAAGCAGATGGCTGCACTCGTCGCCAAACGCGATTCGGAAGTCGAAGCTGTTTTGACCGATGCCCAGAAGAAGCAGTTAGGCGAGTTGCGTGAAGCAACCAAGAAACGCGCTTCCGAACGGTCAAGAAAGTCGGCAGCCAAGAAGACGGCAAACAGCACCAAGTAACGGATGAACGCGGCCGAAAATCAGGCTCCACTGTTCTTCGCAGTCGAACGGTTTTCGTCCAATCGCAAGTTGCCAACGAGGAGAAGTGCTGCATCAACACGCACTTCTCCTCGTTGCGTTTCCACATAACATCTTGCAGCGAAACGTCGAGTCGCCCCGAAGTGACGTGCGTATCAACTGTTGGCGCGAACGCTTGCCGTGCTGTATAGTGGCCTTGCGTTGAGCGACATTGCTTGGGTAGAGGACCGGGATTCACTGCGACGCAGGACGGACATATGAGATGCCGTCTTGCTGTTTCGAAGTAGACTTCCCGGTCGGGCCGCTCTACCACAGCGCAGCCAATTCTAGTCAGGAAGATCGTGTCGGGAATGTCCGACGGAGATTGACTGCTCAAGTTGCGCGAATCATCCAACCGCCACACTGTGAAACAAGTGGAGTACGTCATGCACTGCTCCCTTCAGGTCAATTGGGAATGACGCAACATCAGTCGTTGAATTTTCGCGGCAATGCTTTGGCAGAAGCCGATCTGGCGAACCTGCGATCGCAGAGGGGTTTGACGGCGCTGGCGTTGGAAGGGACCGACCTCAACGACGCGGGCATGGAGAGTCTGCGCGATCTGACCGGCCTGACCGTTCTGAATCTCACAGGAACTCAAATCGGCGATGGCGGGCTGGTTCACCTGCACCGCATGAAGGGACTTCGGTTTCTGGTGCTGACCCAAACCCGAATAACAGATGCCGGCCTCGAACATCTCGCCTCCCTGCCTCAATTGGAGTTCTTGGGCCTCAGCGGAACTTCGGTAACGCCAGAGGGCGTCGAACGATTAAAGAAGTTATTGACCAGATGCAATATTGAGGTTGGCTTTGATTCGGACCCGCCCCCTCAACAGGCTGCCGTTTCGACTGCAGCACCTGCCGGTCCAAAGGCGGATGTCACAGCAACGGTTCTCGATGCCGTCCCCGGTGGCCAGCCGACCGGTCATGCACCGGTCCCCGTAGATTTCGGTCGCTACTACATGATCAAAACTCTGGGCGAGGGCCGCATGGGAACGGTCTTCCTGGCACACGACGAACAATTGGACCGCAAGGTCGCGCTGAAAATCCCCAAGCTTTCCACTCAGGACCGCAGCGATGCCCGCGAGCGTTTCTACCAAGAGGCGCGACTGGCGGCCAAACTGCACCACCGCAATATTTGCCCCGTGTACGACATCGGGGAATTCGACGGCCATCCGTATCTTGCGATGGCCTACATCGAAGGTAGAGAACTGACGCAGTTTATCAACTCAAAAAAACGTCAGCCGGAAACAGTCGTCGCCACCGTTATTCGCAAGCTCGCCTTGGCGCTTCGCGAAGCACATGCCAACGGTGTTCTGCACCGCGACCTGAAACCGGCCAACGTGATGATCGACCTTCAGCACGAACCGGTTGTCATGGACTTTGGCCTGGCGCGAATGATCGTGCAGGACAATGCCCGCATGACGGCGGCCGGCACAATACTGGGTACGCCGGCCTACATGTCGCCCGAACAGGTCGAGGGCGAAGTCGATCAACTCGGCCCGCCGTCCGACGTTTTCAGCCTGGGCATTCTCTTCTACGAACTACTGACCGGCGACTTACCGTTTCAAGGAACCGTCGGCTCGGTTATGACACAGATTGTCATGAAGAACCCGCCGCCCCCTCCGAATTGCGTGCGGGGCTTGATTCGGAGCTCGAAGCGATCTGCCTGAGGATGTTGTCGAAGCACATCGAGGACCGGTACAAATCGATGAGCGGCGTCGCAGTCGCGATCACCGAGTATCTGAAGACGGCCGGGCGGAAATGACCGAAAGTATCGACTGGGGTGCAAGAACCACTTGTTTTCTTGACGCAAAGGCGCAGAGCGGCAAAGTTGCGCAAAAAAGACAAGAAAGAAGGGCTTGATAGAACGAATATGAAGTCCATCGCGATTCGGTCTTGCCAACCGTTTAGCTGCGTCGTGCTGTCTCACTCAGATTGTAGAAGCAGACGTCGTTGACAATTCGCACGCGTGTTTTCTTTGCGTTACTTTGCACCTTCGCGCCTTTGCGTCAAAAGAATGCGTTGACATACTGCGTCATCTAAAGCAGTTTCAACCGTGCGTGTCGCGACCGTTTGAACCGCGGCGTTTGATCTCGGCGACCTCTCGTTCCAACTCTTCCTGCTTCCTCCGCAGACGCGCCAGCGCGACACTGCCGTGCGTTCGCGTCGCAAGATAATCCGCCACGCCCAACAGCATCACCCAGAAAGTCAGCAGCAACACGGCGAGCCAATAGACGCCGAACAAACCGGGATTTCGCCTGAGAATCGGTAACTGATCACCGACTCCAATCAACACGCCCAGCACGGCGATCAATCCGGATGTCTGCAGTCGGCGGCGAAATCGCGCGGTCAGATGCGCACGTGCGGCATCGTCAAGTTCCGGCTTGTGTTGCGTTCGTTTCCGCATTTGCAGGTGCGCAGAAACCAGTGCCAACCCGATCAGGAAGAGTAAGCCGCCGGCAGCGGGAACGATCCATCTATTTTCAGCCACGGTTGTCGCTTCCGCGTTGTGAGTCGCTCTTGTCGATTTGCCTCAATTACTGACGCGCCCCCGACCGACTTTCGGTTGAGGAACCTGAGTCAGCCATTTCAACAGAACTCGCCCGACCTTGGCAATGCTTGTCCCCGAGCAATTTGCGGGAATGTCCTTCGTAGTGTGCCAATAGGGGTTGCTGCGTGGACCGTAATCGAAGTCGATAATGTCGCAGGTTGGAATGTGGGCAATGTCGTTTAGCGGCAGGTGATCGTCACGGATTTCGTATTTGGGTCGCTGTATGAACTCGCGCATTTTCAGTTCGCGGGCGGTGGCCCAAATGCTATCGACCAATTCGGGGGCGTATTTGATGCTGTTTTTCTCTTTGTAAAGAGCCAACCGACGATCGGCGATCATATCGACCAGCACTCCCCACACGTAAATGTGCTCGGGCGGGTTATCGCGATAGTCGCGAGCGAAATGCTCGGAGCCGAGGAAGTATTTGTCGCGTGGCTCGTACACCAGTTCTTCACCGTCGAAGAAAACAAAATCGACGCCATACTGCGGCTGCAACTTCTGCATGTGATGCCCCAGTTCCATAAAGAGCGCCACACCGCTACCGCCGTCATTCGCTCCAATAAATCGCCCGCGAGGATTGACTCGGTCGCGATCGGGAAAGGGCCGCGTGTCGTAATGGCATGCCAGCAACACGCGTTCTTTCGCCTGCTTGTTCCACGAGACGACAATGTTGTTCATCCGCACCGGCGTTCCCGTTTGCGGATGTGCCACATCGAACGACTGCATGCGAACCTGAGCGCCCAGTTTCGTAAAGTGACCGACGATGAGTTTTTGCTGCTGTGCCATGCCGGTTGTGCCACTGATCCGCGGACCAATCGCGCAGACCTTCACCAGGTACCGAAACGCTCGCCTTGCGTCAGGTTCTCCGATGATTCCTCGCGGTACTTCTGTCTTTTGACTGATCGTTTTCACCTTCGACGTTTTCTCAGGTTCGGATGTCTGTTTCTGAGATGTTGTTTTCTGCCACATGTTCAGCGTACATCCCGCAATTAAGACGGTCAGTGCGACGGCGGACAGCCCCCACCACTTACGCCGCCGCCACAAGGGCAGCTTTTCATTGGCGTCTGAATTGCGTTCTTGCATCAGAAGGGATTCCTCGCTG
>JABISG010000018.1 GCA_018699955.1 Planctomycetaceae bacterium | reverse complement strand
GAAGTACGCCGCTTCCCAAAGTTCTTCGGTTATCTGCAACCGGTATTCGCCGTCAGTCTCCTTCAGTTTATCGTCGGGAATTCTGAGGTATTCCCGTTCTCGCGCCGGCGCGAGAACGCCTTCGGCGAACTGCAGGCCGATGGGCGCGGACCATAAAAGATCGGTCATGAAGGCAAACTTCTCGCCGTCCCATGTGTAGAGATAAGGACAGGATCCTTTCAAATCCTGCTTGGCACAAATCGCCGTGTTGCGAGCCGGGTCGATGCGGTTTTCGGGGACGCCGTTCGTCCAGAGAATGCGGAGGACGTCGGCGCGTTCGCGTGGGCCGATGCCGAAGTGCGTTGATTTGCCGGTGACGACCTGTGCCTGATACGTGTTTCCCGCCTTCAATTCCAACAGGCTGCCGACGCCGTGCATGTTGACGCGTTTGGAGGCGTCGCTGGGTTTCTTGGCGGGATCGGCGCTGAGGGAAACGTCGATCCACCCGTTGGAATTGCCGCCATCATTTCGGTAGAGGGCAATACCGTCACCCGTGGCTGCAACGACGTCGAAGTCACCGTCGCCATCGATATCGCCGGTCACGCAATCGGCGATTTGTTTTCCTGCAATGGTGAGTACGTTTGATGCTTCGTTGAAACTGCCATCGGGCAGGCCCCGAAAGAGAGAAACGGCATCGTCGTTCCACGCCAACAGGTCGCGGTAACCATCGTTGTCGTAGTCCCACGTCAGCAGGTGTTGCAAGTCGCCACCGCCAAGAGTCTCCTGGCGAAGCTGCGAAGGTTGGCTGTCACCTGGCGTTGTGGTGAGGATCGAATCGAGCTGTTGTTCTCCCGACGCGATCAAATCCCAAGACGCGTTGCCATCCAATTCGGCGACGGCGATTGACTTAACCTTTTCCGGCAAGTTGAAGTCCGGCCCGAACTCCTGCCAGCGCAGACTGCCGTGCATCAGGTTTTCGAGGTAGCCGACTTTTCCCGTTTCACCGTCGCCGAGAACAAGATCGATGGCGACGTCGCGGTTCCAATCGACGGGAACGATTTTCGTCGGGCGGACACCATCGGGCGGCAATGCCGAACGGTTACTGATGTCGGCAAACGTCAAATCGTCGCGGTTCGACCAGATGCTCATGCCCGCTTGGGTCGAGACGGCAAGATCGAGATCGCCATCGTGATCGACATCGAATAGAGCGGCCGTGAGAACCTGTTTAATCCCCGCCAGTGCTTCATCCTGCCGCATTGGTTCGAGCGTGCGCTTACCGGTGTCCGGGTTGAGTTTGTTTTGCAGGACGAGAATGCCTGCTTCGCCGTAAACGATGACATCGATGTCTGCATCCAGACAGGGACGAACGTCGTTGTCTTTGCGGGGGGGCGTCTCTTTGTTGTCACGGTCGAGGTCGGCGACGACGAAGCCCCGAGCGCCGCCGGGACCAAGTTCAAACGACGTGATCGATTTCCACGCTTCCGACTCAGCGTCGCGTTTCCACACGGATAATTTGGCATCTGCCAACACGATTAACTCAAGGTCGCCGTCGAGATCAAAGTCGGCCAATTCCAGGTCGCGAACGCCCGCGAGTTTGGGTAGAGATTCGCCGGCGTCGGAAAACTTCACATCAATGGCCGGCGATGCGGCGGGCGGCGGCAAATCGAGTTCATCGTAAAAGATGTAGATGAAGTCGAAAATAACATATTCCAACAGATGCGGATCGATGCGGCTGCGGTCGATGTGCGACATCGGTTCGGGGCGGACAACATTGCCGATGCCAGCAGTGTTGCGGATGACGACGGACCAGTCTTCCGTCTCGATGGCGGCGAGGCATTTGTCGATGGCATCGACGACGTTGAACCGCGCCCGAACTTCGATTCCCGCTGCGAACGGCGAGAGAATTCGCCGAGCGCGTTTGAGTGAGTCTGCGATGTTGGGGTCCTCGGCAGAAGCCTGGACCGAAAGCCATTGGGTGAGGATAAAGATGTTTTCCGGTGCGAACTCCGCCGCCGCCCGCAGCGCGGCGTGAGCGCGTTGTCGCTGTGTTTCATCGTCGGAGTACTGCAGCGCAGCGTACAATTTGAACTGTACCGAGGCGTCCTTGGGTGCTAACTCGGCAGCGGCTGATAATTCATCGGCGTGACGCGCCCGGTCCTTTGATTTCTCTGCGAATTCAGCTGCCAGCAAATGCGAAATCGCGTCATCGGGTTCGAGTTTCAATAAGTCATCAACCGCAGCGGATGCTTTAGCGATGGCGGCGTCCGCTTCCTCCGGCGTGTGACCCGAACCCAAGGACTTATCGATCGCCAACAGACGGCTGATTGCCAGATTACGCCGCCCGAGCGGCTCGCCGGGAAGCTGTTCGGCAAGCTTCGAGAACGCAGCATCGGCCTGTTCGTAATCGCCGTTTTCGAGAAATCCGATACCGCGGTTTTTCAATCCAATTTGCCGCGTTGCGGTTGCGATCTCGATGAGTCTGTGTTGGACGTTGCGGTGTCGCACAAAGAGCGAATATCCAACACCGGCCGATATTGCGACTACCGCAACGAGAATGACTATCCGTGACCTGCGTTTTGGTTCGTTCATTCGCAATCTCGTTGCTTGCTGAGAGGACCGTAGCGTTACATTGGATTCCTACGTCAACCGACGGCGAAAATGTGGAGGTCTTCGTACAGATTTCGGGAAGCGGTGCAGGAAGGGCTCTCAACCGCGAATTTGCACGACAGGAATCAGGCCGCATTTTTAACAAAAAAGCCCGGCTTGAGAAGCAAGCCGGGCAGTAATTGTTGTGTGAGCCGTGTTAGCAGAACCTAGATAATTCCGGCCAGCTCCTGCAGCACACGCCAGTTCTGGACGCGGTCTTCTTTTGATCGCAGCAAGGTCTCTGACGGATTGCCCTCTTTGTCAAAGTGCTTACCGAAACGGCCTTCGGAGCGGCAGAAGTCGATGAAGTCGGTCGTTTCACCAGTCTTGGGATTCTTATACCAATCCTCTTTGACTGACGGGTTTCCGACCAACGACAATTTGTCTTTAATCTTGTCGCCCTTGTTGGGATCGAAAATGAGCAGCGGAAACGCGCGGGTATCGACGGCGAGCCGGGCCTGATCGGCGGCCATGTTGTCGGCAACACCGTGTTCCGGCTGACAGGTGGTGTAGCAGTTAATCAGCGCCGGCCCGTCGAATTCGAGCGCACCAATCACCGACTTGTAGAAGTGGTTGGTGTGGGCAGCAGTTGTTTGTGCGACGAAAGTATGCGGGTGCATCATCGCGATCTGAGCGATTTCCTTGCGCTGCTCCTGCTTACCTTGAATCTTCTTGCCGTGCAGGCTCATTTTGGCATTCTGGCCGGTGTAGGTGGCCGTCGATGCTTGTCCGCCGGTATTGGAATAGACCTGCGTGTCGAGGACAAAAAGTTTGACATTCATGCCTGAGGCCAGCAATCGCGAGAGCGACTGGAAACCGATGTCGAACATGGCTCCGTCACCACCAATGCACCAGATTGGATTGCCGTCCCAGCCCAATTGATCCCAACGAGCGCGGACACCCATGGCGTCGGCTGGTGCGTTCTCGAAGAGCGAATTGGTCCAAGGGACGAGGTACGGATTGTAAGGATAGGTGGATGTGTAAACCGTGTTGCAGCCGGTGGCCGCCACAATGGCCCACTTGTCACCGTACTTGGCGCCGGTGGCTGCGCACATCATGCGGAGTGCGGTTCCCTCACCGCAACCTGCACACGAGCCAGCTCCGCCGACGTAAAGGTGCGTCTCCTCTTTGAGCATCATGTCGATGAGGAGTTTGTCGTTGACGTAGTCCTGGTTGGACGGTCCAAACTCCTTGAACATCCGATGGCTTTTGCGGATGTCGTCCATCACCTGTTCGGTTTTGGGAATCATCTTTAACGCCAGGTCATCACAAACGGTGACGCACTCGGCGCACCCTTTGCATTTGCTGGGGTCGATGATGATGTTGAACATCCCCCCCTCTTTACCCTTCTTGGCGGGGCCGTGGTAGTACTTCTTCGTTTGCGCCCATTGTGCACGAAAGAGTTCGCGGTCGGCTTCGTCAGGAATGGCGTCGAGTTTCGCCTTCAGTTCCGTCTCGGAAAGCACCTTGCCCAGAATGGCCGTATCGGGGCATTCGGTGACGCAGTCCATACAGCCGGTGCAGTTCTCGGTAATGTATTCCGGGATTTCCGGGGCGATGTAACTGAAATCGCGCAACGCGGCCGTGCCGGCCGGAATGAGCGAGCGGGCCAGCGAGAGATCGGCGGGTAAGCCTTTCTCGGCGGTTCCATTTTCGTAACTGTGAATGATGCGGTCGTTGAAATCGTTCACATCGAGAATGGGCAGGCTGACCTGCTTGTATCCATCATCGACGAGCGTTCCGAACGAATTATTATTGAACGGATCGTGATCGCCGGCTTCGTTCATCGAAGCGGGTGTTTCGGCGGTAGACATGACTCTTATCCCCTTTGCCGCCATCTGTTATTCGGCGGCGAATTGTTATTCGTGTGAATGACGCTTTCGGGTCATCGGTTTTTTGAAGCGATCTGACGGTTCCAATTGGGCATTCCATTCGGCGCGACGCGAGCCGCTGGGAATGCCGTAACCATGCCGTCTTACGCTTGAATCAATTCCTGTGAAATTTCCTGCATTTCGCTGTAGCCTCGCTTGACGCAGGTGAGGTTGTCTTGCACGACCTGCTCGCCGCGTTTGCCGAAGTATTTTCGCAGGGCCTTTTCGACGCCGCCGTACACCTCTTCATCCGACATTCCGCTGTCGGTCGAAAACGGCGTGAGCTTCAGGAATGCTCCCAGCAACACGATGCCCTGCATTCGCATTTCCAGGTCGGCGACCGAGGCAACTTCCCGCGAAATCTTTACCATGTCGGCAAAGAACGGACGCAGTTTTTTGTCGCGAATGGTGTTCTGGTGATGGGCGGGTATCCGCTGCCAAACGTCGGCCGGTTCGGTGAAGTGGCTTTGCATAAAGATCGCGCCACCATCAACCATGCCCGTCAACGGATTGCCCGAGAGCAGCGCCGTTGTGTCGTTGAGGACAACCAGATTGACGTACTGTAGTTCGGCGTGGGAGAAAATGTGTGAGTCGGCGATTGTGAGATAGTAAGTTGTCGGCAGGCCCTTCTTCTCCGAGCCATACTTGGGATAGGCCTGCACGTCCTTGCCGAATACGTTGCCGCCAATGGTGGCGATAACCTTGTTGGTCGTGACCGAACCAAAGCCGCCGACCGAATGACCTCGCATGGAAAACGCTGCGGGTGGGCGGAGATCCGGATCGCTGTCCATTTCCAACGCCAAGGCATGCTTGATGCCGACGCAGAAGAAATCCTGGCCATTCTCCTTTTGCATGTTGTCGAAAATGGAAAGGATGTCGCCGGGGCGAACGTCACGGCTGCCAAGACCGGCGGATCCATGATTGATTTTGGGAATGCTATCGATTTTCTGCATGCCGTTCTGACCATTCAGAGCATCGCAGAAGGCGGCCTTAATCTCCCGGGTGAGATGATTGCCGGTGGTCGAGAGCGGATCGTCCATCCGTTCGATGATGGTAAATGCTTTGCAGTCTTTCAGTGCATCGACAATCGCCTGAGCGGGGAACGGTCGGAAGCAATAGATGTTGAGGCAGCCGGCTTTGATGCCCATTTCGTCGCGCAGATAATCGACGGTGGTCTGCGCGGTTTCCATGTAGCTGCCCATGCCGACGATAATGTACTCGGCATCTTCGCAGCGATACGGTTCGACGAAATCGTAGCGGCGGCCCGTCTTGCGATAGAACTCTTCGAATGCATCGGTGAGGGCCGGTGAGACTTGATCGTAATACCAGCGTTGGGCCATTTTGCCCTTCATGTAGGAGTCCTGGTTCTGGACAACTCCCGACATGATGGGGTTGGACGGGTCCATGAGGTTGAACAGTTTGTCTTCCGGTTTGCCGACGAACTCCTGCATCAATTCCGGTTCGAGAAGCCGAACGGTTTCAACCGTGTGGGTTGTCAGGAATCCGTCCTGCACATTCATAAACGGAGTGTGGGAGGCCTCGGCGGCGCGTCGAGAAATCAGGCAAAGGTCGCAGGCTTCTTGCGCGTTGCGGGCGAACAACATGCCCCAACCGACGTCGGCAACGCTCATCACATCGTCGTGACCGGCGTGGACGATCAAGCCCTGACTTGTCAGTGCCCGCGCGCCGATGTTGAAGACCATCGGCAGACGTTTACCGGAGATGGTGTAAAGCACTTCCTTCATCAGGACCAGACCCTGGCCCGACGTGAAGTTCGTCACCCGCCCACCCGCGGCGGCGAACCCTTCGCAGAAAGTGGCAGCCGAGTGTTCGCTTTCCGGCTCGACGAAGACAAGTTGGTCGCCCCAGAGATTGGGGACACCGTTCATCATCGCCGCGTTGAAGCCGCTGCCCATGGTGGTGGAACTGGTGATGGGGAAGGCTCCCGATCCCTGCGATATGCGGGTTTCTACCCACACCACGGCTTCTGCACCATCACAGGTGGTGGGCATGCCGGGATACTGGAACTTCTGCTCGACATCTGAGCCGGCCGGAGTCCCGGTCGTGTCATCAACGGTACCAACTGCCATCAGTGTGTATCCTCTAAAATTTGTCGGGACGGAAAGTCAGCCCCTTGTTTTCATCGTATTCATCAAGGTCGAGACGGGTGGCCCATTATGACGATCTGCGTCATATGGAGCAATGCCATGACAGGATGCGACTTGCGGAAACCGTCAGATTCTATTTGGCGGGCGTTTTCGCGACGGAAAATCGGTGACTCACCGAGGTTCGACACGGACAAATCCCACGAGTGAGACGGCTCAATGCGCTGGGGGTTGCGGATTTCTTGAGTGGAACGAGTTCAGTGTAAAATACGATAAACCCCGATGAGCCCATTTGTTGCGATGTTTTACGTCATTGCAACACTGCGGAAATTCTCCGGATTTCCCCCCTGTCTTACGTCCTTCAATCGATCCGAGATTCGGCCACACTATCTCCGACAACGTCTTGGAATCGATTTTCTCCGCCGAACATTTCCGGCATCGAAACACCCGAGGAACGCTCGCATTTTCGGGGCAGATCGGGTTTGCCGTCGATTTGGGGTGGACGATCGAGAAGGCCGCTTCAGATTTCCGCTGGAATAATTCTGTGAATTCTCAGAACTTCGTGTCGGTCGAAGGCAGCTTGATCTTGACCTAATCTCAACAATCTTGAGAATTCCGTTCTTCGCACTTGTCGGCGACTTCGAGAGTTCCGACATCAACGGGACCGGCGCGCAATCGCCGAACCTGAATTCGTTGCCCCACATTGAACCATGGAAGGTTGATGGGATGAAACGCTGGCTGACACATCTGGTCATCACCGGTTATCTCGGCATCTTGGGATATGGAGTCGTAGCCCATGCCGTCAACTACAAGGTCGCGGCGCATCCGGCGATGTACTTCATCGTGTGGGACATGTTCTGCGGCTGGTCGTCTCATGCGAGTCGGTTGCAACTCGTTGGAGAGACTGTCGGCCAGGATGGCGAGCCTGGCAAGTTTTATGAACTGGGACCGGGGCCGTGGGGTGAGGTCAAACCGTACGGTGACATTGGCCGTCGGCATTACGATGCCTTTTGCCTGTTCGCGCCCAAGATGGCGATGAACAGCCTGAAGCATACCAAGCACGAGCCGATGCGGCGAATTTACGTTGTCGAGGAGTGTTGGCCGAAAAAGTACAACCTTCCGGACCGAGTCTTCCAGCGTCGGCACGGGGAAGAAAAGGATCAGCACATTTACTACCACGTGCGATACGTTCTCGATGGCGAGGGAAGTGTCCTGAAGAGACAAGGCTTCTGGTTGAACTACCAGAACGCGGTTTGCATTTCCAACAATCCCCGCCTCATTGCCGACTCTCGCAAGGGACGGCTGTTCTACAACGTTTCGCCATTGAATAAGCGGGCCTCCCGCTCGGCCTTTCAAGAACCGCGCGATGCCAAGAAGGAGGGCCCGGCCGAATCGTGGGCCGGTGGTAAAAGCGCCAATTGAAATCTGTTGAGTTCCTGGAGACCCACCCAGCCAACGCATTCAGTTTAGGAATCACCCATGTCGATCGACCAGCCGGCTCTTACAAACGATCAGGGCGTCCGCAGCCGCTTTTCACGCTTTTTCTATTCAGAGGAGGTGCCGTACGGCTTGGCCATCGTGCGGATTCTGATGCCATTGGCCCTGCTGGTACCAATGTTGGCCCGCTGGTCGCTGGCGCGGGAGTTGTATTCGACAGATGGTGCGCCGACACCGCTCTGGTTTAATTACGGCTGGTACAACTTGCTGCCGTTGTTTTCCGGCGGCGTTGTGGTGGCAATGCACACGCTGCTGATTTTCTTCCTGTTTTGCTCCGCGGTGGGGTGGAAAACGCGATTTTCACTTCCGGCAGCCACCTTGTTGTTCGTCTATATAAATCTCTGCGACTCAGTCAGTACGATCACAAAGTACTCGGTCATCGCTTCGCACATTTTGCTGCTGTTGTCGCTTTCGCACAGCAATGCCATCTGGTCGGTCGATGCCTGGCTGAAAAAACGGAAACAGTTAAGGGCTGGCGAGAGAACGGCGGATGCAGAGTTGCCCCGGTTTGCGATTTGGCCGCAACGACTGATGCAATTGATGATTGGCATCGTTTATTTCGGAGCGGCCATCACCAAAATGCACACGCCGGAATTCTTTAGCGGCGAACAAATGCAATCGTGGTTGATCACCAACGTCAATTACAACAATCCTATTGGAGAATACCTGTCGCTGTACCCGGCGAGCATGGTTTTCATGGCCTACATCGCGATTGTCTGGGAAGTGCTGTTTTTGTTTCTGGTTTGGCGGGGGTGGGGCCGAATCGCAATGATCGGAATCGGGACGATGTTCCATGTGGCGACGTGCCTGGTACTCGGTCTGTACGTTTTTCCGATGGTCTGCATTTCGATCTACTTTTCGTTTATCGATGAACGGACCGCAATCAAGTTTGGTGCGTTGTTCTCCAGAGTTCGCGAAAAAATGGGTTGGCAGTTCAACAGTGCCCCGGTTGCCGTTTCGACGGCGGCTCCAGAAGCAGGTGGGCGCTTCCGTCTGCCTTCACCGATTGTCTACTGCCTGATGATGCTAGGGGTGACGGTGTTTGGAGTTGAGTTGGAACACCGCTTGGACCGCTACGGCGTCCGCCGTCCCGAAGGACCGTACGCGTTGAAAGAAATCACCGACACCCATCTGATTGCCCGAATGCTTGCCGCCCCGCAGCCGATGCGGACCAAAGACATGTTCGATACGTTTGAACTTGGCACGGGTTTTGTCGGCGGGTTGCTGTTTGATCGACGCGGCGAATTTCGGCAGGGCGAGATGATCGCAGCTCAGGTCGGCCTCAACGTGCCTCATCACGACATGTGGCTGGAATGTAACCTGTACGATAGCCGCGGGAATCAACTCGACCGCGTTGGGCAGATTGTTTCGCGAGAGACGACGCGCGCGAACTTCTACTATTCGCTCAACGAAGTTCTGGATCCGGGAGAGTATTTCTTCGTCTTGAAATCCGGCGGACAAGAGGTCATGCGAAAGCGCATCGTACTCAAGGCGAACATGAAGCCGCCCGTTGCCAACTGATTGGCAACGAGCGTCCTCATTTGCACGATTCGGGTTCCGCCGGCGTTTCGCCGGTGGAACCCTTTTTATTTCATGGCACGTTGACCGAACCGTACGGCTTCTTTCCTTACGTTAGAGAAAGTGTCGCGGAAACCGGCCCGGTTCCTTACACTGTAATCTGCGAGGCGAGCTTTAATCGCGTCCAGGTCGAAACTCTATCCCAAAACTGGACTCGCAATTCGAGCCGATCTTCATTTTTGCGGGCATCACAGCATGTGGTTCACCGAAACTCCCTGGCCACCAATCTTAGTCTGCCTCGCCATCGGGGCGGTCCTGGTTTACAGATTCAGTGTGACTCAGCGGAGCGTATTTCTCGGCGTGGCATTGGCGATGGTTGGTTTGGCAGTGGGCATTTATTTCATCGAGCAAGCCGTCATCACCGAATCCGAACAGATCGAGGCCAACGTCCTTCTGCTCGCCGATGCCGTTCAGCAGGATGACGTCGAAGGCATGCTCAGTTTTCTGTCGCCAAGAGAAGATGAGTTGCGGACGAAAATTGCCGGCGGCTTAGCGCTGTACGACGTCGGCGACGACCTGCGAATTACCGATCTGCATGTGCGAATGGAAGCAGAAGACTCGATTGGCATTTCTCATTTTCGGGCCAACGGCACAATCAGCGGCAAGGGATCGGGAGGAACACTTCGCGTTGCCACGCGGTGGGAACTGACCTGGCGGCGCGTCGAGGACCAATGGGAAATCACCAGAGTCGTTCGGCTGCACCCCATTCGCAATAATGAAGAACTCCCACTTTTCGCGAAGCCCAATTGAGACAGGCGCGAGCGAACCCCGGTTTGCGAAAACAACCGGCCGGTTCAAGCAGCGTCTTTGTGGGGGACGTTTTCGCGGTCGTTTTCCGCATCGTCCTGGGCGACGACCGTTCGGGGCAGCGGAATCACATCGGCTTCCAGCCGCGCCGATTCTGACGATTCGCTCCGCCGCCCTCTGCCAACATAGTAACTCAGCGACATCACGGTCCCCGATACCACCAGCGCCACGAAACAACCAATCAGGGCGACCTGATCGTCCGAGAGTGTGTTAACAATTTCTGTCGGCATGTTGGTTTTCCGGAATGGGGTCCACGCGACGTCGGGGCGCGTTCGGCGAAATAGGGGGCCGATGAATGTTCGAGATTGCGGATCGTCCCGTTTTTCTGTTTTCGACCGTTTCGGGGTATCGGCTTCAATTCGGTTTGGTAAAGGTTGCAAGGAAGTTGGCCGCCGTGTGCCACCCGTCCGACGGACACTGATATTCCAAGATGTTCTTGAGCAGCAAGAAGTCACAAAGAGACGCAAAAATGGTGTTCCTGATCAATCAGACCAAAATGATTCGCTTCCTGCAGTGTGTCCGTATTCCATCGTAAAGTATTCTGTTGTTTTGCCTTATGTGCTTTCATATGGCGATTCATTCATCGAATACTCCCGCTGGTGTTCGGAACCGCGAGACATGGAGAGAAATGTGGCGGCTGAAAGCCACCACGACGACAGCCCGACATGGACACGCCTCGCAAGCGAAGCGGCCAAATGCGAAATCGCACATGCAGGAGGCGGATTCCTCGTTTTTGTGCTGAAAGCTGACCGCTGAACGCTTACAGTGAGTCGTCGCGATTCGCCAAAGTACCGCCCCCACAGTGGAGCACACCATGCCCTTTCGCCATCGACTGCAGCCCGACAACGCAATCAAACTGAATGATCGCTCGCCCAAAGGGAAAGACTTCCACGACAACCGCGGGGAAGCCGAAGAGGAGTTTTACGAATTGCGGGAGGAGTTGATCGAACTTCAACGGCGGTTTTATGCCGAGGGCCGTCGCAAGCTGGTTGTCGTTCTGCAAGCGATGGACGCCGGCGGAAAAGACGGAACGATTCGCCACGTATTTCGCGGCGTGAACCCACAGGGCGTGCGCGTGTGGTCGTTCAAAGCGCCCACCAGCGAAGAACTGCGCCACGACTTCCTCTGGCGCGTCCACTACCGGACACCCGGTGCGGGCATGTTCGGCATCTTCAATCGCTCGCACTATGAAGACGTGCTGGTCGTCCGCGTTGAAGATCTTGTCCCCGAATCGGTCTGGCGGCCGCGCTATGAGCAGATCAATCAGTTCGAGAAAATGCTCCACGACAACGGCACCACCATCGTCAAAATCTTCCTGCACATTTCGCAGAAGGAGCAAAAAGAACGCCTGCAAGCGCGGCTCGACGACCCGGCAAAGAACTGGAAGTTCTCCATTGAAGACCTGAATAAACGCAAGGACTGGGATCACTACACCGAAGCCTTCGAAGAAATGCTCAACCAATGCACCACCG
>JABISG010000046.1 GCA_018699955.1 Planctomycetaceae bacterium | reverse complement strand
GGCCCGTTCTGTTCAACAGGACTTCGCTACGCTGCGCCCTGTTGAACAGAACGTGTTACCTGAACCCCGATTCTCTCACTGAGGGTGGTACAAAGATCGGGGGTAGGCCAGTGATGCCTGGGGGCAGAGTGGAAATGGCGATGGTGAACCTTTCCTCATCGTACCGGCGAGCGGGCTTTGCGAGAAGTGTTCTTATCAAGTATCAACCAGCCCGTCGCGCAAGCAAGGGTTTTCGCACGGTCAAACCCTCGCTTGCGCGACGGGCTGGTGTTGTCTATATTCAGTCGCTGTCCTTTGGACTGAAAGCTGATGGCTGAATGCTGAAAGCTACTGAACCCATGCGACTGTTTGTTTGTGAATCTCTCTGCGGTGGTTGGGGGGGCGAGTTGATCGACTCGTCGCTGCGGGCCGAAGGTGCGGCGATGTTGGCGGCGATTGCGACGGACTTCTGCCGTGTGGAGGGTTGCCGCGTTGTGACATTGTGGGACGAGCGTCTCGGGCGTTGTCCGATTGAGGGAGCCGATGTGATCCTCGTGCGGCAGGCAGACGAAGCAAAGCGGTTGTTTCGTCAATACGCTGCCGAATGCGATGCGACGTTCGACATTGCCCCGGAACTGGACGGGGCGCTGTTGGAACGTCGGCGGATGGTCGAGGAAGTCGGCGGAGTTTATCTGGGGGCATCGGCGGCGGCGATTGAACTGTGTGCCGACAAGTTGCGGCTGGCCGATCATTTCACGGCGAACGGCATTCCCACCATTCGCACACGATTGCTGAGCGACGAAGATAACACGACGATGCAATCGTTGCCGTTGGTCATCAAACGCCGCGACGGGGCAGGGGGGCTGTCGATGCAGTTGGTGCGGGATTCTTCGCAGTGGGAGCGCATCAGCAATTCAAACCTTACGAAAGGTTGGGGCGAGCGGATGATCGCGCAGCCTTTCGTTGAGGGAGAGCATCTGTCGGTGGCGGCGATTGTTGGCGAGGATTGCGCAGCAGCCGAAATCTTTCCAGTGGGGCAGCAACACCTGAGCGATGACGGAGAGTTTCGGTATCTCGGTGGGAGAATTCCGGCCGCCCCGTCGGTTCAACAGCCGGTTACGGAACTTGTACGAAAAACGTTGGCGACCATCGACGGGTTGACGGGCTATGTTGGTTTCGACATTCTGTTGCCGAAGGATGCGGCGGCGGAGCCGTTGGTGGTTGAGATCAATCCACGGTTGACGACCGGTTACCTTGGATATCGCAAGTTGGCGAACGAGAATCTCGCCGAACGTTTGCTGTTTCCGGCACGAAGTGTTTCGCCGATTCGCTGGAACGGTGGGCCGGTCGAATTCACCTCCGGCGGCAATGTCTGTCTTTCGGCAACGGTCTGAAACAAAGTGGCGAGTCCCATAACACTAATGAGGGTGTATTTGTCAGGAATGCAGGAAGGCAGGAGTCTTGTTCCTCAATTGTCTCCTGCCTTCCTGGTTTCCTGATTCTCCATCTTCTTTATTTCACTGAGGTGTTGCAGCATTCGTAACATCAGACGACGGTTGACGAAGCATGAATGTGATTGGACTGGACATTGGCGGAGCAAACCTGAAGGCGGCGGATGTAAATGGGCATGCCGTTGCCAGGGCGTTTGCGCTTTGGAAACAGCCCGAGCGGTTGGCGGATGAATTGGCCGCGTTGTTGGGGGAGTTCGATACGCCGGACTGTCTGGCTGTGACGATGACGGCGGAACTGGCGGATTGTTATCGCAGTAAGTCGGATGGTGTTGACCGGGTGTTGCGCGCCGTCGAAGAAGTTGCGGGCGGTGCGCGAGTGTTCGTGTGGCAGACCGGGGCGGAGTTTGTTTCGCCCGAAGTAGCACGCGAGATTCCGTTGCTGGTTGCCGCCGCCAATTGGCATGCACTGGCGACATGGATCGGGCGGATGACGCCCAACTCGGGCGCGTTGTTGATTGATATAGGCTCAACGACGACTGATTTGATTCCGCTGCAGGACGGAGTTCCCGTTCCCGAAGGGATGACTGATTGCGAGCGGCTGTGTGCCGGCGAGTTGGTTTACAGCGGTGTGCGGCGCACGCCGTTGTGTGCGATCGCGCATTCGGTTCCATTGGGTGAAGGTTATTGCCCGCTCGCGGCCGAATTGTTTGCGACGACATTGGACGTCTATTTGACGTTGGGTTGGATTCCCGAAGATGAAACGGACTGTGAGACGGCCGATGGCCGGCCGGCGACAATCGCAGCTGCTCATGATCGCCTGTCGCGGATGCTGTGCTGCGATGCGAGCGAATTCACGCGCGACGATGCTGAAATCGTTGCCCGTTTTCTGGGGGACGTGCAACGTCAACGGATTACGGGCGCGCTCGATCGCGTGCTGCGAAATCAGAAACAGCCGTGTGAGCACGTTTTGATATCGGGATCGGGGAGTTTCCTCGCCGAGGCAATTGTGCTCGAACATCGGCAACTGAAGACCGCTCGCACGTTCCGACTGAGCGAGTGCTTGACGTCGGCAGTGGCACAATCTGCCTGTGCCGCCGCAATCGCCCATTTAGGCCACGAACGGCTGGGCAGTTTCTAGCGTGAGTCGATTTGTGCCACAAACGTTGACCGATTTGCGAAAAAAAGCGGAGATTGCGGAAAACCCCTCCAGCTCGCGTCGGCTTCCCACGTGTCAGCACGGCTTGGCTACCTCACAATCAGCGACTCATGTTGGATTCCTGTTCCCATCGGTGCCGATGTAGACAGACAAGGCAGCCCTCGTTCGCCACCTGGAGTTGGAAGCCACCATAGATGGAAAAGTCCCCCCATTTTCACAAACCCACCTCTTCGCCGTCCCCTTTGCCGTCGCAGCTTGTCATTACGCATGAAGGCGAGTTGCACGGGGAAGACACGCTCGAAAACCGGGAAATGGTGCGTCGCATTCACGCCTGCGTCAACGCGTGTGACGGCATCTCAACGGAAGAATTAGAGCAGGGGATCGTACAGGATATGCAGCGGGTGATTGCCGAAGTTGCCCCGATTCTTTACGAAAAGAGCGCGAAGGTACCTCAGCAACCGCTTTCGATCTCCATTCCCGGCGTCGCGGGCGCGAAATCCGGCAACATCATCGAAAACCGTTGATGGCTGTGTGTGATCTGCGTTGCCTTTTCATCGATGAGCGGGAATTACTCGTCGTCTAGAGCTGACGGCGACATGCCGACATCGACGATGCTGCACGCCTGGATAACATTCACCCCGAGTTCCTCCGCTCGCTGCAATAGCTCAGGACTTTCACTTCCCGGGTTGAACCAGACTTCATTCGCCTGCTTGTCGCGAATCTCTTCCAGTAGCGCCATGCCGACCTGTGGTGGCAGGTAGATGCTGATGCGATCCGGCCGCTCGCAGGGAACGTCGGCCAGCGAAGCATACGCAGTCAGTCCTTCAATCGTCTCGGCCTTGGGATTGACGGGATAGACGTCGTACCCTTGTGCGAGATGCGCGCGGACCGACTTGTTGCCAAATTTTTGGCGATCTGTGCTGGCCCCCAAGATGATGGCGGTTGGTTTGCTCATTTCAGATCAATCTCGGTGTCTTTCGAGTGGCACCCGACCGGTTGACAGAGATTTGACGCGGGCGCTATCGCTGAGGTGCGAATTCTCGGATGCGAATTTTGGTTTCAAATTGGCCGTCGCCGTCGAGATCCTCATAGAGAATTCCTTCGCGACGATCGGAATCGAATCGGAGTTCGCGGCGGCCGTCGTCCAATTGCTGCACCCATGGGCGTTCGGGTGTCGAAAGCATTTTCCACACATCCGGCTGGTTTCGCTCTCCCGCAGCGGCGGCTTGGGCCTGCGGTTTGGCGTGCATTGTCCGGACGCCCCAAAACACGATGGAGCCGGCCGCTAACGTAAGCACGATGGGGACCCAGTTGACGTTGCTTTGCTCTGCAACGTCCGACACCATCATGTCCGACGATGGCTGCATCCAATCGTCGTCGGCCATCGGATCCTTCATTTCATCGACAGCGAACTCTGAACGGTATGGCCTGTCGTCAGGTGTCGAATGGTCTGACAATCGCTGCAGGCAGAGTCGTGCGCTCTCGGAAAACTCTTCGGCGACTGCCAACACAAATCGCGTTGACCAATATCCGCTGACGGCATCGAAGCTTTCGTCCATTGTGATGTCTGCCGGAATATCAGCCTCGCGCAACAACTCGTGAGCGAAATATCCTGCTTCGGCAGCGTTGCGAAATTGAGCTATCGCGACCATCGGCTCACCGTGGATGCCGTCGGCGGATTCGGATACGGGAGTTTGCGAACACGCGGGGCAGACCGGCTCGCTTCGACTGACCAATTCGCCACAATGAGAACAACGGGGCATAGGGGGACCTCTTCTCCGCAGGCAGTCGAAGACGCGGCATACTCACAAGAGCGGATCAAACCGGAGCAACCGGATACGATTCGGCACTCTGCTTTGCATCACTCCATAAAACGGGCGTCACCCCATAATACGGCCCGACTTCGATGGAAACTACTGGAAAATGTCACAAAGAGAGACTGACACCAGTCGGCTGAATCCTGGTTCATGGCGATGCACCGTTTCGAAGTGCCGAAACATTCGGTGTGTGGTTGAGTTGCGGCGAGCCGCCGGGTCTGCGATTCTGATCATCGTTCGATTGGAAGGGGAGTGAAATCTCTTTCAATGGTCGATGCATACAGCAGTGAAAACGTAGACCCTTGCTTGCGCAGCGGGCTGGTTTCCTAACGGGTGAAAATTGTGAAGATTGTTGATTTTGAGGTCATTCCTCTTACCGGGGCGACCGTTGACGGTGGATGGCCGCAGGGACATGAGACCGAGGAACACCTGCATGCGCTGATTGAAGTCTCCACCGATGAAGGCATCACCGGCGTCGGCAGTTGTTTCACTTCCGGCGGGTTGGTCTCGGCGGCCATGCAACTGTTGTGGCCGCTGTTGAAAGGGGAATCGGCAGTCGAGCCGGAACGTGTCAGCGAGATGCTGCGACAATCGACGTTTTGGCAAGGCCGGGGAGGTAGTGTCGAGCACGCCATCAGCGGACTGGACATCGCGTTGTGGGACATCATGGGAAAGGTGTGCGGGCAGCCGGTCTCACGGTTGCTGGGGGGCGATTATCGTCGCCGGATTAAGCCGTACGGTTCAATGCTGTTCGACGAGCCGGGGCCGCTACGGCAGCAGTTGGAAGCAACGGTCGCTCGCGGTTTCCGCGCAATTAAATTAGGTTGGCGGCCGTTTGGGCGTCGCGATTCCAAGTTTGATGAATTGCTGGTACGGACGGCACGGGAAACCGTTGGTGACTCCGTCGAGCTGATGGTGGATGCCGGCGGCAGCGAACAGTTTTGGCCGCACGGACTCAATTGGGCGCGTCGCACGGCCGACATGCTGGCCGCTTACGATATTGTGTGGTTTGAAGAGCCGTTGCCACCGGATGATTTGGAAGGGTACATCGAACTGACGCGGGTTTCTCCGGTGCCGATTGCGACGGGGGAAGTGTTGACGCGACGGCAGTCGTTTCAACCGTGGCTCGAACGGCGCGCGGTCGATATCATTCAGCCAGATACCACGAAAAACGGTGGTCTGAGCGAGTCACGCCGAATTGCCTGGTCGGCGTTCGATCACAACATCCAGATGGTCTCGCACGGCTGGAACACAGCGGTCGGATTGGCAGCCGACCTGCAACTGGCTGCGGCGATGCCGGTCGCCCGCTATGTCGAATATCTCACGCCATGTGCGTACATCGAAGATCTGACCGTCGAACCGTTTGTGTTGGACGACGAGGGATATCTCGAAATCCCCGATCGGCCGGGGCTGGGGATTGAGATTGATCGAGAGAAGCTTGAGAAATATCGCGGGGCGTGAACGGCGGCTGTTTGGTTCTTGCGCGCGAAACCGCAAGCGATGTACGCGGCGATTTGTTGGAATTCGTGAATTGAATGGCTGATGGAATTACAGCGAGGCTTTGATAATCCGGCGGCTTATCGCGGCGGATACGTTTCCATTGGGAACTTCGATGGCGTGCATCGGGGGCATCAGAGCATTGTCTCGGTGCTGGTGGCCCAGGCGCGGCAGGCCGGAGTGACGGCGGTTGTCCTTACGTTTGATCCACATCCGATTCATTTGCTACGGCCACAACATGCACCACCGAGCTTGAGTACGATCGATCGAAAAGCGGAACTTCTACAAGGCTGCGGCGTCGATTGCGTGATCGCCTATCCCACCGACGAAGCGTTGTTGGACCTGACGCCCGAGCAGTTTTTCGAGCGCATTATCCGCAGCGAATTGAACGTGCTGGGACTGGTGGAAGGACCGAACTTCTTTTTCGGTCGTGATCGCGCGGGGGACATCGAAACGTTGCACTCTCTATGCGACGGGGCCGGGTTGTCGCTGGATGTTGTACCGGCGCTGCAATTCGGCGACAGAATGGTTTCATCATCGGCGATCCGTTCGGACATCGCAGCCGGTCGAGTGTCGCACGCGGTCGATCTGTTGGGACATCCCTATCGACTGCAGGGCAATGTCGTCAAGGGCGCCGAACGGGGGAGCGTTCTGGGCTTTCCCACGGCAAATCTGGAGCAGATCGAAACGTTGCTGCCGGCCGATGGTGTTTACGCCGGCATGGCCCAAGTAAGCGGAACATCGCTCGCGGCGGCAGTCAACATCGGCCACAACCCCACCTTTGACGAAGCAATGCGAAAGGTCGAGGTGCATCTGATCGACTTCAATGGCGACCTGTACGGTGAACGACTTGAAGTCGACTTGTTCGAGCGAGTGCGCGACATTGTGCAGTTTGATTCGGTCGAAGCACTGAAGCAACAGCTGTTGAACGATGTGGAACAGGTCCGCGCGGTGGCGAAGCGTCAAGGGGGCCGTTAGGATACGCCCATGACAATCGACTGGACCCCTCTGCGGACGATCTTTGAGAACAATCAGCGGTTTGTGCTGTCGAGCCACGCCCGGCCCGATGCCGATGCGCTCGGCTCCGAACTGGCAGTTGCCGGCATGTTGGAATCGATGGGAAAATCGGTGCGCATCGTCAACCCGTCGGCCATGCCCGACAGCCTGACGTTTCTCGATCCGGGTGGGCGGATCATGAAAATCGGCGAGGGGATTACGCCCGACGAAATTGCCGATACCGACGTGCATATTGTCCTCGACACCAGCGCCTGGGTCCAGTTGGGGAAAGTCGGCAGCGTTCTGAAGACGACGACGGCGACGAAAGTTGTCATCGATCATCATGTCAGTTCCGACAATCTTGGCGCCATCGAGTTCAAAGACACAAAGGCCGAAGCGACCGGCGCGATGGTTTTTCGGATGGCCGAGGCGCTCGATTATCCGATCACTCGCGACATGGCTGTCGCGTTATTTGCAGCAATTACGACCGATACCGGCTGGTTTCGATTTCCCTCGACGACGTCCGATACGATGCGCATCGCCGGCCGATTGATTGACGCCGGTGCGCGCCCGGCCGTAATATATCAACTGTTGTACGAGCGTTTTTCGGCGACCCGCATTAAGTTGGTGGGCCGCGCTTTGACCGACATGCAGCTGGTATGCGAAGGGCGGTTGGCCTACACCGTCGTAACGCAGGCCGACTTCAAGGCGACTGGTGCCAAACCAGTTGAAACCGAAGACATCGTCAACGAGTGTTTGCGAATCGAAGGCACGCAGGCGGCGTTTATCGCCATCGAACAACAGAACGGGAACATTAAGTACAGTTTTCGCAGCCGGACCAACCTGAATGTTGCTGCTGTGGCCGAGCAGTTTGGTGGCGGAGGACACAAACAGGCATCCGGTGCCATCTTGCCGGGGCCGCTTGCAGAAGCACAAGAAAAAGTTCTCGCCGCGTTTAAGACAGTCCTAGCCGATGGTTAGTTGAGTTCCATCGCTATCAGTCACCATTGAGTTCCTACCCGTTCACCACGCGACATCCCGCCCCACGCCGCCGATTTTGCTGACTAACCAGGCAAATGAAGAGAAATCAGAGTTCAGAATTCAGACGTCAGTAAAGCGGTGAATACAACTGGTTTCTGATCTCTGACTCCTGACCTCTACAAGACGATCTCCTGCCTGTATAGGCATGGTGTTTGTGAAAAGAACTTTTTTAGATTTTGGAGCGAATCCATGGATTCCGCCTCACCCGACTCAACATCGACTGAATCACCTGCACAACCAACCGGCGAAACCGCTGCGTTTGAACCGCCGCGGCGCGGGTTCTTCGTCAAGTTTCTTGCTGCGTTCCTTGGCATGATTGTTGGTGCCGTTCCCTTTGTGACCGGGCTGCTGTTTTTCCTGGACCCGCTGATTCGCCGTGGAAAGGCCACGCAAGATGGGGCGATGAACAATCCCGATGGGGTCGAAAAAGATGAAGACGGTTTCGTCAACCTGAAGGTCGCCGTCGATGCCCTACCAGCCGACGGCACGCCGCAAGCGGTGAAAGTCCACGACGACAAGGTCGATGCCTGGAACAAATTCCTCAACGTCGAAGTCGGCACGGTCTGGCTGTTGCGGAACGAGCAGGGTGGAGTCACCGCCTTCAACACCGTCTGCCCGCATCTGGGCTGTTCGGTCGATTACCGACAATCCAACGACGACTTCTACTGTCCCTGCCATCAGAGTGCCTTCGATTTGAAAGGCAGCAAGTTGAACCAGATTCCTCCGCGAAGCATGGATCAGCTTAAGGTCAAAGTGAAGGACGGCAAGAACGTCTGGTTGAAATTTCAGAACTTCCGCGGCGCGACGACCGAAAAGATCCCTACCTAATGAATAAACTCCTCAATTGGCTCGATGACCGTACCGGAATTCGAGAACTGATGCACGAAGCATTGTTCGAGCGGATTCCCGGCGGCGCACGCTGGCGATACGTCTGGGGCAGCACGCTTGTTTTTACCTTCAGCATCCAGGTGATTACGGGGCTGTTTCTGTGGACCGCTTACAGCCCCAGCGCACAGACGGCATGGGAAAGCGTCTATTACATCCAAGACGTGATGTACATGGGCAATATCGTCCGTGGCATCCATCATTATTCGTCGTCCATCATGGTCGTGTTGATGGCGATCCATTTGATCCAGGTGATTATCGACGGTGCGTATAAAGCACCGCGCGAGATCAACTATTGGCTCGGCCTGATCCTGATGCAGATCGTGCTGGCGCTGTCGCTCACCGGGTACTTGTTGCCGTGGGATCAGAAAGGTTACTACGCCACTCAGGTTACCACCAAAATCATGGGCGCGACGCCGATTGTTGGCGCGCAAATCCAGGAACTGGTGCAGGGCGGACCGGCTTACGGTCACCACACGTTGACACGATTCTTCGCGATGCATGCCGGCGTACTGCCGGGATTGCTGATGCTGTTTCTGGGCCTGCACATTTATGTTTTTCGACGTCATGGTATCACCACGCCCGATCCCGATCGCGCACCGGAGACAACCTTCTGGCCCGATCAGGTTCTCAAAGATGCTGTCGCCTGTCTTGGAGTACTCGGCGTCATTCTGGCGTTGGCGGTCTTTAAGGGCGCAGAGTTGAGCGGTCCCGCCAATCCGTCGGAGGCGTATTCGGCGGCCCGTCCGGAATGGTATTTTCTGTTCTTGTTCCGCTTTCTGCGGTTCGAGGCGATCGAACACATCGGGCTGGCCTTCGGCGCGATTTATGTGCCAGGCGCGCTCATGGGCATCATTACGCTCATGCCGATCATCGCGTGGTGGAAGGGGGGCCACAAATTCAACGTTGCTTTCATGTGGCTGATTGCGATTGGGGTCGGCGTCCTGACCGGTCTGGCGATGTATGAGGACGACAAAGACGTCGGCCATCAGGCGTCCATCGCCGAAGCGAATCGCGATGCCGAACGCGTGCGTGAATTGGCCAAACGCCCGTCGAAGATTCCAATCGAAGGTGCCGGTTCACTACTCCGCGACGATCCATTTACTCAAGGTCCGCGGATCTTCGCCAAGTATTGCGCCAGTTGCCATCGCTACAACGGACACAACGGTCGCGGACGCATGGTAATGGAACAGCTCAAAGAGCAGGAGAACGGGAAAGAAGTTTCCCGCGCCGTGGCATCGATTCCCACGGGTGCTGATCTCGGCAACTTCGGAGGCGAAGGCTGGTGGAAGTTACTGCTGTTGAACTACGAAAACCACGTCGGCGGTTTTACGAAGATTGAAGACTCCGAGATGGCGACGTGGTCGAAAGACAGCCGGAAAGCGATGCAGGACCCCAAGAATGCCGACGACGTGAAAGCCATCTACGAGTATCTGGCATCGCTCAGCGCCCGGCCTGATAGCGAATACAACAAGAAACTGGTGGAGAAGGGACGCAAGATTGCAACCGGCGAAGAGTTTATCACTGCTGGAAAATTCGCATCCTGCACCGATTGTCACGGCACGTTGGGCGAGACATTCGAGGCGACCGGTGAAGGCTTCGGCTATCCCGATATTGCCGACTACGGATCGAAACCCTGGTTGACAGCCTTCATAAACGATCCCGGCACGGATCAATTCTACGGCGAAGACAACAACAAGATGCCCGCCTTCAAGGGCAAGATTTCCGACCGGGAACTCGATCTGCTCGTCCGCTGGATGACGGGGGATTACTATGAGACAGAGGTCGAGGATTACGAGTCGAAAGTGAAGGTACTCGAAGAGGCGCTGAAGGCGCGCAACGGGCCGTGAAACCGCAAGCGCGTTTACCGGTCGAGGAATTCGCGTTGCCACATTTCCAGCACGAGTAGCGACCACAAGCGGTAGCTGTGATCCCAACGGCGGGTGACGTGTTCATCGACCAGCCGTCGGACTTGTCTGGTGTCGAACATCCCGCGCTCGGCGGCGCGTTTGGAAAGAATCGTCTCATCGAGTAGCGGCCGCAGTTCGTCGCGAAACCAGTGATCGAGCGGGACGCCGAACCCCATCTTTTTGCGAGTTTGAATCGAAGACGGAAGCAGGTCGGCAAACGTGTCGGTCAGAATCTGTTTGCCGCGGCCGCGATGTTGTTTCAACTCAATCGGCATGCGGGCGGCCAATTCGACCACGCGGTGATCGAGAAACGGACTGCGGCATTCCAGCCCAACCGACATGCTGGCGATATCGACCTTTGTCAAAATATCACAGGGGAGATACGTCTCGACATCGGTCGCGGTGGTCCGCGTGACGATATCGCGGTTCGGGCAAGCGGCGTACGCCTTGAGTATCATGTCGGCTGAATCATGTCCGTTCAATCTCGTGCGAAAATCATCCGAATAAAGTTGCTTCAATCTTTGTGGATCGAAAATTGCAATCCATCGCAGGTAACGCCGTTCGGGAGGTTCACCCAGCGCACCGAGGAAACGTTTGAGACGTCGTCTGAAAGATTTCTGATCGACCGAAGCCGGCAGTTTCTGCCAAATGTTCGCGGTCAACAACGCCCTGAGAGGTCCAGGCAGCCGATCGGATCTTGCGGCCAGCCGTACCGCCTGATAGCGATCGTAACCGGCGAATAGTTCATCGCCGCCATCGCCCGATAGCGCCACCGTCACGTTTTTTCGCGTCATCGCTGAGAGCGCCATTGTGGGAATAGCCGAACTGTCGGCGAACGGTTCGTCGTAATGCCAGATCAACCGAGGCAGAATCTCCAGCGCGTCCGGCGTCACCACCTGTTCGTGATGTTCCGTTCCCAGCATCTCTGCTGCTTCGCGGGCAAACGTCCGCTCGTCAAATTGCGGAATAGAAAAGCCGATCGAATAGGTTTGCACGGGTCGTGGGGACAGTTGTTGCATCAGCCCGACGATGATGGTTGAATCGATACCGCCGGAGAGAAAGGCACCAAGGGGGACATCGCTGCGCATCCGTAGTTCGACCGCTTCGGTGAGCGTTTCTCGCAGTTGCGTCTGCCACTGCGATGGCGAAAAACGCGCTGCCTCATCGGCGGAAAATGTATCTTGATTGTCGTTGGCAACATCGGCAGGGTAGGGGGGCGTCCAATAACGCTCGACGGTCAGCGCACCATTGTTATAGACCGCACGGTGCGCCGGCGGCAGTTTGTTGTAACCCTTGAGGATGCATTGCGGGTGAGGCACATACTGATACGTGAGGAAGTTATCGACCGCTTCGATGTCGAGTTCGCGCGGCGCGCCGGGAACTTCGAGCAACGATTTTAATTCGCTGCCAAAAAGTAAACGATTGGATTCGCGGCGGTAGAACAATGGCTTTTGCCCCAATCGGTCGCGGGCAAGCAGTAGCATGCCTTTCTTTTCATCCCACAGCGCGAATGCAAACATGCCGCGCAGATGTTTGACACAATCGACCCCGTGGTCTTCATACAGATGGACGATGGTCTCGGTGTCGGTCTCCGTGCGAAAATGGTGGCCGCCCGCCTGCAACTGCTGTCGTAATTCACGATAGTTATAGATTTCCCCGTTGAAGGCGATCCAGACGGTCTTGTCTTCGTTGGCTAACGGCTGGTGTCCGCTGTCGAGATCGATTATCGACAACCGCCGATGCCCCAATGCCGCTTGCGGCTTCGCGGCCCCGGAACCATCGGCGGCAGAGAAATACATACCCGAATCGTCCGGCCCACGATGCCTGATGGCAGAAATCATCCGCTCCAGAACCGTTTCTGATAACGGTTCGGCGTGTGACGTCCAGCATGCCCCGGCGATTCCGCACATGGTGTTCTCAAGTCATTCATTCGCAATTCGTCGATACAACTCAACATGTTGCTCGACCATTTTATCGATGCTGAACTGCGATCGCATTCGCTCACGGGAAGCATCTCCCAGTTTCACCGCGAGTTCGTCGTCGGCCAGAATGCGGTCGGCGAATTGTGCAATGCCAACGCTGTCTCCCACGCGGACGACGTATCCGGTTTCGCCGTCGATAAGCAGTTCGCGATTGGGCGGGATGTCGGCGGCGACTGCCGGTACGCCGGCGGCCATTGCTTCCATTAAGCTGTTCGACATCCCCTCAAAATCGCTCGCCAGCCAGAAGACATTCAGCAGGCCGGTCAGGTTGTCGGAATCGTCGCGATGACCGGCAAACCGTGTGACATGGTCGCATTGCAGTTGTCGGGCGAGCTCTTCCAGCCGGGTCCGTTCGGGACCGTCGCCGATGATGAGGAAATAGACGTTGTCGGTCAACTGCCGCAGCAACTGCATTGCCCAGATGAGATCTTTCACGCGCTTTTGCTTCGCCAGTCGGCCAACGAATCCGACGACTTTTGCGCCCGGCGGGATATTGAACTCAGCGAGAACTCGGTCGCGGTCGATGCTCGACGGGGCCAGCGATTCCACCCCGTTGGGGATGACCGCCAGCCGTTCCGCCGGAAAACCCTGTTGGCGATAGAAGTCAGCAACGCTGTTGGAGTTTCCGATTAAGATGGAAGTGCGAGGGGCCAATCGCCGGTCGAGCTTGAGTTGCCAACCGCTCTTCCAGCTATCGACGCAGCGTTCAGAAACGATTGTTTTGAATGAAGGTTTCTTGCCTGCGGCCAGCCGGCCGTAAGCGTTGGCGGCGAATAGCCAGGTGTGCAGAATCTGCGGTTGGAAGTCCATCAGTAATCGTCGCAGCCGCATGAACGCAAGCGGGTCACATTTCCAACGTTTGTCGAGAATTGTCACCGGAATATTGGCGGCACGCAAATCGGCTTCATACGGGCCGCCGCGGGTTAGTGCCGCGACGTGAACGTCGAATTCATCGCGTGGCAGCCGCGAGGCAAGCAGCGTGAACTGCTTCTCGGCACCAGACCGGTCGAGTGTCGGAATGAGGAGCAGAAGGCGAGTGGTCAAAAGTCAAAAGCAAAAAGTCCAAAGTAAACAACGGGTTACCTGTTCCTTTTTACTTGTCCTTCCTCTGAGGGTGTGCGGCGTATCACTCGTCGGGGTGAGTGGTTTTCACGTTTGAAGATCGGATTGCCCATCAGGGTGGCAACACTCGTTCCACGCGACGGACGATTCTGGGGTCCTTGTTACGGAGCGTTTCGAGATGTTTACGTGCGCTAACAACGTGCTTGGGAATTGTTCCCGCATTCTTGGGCAGATCGCGGGAAGCGACGATGGTGTAGCTGACAATGGCCCGCTTGACATGGTCCGACTGATAGTCCTTGTGGTCGTAAAGCTTAATGAGTCGGTTCTGAATGCTCCAATCTTTCCAGCGCGTCAGGTCGGTGATGGCGATGTCGGCCAGATCGGCGCGATCGACGAGTATTCGCATCGATTGTTTGAGCCGTTCTTTTTTGATTCTTCCATCACCGTAAGTCCACACGAATCGCAGGGCCTGCATGGCAGAGAAGAGTTCGGTCGTCGGTCCGCTGGTGTCCTTTAGTTTTTTGTCGTCGATGAAGTCGAGCCCTTTTTCGCCGGTCAACAGCAGGTAACCGGCGATCATGCCGTCGATGCCCAAACGGAACTCTTTGGTGGGTGTCGCAATGTGGCGAGCCAACAATTGAGCGTCTTCGTCGCTGCCGCATAATCCCAATAACAAGCTGAACATTCCGAGGCGGGGGTTTGTGAAGTCGGGGTTTGCCAACCACTTGCGAAGCTTGTCGCGCGGAAAATTCTCTGCGAGGGGAACAATGTGTTTGTATTCGGCCGAGGCCAGTTCATTGAAGGCGTCGGCGGAAATCATTTCGTCGGGGTATTCGAGAAACTTGAGGAAGTACGCCAATCGGTCACTCGCGCGACTTTCCAAGGGCGGTGCCTTGAGCACATATTGATAACCGGTTTCGGTAACGCGGAGCGGATCGTCCCATTCAATGACCGTCTTGCGCGTTCCCAACAGCAGGAACAAATCACCCGGCTTTGCAGCCTGGTAGCGGACCAGAGAAATGCGCTGTGCAGCCTTGAGAAGATCGCCGGGATTTGTAGCCAAATGAACGATTTCGAATGTCGTTGAGGCGGCGGCCTGTTTCGACTTTCTTTGGGCCGACTTCCATTGTCCCAGCGCGACCACGTCCGATTGGCTGACTCGTTCGCTCAACGTGACCTGTGGAGCAGGGCAGAACGGGCAGGCGTTAGCCGCAGTGGCCACGGTGAGAATGACGAGGGCGACAATCATCGAGCGTCGCATGCGGGTACGTCCGGTATGGGATGAAGACATTGCAAATTGCAAAAATAAGAATGCAAAATTGCCGATTGCGGTTTCGCTGTCTTTGAGCAATCCACGTTCGCTAAACCGCAAGCGATCATCGTAAAGTCTTGCACGCCGTCGTTACTGCAGGAAGAAGAATCGTTTGGCTTCGCGAACCGTTTTAGGATCCATTTTCTCCAGCGCGGCGAGGTGTTTTTTTCCATCGGTGACGTGTTGTGGTTCTTTGGCTTCCGGGTCATCGGGAACATCTTTGGTGCTGACGAGCATGTAACGGACGATGGCTCGCTTGATCGACGGGACGTTGTATTCATCTGCGCCATACAGTGCCATCAATTTGTCTTGCACGTCCCAGTCCTTCCAACGCGCCAGGTCGGCGATGACCAGGTCCGCCAATTCCGGACGGTCGAGCAAGATCCGCATCGATTGCTTCAGCCGTTTCTGCTCGATGACCTCCGGAGCAAATCTTTGCATGAACCGCAGCGCCTGCATGGCGGCGTAGGTCTCACTAAATGGCAGCGGCGTGGTTTTGCCCTCTTTGTTGAGGACCGGCTTTCCCTCTTTGTCGAGGAGAATCTTTGTCTTCAGTTTGGTGCGGTCGATTTCGTCAAGTCCGTCGTTGCCGGTCAGCAGCAGATAGCCCGACATGACACCGTCGATACCCAAGCGGAAGTCGTCCGATGGTTCGATGATGACGTTGCGCATCAGCGCGGCGTCTTCCTTCTCGCCGCAAAGTCCGAGCAGCAATCCGTAAAACCCAAGTCGCGTGACCGGGGTGTCGGAACTCCCGACCCACTTGCGAATGCGATCACGCGGCATCACGTCGGCCAACACGGTGACGTCTTTGTAGTCGGCATTGGCAAACTCGGCGAATGCATCGTTCGAGACCAACTGATCGGGGAATTCGAGATACTTGAGGTAATAGGCGAGCCGTTTTTTCTGCGGCTCTTTGGGGCCGGGAGCGTTGGCCAGATATTTGTAGCTGGTCTTTGTCACTTCGAGCGGGCTGCCCCACTCGATGACGGTTCCGCGGGTTCCCATGAGAATGAATTGGTCGCCCTTTTTGCCGACGCGGTATCGCGCCAAGGCGATTTTGTCGCCCTTCTTGAGCAAATCTTCGGGGCCTTTGAGGACGCTTTCAATTGTGTAAACGGTGGTGCCGGCGACCTGACCTTTGGTCATTTTGCCTTCGACCCATTGCACGAGGACAACGGCATCGGACATTGCCAACTGCTCGCTGAGCGTTAATGACGGTGCCGCACAGAAGGGGCAGGCGGCAGCCGGTTGGGATAACGCGAAAGCGATTGCTAGTACCCCGAAGAGGCAGGTGGCGATGTTTCGGGCGGTTCTCATTGTGTTTCTCCACACACGATGCGTGTTTTTCGGGATACGCTGAAAGCTCGTTTGAAATCGTACAAGGCGTGGGCAATCTTGCGTACACGCACGAATTCACAAAACCTAAACGTTATTTTTTGATGATGATCGCGTCGTCGATTCGGTACATTTGGTACAGTTCGCCATCTTCGAAAGCTCGCGGGTCAATGTGAAGGATGCCGACCACGTCGAACGGGCGAAGCAGAAAGTAATCGGTGGTGACGCCCTTTCGCATCTTGACCAGGAATCGGTCGTACAGTTTTGCGAACGACCCGAAGCAGCATGTTTTGGTGTCGCGGGCAATATTAAAAGCCGTCAGCCCGGTGTCTTTGAAGGCCGGGTACATGTAGCCGCGAATGCGAATCCGCTTGCCATCCAATTGCTTGAGCCATTGCGGCATTTTTTCCGGGGCATCGGCGGTCACCGGTTCCATATTGATGACTTTGAGCAGATCGATGTCGTCGAAGGAAACGCGAATCGCATCTTCGGGGCCTTCAGCTTGAAACGTGCGATCTTTGATCAGAATCTTGACTTCACGCGGGCTGGTGGCCGGTGTGGTGTTTGCGGCGTCGCTGGAACCGGACGGATTGCTGTTGGCACCGATTCCAGGAACCGGGGCCGCGACGGAGGTCAGTGTTCCCTCATCAATTGCGGTAATGTCCGGCGTCGCTTCGATGGACTGCGGCACAGGGGCCACAACCGGCGGTTGCGACAACGCCAACATCGGTTCGGCGGTCGCAGAATTGTTCTGAGATTCGGCCGGCTGATTTTCGCCGTTGCCTGCGGCAGCGTCGGCCGAGCCGGGCGCTTCAGGCGACTCCAATGCACCGTATTCTTGGAACTCCCCATCGCTCCCACTTCCACAACCGGCAAGGCATGCGGCCAGAAAGAGGGCGATTATCGCGAGTCTGCCGTCAACCAACGTTCGTTGTGAAATCATTAGAACGAAGTCCTCGATCGCTCGACGTGTGTGGCGTCAATCTTGTAGACCCCAGGTTGGCTGAAATCGGCGCTCAGGCGGCCGGCGACTGACATCAACCCGGTGGTGTAATCGACCGATTCTCCGGGAGACATAATCACAAGGATCGAATCCCAATCAGCCGGTTCACCGCCAAAGCAACATTTGCCATTATCCTTCAAAAGCTCGAATGCCGTAAGGCCGTTTATCTTCGTGGACGGCCTTATGTACCCTTTCAGAAAAATATTCTGATCGACGAGCGGTTCGACATCCGGGTGCAACATCGTTTCGCCATTTTGATAGACGAACTGCTTGCGTGAAATGTCGTGTGGGAAGTTGACGCGGATGTGGCCCTCGGGCAGTTCGGTGGCGTAACCGTACGACTGCAGGCTAATGCCCATGACGAGAAATAGCGCCGACAACATCAGCCCGATCGTTGCCAGCCAACCACCCCCCAAATCGCCATTGGCGCGGCGGATTCGCAGAAAGGAGATCCCCCCGAGGATGGCCCCCAGGAAAGCAATGACGACGCCGAATGCCGTCAGCAGGGCCATCGCTCCGCACAACCCCAGAACCAGAGAGACCGGCGCCAACACCGGCACGGGGCGGTAATTGAATTCATTTGCCTGCGACCGCGTCGCGGGAGCCGGTTCGACCACTTGCGACATTCCACTCCACCTTTTGGCCCGTCGGCCGGTTCCAGGCGACATAACACGGGAATCGACCGGTCGGTCCGACAACCAGATTCAGTAACATCCTCAGGGGACAGACCTTAGCTCTATATGATAGCAAGCGGCGACTGAGAATCCATCCCGACTTTCCACGGTCCGCTGTTTGTGCGACTCAGGCAGCTGCCACGTTTAATTGTACGCCTTAAAACGGCAGAATGTTGGAATGTCCCATCCCCAGCGATCCCGCCATGTTAGGGGAAATTATCGACGCCGTTCGATCCCTCGCGCCGCAGCCCGAGGGCTTTGGGGCGCGGCCTCAACAATTTAGGCCTCATTGAACGCCTGCGTGGTAATCTCTGTCTAGAAACGCCTGAGATTTCGTGGCCTGAATTCACGGATTTCGCCGAACTCGCACCAACCAAGCGGTTTGGCGGCAGACTGTGTAAGATCAATTGACGGCGGCGCCGAACTGAGAAGACGATGTCGGCATGAGGTTTAAGGGCGGAGAATGCAGGATTCGACCGACAATTTCGAGCGTGAAGAACTGGCCAACTGTGTGACTCACGGAGTCGGAGTGCTGTTGGCCATGGTTGGCGCGGTCGTTTTATTTCGCGCCGTGGCCGATACCGACAATGCGGCGCTGCAGGCCAGTTGCTGGGTTTATGCGTTGGGACTGATCGCCGTTTATGCCGGCTCGGCTTTGTCACATTCATTCAAGGACGAGTCACGGCGACATTTCTTCCGACGCTTGGATCAGGGCATCATATTTCTGTTCATCGCGGGAAACTTCACGCCGCTGGCAATCACCGCTCTGCAGGAACCGACACGATGGATTGTGTTGGGGGTGACGTGGGCGATTGCGCTCGTCGGATTCTCCACCAAAGTGTTCTGGGGGTACCGCGTCGAATCGACGGCCGTCACACATTATCTCGCACTGGGCTGGCTGCCCATCACAGTGGTCGGGCCGATACTGGAATCGCTACCGACCGAAGGGATCTTGTGGAGTGTCGCCGGCGGCTTGTGCTACACGGTCGGCACGGTTTTCTTAACGTTCGACACAAAAGTCCGCTACTTCCACGCACTGTGGCATTTGTGGGTAATTGCCGGCAGTTATTGCCATTTCGTGGTGATTGTTGACTACGTGATTTAGCTGATACTCCGGTTGAAAAGGCACACCCCGCTTGCCCCCACGGGCTGCGGCCCGTGGGGGCAAGCGGCGGCACTTACTTGTTTCGCGGATTCAATTGTTTGGTGAACTCCCGGTAGACCGCGCCAATGTTTGGGGCATTATCGGATTCGGAATCGTAGAGAAATACCCCGTATCTCAACCGCAACTCCCAACCCGCTTTGACTTCGATCTTACTCTTTTCTCCCTTGGTGAAGGCATTCCGCCCAAACGGATTTGCCAGTAATAGGCCGTAGTCACGGGCGTGGAACCAGGAGCGGCGGAAGTTCTTAACGCCCGGCATCAGGACAATCCCGACACGCTTGCCGTTCAGCACGCCGGTGTACTCACACCAATCGGCTTGCTTGCCCCAAATTTCTTTGCCATTCTTTCTGCCTTCGCTGTCACGGATTGTGCCGCCTTTCACGACAGTAAACGGAGTTGCAACGCGGACGCCAAGTCCCATCTCTTCTTGATCCCCAAAGTAGAAACTGCCGCCCGCCGGAGTGAACCTCGACGTCCAGGTGATCAGCGTTCCTTTGCATTGCCGAAAAGAATTGAAAGTGACTTGGATCTCGCAATCTTCGGTGCAAATCGGTTTGCCGTCGGCTTCGTAGGAATTGCGAACCGTGAACGATGCCACGGCATTTTCGACCGTCGGTGTCTTGAGGAACTTCACATGGCGCACCAGTCCTTTGTTTCTCCAGAAATCAGCGCCGCTGATGTCGCCGAACGCCATCCACAGGCCGGGGTGCATCGTGGGATGATCGGCAAGTTCGCTTCCTTTCACCGGTGGATGGACTCGGGTGACACGAACTCCTGACGGAGTGTGCAAGCCGTGAAAGTAGGGGCGTCGAACTTTGTCATCGCTTGTTACGTATTCAAAAACCGGTCTCCCGAATTGTGACAGGAACAGACGACCGTCTTTCTGAGCGAAGCGGATGGGATTCCCGACGAAGGTCATATCTGGAAGGCCAACCAGCAGCGTGAACACTGCAACTGCCAGGATGCGCGTCATGCGAAAATCCCCAAAATTTCTATGGAGCACTTCCCCAATCGTGACCGACTCACGATTTGAGTCAGCTAGGGTGTTGATAGATAACGGCTCAGTAACTCCACATTGCGGCTGAAGACTCCACTGGAGATGTATTTGTCGCCCGGACGAAACTTTGGTTGTCCGGCGAGCGGTTCGCCCGAAAATGTGCTGATCCAGCGATCGCTGTTCAACGATTTCAAGGTCTCTCGAACGCCTGCTTCGAGCTGATCGGTGTTTGTCGTCGGCGCGGGTTTCGTGCCTTCGCGTTTGAGTCGCTGGAACTCTCGCTCGATCTCATCGAGCCGGGAATCAATTTTCCAGCCGTAGTGTTTCGGCAGTTGGGAATCGTCGTAGGTTAAGGTGTACGATTTGCCGCGGCGGAACATGTACAGTGGCTTGTTCGACAGCAATTCGTAGTATCGGGCTAGGCGGCCGTCGGACAATCGCGATTGTTTCAAATGCGCTAACGCGGACGGGATCGGGGCCAGATATTTCTTATTGCCGGTCAATCGGTAGATGGCCATCAGCGTTTCCATCACATCCTGCGATTCGCCACCGGTGACTGCGGACGGCTCGAATCTGCGTGCCCAAATGGGCTGCATGTCATAATTGTATTGCTGCGACCAGATGGGTTGCGGAGCGGGCAATTGGGCGAGAATGAGAAAGTCGCCCAACTGTTCGACGGCATCCTTGTACTTCTCGTCTTTGTAAACGCGGTAGGCATCCCTTAACGTGTCGGCGACGGTTCCGGCGAGGCCGTCGTTGAGCGTGAACATGTCCCAATAATTCTTGATTCGTCCTTCGGTCCGCCAATCGTAATTCGGAAAGTTGGCTTTCACCGGCTGCGGACGGGGGGCCGGCGTTTCATCCCACCCTTGGGGGAATCCACCGTTGGGAAACTGAGCCTCTAATAACGCCTTGAGGGCGACTTCTGCGGCATCGTGGATCTTCTTGTGCTTGAAGCCGTGCGCTTGATCGACTTGGACAAGCAAGCGGATCGCGGATTGGGAGATGCCGTCGTCGAGCGTGGAAAAGTTGCGGGCGCGCGATCCGCCACCCCGGCCGTTGCGATATCGCGCCGCCTTTCCACTACGGGGGTCGAAATCAATGCTGTTCGTCCAGGCTCCCGACTGCAGTTGCCCGTAAACGAGCGCTTCGGCGGCTTGTGTGGCGGCATCGAGATAGAACCGATCGGCAGTGGCGCGATACGCGGTGAGATATGCGAGTCCGACCGTCGGTGTGCCGGGCGGTTGCACCCAGATTTGCGTATCGCTCGCCACTCCTTCACCGAGCCGTCGTGTCAAATCGGGGCTGTAGTAGTAAACGTAGCCGCCGCGCAGCGCGACTTTGTTGTGGTAGAAACTGGCCGCCTGTTTTAGGGCCGACTTCGCTTGCGCTTTGAGGGAGTCATCGGCTGAAGTTGTGTTGGATGTGCAGCAGAGTGACGTCAGCAGCAGCGCCACAGCACAGCGATGCAAAAACACGTTCGGGTCTCCACAATCAATAATGACTTTGACACCGCGGTTGCTGAGTCGGTCCGTTACCTCTGGCCGATAGCGAATAGATGCCGCTCTCCACGAATGAGCAACCGACTGTCAACCGGAACGGGAGAGGCGATGAGGCGTTCTCCCATGTTATTCTCGGACAGAAAATTGAACCCGTCGGCGATGTTTGCCACCATCAGCACTCCGTCTTCTCGGGGAGCATACAGCTTGCCATCGGCGATTGTCGGCGAGGCATAGTATTTCGCCCGGTTCTTGGGGAATGCGCCCTTCCAGACCGTCTTGCCATCGACTGCATTCACGCATTCCACTTCGCCCTTGTCGCGGACGACGAAAACCCGGCCACCGGCCGCAGCGGGTGTCGGCACGAACGAACCGCTGTCTTCTCGCGTCCAACGGCGATGGGTTGCGGTCACGTCGCCGCTTCCACCGACACTGACCCCGGCCAAGCGGCTGCCACGGCCGTACGGAATGACGGCAACGTCATTAACCAGCACGAACGAGGCGACGGCTACCCAGTTGCCTCTTTCTTCGGGATTGAATCCGCCACATGCCCACAGTTCGCGACCGTCGGTCGCGGTGTGGGCCGTCACATGTTCGGCACCCCACACGAGAATGATCTCGTGGCCGTCCCGTTGAACCACAATGGGCGTCGCGTAACTGTGATCACCTTCAACCGGCGTCTTGTAATTTCGCGAGGTCTTCCAGTGCAATTCCCCGGTGAGTTTGTCGAACGCCAGCAAGAACGATTCGCCCTTGTGCATGATCGCGACGACGACGTCTGTCTTAGTAAGTACGGGCGACGTTCCCAGATCCCAGTACAGGCTGTCTTTGCCGAATCGTTCCTGGAGGTTCGTTTTCCAGAGCAGTTTTCCGTCGAGATCGAGTCCCGCGAGATTGCCGCTCTTGAAGTAGACGAAGACGTGCGAGCCATCGGTCGCGGCCGACGGATTGCTGCCGGAACCGTTGCGATGTTTTCCCTTGCGCTCGCGGCCTATGGTTGTCGTCCACCGTTTCTTGCCGGACCAGTCAAACGCGAGCAGAGCGTCCTGTCCTTCGGCGGCACACGTCAGCATGATTTTGCCGTTCCAGACAATGGGCGTCGAGCAACCCAACCCCGGCAGTTCTGTCTTCCACAGCACATTTTTTGTGCTGCTGAAACTCGCCGGATATTTTCCGATGGCCGTGCTGCCATTGTCACCGGGACCGCGCCAGCGAGGCCAGTTTTGCTGTTGCGCCGGTTCTCCTGCGACCGCGGTGGCGGTGAGGGACAGGCCAATCAAAACTGCCATCATTCGATTCAGCATGAGAACGCTCGCTCGTTAATTAAGGGGACACTGGAACGACAACACCGCGCCATTGTGGCAACAGCGGCCGACTGTGTCAAAAGATGAACGCTGTCGAATTGCAATTGCGATTCGGTTGCGGCAGACTGGCGGATACTGCGAGACGAATCTCGTGTCTGGAACAATACCTGCTTTGATTCGGGACAATCGTATGCAACCCGCCGACCGCTTTCGCACTTTGGTCATTTTTGCCGTTCTGTTTTTCGGAGGTTCACGGATGTCGGAAGAGTTCACGCCGATCGATCTCGACGCGCACGTCTACGGTGGTGAATATGATCGCCCCGCCCGCAACCTGCATCAGAGTCGGTCGGCGGTCATTTCAAAGAACGGCATGGTCGCCACCAGCCAACCGCTGGCGGCGCAGGCCGGGTTGGATGTTCTGCAGGCGGGCGGAAATGCCGTCGATGCGGCGATCACCGTCAATGCCATGCTTGGCCTGGTCGAGCCGATGAGTTGCGGTATTGGCGGCGATTTGTTCGTCATTTATTGGGATGCGAAGAGCGAGAAACTGTACGGCCTGAATGCCAGCGGCCGCAGTCCCTATGCAATCAACCTGAATGTCTTTCGCGAAAAGAAACTGAAACAGATTCCAATCGATGGTCCGCTGGGCTGGTCGGTTCCCGGTTGTGTCGATGGTTGGTTTGAGTTGCACGAACGATTCGGCAGGATGCCGATGGGGAAGATCCTCGATGCCCCCATTCACTACAGCGAAGAAGGTTTTCCGGTCAGCGAGATTATCGCCAACTCGTGGAACGGAGCAACCAAGTCGCTGAAGAAATGGCCCGACTCGGCGGACACATACCTTCCCGATGGAAAGGCGCCGGCCGTTGGCGAAGTCTTCAAGAATCCACGGCTGGCGGCCAGTTATCGCGCGATTGCCAGTGAAGGCCGCGATGTCTTTTATAAAGGAAGTATTGCGAAACGAATTGTCGCGTTCAGCGAAGCGAACGGCGGCTACTTCGGCTTGAAGGATTTTGCCGATCACACGTCAACGTGGGTCGAGCCGGTTTCGACCAATTATCGAGGCTACGACGTGTGGGAGCTGCCGCCGAACGGACAGGGGATTGCCGCACTGGAGATGTTGAACATTCTGGAAGGCTACGACGTCAAAGCGATGGGGCAGGGGAGTGCGGAGTACTTGCACTTGTTCGTCGAGGCGAAAAAACTTGCCTTCGCCGACCGCGCCACCTTCTACGCCGACCCCGATTTCAACCAATTGCCGGTCGCCGAGTTGATTTCGAAGAAGTACGCCGAGCAGCAGCGAAAGCGGATCGATGTCGATCAGGCGGCGACCGATGTCCCGCCGGGGGATCCGAAACTGGTAAACGGCGATACGGTTTACATCACGGTGGTCGATGAGGATCGCAATTGCTGCTCGTTCATTCAAAGCAACTACCACGGGTTTGGTTCAAAGGTGACCCCGGGCGATGTCGGCTTTGTATTGCAGAACCGTGGGGCGTTGTTCGCGCTCGACGAGGTTCACCTCAATCGGCTCGAACCGCACAAGCGGCCGTTTCACACCATCATTCCGGCGATGGTGACCAAAGACAACCAGCCGTGGTTCTGCTTCGGAGTGATGGGGGGCGACATGCAACCGCAGGGGCATGTGCAGGTGCTGGTGAACCTCATCGACTTCGGCATGGACGTCCAGGCGGCTGGCGATGCAGCCCGTGTGCGACATGTCGGATCCCAAACACCAACGGGAATACCAATGGCCAAAGGCGGTGGTGTTGTGGCCGTCGAATCGGGACTGTCCATCGAAGCGGTCCGCGGACTGCAGGACCGCGGACATCGGCTCGTCATCGGCAGTGGCGGCTCGTTCGGCGGTTACCAGGGAATACTGATCGACTGGAAGAACGGCGTGCTACACGGCGGTTCGGAACCGCGAAAAGACGGAGCCGCCGTGGGGTATTAGATGTAGCCCGCCGCTTCGACGGCGGGATTTTCTGTGGACCAACGGAGAATTGCCAAATGAAGCCGCAACCACCGTGGCAGCGAAAGTTTGTGGGCGCGATTTCAGTGCTTGTTGGATGTGTGATGTTCCTGTTGGGGGCGTCACAAATTTGGACGGCGTTCCACTATGTCAATCAAGAGTATCTGCACATTTTCCACAGTGACATCACACGAATCGTGTCGTCGCCATCGGGATTCCTGTTGGAAACCGGCGGGCTTGGTTTTCTCTTTTGCACTTGGGGCATCTTCATGTATCTGATTGGAGAATGGTCCATTCTTTGGGAAATCGAGATTCGTAACGCGACAGAGTCGCAAAGACGAGCAAGGTTGAATTGAAACACGAAGATACCGTGGGTGGCTGGCGTAGTAGCGAAGTTCATTGACCGCAGCCCGGCCATCCGTCCCAGCCCTGAGGAAGACATAAGAGAGTTTGACAGATCGCATCGCAACCGCTACCCTCCCGGTAGCTGTGAAAGGTAGCCCCGTCGGCTACTTTTTGCTTGGCTAGGACAGCCCGTCTGGTACATTGATTGTGTGCATGGCGGGCTTTTTTTGTGCCTCGATAAAACACCGCAGGAGAGAATGACATGACACGACGCATTCAACTACTGACCGTCGGGATCGCCGGCCTGATCGGACTTGGTATCACATATTCAGCGTACAACTCGCATGCCGCCGAGAAGAAGGAGCAGCAGGACAAGGTTGCGAAATTTATGCGGGCGAAATTGGATGCTTCGCAAGTCGTTCTGGAAGGGTTAGTGACCGAAGATTACGACAAGGTAAAGCAAGGCGCCGACAAGATGGCCGTGATGAGCAAGGCGACCGAATGGCAAGTGATCCAGGGGCCTGTTTATGCGCAATACAGTTCGGAGTTTCGCCGGTCGTGCGAACAGATGGCGAAGATGGCCAAAGACAAGAACCTCGACGGAGCCGCGCTGAGTTACATGCACCTGACGATGACCTGCATCAGTTGTCACAAGCATGTGCATAGTTCGAAGATTGCAGCAGGCGAGGAGATTTCTCCGGCATTACAGCTGGCACTGCGGCAGGATGCTCCGCGCAAGGCGGCAGTTGGCAGCAAATGAGCTGTTCCTCGTTCGACGCTTCAGCGTGAAACCGCACGTCTTCGAGGTTTTGCGTCAAGGAGACCCTGAACCAGATGGTGCCGCAGTATGCCGGTACATGTTGTGTACTGCGGCATCACACAAACCGACACGGTTGTACGGTTCGATTGCCTTCGCCACGGTGGCCTCGAATTGTGCGACGACCTCCGGGGACGTCACATCGCCTGCGGGGATGCAATCCGTCACATCGCGAACAATGTTGCGAAACCTTGCGTCATCCGCGCACAGAAATCCTTGACGCTTCTCTGCTCGGCTTTCGACCCGGCAACGCTCGTGTGTTGTTGCCGCCGCAAAATAGAGCATTGAAAATGCCGCGAACAACCGAAAATCCTCCAGCGTTCGGTAGCAGCCGGCGACCAGTTGATCGACCAGTTTCAGTTCGCCGCGGAGTTGAACGTCGTATTCTTGCAGTGCAGCGCCAAACGCGGGCGAGACGTCAAGTCGTCGTTGCTGTGAATGCGCCCGGATGATGTCTGCCAGTCGTTCAATGGCCGAGAGCGCATGTGCAATTCCCGTGCTGTGTAGTGGATCGATGAAACCCACCGTATGTGGCAAGGATGCCCAATTCTGGCCGGCGGCTTGGGCCGAAAGTCGCTGCAAACGCGACGTGCGAATGAGCCGTGCAGGCACCTTCGCCATGCGGACATCGTGCAATAATACAGCCAACTCCGGATACCGCGACATCCACTCCGACCATTCTTCCTCGACCGACACCGAGTCGTCCAACGGGAATCGCCGTTCATCCAAGACCAGACCGACACTGGTAATGCCATTGTCGAATCGCAGCATCCACATCCAGGCCCCATCGAGCAAATGATGCACGGCTGCCGCGTCACAATCGAACGGGTGATCACTCACATTGCCGCCGGCCGCTTGCAGGCGATCACTAAAGCGAGGCACGTTGCAAAAATGACCGTAGATGGCACGGGAGCGTGTCTCTAACTGCGAGGTTTCATCGGGAAGTTGCAGATGTTGTCGCAACAATCCTCCCGCACCCGTGGCATCAATGATGAACGCAGCGCGAATGCGAATCGTTTCGCCGTTTCGCTCTCCTTCCAGCAACCAGCGCCCATCGTTTTCTTCTACGATGTTTGTCAACTGAGTCGAATCAAGAAAAGGAATGCCGGCGGCTGCTACCTCGCCGGCGAAGAACGCATCGACGTCGGGGCGATACCAGTGTGTGTCACCGACGTCATCGTTGGCACTTGCGGCCACCAGCATTTCTCCGACATGGTCGGCCGTCGGTTGAAACGGTTGATATTTCTCCTGATGGAAATAGCTGAATCCGCGTTTCAGGCCGCAAGCAACTTCGGGATACGCTCGCCTCCAACTTCCGTAACTCGACAACTCCGCGAGTCGCGGCAAGTCGTACTCCTGCGCGAGATCACGCAACAGCATGTCGGCGATGGGCGTCGATGACTCACCAATCGCAAAACGGGGGTGCGTTCCCTGATCGATTAACACAACAGACAAACCGATGTGATCAAGAATCATCGATGTCAAACTGCCGCCGAATCCCGCCCCGACGACGGCGACTTCCACCGCATGCTCAATCACAATCGCTCCTCGCAATGACAGCTAACCGGCGGCGGAACCGTTTGGGTGAAATTCATTTCACGTATCCGTTGGATGCGCCCTGGTCCGCAATCGGCGCAGGCGGCAAGTGTTTCGATGTCCCACAGGTCGGCAAAAACGCGGCCGGCGTTCATTTGCAGGCCGGTTTCCGTCACATACTCCAGCGACCGCAGTGACGGCGATGTGAAGTTCCCATCCGCTTCAAGCTGCTGCATAATGCCGTTGCCTGCGCGTGTGGGAATGACGGCACAGCAACCAACACCGAGCGAGAACGCGAATTCGAGCGAACGCAGCGCCCAGTCGATACCTTGCGGTTCGCTGAGGTATGGCGGACGCAACAGAATGAATGCGCGAACTTCGATGTCATTGCCGCGCAGGAACTGAACGGCTCGCTCGAAGTCTCCCAAAGTCATCTGTTTATTCAGCCGCTGTAGAACCTGTGGATGGACCGTCTCCAATCCGATGGCGATCTCCAGTTGCCCGTCGATTTGTTTAGAAAAATCAACGCAGATGTCGGAGCAGAATCGCGGGTGGTTTTCAACAATCACTGTGCGAAACGGCTGCAAGCGCTGGGCAATTGCCGTGTGATCGGCAGGTGGAATTGCGCGTTTGTCGAAGAAGTTGCCGCTGTTGTAGAGTTTGATGTTCCTGGTCGATGGCAGACGCTCGAGCGCGAAATCGATCTGCCGTGGAATCGCACCAATGGGTACGGTTTCGGTTGTCGTGTTCTGCCACAGATCGCACATCAAACAGCGAAAGGGGCATTCGCGATTTGTGAGAAAGATCGTCGCGACGTCGTCAAGCATTCCGGCCGTTGAGTATTCCGGCTCGACGAGAAATGCATAAGGGACGTTGGGATCGACTACGTTCCGCGCAGGCCGAGCGGCAAGAATGTCGCCGGTGGAAATGACGGGCGGCTCATTCATGAATGGCCAAGAATGCGGAGCGATATTCGGCCGGGTCCTCGGGGAAAAGCGAATCGAAGGTCGATCGATCAACCACGCCCTGTTGGAATCGCCGCTTGGGGAAGACCGGCATCGTCCGGCCGGTCACCGCTTCGACGCCGCGACGGACGATTTCCCCTTTCAAGTCGTACAGTTTGTCGTGCTGCCAATCGGTCAGTTCGATAAACGGGATGCCCTCGGCCACCTCGATCACATTCGGCAGCGCAAAGGGGCTGAATCCGTTAAATCCCAGTTGCCGTGCCGGCGCAAACGTGCGGACGTGTCCGCGACTCTGTCCACCCGAATAAACGAGCGAATGCTTGATCGCTTCGACTCCCCAACCTTCCTGGTAGAGCATGGTGTTGTTGAGCACGCTACGGATGGTCAACTCCGGATTCTCTTCGATGGGATAATCTTTGAGATTTTCATCGCCGCCGTCGCCGTCGGCCAGATATGTCCAGTCCGGATATCGCTCGCGAATTCCTCGGCATAAGGCAAGGGCCATCAACCCCGATTGCACGTCGAGCGGCTTGTAATCTTCAATCGCGCGGATGGCGTCGCGGTAATCGAGATGCTTGCGGTCAACGTCAATGTATTCCAGAAACAGTCCGAGATCGAGCTCGTCGAGAAAGCGGGCGGCTTGCTCGGCATCGGCTCCGTTGCCGTCGATGCGCAATGTGAATGCCTTGAGTCGCGCGGGCGATTCGCCTCGTTCGAGCAGCAGGTGATGCAGCACCAAAAACAGCGAGCCACTGTCGATGCCGCCGGAGAAAAGCACGCCGATTGGCTCGCTGCTGTCGCTGCCGTCGAGCCACTTACGGCATTCATTGGTCACGGCGCCGATGTATGCTTTTCCAATGGCATCGACATCGGCCGGCAGTTGGTTTCGTTCGGGCGCAAAGAACCGACGACAGATGGGGTTGGGGTCGGGACAGCCGACCAAGGCGATTTCGATGAGATGATGCGCGGGCACCATCCGCGTGTACGATGGATGAAACTGGTCGGACAGTCCCTCGTGTTTCAGACACTCCGCGATTTCATCGATCCGTTCGGCGACGATCAGGCAGGGGCCGGCAGTTTGTTTGGCGAGAAAATACCGCATCGGCCGCCCGATGGATCGCGCCATGCGAACAATCTTCCCGCATTGCTGCATAATGGCAAACTGCCCGTCGATGGCTCGCACGCGCTCCGGATCACCCGAGGCAACCGCATCAGCGGCTTCGTCGTTCGAGAGGTTGAGCAGCGTATTGCCAGCCGGGTCGAGCAGATCGACGACTCTCGCGACAGGTTCGTAGTTGCTCATCGGGTGATACTCTGGTTCTGGGGCGGAGTGACTGGATCCATTGGTTCTTCCTACGAATGAGATCGGAAAAACTATGGATGATTCTGAATCGTTCTCGCGAGATCACGGGGAAACTTCCGCCGCGGAGCGTCGGGCGACCTAAACAGCGCGGCGGCGTTTTCTGCCTCCGACGAAACTGTCGATGACCATGTTACCCAAGTCCTGCGCATTGCAGTAGGCGGCGATGCCGCCGGAAACATGGGCCATTTGCTCGACGAAGTTGACCAACCCGAGGTAGAAATAATCCTCGACGAGGGCGAAACTGGAGAGGTGAATTCCGAGGTCGGCACAACGTTTGACTTCGGTGAGTGTGATGCGGGCGGACTTTTCGGCCGGCGGATAAATCAGCACGATGTCGCGGCCCTCGATGTGCGCGGTCGGCTCGCCGTCGGTGATGGTGATGATCTGTTTGTTTGCTGCCGGCTGTTTCGATAAGACCCGCCGCGCGAATTGCAGGCCGGCATGAATGTTGGTGAAGTGTTCGGGTACAAAACCGGGTGGATTATCGAGGTTGATCCGCAAATGCACACGCGGGTCGAAAATGCTGACCGGCTTTGGCGCGGAATACAGCAATTCGCGTTGCGAGAGCGGAGCGGCGTAAGTGTGAAATCCGACCAGTTGCAGGAAGTCGCCCTGATACTTCCCACGGACCAGCGCCTGCAGCGCCAACGCAACTTTCTTGGCCTGACCGAACTTGCCGTAGCGTGCCATGCTGCCCGACATGTCGAGCAGCACAACCGTTGCGCACGACGTTTGGTATTCGGTTTCGTGGACGACGAGGTCGTCTTCCTCGATCCGAATCGGCGAGCCGCCGCCTTGACGGTAAAGTGCGTTCTTCAACGTCTCGTGCATGTTGAGGTTCGAGACGGGGTCACCATATTCGTAGGGCTTCGATTCCTCGTGGATCGTTTGCCCCGCGCCGCGAAACTGGGTTTCGTGTCGGCCGATTTTGTCCTTGCGGGTGATGTCGAACAGTTCTTCCAGCGCTTTGCTTTCTACGCGGCGGACACCTTTGGGAGTCACACTGAAGCGGCCTTCACGGTCCTGCTCGATGTAACCGCGTTTGATGAGCATATCGACCACGTCGGGATGCTCGTCCTGCAGATCTTCGAGCTGGTCGAGCATCTGCTCGCCGTATTCGAGCAGATACTGGCTGATCTCATCGAACAGCTTGTCGGCCGACTGCGGCGCGAACTGCTGCGATCCGTCCCAGCGAGAATATTCGAATGCGGGCATGGTTAGCTTTCAGCAATCGGTTTGAGAAAGCAGCGCGGCGGCACTACGCGTCACTCTTCGTCGGCTTCCGCTAGAATCTCGAAAATGGCGTTCGTTAGCTCGGGAAGACCTTGGCCGCTGACGGCACTGATTTGCATCACCGGCCGGTCGATCTGTTCGGCCAGAAGTTCGGCAACGGTGGCGGCATCGGGCAACTCGCTTTTGGTGACGACGACAATCTCCGGCCGTTCGGCGAGCGCTGTGTCATACTGCCGCAATTCGTCGCGAATATTCAGAAAGTTTTCAATCGGGTCGGTCTGGTCCATCGGTTGTGGCTCGACGAGATGCACCAGCACCCGTGTCCGCTCGACGTGCCGCAGAAACTCATGTCCCAAACCGACACCGGCGTGTGCCCCTTCGATCAAACCCGGTATGTCGGCCAAAACAAACTGTCGATCAAAACCGGTTCGCACCAATCCCAAATTGGGGAACTTGGTGGTGAAGGGGTAATCGGCGATCTCAGGATTGGCGCGCGACATACGGCTGAGCAGCGTCGATTTGCCGGCATTTGGTTTGCCAATCAGGCCGACGTCCGCGATCAGTTTCAGTTCCAACACCACGTCGCGTTTTCCGCCCGGCTCGCCTCTTTCAAATTCGCGCGGCGCACGGTTTGTCGAGGTCGCGAAATGCTTGTTGCCACGACCACCGTGACCGCCTTTGGCAACGGTGACTTGATCGCCATCTTCGGCCAGGTCGCGCAGTAGATGCCCGCGTTCGGCGTCGCGGACCAGCGTGCCGGGCGGCACGACGACGATCATGTCGTCGCCGCTTCGCCCCTGCTTGAGATTTCCTTGCCCGTGCGATCCCCCCTCGGCATTCCAATGCTTGTGGCCGACGATGTTCGCCAGGCTACCCAGTTGCGCGTCGGCTCGAATGATAACGCTGCCGCCGTCGCCGCCGTCGCCGCCGTTCGGCCCGCCGCGTGGAACGTGTTTTTCCCGACGAAAACTCAAGCAGCCGTGCCCGCCTTCGCCAGCCTTACAGAAAATTGTGAATGTATCGACAAACATAGGACTCAAATCGAAAGGAAAAACGAAAAAGTGCAGAGCAAAACGCTTTTTTGCGTTTGCTTTTCTACTTCTTACTTGAAACCGTTGGTCTGCGGTCGGCCCACGGTTGCAGTTGTTCTAACGCGCGGGCTGCTCGTAAAACGGTGCTGTCATCGAAGCGGCGGCCGATGATCTGCAGGCCTATCGGGAGTTGTGATTCGGACCATCCACACGGAACGGAACAGGCAGGCTGTCCCGTTAGGTTAAACGGATACGTGAACGCTGACCAGCGTAGATGCCGTGCATTGGGTTCGCCCGGCGGGTCGGCGTTGTTCTGTCCCACGGGGAACGGTTTGACCGCCAGGGCAGGGGTGATCAACAAATCATATTCGTTGAACAAGGGCCAAACCCGCTGCCAGAACGCGCTGCGGACCATTGTGGCTTTGACAAGCTCGACGGCCGTGAGGTTCGCGGCGACATCGACCAGCTTTCGCAAACCTGGATCCAGCAAGTCGAGTTCTTCGGGCGGACGACGACAGTGAGCCGCCCCGATTCCGCCATAAAAGAATGAAACCCAGCAGTCGTAGGGGTCATGCCAACCCAAATCGACCTGCTCAACGGTCGCACCCGCGTCGCGCAATCGGTTGGTCGATGCTTCACATTGCTGCGCGACTTCCGGATCGACGGTCGCGTAACCCAAGTCGGCGCTGTAAGCGACGCGAACGTTCTCGATGCCGCTGTTCAACTCCGCCAGATAGCTGACGCCGGAGCAGGGGAGTGAACACGGATCGCGTTCGTCCGGTCCCGACATGATATCGACTGCCAATGCGGCATCGGCGACGGTGCGGGTAAGTGGTCCGGTGTGCCGTAGGGAATCAACGGGAGTTGCGGGAAAGTTAGCAATGCGTCCGAACGATGCCTTCATGCCGACCAATCCGCAAAAGGCGGCAGGGATGCGAACGGAACCACCGCCATCGGTGCCGATACCAATCGGCCCCACACCAGCCGCAACCGCTGCCGCACCTCCACCACTGGAACCGCCGGGCGTGAGATCGGTATTCCATGGGTTTCGGGTGATGCCGAACAGTGGGCTATCGGTCACGCCCTTCCAACCAAATTCGGGCGTGTTGGTGCGACCGATAAAAATTGCACCGGCTTTGCGCAACCGGGCAATCGACGGTGCGTCGTCGCGGGTGACATAATCCTTCATCAACTGCGACCCGGAAGTCGTCCGCGAGTTCTTGACGGCAACAATATCCTTCACCGAAACGGGAACGCCGTGCAGCGGACCGAGTTCGTCGCCGCGCATCACAGCCGCTTCGGCTTCTTTGGCGTCGGCCCGCGCTTCGTCGGCCATCGACGTGCAAAAGCAGTTCAGCGTCGGGTTGAGTTGCTCAATCCGCGCAAGCGTCGCTTCGGTGATTTCGACCGGCGAAAGTTCCTTGCTCTTGATCGCCGCCGCGAGATCGATGGCCGAGAGGTAGTGGATGTCTTCGTTGGTCATGGTTGTTTCGCAGGGTAGGATGTTTGGTTGGGGAAGCGTTTCCTTTTTAACGCAAAGGGGCAGAGGGACGCAAAGCTGCGCAGAGGATATTGCTGGGAAGCAGGGGGGGGGACCCGCACGTTCGGCTGTGGCATCGAAGACTCTAAGGTAGTCACCTTGGACGTCTTTACGCAATGAGGCAAGATGAGTTTCTTACTTGCTCAAGGCCGCAACTGCTTTCTTGAAGTACGCCTGCTCATCTTTCAGTCCATGCTGCTGACAGAATGTGGCGAGCCGTTGATACCGTGCAACCGGAGCGGCGGCGGTTGCCCAAATGACTTTGGCGTGACACTCGGGGCAGAGATGAAGTGGATGGCGGTCGGATTCCTCACGGTGATTCGAGCCGCACATGTTGCACTCGTAGGCGGTGCAGTGCGGCATCGAGAACATGTGCCCGGTTTCGTGTGTGGCCGTCTTCAGCGTCCGTCGCAAACAGAGCCGAAACGATGCATCATCCTTCGACGGGTCGCCGTTACGGTTGATCGACCATACGCCGACACGATTCCGCAACGATGCCTGTCCGAAGACGAAATTCCAACCGCGGCCCGGCCACAAGTCGATTGCGGTGAAGGCAATGTAAGCCGCCGCATCGCTGGGCAGACGGGGCTTCAGGATGCCGTTCAACACATAGGTCGATAGGATCTGTCTCACTTTCCATTCGGGATGTATTCGCCGCGCGTTCTGGGGAATGATGGAGAGTGGCAAGTCTCGCAGAATCTTCACTTTTCGATTCATGTAGATCCCCAGATACTCGGCTGACAGTTCGACGATCTGGCGTTGTTGCTTGGTGAACTCACCCAGCGGTTGCACGTAGATAACAGTTCGCTGTCCGATTGGGGTGACCGGCCTCGCTTGCAGATATTGTCGAAACGTCTGCCCGACCTCTTCATGCTGATCCAGCCAATCACCACGTTTTGGCTTTCCGAGCTTTTGATGTAACGGTCTGAGTTTTCCAATCGTGGCCGTGACGCGACCTACATTCCCGGTGCGACCGTGTACGCTGCGGCCATCGGGTGCGCGAAACGTCTTCTCGGTTGCAGGGGCCGACTTGGAAACCTCGGCACTCGATACGATGGCGGGGAATGCAAGACACACGACCGCCAGTGCAAAATGTTTCAGCCAATATGGAGTCACTATTTCACCCGGTTGTAAGCAGGTTCCTCATGAACTGCGGCTGACCGCCAGGCTGCAGGCGGAACATCAAATTCATTTTCAGCGCACGACTTCGCCATTTCAAGGTCGTCTTGTAAGTAGTCGTGAGTTGTTCGCGGCCCGTCCCCAACATATCGGAACACGTAGTACCCGACGGTTTCGTCGACGACTATTTCGTAACGGTTGCCGTCACATTCGGCAACAAGAAGAAGCCCATTCATATCGTTTCTACGTCTCGGCTAGATTCGAATGGGTGCCAGTGGCATCGAAGACTCTGCCACAGGCACCCCTTCAGTAAAAGACAGCTGTCATTTACGCAGTTTTAGCAGCCGACGGGCGACGTTGTAGCTCACAACTGCGAATAGGGTTCCAATAGCGAGGGCGACGAAGAAGTTCTGCATCTCGGTGCCGCGGTCATCTCCGCGACCTGGAAACATGACATCGATCATCATGAACGTGATCATCATCCCCAAGGCTGCGAAGAAGAGTGCAATCGTTTCGGCGATGACTCTTTTCATTTTTCCAACTCTGACACAGGCACCCCAGATGCTGTAAGGCTTCAGAATTCCCCGATGACTTCTCCGCCGGACTTGGATGCGAGGTGTTGAAACACTCCATACGGCGGTTGGGTGACTTGTTGGATGGACTCGCTGATGAATCGTACCGAGCCGTCGAGCATGAGGAATTGCGCGCCGCCAGTGTGGAAACTGTTGAAGCCGCGGGAACGCCCGGCGAAGTCGCCGCGATTGATCGGGTCGATGGCCGCGGCCAACACGTGTTCCTGAAGAAACGGTTTCGTTGTCCCGGCCCATGTCGAACCACCCTGCGCGACGAGAAGTGGATTCGCCAGCGTGCCTGCACAGAAGTGGCTATCGAATCTCCAACTCGTCTCGCCGATTGCCATGGTGGTTGATGTGCCGTCGGTTACGTCCCGAAAATGAACCTGACTGTTGAGGTAGAACACGCCGTTAGGGGGCTTACATGGGTAAACGGGTGGTGGATTCAGGAATGCTGCACCTTGACTTTGTGTCGTCGATGGGGCGACGTTCGTTTTGCATGGCAGGAACATCCATTGGATGCCGGTGACTGCCGCGTAACTTGCTCGCGCGATGAGCTGGGGCCGCCGTTGGGAAGGCAGCGGCGATCGATCAGTTCCGGCCCGACATCGCTGGGACACAGACTCCACGGTTGAACGCTACCGGCTGCTGCAAGATTCGAGACTCCATTCGCTGAGGGGGTCTCATCGGTCATCAGTCGATTGAAATCGATCGATTGATACAGCGGCTGCCCGTCCAGATAGGGAAGCAGAAACGCACCCCAAGCCCATTGGTTTCGATTTGTCGCACCAATATATCCTGTGGCGGAAATAAACCCCGGTGGCAGCGTACTGTGGACATCGTGGTAGTTGTGCAGGGCGATGCCGATTTGCTTGAGGTTGTTCTTACATCGCATTCGCCGGGCCGCCTCGCGTGCCTGTTGGACGGCGGGCAGCAGCAGCGCAACCAGAATCGCAATGATCGCGATCACGACCAACAACTCAATCAAGGTGAATGCCCGACGGCGGGACGAGGCGGACATGATATTTCTCAATTCACAACGAACACGCGAAAGAGAATTTGGGGACAGATGCCACCTCATTCATCGTACAAAGCCTGGTCGGTGTGACGCCATCCAAACAGAGCGGTCAGTAACAGCGACCATGCGATGACGCTCAAGAACGTGCGAATCATAGCAACAGCACCAAAAACTCGACCGATTTCCTCAGCATCCACACCTCGGTCGTGCGCTCCGAATTGCCAGACTTGAAGAACGACGCTCATGGCAAGATTCGCGAGCAGGATTCCGAATGCGCAAAGTGCGAGAAGCGACACGGTGGGATGCCGGTTCCATCGAACTGCCGCCAGAATAGAGCCGACGCAATAAATGATGAGAAAGGGGACCACCCGGACTTGCGAAATGAGAATCGTATACCATTCCATGATTCGTCTTCCCGGTTTGACGGGGCGTTTTAACCCGACTCGCATGTCCATATGACAAGAGGAAAAGCGGCGGGCGACATCTTGGAATGAATTCAGAATCGACCGCCGATCGCGCTTGGTCAGTTGTCCTTCTTATTTCCCTTACCCAAATCCTTGAGCAACTGGGACGTCTGCTCTGGTGTGAGTAAACCTTCGACTTGCTTACTGATAGCCGTGCGGATGCGTTGCAGTTCGGATCTGGCTTCGGCCATCTGCTCCTTTTGTTCGTCGTCAAGGTCGATGGCTGCCATGACGGCTTGTTGCAGTTCGCGGCCCTTCTTGTTGGCTCGAATGCCTGCCTTGGTGGCGGCGGCTTTCTTCTTCTTTTGTTCGCCCGTGAGGATGTCGTTCATCTTATTCAGGGTCGCCAGGTTCAGCGGCTCAAGGTCGCGAATGTTTTCTTCGGCCAATCGGAAACGGTCTTCTTCCGAAAGATGTGCAAACTGCGACCCGGCAGGGGAGTCCGATTTGTCCACGGTGTCCGTCGGAATGTCGGTATCGGTTTTGGCGGACGAAATGACGGCGGACTCCGGCGGACTGGCCGCTGCGCCGGACTTGGAATCCGGCCCAGCGCCATCCGGATGCAGACCGTAGGTTTCGCCATCGGCAGACGGTTTGAATTGGACCATCTTCTGCTTGTCGTCGAAGGACAAAACCTTGTCCTTCTGTTCGCGATCCGACGGATTGGGAGTGGCCTCGCCATCACCGTTTGTCGGCCCCGCCGCTGTGAGCTGCTCGCGGATTTCCTGCAACTGCAGCATCTCATCGACGATCTGAGATTTCAGTTCCACGTCGCCGAGAGTTTCGGCAATCGACCTCAGGTTCTTCGCGGATTTCATCAAACCGGACACGCTGTCGAGTAACGACATGTTTGGCCCCTTTCCGGTCGATGGGCCGCTGTCCCGTCGGCTTCGCAAATTGGCCAACTTCGGCGCGGTCACCATCAGTTTGTCACAAACTGCTCCATCAAATTGGAATCTCCTGCCAGAAATGGTGACGGCCGAAATCTCGCAACGATCGCGGGCAACCACCCACCGCCCATGCTACCAGTGTCCACGGAGGATACAAGCGGATTCCGATTTGTAAGCCGAGGAACACAAACTGAAAAATGGGTTTGCTGTCCCCGCTCTGCGGCTGTTTGTTGTGAAAAGGGCAGGCGATGGGGAGTTACACGTCACGCCAACCGGAGCCGACCCAGGGGATTTCGATGTCGGCATCGAGTCGCAAACGAAGACTCAATTGAGCCGCGTGGTGATGGATGTGACGGATGTTGTAGACATGCAATTCGGTGCGAGAAAAATTCAACCACTCGAAGTCTGCCATCTGCTGCAGCGTCTCTGTCGATTCAGCCGCGAGCACCTGGGAAGCCTTCTGGCGACAATGTTGAAGGTAGGTGTTGATAAAGGATTTGTCGTACGTTGCCTGCTGCAGTCCGTCTCCAAGTTCTTCGTAGTCAGCAAAGACGTGAGCGTGCTCCCGATGGAACGGCTGCTGGCGAAGTGACGCTGGGTTTGATCCGAGATAGATGTCCGCACAAAACAACGTGTGAAATGTCACCTGGCAGAACTGGAGATTGGCAACCGGCGCGTTCCAGCTCGTTTCGGGGCATCGATTGATGCACGCTCCCAACATGCAAAAGGTCGCCTCGAATTGTTGGGAAATCATCTCTTTGTAGGTGTCGAGCATGCCTGCAAATCGCTCCAATCGAGCTTCGTTGACAGTCGATCCGGCCCCACGACGAGTACGAGATTGCGAGGGGAAGGGGATGCTGTCAGGCCGAAAAGACATTTCTGGCAGCGAAGAATACCGCCTGTTTCCTGCAGAAAACACGTCTTTAAGTAAACATAACAGACATTATCGGACGTTGGGGTTTCAGCTCTACCAGGGATGGGTCTCGTGGCTGAAGTTGAGTTGGCTGATATTACGATGCATCTGAGATGCCGCCCTCATCGAAAGCGCCGATGCGGCGAAATTTCTCGTAGCGGTGATCAGGCAATTCATCGACGGGAACCTTCGAGAGCGATTTGAGATTCTTCAGCAGCGATTTCTTGAGCGTGGACGCGATCGCACGGTGATCGCGATGAGCGCCGCCGAGTGGCTCAGGAATGACCTCGTCAATGACGCCGAGTTCGAGCAGATTCGGCGCTGTGAATTTCAACGCCTGCGCGGCGGCGGCGCTATTTTCGGGGGTCGCTTGTTTCCAGAGAATCCCGGCGCAGCCCTCGGGGCTGATGACCGAATAGTAGGCAAATTGCAAAACGCAAATGTGATCGCCGATACCAATTCCCAACGCGCCGCCAGAACCGCCTTCGCCAATCACAACACAGATGATGGGCGTCTTGAGCCGCGACATGTCGCGGAGATTGACGGCGATTTGATAGGCCTGGCCGCGCTCTTCGGCGCCGATTCCGGGATACGCGCCGGGCGTGTCGATGAAGCAAATAATCGGCAGGCCGAACTTGGCGGCAGTTTCCATTTTCGCAAGGGCTTTGCAATAGCCCTCGGGATTGGGCATGCCATAATTGTGGGCATTGCGTTCGTCGAGAGTTCGGCCTTTGTGCTGGCCAACGAACATCACTTTGCGATCTTCGAGCTTGGCGAAACCGGAGAGCATGGCGGGATCGTCGCGGAACGATTTGTCGCCGTGAAGTTCGATGAATTCATCGAAGACAAGTTCCAGATAATCGAGGGTTTGCGGACGCTCAGGATGCCGCGCAACTTTGACGGTTTGCCACGGATCGAGGTTGTCGAAAATCTCACGGGTTTTGCGTTTGATTTCGACGCGCAGATTTCGAATGGCGGCTTTGATATGGGCCGACGGATTCGATTGTTCCTGAAGCTTTTGGAGTTGTTCTTCCATCTCGAAGATGGGACGTTCAAATTGCAGGATTTGTGGTGGTGGCATGAGGGTTGGGTACCAGAGATCAGAAGTCAGAGATCAGAAAGTACGTGTTGGTAGTTTTAGAGGACGTCGGGAAGTTCGTCCATCAGCGGCAGATCAGCGTCTTCTTCGCTTTGGCTGGCGTGCCGTTCGTTGGGTACGGGAGCCTGCGGTTGCAGTTCGGCTTCTTCTCGTGAGATGACATCAGCACTGGGAGGCTGTTGTTGAACGGGCGCAGCAGTTTGCTGCTGTTGTGGTGGTTGGTCCTGTGCCGAGGGTACTGGCGGCGTGTCAGGTGGCTGCTGCGCTGGCGGTTGCATCGGTGGTTGCCCAACCGGAGCCACACCCGGCGGGTATTGCGGATAGCCAGGCGGATACCCTTGTGGAGGGTATTGTTGTTGAGGGAATGGCTGCTGGGGCATTTGCGGCATGGGGACGCCCGGCTGCCCTGGCATCGGTGGAGCCATTCCGGGTGGGTAATAGCCGGGCGGTGCGAACTGCGGAAACTGCCCCGGCTGTGGTTGCCCGGGAAATGCCGCGGCGGGCGGCGGTTGCTGCGGAGCCGCAACTGGAGCCGGTGCGGCTGGCTCAGCCGGCGGCTTGGATGCAGCCAATTTTGGCTTTTTCTTTTTTGGTTTGACCGGAGGGGCGATACCCTTTTCGGTGAGCAATGCGTCGCGACGGCTGTCGAGTGACCAGGCCTTACTGAGGTCTCCGCCGGCATCAGCAGTTTCTTTTTTCTTCTGATCAGCTGCGGCCTTGAGTTGGGCAACATCCTCTTTGAAGAGTTTGAGCGAGCGAAGCTCGGCTAGCAGTTCGTTCATGTTCGCGTGCCGTTTCTTCGGATTCTTGAATAGCATGCGCCGAACGAATTGGTCGGTTTCGGGAGTGATGTTTTTGTTGAATTCCGAGGGGGCCGGAGCCGGCTCTTTGAGATGCTTGATCAGCAGCAGGTCGGGAGTTGGTGCGGTGAAGGGTCTTTGCCCGGCCAGGACCTCGAACAGCGTGATACCCAAGCTGTACATGTCAGTCTGCACTGTGGGGGCCTTCTTAAGAATCGTTTCCGGCGCGATATAGGTCCGGGTTCCCTGAACTACTTTTGGTGCGCCCCCAAACATTTTGCCCAGTCCGCTGGAATTGCGGACCGTCAACGAAAAATCGATCAGTTTCAATTCGCCCGACTTGTTGAACAAGATGTTCTCAGGCTTAATGTCACGGTGGATCCAGCCTTTGTCGTGCATGTGCGCCAGCGATATGCACAATCCTTCAATCAACTTCTGTGCCCTGATTTGAAGCGCCATGACATCGGCCATCAGCTGTGTCTTCACGTTCGGGGCACGAAAATAGTCCATTAAAATGTAGGCGTGTTCCTTGTTCGTAACAATACGGTGAAACGGAAGGAAATTGGGATGCACGAGCGACTTCTGCACTTTCGCTTCGTGTTTAAGCGTCGACAAGCACTCCTTGTCTTTTATCGCTTCGGGCAGCAGGAGCTTGGCGACAAAGTGCTGGGTGCCGGCCGGTTCGGCGCACTCCCATATCTGTGAGTGCGTACCCGAGGCAACGCAATTGATTAGCTCCAGGCCGTCATAGGTGTTTTGTTCGTCCGACACGTTTCCGCTCCGTTGCCTCTCTTGAGTGGCGGGTGAATAGCCGTTGGGTGGTCGCGATATTTTCCGGCTGTATTTGTCCGGCTGCGTTGCTGCGGTCAATTCCGTCAATCGCAAAGACACAGTGCGTAGTCCGCCCCCCTGCCCGATTGTCGCTGTAACGCGTTCCGAAATTTGCCCTGTGCTGTCGGTGCTAACCAATTATAAACGAACTGCCCCCCGAGTGGGGTGGAAATCAGAATCCGGCCCCCCTCCGTGGTAGATTTGTCCCCGATTTGGTACCCGTATTGCCACGTGTGTTACCTGGGGCCGGTTTGGCGGCGACGTTGGCCGGCCGCACCTGGGTTCCATCCGCCAACTCCTGCGACGCGCTAACAATCAGCTCGTCGCCGGGAGCGAAGGAGCCGCCGACGTACGAGAGATCGGTTCCCACTTGACCCAACAGTTGTACGAGGACGTTGCGAATGACGCCACTCCGCACAACCTGAACCTTGCGTCCGCCCTCTGCAACATTCGTGAGGCTGCGATTGGGAACTTGAGTGACAAACTGTTGGGGAATGATTGCAACATCAACCAATTGCCCGGGGCGAATTCGCCCGCTTTCATTGTCGATTAACACTGTTGCCGACGCGAGCGATTTAACCAGTTCGCGCAACGGTCCAAACCTGTCGGCCAGCGGAAGGACGCTTTCCACCGTACCATCGACGGTCGTGTCTTCGATGGTGAGCTTGATGCTTTGCTTGGCCTTGACGGATTTGCGCTCGACGGGAATTTCCACTCGAAGTTGCGTCGCATCGCCGAACTCGCACAGCGGTGTTCCCACGCTGACTACCTGCCCCTCAATCACGTGAATCCGAAAAACTTCACCGGCGAATGGAGCGCGAATATTCGTCTGTTCGATTCGAAACTTTGCCAAATCGTGCGCTGCTTTTGCTGCATCGAGCCGTGCTTCGGACAGTTCAATGAGATCGGTTTCGGCTTGCTTCTTGGCACGACGCAATTCGATTTCCGCGACCTTCAGATTCGCTTCTGCCTGCTCGACGAGCAGTGACTGCTCGGTATCGTCCAAGCGAGCGACCGTTGTACCGGAAATGATTTTGTCGCCCGGCTTTCGCAGCATCGATTTGACGCGGCCTGCAATGGGCGCGGCAATCGTCAATTTGCGGACTGGTTCCACTGGCAAGGCGACCTGATAACGCTTCGGATCGATCAGCCGCATTGCCTCGCGCTGGATCACCACACGTTCTTCAGCTTTGGCCTGTTGGCCAGGCTGTTCCCCGGCCGAAGGCGGCTGCGAATGTGCTGCGGTAAACGACACAGACAATACGAAAAACAACAGCAGGCCGACCCGACGGACGCGCTGTCTAAATGGCATAGTGCTCTCCCCACTCGCATGCCTGGCGCATTGCCAGACGCAATTCCTTCGCAACATGTTGATTCAACCATTCTAGCGTAGGCGTCGCTCTGGATGCTGTCAACAGGGGACGAGTCAGCTTCGCGGCTTATTGGTCTGGAGAATCGGCGGCGAAAAGCCGTCGGTGTTCGCCGATCCACACTTTGGAGAACCCGAGGATCGACACCCTCGGCTCGCCTGGGAATGTTGCGATCGTCATTCGGCCCAACTCTGTCGCAAACTCCCACCGAGACTTGCCCGCGGTCGGTTGTTCTGGGAAGATGAACGGGTCATTGGTCGTCAGGGTTGACGCCAATCCCCCTGCCCCGCCCCACCGCCCGCAATTTGTGTTTGGCGGCAACGTACTCTCGAGGAGACTCCTTGGTGAGCATTCTATCGCACGGTCTGTTGCTGATGTCGTTGTTGAACTCGGTGCTGGATGAAGGACCGGCCACTGAAATTCGTTACAACGGCAAGCTCACACCGACCGGCCGAAACTCTGACGGTTTTGAATCAAAACAATTCGACATCTTCTGCCTGCTCGTAAAACGGGATGCCGGAAGCGATCTCGCGTTTCTGGTCGATGAAGCCGGTGGTGGTGGTTGGTCTTGGCCGGAGCGTTTTGGCGTGATATCGCTCAACAAGGCGAACAAGGCGACCAATCGTACGCGCATTCGTTTGTTGCACAATCACAATGAATCGAAGTTTCCGGTTACGGTGCGCTCGCCAATTTTTGAATTCGGTGACAAACTCAAGGCTGGAGCGGAATGGAAAGACGGGAAGCAGGCATTTGAGGTTCTGCGTTCGCGCAAATTCAAAGATCGCGATTGCTGGGTCGTCGATGTTTCGACAAACTTTGGTCACCAGCAGACGCTGTTCGTCGAAAAGGCGAGTCACCTCATCGTCTCGGCCGAGCAACGCATCACGATGGGACAGGGTGATCGTTATTCGTTGAAGTACGAACTCGAGTCGGCCAAGCCGTTGAAGAAGGATTCGCTACCGGTACTGCAAAAACCACTGCAGACGATTGTCGCATTGAAAGAAACGCTCAAACGATCACAGTCTCAGGAAGTCAAGCCGGAGCTGACCGATGCTCAACTCAAGGCCGCTGCGGCGGTCGTCGATCGCTTGGCAACCGAAGCGGTCAAAACTCCTTTTGAACGCTACGCCAAAATTATTCGTCGCGATGTTGCAGCGCAACAGCAACGCGTGACCGATGTTGCCGGGCTGGCCAAGAAGTTCGTCGGCAACAAAGCGCCCCGGCTGACATTGAAGAAGCTGACGGGCGGGACGGTTTCTCCCAAGGAATATGCAGACAGTATTATCGTGCTGCACTTCTGGGAATATCGCAACAAACCGCTCGTCGAGCCTTACGGTCAGGTCGGGTATCTCGACTTCCTCAACAACAAGAACATCAAGCGACGGCTCAATGTAAAAACGTATGGCATTGCGGTTGACAAGCGGTTCGCCGATGCCTCGCAGCGGTCAGCCGCAGTTCGATCGGCCCGGCAGTTACGGGAGTTTTTCAATTTGGGCTATCCGATCTTGATCGATGACGGAACGCTGATCGGAAAATTCGGCGACCCGCGTCGCCTGGACGAGAAATTACCGCTGTGGGTTGTGATTGGAACCGACGGAAAGATTGCCCACTACAGCACCGGCTTCTTCAACATCAAGCCCGACCAAGGACTGAAGCAACTCGAAGCGGTCATCGTCGATCTCGTCAAGCAGCAACGGGCCGCGAAGAAGTGACGCCAGTGGCACCCGGTCCGTCATTCGAGATTTCGGGTGCAAAACAACGGGCGCAGGATTTAATGGCACAAAAACCAGCGGCGCATCTTCACGCAGCAGCGTGACGAGCAGACTTTCGTGTCGATCCACATTTGTTCGCACCAGTTGTCACCTTTTGCCACTGGCGGTCGAGGCTCGACGACCTGGATCTTTCGGGTCGCGTAATACAGTTCGGCCTGCAGGATGCCCTCCACCAAACTGGCGGGTGAAACCTTCGGCGGACGTTTCACCTGAATCATCCGTGTCGATTTCAGCGCATCGGTCACATACTCCGAGCAATGCAGTCCATTGGAACGTTTGCCGGTCAAGTGATGTTTGACCGCGTAGGGGCGGCCGAGTTCACTTTCGAGGGCATCCTTGAATACTTTTGAACGACGGCGGGTGAATGCTTTGGTTGGCTGAAAGACATGAATCACATCGGGGCGCTGCGTCTTGAGATATTTTTCGAGCGACAGCCGACGTACTCCGGCACCGTTCATGCTGTCATAAACAAACGGACTGCCCTGCTCCATCACGACGGCCGCGACGTGAGTGTATGGGCTGTTGGTATACACCTTAATTGCCAAGCAGTCGCCGCGATTGAATAACAGCGTGCCGGTTTGCACTTTGGCGGCCAATGCCATTGCAGCAGCATGCTGTGATGAAAACGACTCGACCGCTGCAGGAGTGGCGGTCAGCGTGGCGGCAAGCAGAAAGATCGACATTCGCGTCTCCGTGCTATTCGATGGCAATTCTTACAAGCAATGTTGTCGGATCGGACACCGGTGTGCAACGGCCGAAAGTGTTGCTTAAGCGGGAATTCCGCCCATTTGCCGGGGCCGATCTCACATGGAACCGAAACAACGGCTCGACAACGGCACATACGCGGGAAACGAAGCAACAGACGTGCCGGATCTTGGAATTCCTGAAATTCCCGGTTTTTTCCGTTATTCGAGGGGTCCGTAATCCCGATATTTTTGCCAAATTGACTACTCAACGTGGCAAATATTGCATTGCAGGTAGCTGGTTTCCGGGCAATGGACCGACACGGGGTGATCCGGTGCCTGTCCACGGGATTCGAGAATGCGGATTGGGCGTTTGGCCTGCAGCGAGACGTCGGCCAACATTTGATCGATGTCAGCGCGGTCGATTAAGCCTGAACAACTACACGTCACCAGCAAGCCGCCCGGTCGCAACACATCGACCGCCATACGGTTCAAACTGTGATAACCCCGCAGTGCCTGCTTGGTTCCGGCACGATGACGCGTCATTTTCGGTGGATCGAGAATCACGGTGTCGAACTGCTCGCCGGCCGCCTTCATCTTTTCCAGTGACTCGAAAACTTTCGCTTTCTCAAAGTGAATTTGGTCGCTCACTTCGTTGCTTTCAGCGTTTGCGCGAGCGAGCGTCAGCGCCGGCTCTGACGAATCGACACCGATCACTTCCTGCGCTCCGCCGCAAACGAGAGCAGCCAAGCCGAAACCGCCGGTGTAACAGAACAGGTCGAGTACGCGATGCCCCTTCACGTAACGCGCGACGGCAGCGCGGTTCTCTCGCTGGTCGAGATAAAAACCGGTCTTATGTCCTTGACACACATCGATACTATGTCGCACGCCTGCTTCTTCGATGAAAAGTGGTCGCGGCGGTTCGCTTCCCGTTAGCAATCCGTCGCTTAGCTCCAGCCCTTCACTTTCGCGCATTCCCTTTTCGGTGCGAAGCCAGATTCCCGCCGGCTTCAGCTTCACCTGGAGCAGTTCGACAATTTCGTCCACCCGCTGCGACAACGCCAGACTCGTCAATTGCAACAACAACCAGTCGCCATATCGATCGACGACCAGTCCGGACATGCCATCGCCTTCGCTGAAAACGAGTCGCTCTGCCGAACGACTCTGTTCGCCCTTTGTCCAATCGCGTCTTACCGCGATCGCTGCATCGAGGCGGGCCGACCAGAAGTCGCGGTCGAGCGGCACATCCTCTTCCCACCCGTATAGCCGAACGCGAATATTACTGTTGGGATTGAACAGGCCACGGCCGATGAATTCGCCCTTGTTTGAAACAAGCGCGACTTCCGTTCCGGGTGCGAGTTCGCCCTCGACCTTGGCGATGGCACCGGCAAACACCCACGGATGCCGATGAAAAAACGGCAACGCACGGCGCGGCTTCACGGTCACTTTAGGAAGTGTGGTAATCGAAGATGAGATAACGGACACCGATCGTAATGAGAGAATTCAAAAAATGAGGCAACGCCGGATCGTATGAAAACGGATTGCAGCGTCGCTGTCGGCCTGGCTCCCCCTCTCCCCCACTCCGTGTCTCCCCCTCTGGGAATCACAGTGTCACGGCGACAAGAGAAAAGCATTCGAAAAACGATAACGCCAGCCGTCACCCCTCCTGCGACGCTTCCACTTCCGACAGATACGCCAGCAGTCGGTCGCGTTCGTTGGTCAAATGCCGCACGCGCAACAACGAGCGAACGCGGGTTTTCAATTCCAGACTGTTGACCGGCTTGGAAAGGAAATCGTCGCAGCCTGCTTCGACCGCTTTTTCGATGTCGGCTTTCTCCGCCAGCGCAGTGACCATCAGAATCGGGATGTCCTTCGTCCGCTTGTCCTGCTTCAATTGCTGGCAAACTTCGTAGCCGCTTAGCCGGGGCATCATGATGTCCAGCAATATTAAATCGGGCTGACTGTCTGCCACGGCATCCAGCGTCTGTTGACCATCGAAAGCCATCGAGATTTCGTAGCCTTCATCGGAAAGGTACGCGTCGAGCAACTCGCAGTTCTGCTGGTTGTCGTCGGCGATCAAAACCTTCGAACCACTAACCGGACCTGCCTGATATTTTGAGGGGGAAGCATCCTGTGACATGTTTGCTCATCCATCTGAACGCCAACGGCGATCACCGCCTGGAAAATTCGCGGTGTTCGTTTTCTACCTGTTTTTCAACCAACGCGCAAGCATTATAGGCAGCATTATAGCAAGGGCAACGTCGAAGCGTATTTCCCACGCCAGGATGGCGGCAAGTTCGTAGTGACCACAGTCATGCGGTACGAACCACTGGCCTGTTTTGGATCGCCGTCAACTGTCGTTCAGTTTCACCAGACACGATTCCGTTTTCGGCACGCTTATCGATTCGCCGGCGGCCCGCATCGCGGCAATATGGCCTCGCAGCAATTCGAGATCGTCAACGGTGTCAACGTCGTACCACGGCATCAATAACGCCGGCAGTGCTGACACGCTCTCCATTTGGGCGATGGTCTGACGTAAAACCGTCGGTTGGCTCCAGTCGATGTGATCGAACAGCGGCCGATGCCGTTCGCTTTGCCCGATCAGATAATAGCCACCGTCCGTCGCCGGCCCAATGACGCAATCGTTCTCGACCAGACTTTCAAATGCCTCGGTGATCAGAAACGACGGCAGCGTCGGACTGTCGGAACCAATGGCCACAACTCGTTCAGCCCCGGCATCGAAGGCGTCGCCAAAAAAACGGTCCAGCCGCTCCCCTAAAGGCCCTTCCGGTTGCTGCCACAGTTCGTAGTCGCGACTACCGAGGCCGCGAAAGTGGTCGCATGCCGGTTCATCGCCCGGCGTATGACAGAGCAGCCGTCGGTCGGCCACGCCGCGAAAGCGATTCACCACATCTTCCGTGAAAGCGGCATACAAAGCAGCCGCGCGATCAGTACCCACATCGGCCGCCAGCCGCGTTTTCACATGTCCCGGAATCGGCTGCTTGACGAAAATACCCAGAGCGTTCATATGCAAATTGAACTTCCGTCTTACAAACAGTTTCAACTGTCGGTTTGCTGCGATTCGAGCGGTGGTGTTCCCTCGATCAAACGCCGTAACAACATCTCGTTCAGACGCCCACGAAAACGTACTTTCTCGTCGATTTCGATCACCGGCACACAGGTGCCGTAACGCGCGATCAAAGATTGGTCGGTTTCAATATTGATTTCCTGAATGGCCGGCAGGTACTTCTCGTATCCGTCCAACATTTGCTTGGCATCATCGCACAATTCGCAATCGGTCCGTGTGTAAATTACCACGCGGCGGAATCGGATGCCCGGTTGGCTTGCTTCCCACAGCTCTGATGACATCGGCTGGGTTTTCAACAGATATCCGCCACCGACAAAGCACGCCATTGCCAGAAAATACCACAGGGAACGATTGACGTACCAACTGCGAGGCATAAAGAACGGCACTCCGCCGCTCATTTCGCCAATCAGGCCCAGGAAAATCAAAGCCACCCCCAGTAACAAGGCGGCCGTTCCCAGATATGCCTGCACGCGGAGGACGTGTTGTTCGTGTTTTGAAGAGTCCGCTGTCATATGCCGATTTATCACGTCATGTTGATTTAGGGGAGCGCCTGCAGCGATTTTGACAAAAGCGGAGTGAGTATACAGAATCGGTCGAGTGACCGTCATCATCAGAAATGAGGAATCTCGCGCCGGCGCTGTTGCCAACACAAAGGGAATACGAATTGGCTGTACGGAGTGGACACGAATTGAATTAGGGAAAACACGTCGGTCTTGCAGCCTGCCGGTGCGGTGAAAGTGGTCCGCTTGTTTACAATGGGTGGAAACGGAATGTCGCGGTTGGTATGGTAATCGTGGTGGTCAGTTGGTCTGAATCGGCCGAATGATGGCTGCCGTCAACTCGTCGAAATCACATCCGGCTCCACGACTGACGCCGCCATTCGCGACGCCCGTCCGCTGGCGGTCTATCAGGCTGAATTGCGATGGCAATCAAGTTTACCGCCGAATCCTTTCTTGAATTAGTCAAACGCAGTCGGCTGGTCTCACCCGATCAGTTGCAGAGGGTGCTGGCCGAAGCCAAGGCGGCTGGTACGAACGTTGAAGACTCTCGGGAAATTGCCAACACGCTGGTCGAAAAAAGCGGCCTGACGCGATGGCAAGCCGACAAGCTGCTGCAGGGAAAACACAAAGGGTTCTTCCTCGGCAAGTATCGCCTGCTGTCTCTGTTGGGCAAGGGAGGCATGGGATCGGTTTACCTCGCCGAACATACACTAATGCGCCGTCGCTGCGCCATCAAAGTCCTGCCCGCCAAACGTGTTCACGACACGTCGTATCTCGGCCGCTTTCATCGCGAAGCCCAGGCTGTCGCAGCACTCGACCACGTGAACATCGTTCGTGCTTACGATGTTGACAAGGAGAACGAGGGCGACGCGGAAATCCACTTCCTGGTCATGGAGTTTGTTAATGGCCGCAGCATGCTTGAAATCGTCCTGCAAGACGGCCCCGTAAATTTCGTGCAGGCGGCCGACTTCATTAGACAAGCCTCCGACGGCCTGACGCACGCACATCAGGCCGGCATGGTCCACCGCGACATCAAACCCGGTAACCTGCTTGTTGACGAGAATGGCGTTGTCAAGATTCTCGATCTTGGGCTGGCACGGTTCATCAGTGGCGAGCACGCAGAAGAAGAGGAATCTTTGACCGTCGCCCATGATGAAAAGGTACTTGGAACGGCCGATTACCTTGCTCCGGAACAGGCGCTCGACAGCCATTCGGTCGATTCGCGGGCCGACATCTACAGCCTTGGTTGCACCGCGTATTTCCTGTTGTCGGGGCATCCGCCCTTCACCGAAGGAACACTCGCGCAACGGTTGATGGCACACCAGACCAAAGAGCCGCCCCCACTTGAAGCCGAGTGTCCGGGCATTCCCATCGATTTCCTGGCAATCATCAAACGCATGATGGGCAAGAGCCTTGACGATCGGTATCAGTCGGCCGACGAAGTGAACGAGGAACTGAAAAGTTGGCTGCTGAAGAACGCCGGCGACGATTGGAGAATGCGAAACTCTGCCATTATCGGCAGTGATTCAAGTACCACCCACGGCCAAGGAACCCCATCATTGAAAAACTTGAGTGAGCCAAATGCCGCCGCCCAGCCAGCCGCCGCCGAACCCCCCGCCGTCACGCCGGTCGCAGCCTCTCCTGTCGTCCAGGCTGCGCCTCAGCCGCCGCCAGCTGCCACTGATTTTCCAACTGCTCCTTCAACGAGTCCTGCAGATGCTAACGTCGGCGGCGGGGATGACAATCTCGCGGCATTCCTGACAAACCTCGATGCGCCGGCTCCACCAACTGTTGAAACGCCGCAGCCACCGCCCCAAATCGAAACGTCACCACCTTCATCGGCGACCGAAACAGACAGCCCTCAATCAGATACCCAGAAACAGGCGCCCGTCACCGCGCCGGTGGCAGCGAATGCCGTCCCGGTTGAAGCGGTTCCCGTAGAAGCCGCCCCACCTACGGCGACTCCGGTTCCGGCTGCCCCTGTTGTTGCTGCCCCAGTTGTTGCCGAACCGGTTGTTGCCGAACCGGTCATCGTCGAACCCGTGGTCATCGAGCCTGTTGTTGCTGCTCCTGTCGCCGCTGCGCCTGTTGCCGCTGCGCCTGTTGTTGCCGAACCGGTTGCCGCGGCTCCCGTAGTTGCTGCAGCGATGCCGGTGGCAGAGGCCGTCCCCGTTGCGACCGCTGAATTGGCCTCTCCTGCTGCAATACCCGAGCGTTCATTCGCGCGTAGGGCGAAAGGACGCAACAAGGGGAGTGGCGGTGCGAGCATGTTCCAGCCGCTGATCGGATTGGCCAAGAATAAACATGTGCGCATCGGTCTGGCCGCAGTCGTGGGGGTTGGCCTGTTGGGGGCCGCTATATTTACTGGAATCTCGTTCTTTGCCGGGGATGGAGAGGGAGACTCAAAACCAAAGGCCGCCGCCGATAGCAGTGACGACGAAACCAGCGAAGCCGACGAGAGTTCGACAGACGACACATCGACTGATTCACGCACGGTTGTTGACGACGGTCCGCCAAAAGCTCTCGGTCAAGGAACGGTCGAGGTTGGGCCGAGTGCAAAGTTCAAGACGATCGCCGCTGCGCTAAAACACGCCCGCGACAATTACGAACCTCGCAGACTCAAATCCCAATTGGTCATTCAAGTTGCCGGCGGAAAAACCTACGCGGAGCGTATCGTTGCCGATGGCAGCTACCCTGCCGGAATTCGTATTGTCGCAAAAGAGGGAGAGCGGCCCGTTCTCGCACCGGCCGGCAGCGAGCCGATAATCAAGCTGGACGGCGTCGAGCGTTTTTCAATCGAAGGCTTTGACTTGAACGCCCAAGGCAAGCCGGCGGCTGTCGAACTTGCAGGTTACCTAACCGACTGCGACATCAAAGACCTGAGTGTGAATGGCTTCACCAAAACCGGTGTTCTTGCCAACGGTGCCGTCGGTGTCGGCGTGTCAGACCAGGAAGTTCGTCTCGAACAGATCGAATTTCGGGCCAAGGACCCCAAGGCGGTTGGCGTGAGAATTCAACAGGGAAACAGCGATACGGCGCAGCTCAAGATTATCGAATGCCGCTTTCATGGACCGCTTTCGGTTGGCATTTTGCTACAGAACAGCCCAGCCTTCATTACCATACGTCGATCAATTTTTTCGGAAGGTGAAACGGGTATTAAGTTCGATGGATCGAACATGCAGTTGAAGAACATCACAATCGGCAACTGCACGTTTTTCAAGCTTGACCGGGGCGTTGTCTTCACCGGCTTGCCATCCGACAAGAGTTTTGGATTGATGATCACGCGCAATGTGTTCAGCGATTTAAAGGGGGTGGAAGCGGTTGTCGAAAGCGACTTCGACCCGAAAGCAATGCTCTTCATGTTTGGTGGCGCGGCTGAACGCGCGACCGGATCGAATTGGACCAGCCGGCCGCAGCCGACTGCGCCTGCAGAAGGCGAGTTCAACATCTTCAGCAACAACGGGCATTGGGAAACAAAGACTGATTTTGTCTCAGTCGATGCAAGCAGCGACCGTTTTCTAGCCCCCACCGCAGGTGCGCCGTGGGCGGGGGGACTGCCGGAAGATGCGAAAACCGATCTGAAGTCGTATTCCGGCGCGGTCAGCCCCTGATCGGCGATCTGTTTCGCATTCGATTCGTCGGGCCCGCCATTAAGCCGGCGCGCTTGCGGGGCGTGTCGGTCTCTTGCTCCCCCTGCATATTCGCCAGGTCGCGCGGTGCAATCGATCTCCGCCGGGCAAGTTCTCCTCACCGCGTTTCCGGCGAACTGGCCCCCAGCAGGCTCTGCCTGACCCGTAAATCCGGAATGGGGGAAATTCGCAACACCTGTCTGGGTAATAAGTTAAAACCTTATAGTGAACGTCGCCGGGAACAAGACATCGGCCAATTGCCGGCCTAACTCGGGCAAATTGTGCGTAAGTCGTGCCACCAAGGCCGTTTGCTGAACCACTGAGCAGTCGGCCCGACTCTCTTCCGCGCACAAATCCCAAACTGTCAGGCCGATCCAATTGCTGTAACACACTATTGAAAAACAACTTGTGGTGTACAGCTTGCGACCAGGCTCAGTCTCTCCGTAGGATGATTACGGAGTTGGTTTCCCTTGTAGTGGGACGTTTTGTTCAGTCACGGATGACATGACTGCCATCCGTCTGGAAAAACGCCGCGAGGCGGTTCCCCGCCGATCGCGTCAAGGGAGTTATCGCAGATGAAACGCACCTCAGGACTCAAGCAACGTTCGAGACCGGTACACCGAAGCCAGCACGTCAAGAAACAGCGTGCGCGGCGGCACCGTCGGCACAATGCCCTGCCGACCGCTGCCTACCGTCGGCGTGGAAATACCGACATCGCCACCGAAGCTTTCAATGCGCCGGAAGTCTGGCACGAACCGACCGGGTGTGAGTCGATCCGTTACGTCACCGAATCGGCCGGCGCCGGGTTCGTACATCCGGTGACTGCCGACGAAGTTGCCGACCGCATTTCAGAACTTCCGGAAAAGTTCACCCACGGCATCGAGGTCATTCAATTCAGCCCCATGACCCACAAGCGAAACTTGTTTCCGTGTTACGGAATGCAATGGGGGCCGAGCGTTTACCTGTATCCCATCGAAGAATCGCTCGTTGAATTGTACGTCAGGCCGCCCAGGCCCGAGCAAGTGATTGAAGCCCAGATGTACGGCGGCCAGTGGTCGCAGGAGGGGGAACTCTGGCGGCTCACCTGGACCGAGGAGACCATCAGTGATTTCTACCTGAACAACGTGCTGATTCACGAAATCGGCCACATCAACGACGAACGGAATACGAACTTCAACGACCGGGAACGGTACGCAAACTGGTTCGCAATCGAGTACGGATTCCGCGCATCGCGAGGACGCCGCTAAAAAGCCCACGGGCCGCGCCCTGTGGGAACGTCTATCTTGTTTAGAGAATTCAGGCGGGCAGTCCGCGCTCGGTGCGGATGCGTCGCACGTCGGTCATCACGCGCTCGATCAACGCGTGATTGCGAGCGATCGTCGAGTACTCCCACAAATTGACGACGAGGTTCGTGCCGATGGTCAGCGACGCCACAAAGAAATGAGTCGATGGGCCGGAGAGGCCTCCCCATCCGCGAAAATCAACCGACGATCCCGGATCGACCGCCGCGCCTAAGCCACCGGTCAGCAGCAGCAGCAAAAACACGCCGAAAACTGCCAGCATCGTTCCGTATTTCATCGAACGGTTTTCCTTCTGAAAATCCTCCGACAACCCATATGCGCGGCAGGTCTCTTCCATCCAGCGGCCGGTTCCCATGAAGTACGTCAGCCAGATGGCATGGACCAGCGAGGCAGTGCACAACGTTGCCAGCGCCGTCAGCATGTGCCACCGTACGTCACTTCGCGATGCCTCGTCGATCGCTTTTGCGTCTTGAATGTTCAGCCCCAGGCCGAACGCAGAGGCAGTCAGTAGAGTGCTGAAAAGGGCAAGCACCAAAAATATTCGTTTCACGGTTCGATCACTATTGCCAAAGTCATGTTGGATGAAGAGCAATCGCGCCGCCATAGCATCGATTGAGACAATTGTTTCCCTCAAAGCCCACGGGTTGCGGCCCGTGGGAATGAGATCCTATTCGGATCGTGCGGAATCGTCATCAATTCGCACGCCGACACTTGCGCTGTGAGCTGTCAGACCTTCCTTCTCGGCCATCAATCGCACGTCGTCGGCGGCTGCGGCCAGCGCTTCGCTGTTGTACGCGATAATGGACGATCGCTTGAGAAAATCGATCGCGCACAATCCGTTGGCAAAACGCGCCGTGCCACCCGTTGGTAAAACGTGCGACGGCCCAGCGACATAATCGCCCAACGCCACGGGGGTGTGATGCCCCAGAAAAATTGCCCCCGCGTTCTGCACTATTTCGAGCATCGCTTCCGGTTCGGCCGTTGAAATATGCAGATGCTCCGGTGCCAGCAGGTCGGTCAACCGGGCAGCTTCGTCCGCATCACGAGCGAGAATCAACGCCCCGTAGTTCTCCAAGCTTTGCCGCGCAAGTTCACCACGCGGCAGGCGCTCCAGTTGGGCGTCAAGCTGTGCGTGAACTTCTGCAATCAGCGGTTCGTGCCACGTGATCAGAATTCCCGCCCCGGGACTGTGTTCGGCTTGTGAAATGAGGTCGGCCGCGACAAAGTCAGCCCGCGCCGAATCGTCGGCCAACACAATCACTTCGCTCGGGCCGGCAATGCTGTCGATATCGACTTCGCCGAATACGTGCTTCTTCGCAAGTGCGACAAACAAATTACCCGGCCCCACAATTTTATCAACTTTCGCAATCCCCTCGACGCCGTAGGCTAAGGCCGCAACCGCTTGTGCGCCGCCAATCCGGTAGATTTCCGTCACGCCAATTTCGTGGCAGGCGGCCAGCAGGTCGGTGTTGTATCCGCCGAACTCCGTTGGGGGAACGACGACGACGATTTCCCTCACGCCGGCGGCTTGTGCGGGGACGGCTGTCATCAACACTGTCGAGGGATACGCGGCCGCACCACCGGGAACGCAGATGCCGACCCGCTGCAGCGGCAAATACCGTTGCCGTAGTTCAACCCGCCCTGCCCCGTCCTGCCGAACCAAGGTCACATCTTCGGTCAGCACGGCCCGTTGAAATTCGAGGATGTTGTCTCGAATGCGGCGAATGGTTTCCAGAAAACTGGCATCGGCCGCGCGATGGGCGGCTTCCAACTCATCCTGCGAGACACGCATTGTTTCCAATGTCAGCTGTTTGCCATCGAGTTTGCGCGTGTATTCGAGAACGGCCTGCAGTCCGTCACCGGCAACATCGGCGCAAATCGTTTCGACAACTTGCTGCGGCGAAAGTGGCCGACCGAACAGCTCCATCGTTCGCTGCTTGCCCGCCTCGGAAACAACATCGCCCCGCGGGCTTAATCGGTCGCGCAAATCTGCAAACAGTTGCTCTGCGTCGTCGTCCGAGCAGTCGATGGCAGTAATATTCGATGGACCGGTAGCAGACATTAGCGCTCAAATTATTGATGCAAACAGGAACCTAAATTGTGTAAAAGCCCACTGGCAGCGGCCGGTGGGACCATCCAGAAGATCGTAATGGCAGCATCGGGCGTCGTAAAGCGTCCACCCGTCAATTACCAGTCCGCTGCGCAAGCCGTGGCGAAACATGACACAACAGCGCAACTGCTTGCGTCACACCGAGATTCGCGCTAGGATGGCCGTGCCTTGGGAACGGGATTGTTCCAGAACAAGGCGCGTAGCATCGCAAAGGTTCGATTCTCTCACGCCACCAGGGAGATGCCGCCGCATGAATCCGACTCCCCCCGAACTGCCTGCAAGCGCTCCAACCGATGGCACGTCAACCGAGCGCCCATCACGGGTTCGAGCCATCATTTTTATGCTGGCCTGCGGCACGTCGTTTGTCTTGTATCTGCACCGATACACGTGGGGGTTCATCAAGCCGTTTGTCGGGGAAGAGTTTGGTTGGTCGGAGTGGCAACTCGGTTTGCTCGACAGCGTGTTCAGCGCCAGCTATGGCTTCGGCCAGATTCCATCCGGCATACTCTGCGACTGGTTTGGGCCGCACGTGCTGCTCGGTTCAATCATTCTGGCGTGGTCGTTGTCAATGGGAGCCGTCGCGCTCGCCACTGGGTACGTCTCAATGTTTTCCGCGCGGCTGCTGTTCGGTTTAACTCAGGCGGGTTGTTACCCAACGTTAAGCAAGGTGACAAAACTGTGGTTCCCGTTGTCGGAACGGACCACCGTGCAGGGATGGATTGCCACCTTTTTCGGACGCGGCGGGGGGGCGGCTTCATTCGTGTTATTCGGGACGGTGCTTATCGGCTGGATGGGGCTGTCGTGGCGTCAGGCGGTGGTCGTGCTTACGGTGCTGGGCTGTGTTTTTGGCGGCATATTCCTTTACCTGTTCCGCAACACCCCCAAGGATCACCCCCAGGCCAACGATGCCGAAGCCGATCTGATCAATGAGGGCGAGACCGAAACAGTCAGCGCGACGCGCTCGGCACTGCGATGGTCGACCGTCCTGAAGAGTACCAACATGAAGGTCTTCTTCGTCCAGCAGTTCACCAGCGCGTTCGCCGATAACGTCTATGTCTACTGGATTCCGCTGTTCCTGTTTACCGCCAAGGGCATCGATACCAAGTCGGCCGGGTGGATGGCGGCTATGCCGTTGTTGGGCGGAGCGATCGGCGGAATGATTGGCGGGACGCTACAGAGTTATCTCATCGTGCGAACCGGTAATCGCCGTTGGTCTCGAAGCTGGATCGGGTTGATCGGCAAGCTGTTGGCAACGGTCTTTATCTTTGTCAGTCTCGCGTTCAGCGACGCCATTTGGATCGTCTCGGTGTTCTTCATTGTGAAGTTCTTCAGCGATTGGAGTCAGCCAACCGTCTGGGGGACGATTACCGACATCGCCGGCCGAAACGCCGCTTCGGTGTTTGGCATCATCAATACCGTCGGCTCAATCGCCGCCGTCATGGCCGGCCCGTTGATGGGTTTGACGATCATGTACTTCAGTGATTCGCATTCGACGACCCGAGAAACAGTCGCGGCCGAAAAGACCGAAGCAGTCGAGGAACGTTCCAGTGTGCGCACCACATTCGCCGCCCTGGAGAACATGAACGTTGCGCAGGGATCGCTCACGGGTGACATCTATAGCGGTGCAACGAAGACACACACGTTCTCTGTGAATGAGCGGGGGGAATTCACGTTCAAGCCGCTCGTTGAAGACTCGGCCATCCCGACTGTCCCCCGTTGCCGGCTGAATCGCACGCGTGGCGTCATCGGCATCGAATGGGACGCACCGCCAGAAGATCAGAGTTTGGTCGTCGACTACAAGTACATCGACTACACAAACGGCTGGGCGATGCTGTTTATTGCGTTGGGGGTGCTGTATCTCATTTCGTCGCTGTGCTGGCTCTTTATTGACTGCACCAAACCGCTGGACCCCGATGCCCCATAAACCTGGTTAGCCGCGACGCGGAGTCTTCGCAGCGGAGCGTTTTTATCGCACGTCAATTTCTGCAAGCAATTCTCGGAATTTCGGCTTCAGCAATTGATTGCTTCGCGTCCATTCTTTGTACTCGACCTCGCACATCAATTGTGGACGCAGCCAGACAGCCTTGAAACGACACTTGATGAATGGGTTCTTCTGAGTGAGATTGGGCATCCGTTCGGTAAGTGTTTGCATGGCTTCATCGGGAATTCCGACGACTGAAATCATGCCGACGTATTTCATACGGCCTTTGACGATTGTTGCCAGCAACAGGGCCGTCGGCTTTTCCTCTAGGTTCTTGCGATAACCGAAGATCAGACATTCGACTATCGGATCTTCAACCGGCAGAAGCTCCTCTTTCGGTGCGATATCGTCTCCGGCAGTCGCTGTCTTGTTCAGGGCGTCTTCCAGTGACTCTTCATCCTCGCCATTTTCGCGTGCCTGATCGGCAATCGCTTGTACCAGGTTCGCACTACTGTTTTTTTTCACCCCCCAGTCGTCGAACAACGCAGAAAAATTCAGCCCCCCAATAATCAAGACAGCGCAGATCATGGCGGTTTGTCCCCACGCAAACATCCACACTCGCCAGGCACTCTTGGGCAGCGTTGAAAACGTCGGTCGCCACAAGGCCAATGGTTTCATCAGCAAATCGAACGGGGAGTAGCGATCTGATTTACTCGAAGCGTGAATCAATGCCAGCACGTGTGCCACCAGCGATGTAAATTCGGCGATGGCGATCTGAGCGACTCCCCAACCTGCCAGCAACCGTGGGCTGCCGGAGAACGAAAGCCGAACGGCAACGCTGCCCGCCACAATTCCAACCACACCGAAGATCAAGACCCACGCCCAGGTTGGAATGGCCTCCCACAAGTTCTCTGGGCCGGTTTCAACCACCGGTTGCGGTCTTTCGACTTCCACACACCGATTCAACGCGGGGTGAAAACCACACGCCGGACAAAAAGACCTGCCGTCCCAGTCCCTACGCTCCTCGCAATTGACACACAACGTACCGTCGCTTACTTCCTCGGTGTTGCCGGACCGCCCTTTGCTCTCGGCGGCGATGGCTTTGGCCGCATCGACCGCGCCCACGTTCGCATTACCCCGTTGCGATCCTTCAGCTCTTGAAGGAACTCTTCCGTTCGTCTCGATGGTTTCGGTTTTCATGGCAATGCAGAATTTGAGGAATTAAAGCAGCCGCGGTGACAAGGCGCAATTCGACCGGTGTCCAACCGGAAACATAGCTCACAAACGGCGGGGTTCGCGGGGATTTCGCGCGTAATGATCGCGGCAGGCAGGATGGGACGCTGGCTGTCGCGATGGCAGAATTCGGCCGGAAGGCCAAGCTGAGGAGAATTACTCTGTGCTCCGGAGCCGACGCCAACGGTCGCGGCCATTAGTCGCATTGCTACAGCATCTATCAGACGTCCCCCATCGATCCGGAAACGCGGATTCGCGATTCGCCCGCAGACGTTGGCGATGGGATGCCGATTGATGCGCTGTTTGGGTAGGCAAGTGGTCGCACTCGGTCTAGTGAGGAATACGATATGGTTGATTGGATTCGTACAGTTTTAGCCGCTCAGAACAGGCTTGCTTTTCCTCGTCCGGCGCCAGTTGCAGCGATTTCGCAGCCCAATTGATTGCTTCATCAAATCTGTTTGTCTCGGCGAAAGCAGCGGCTAACGTTCCCACGCAAAACCATTCGGCGTACTTGTATAGTTCACAACTTCGGGTTGCCGCTTCAACAGCTCTCGCGCCGTCTCGCAAATGTGGAATGGGGCAAGTTGCTAAAAACCATGCGAGGCCGTTCAATGCTTCTGCATCGTCCGGCGCGTGCTGAAGTGCGGATTTATAATCTGAAAGTGCTTTCTCAAATTCGCCCGTCTGGCTATTCGCGTGCGCCCGGAATTTGTATGTGACGGCCGACTTGAGTCCCAAATCGATCGCGTTCGACAGGTCTACTGCTACCTCATTGAACCGATTGTTCTTGTAGTAAATGCGGGCACGATAGTAATGAGCGTGCGCATCCGATGGATTGAGGAGAATCACATTTGACAGGTCCTCAAGTGCTCCGTCATAGCGGTCAAGCTCCATCAAGACATATCCCCTGTTGAATCGAGCCTCAGCACAATCGGGCTGTAGCTTGATGCATTGTGAGAAGTCTGCTACTGACTGCTCGTGTTCCTGATTGATTCGGTGGACTGATCCTCGGTTGAGATACGCGGAGTGATTTCGATCATCAAGTTCGATCACTCTGTTGCAGTCGGAAAACGCCTTCTCCGTGTCACCCATCTCGATGTATGCGCTCGACCTGCCCAAGTACGCTTCCACGAGGGAGGGGTGTTTCGCGATTGATTCGGTGTACTTTGCAATCGCCCCGCCAAAATCACGATCTCGCAACAATCGATTCCCCGCCCTCAAGAGCCGAAGTCCTCTTGCTCTCAATAGTTGACGAACTGGTGCAGACCACAAGTGAATGAAACAGCCAAGAAAAATGAAGGCAATCACGATGAGAGCGATGTTTTCACCAATGCCTGCCCGGTATGTTTCGCCTACTGTGTTCACAGCCTTCTCACAGCGATAGTCGGGATGTGGTTCATTATCCAAAAAGAAACCCGGTTTCTTGAAGAAACCGGGTTTCTGAATGTCGTTCAAATTCGCCAGATCTACAACAGTTTCAACACCGGTTCGCCGTCGTGGGCGACTTTGAAGGGGCGACCGGTGGGGGAGAAGATTTCTTTGCCTAACGGCAAGCCGAGGGCCGTGGCGATGGTGGCGTTTAAGTCGGCCGGTAGCACGCCGTCTTCATCGACGCTGTACCCTTCGTTGTCCGACCGGCCGTAGAACTGGCCGCCTTTGATTCCGCCGCCGGCCAGGAATGCGGAGAAGGCGCCGGGGTGATGGTCGCGTCCGGCATTCTGGTTGATGACCGGCGTGCGGCCGAATTCGGTGGTCAGCACAACCATCGTATCTTTCAGCAGTCCTTTCTCCCCAAGGTCCTTCAGCAGGTTTCCGACCGCGCGGTCCATGATGGCGGTTCGCGCCGGCAATGCAGTTGTCCCGTAAATGTCGCGGTGCATGTCCCAACTGCCGAAGCTGACTTCGACGCAGCGGACATTGTTTTCGATCAACCTTCGGGCCAGCAGACAACCCTGCCCGAAGCGGTCGCGGCCGTAGCGATCGCGGTCTTCCTTCTTTTCTTCGTTCAGGTCGAAGGCTTTGAGTTCGGTGCTCGCAAGCAACGTCGTCGCTTGCGAATAGAAGTCGGTGTAGGCTCCGACCTTTCTTGCCTTGAACTTGTTGCGAAACTTGCGATCAAACTTGTCGATCAATCCCAGGCGATTCCTGAAGGAGTCTTTTTTCAGGTAGGCGGGGGCCTGTGTGTTCTCCAGACCGCGGTTCGGGTCGCCGATGGGCAACGGGCTGTACGACGGATCGAAGAATCCCGCGCTGGGATGCCGAGCCGGCGTGCTGATGAGCACGGTGTCGGGCAGGGTTTTGTTGCGCCGTCCCTCGAACCGTTGGACCCACGGGCCCATAGTTGGATGTCGCGTTGTCGCAATCTGCTTGTAACTTGTTCGCATCAGATATTCGGCCCCCTCATGGGCGGCCGTCTCTGTGTACATCGAGCGGATGGCGGCAATCTTGTCGAACTGGCCGGCCAACGTCGGCAGAAACTCGCTGATTTGTTTACCGGGGACGTTGGTCTTGATCGGCTTGGTTTCGCCCTGGTTTTCGTGTCCCGGTTTCAGGTCGAAGGTGTCCAGATGCGACATCGCCCCCGTCATGAACAGGTAGATGATTCGCTTCGCTTTTCCGCCCTTTGCCGTCGCCGCTGGCTTTTTTCGGGCCGGAGCAGCCGTGAGGGCCGTCTCCAAACCGGGTAGCAGGCTGACACCCAAAGCCGATTTGGCGGTGTATTCCAGAAAACGTCGGCGATCGATGCCGTCAAGTTTTGAAAGGAAGTCTCTCATTGTGGTTTATATCCTGTCATCTCTAAATGATGATTTGTTTTATGTGATGCCGACTCGCAATCTTTCTCGCTTCCTGGCCTCAGCGCTTATTGCAGGAACAAGAACTCGCGGGTGTTGACCAGCGACCAGACGACGTCGCCGTAGCCGGCTGCGCCGTTCTTTTTGATTTCCTGCGTTGCGATACTCGATTCTTCCTTGTCCGGGTAACGATTCAAGATCGTCAGGAAGACGACATCGATACCGTCTGCGATTGTCTTCTTTCGCATGATGTTGTTGTACAGCGTGGAGTTCTTCTCCAACATCATGTGTGTGACCGGGCCATTGAACATGAACAGCACCTGCGGGACCGACCCGGTATCGGACGATGCCGAGATCAGCTCGCGGTTCGATTGGCCAAACATTCGCAGGAAGTGACTGGCCGGAACAGGTGAAGGCAACTCCGAGGCACGCCCCAGCAGTTGGCCCTTGTACCGGTATTTCTTCTCACGCTTGCCTCGCGTACGGTCCACTTGCTTGCGAGCTTCGTCATCGCCGGCTAACAGTTCCAGCGGTGAAACCGTATTCAGGTCGGCGGAGATGAGTTTGGTGCGGATGTTCGAGGGGAACTCGCGGTACTCATCCGGCTTGACGACGGCCAACGTGAGGAACGAATCCCACACCTGCTCGGCCGACATACGGCGGAGAACGGGACCGGGAAAGTGATACGATTCGGCCAACGGTGTGTCACCCACGCTTGCTTCACGCTGATACGTTTCGGTGTTGAAGATGATCCGCAGATATTCCTTCATGTCGAAGTCGAGCCGCGTCATTTCGGATTCGAGATACTTCATCAACGCAGGATTCTCTGCAACCGTGCTGTCCATCATGTCGTCAACCGGCTCAATCTGGCCGCGACCGAAGGCTTTCTTCCAGAGCCGATTGGCAATGGTTAATGCAAAGCGCGGATTGTCTTTCGACGTCAACCAGCGGGCAAACGCCTTGCGCGGTGCTTCGCCCTTCTTGATGTCGGCCGGATTGCCGAACAGCGTTTTCGGTGGGACGACCTGTTTCGGCTTGGCGTTGTCGTAAGCGTAATCGTGGGGCAATCGAATCTGCCGCCTGACCTGATCGTTGACGATCATCATGTTGAAGCGAATCAGCCGCGTCATGCGGTAGTAGTTTCGCCGCTGAATTTCTTCGTCCTGATCGATCTCGTAGTATTCTTCTTTCAGACGGGTGTTTGGGGCATCCTTGCGAGTGAAATACCGCTTGTCGCGGCCGCCGGCACGTGTGGTTGTGCCGAAAGTGAACGCCGCCATTTCGTAGAATTCTTTTTGCGTCCAGCGGTCGAACGGATGATCGTGGCATTGCGCACAACCAATCCGCGTTCCCAGAAAGATGCGGACGGTGTTGTTCATGTTGTCGAGCGGCATGCCCGAATCACGCTGCAGATAGCCGGTCGCCGGGTCTTCCCAGACGCGTCCCTCTGCGGTGATCATCTCCGAGACCATTTTGTCCCAGGGCTTGTTCTCGGCCAGCGATTGTTTAATCCACTGCCGGTACGGCTCGCCGCGAACGTTGTTGTTCAGCCGATCGACGTAGCGCAAGGTGTCGGCCCAGTAGTTGAAGTAATGGCTGGCGTAGCCATCGCTGTTGAGCAGTCGGTCGATCAAACGCTTGCGTTTGTCCGGGTGCCGTGAGACGAGAAAAATTCGCGCCTGCTGATAGGTGGCGATGGTCCCGGTGATGTCCAGGTAGACCCGTCGCAGGAATTGGGCGTCGGTCGACTTGGGGTTTGGTTGCACTTTATATTTTTTGTAATTCGCTGCAACCAGTGAGTCGATTTTGTTGGCCGACTGCAGTGCTCGCGAGAGCTTGCTCGGATCGACCTCTTTCGACTCCACCATGAAGCGCGGCGGCAATGGCTCCGGCTTTTTAGCCGCAGCCTTCTTCTTCGCGGTGGGGCGGCGTTTTTTTTGAGCCGCTTCCGAACGCGGCAGCATCGCCGAGCCGGCAATTGCCAACGTCAACACACCACACAAGCCGCCGATTATCCAGCGCCTCGATACCCATCCTGCGCATCGCACCGGTTGAACAGACATTGTGAAACTCCCAAGATTGATTCAAATTCGACAACACAAGGCCCGCTCACATTCGACGCTTGGCCCACATGTCGCGGGTAGTCTATCAGACGGGACGAAGTGATGCATGGTATGTTACAGTATCGTAGCCGGAAGTCCAAGTGATTTCGGCAGATATGGGGTGATGGCAGTGGTTTGCATTCGTCCGGTCAGCCCTTGCAAGACGGCCATTCGATAAACGATAATCGACGGGACAGTAATCCCCCAGAACATCCCCTGCCCTGCCTCGATACCGACTTGCCTTACCTGACTTGCAACCCGCTTGAAAAATCCGATTGGGAGCTTTCGATGGTTAGTGAGCTTCGCTTGCGAATCTCTGTTTTCGCGTCCTTGCTGGTGCTCTTTACAGCAACAGGCTACGCCGCCGAGCCAAAGGCGTTGACGTACGAGCAACATGTGCGGCCGATCTTTCGCACCCACTGCTTCGACTGTCACGGCGCAACGGCAGAACTTGAGGGTGGGCTCGATTTGCGGCTTGTGCGGAGCATGACTAAAGGGGGCGAAAGCGGCCCGGCTATCGTACCCGGCAAACCGGCCGACAGTTTCCTGCTGGAACGCGTCACCAGCGGTGAGATGCCGCCGGGCGATGACAAACGGGTATCGGCGAAAGAAATTGCAATCCTCAAACAATGGCTCGCCGAGGGAGCCAAGACCGCGCGGCCCGAGCCGGAATCCATCGGGCCGGGTTTGGGGATCACCCCGGAAGAACGCGACTACTGGGCGTTCCAACCGATCAAACGTCCACAACCGCCGCAGTTTCCTCCGGCAGCACGCGTCCGCTCGCCCATCGATGCATTGTTGTTGAAGGCGATGCCGGAAGGCTTGTCATTCGCTCCCGATGCCGATCGCATGGCGTTGATCAAACGGGCCTATTTCGATCTCATCGGCCTGCCGCCGACCGAGAAGGAATTGACGCTGGCGTTGAGCGATACTGCGGCCGACTGGTACGGAAGACTGATCGACCGTTTGCTCGAATCGCCACACTACGGCGAACGCTGGGGCCGCCATTGGCTCGACGTCGCCGGCTATGCCGATTCGGAAGGCCACACAACAAAAGACGACATTCGCCCCTGGGCTTGGAAATATCGCGATTATGTCATCGCTTCGCTGAACAAGGACAAGCCGTTTGATCAGTTCGTCGTCGAACAGCTCGCCGGCGACGAATTGGTTGGCCCGCATTCGGGCGACTTGACGCCGGAGCAGTTGGAACTCTTCGCTGCCACCGGATTCTTGCGAATGGCAGCCGATGGCACCGGTAGTGGTGCGAACAACGCCGAAGGTCGCAACAAGGTGATGGCCGACACGATCAAGATCGTCACTTCATCGCTTCTGGGAGTCAGCGTCGCTTGTGCACAATGCCACGACCATCGTTACGATCCCATCCCACAGACCGACTATTACGCGCTGCGAGCGGTGTTGGAACCGGCGTTGAATTGGCAGAAGTGGCAGACGCCGGCGCAACGTCGCGTCTCACTTTATACCGCAGCTGACCGAAAGAAGGCGGCCGAGGTTGAGGCCGCGGCGCAAAAGATCGCAGTGGAGAAAGGCAAGAAACAAGCCGAATACATGGCGCAAGCGATCGCGGCGGAGTTGAAGAAATACGAACAACCGCTGCGCGACCAATTGCACGAAGCGTACAATACCGCCGGGAACAAACGCAGCGACGCGCAGAAGCAACTGCTGAAAAAACACCCCAGCATCAACATCACCCCCGGAAATCTGTATCAGTATATTCCGAAGTCGAGAGAAGACCTGAAGAAGTTCGATACGAAGATTGCCAAAACACGCGCCGGCAAGCCGAAGGAAGAATTCCTGCGGGTGCTGCTCGAACAGCCGGACCAGGCAATTGACACAAAACTGTTTCACCGGGGCGACCACAAACAGCCCAAGCAGGTGGTTCAGCCGGGTGGTTTGTCGGTCATTTCACCCGTTGGAGGGCGGCAGGAATTTTCCGCCAACGATCCCCGGAGGCCCACCACCGGACGCCGGCTCGCGTTTGCTCGTTGGCTGACCAACGGCGAGAACCCGCTCGTTGCGCGGGTCATTGCCAACCGCATCTGGCTGCATCACTTCGGCCGTGGCATTGTCGGCACGCCGGGCGATTTCGGACGGCTCGGCACAACGCCCTCGCATCCCGAATTGCTCGACTGGCTGGCCGACGAAATCATGCAACAAGGCTGGAGCATGAAGGCAATGCACCGTGAGATCATGCTTTCGACCGCCTACCGTCAGTCGTCAGTTCGCAGCGATCAGAGCAAAGCCCTCGACCCCGACAACTTCTACTATTCACGTAAACCAATGATGCGGTTGGAAGCCGAGACGATTCGCGATCGCATGCTGGCGGTTGCCGGCGTGCTCGACCGCACGATGTTCGGCCCGCCGTTGGCAATTAAGGAAGACGACGCCGGCATGGTCGTCGTCAACGGCGAACAGAAACGCCGCAGCATTTACGTGCAGGTCCGTCGCAGCCAACCGGTCGGCATGCTGCAGGCATTCGATGCCCCGGTGATGGAGATTAACTGCGACATCCGCACTGCTTCAACCGTTGCCACGCAATCGCTGATGCTGCTCAACGGGCAGTTCATTCTCACGCAGGCAAAAGCGCTGGCCGGTCGTGTTGCCAAAGAGACCACGCCGCTGACGTCCGAAGTTTCCGCCGCATTGCCCAAGCTTCCCCCAACGGCTAAGCCGATCTGGCAATTCGGACATGGCGGCTTCGATGCCGAGAAGAAGACAGTGCAATTCACCCCCCTGCCCCACTTCACCGGCTCGGCATGGCAAGGCGGTCCGAAAATGCCCGACCCCAAAACCGGCTGGGCGATTGTGAACGCGAATGGTGGACACCCGGGAAGCAGTCCCGGGAACAACGCCATTCGCCGTTGGATTGCGCCCGCATCGGGAACACTTACAATCACCGGCAAACTTTCGCACGGAAGTGGAAACGGAGACGGTGTTCGCAGCCGCGTTGTTTCGAGCCGCAGCGGACTCGCCGGTGAGTGGACCGTTCACAACAAAGACGCTGATACGAATGTTGCCGGCATCCCAGTCGAAGCGGGCGACACCATCGATTTTGTCACCGATGGCATCACCACCGTCACATCCGACTCGTTCGCCTGGACGGTTGAGTTGACGCTCAAGGGGAAAGACGCAACGGCAGGAAAGTGGGCATCGAATTCCGGTTTCCACGGTCCGGTTGAAGCTGAGAATTACGCCGCTCTTCCCGCGCAGGCCGCCCGTGCCTGGCAACTCGCCTACTGCCGCAAACCAAACGCCGACGAACTGAAAATCACAATCGACTTCCTGTCGCATCAACTTGGTCAGTTGGCCAAACAGAAGAATCAGTTGCCCAAAGGCACAACCGTCAGCCAGCAGGCACTGACGAACTTCTGCCAGGCGCTGATGAGTTCCAACGAGTTTCTCTACAACGAATAAACACGAGGATTCCAGCCCGTCGCGCAAGCAAGGGTTTGAACGCCGATCGCAACCCAAAACCCTCGCTCGCGCTGCGGGCTGGTTATCGATTACACTTTGACATCAATCATCGGACAATCCCATGCTTCCTACTCGTCGACAATTCCTCGCCGAAAACGCCATGGGCATCGGCTCGGTCGCGCTCGCCTGGCTGCTCAACCAGGACAACCTGCTGGCAAAGCCCAAGGGGATCGAAAGCGAAACCGCGCACCTCAACCTCAAGCCAAAGCAGCCGCATTTCGAGCCGCAAGCGAAGGCGATGATCTCGTTGTTTCAGCACGGCGGACCGGCCCACATGGACCTGACCGACCCCAAGCCGGAACTGCAAAAACGCGGCGGCATGGATTTCAAAGGCGACATCCAATACAGCTTCGTCAATCAGGCCAGCAAGAAGTTACTCGCCAGCCCGTTCAAATTTCAGAAGCACGGCGAATGCGGAACCGAGGTCTCGGAAATCCTTCCACATCTGGCGGAAATCGTTGACGACATCTGTCTCATCCGCTCGATGCACACCGGCGCCAACGGCCACGAAGTTTCGATTCGTTACTTCCACGGCGGCATTCCCGGCGTACTCGGCCGGCCGACGCTCGGCTCGTGGTTGACGTATGCGCTCGGCTCGGAAACGCAGGAACTGCCCGCCTACATGGTACTGACCGATCCCGGCGGACTGCCGGTCGATGGCGTCACCAACTGGTCGAACGGCTTCATGCCATCGCTGTATCAGGGAACCGTGCTGCGTCCCAAAGAGCCGCGCATTCTCAACCTCGATGCCCCGCCCCACCTGCGCGGCGAAGTTCAACGGCAGAATCTCGATTTACTGCAAACGCTCAACCGTCGACACCTGGAACGTCACCCCGGTGAATCCGACCTCGAAGCTCGAATTGCCAGCTACGAACTTGCCGCGCACATGCAAACCGCCGCCCGCGAGGCGCTCGACATCTCGCAGGAAACCAAAGCGACACAGGAACTGTACGGTCTCGACCAACCCACCACTCGCGAGTACGGCACCCGCTGCCTCATTTCCCGCCGCCTCATCGAGCGCGGCGTGCGATTCGTGCAACTCTTCCACGGCGGGCAGCCGTGGGACAATCACAACAGCATTGCCACCGCGCTGCCTGGCATCTGCCGCCGGACCGACAAGCCGGCCGCCGCCTTGGTCAAAGACCTCAAGCAACGCGGCCTGTTAGACAGCACCATCGTGCATTGGGGTGGAGAAATCGGCCGGCTGCCGGTTACTCAAAGTAACGCCAACCCGAAGAAAGCGGGCCGCGATCACAACGGCCAGGGCTTCAGCATCTGGCTCGCCGGCGGCGGCATCAAACCGGGCATGACCTACGGTGAAACCGACGAAGTCGGCCACCGAGCCGTCACCAACATCGTCACCCCCAACGACTATCAGGCCACCCTCCTACACCTCTTCGGCCTCGACCATAAACAGTTGGAGTTCTTCTTCAACGGCCAAAAGCAAATCATCACCAACAACCGCCCGGCCAAGGTGGTGGCCGACGTGTTGGAACGGCCCGTTCAGGCAGCAACGGGCGTTTGAGTCATCCTCGACGTCCCACACCGTCAAAACAGCCCCAGCACTGGCATGCCACTCTGCACCAACCGTCGTGGGCGGTTCAGGGTGTCGTGGTAGACGCTTTTGGGGTTGATGCCCAGGGCGTGGTAGATTGTCGCGATGAGGTCGTAGGGATGAACGGCGTCGTTTTTCGGCCAGCCGCCGTGACGGTCCGATTCGCCGTAGACGGCGCCGGGCTGCACACCGCCGCCAGCGATGAGGAAACTGTAACACTCCGGCCAATGGTCGCGACCACCGGGGCCGACGTTGTTTGTTGTCGGCGATCCGATTTTTGGCGAGCGGCCGAACTCGCCAATGGCGACCACCATCGTCTTTTCGAGCAAGCCACGGGCGGCCATGTCCTCGATCAACGCCGATAATGATTGGTCGAAGACCGGGCAGCGGTGGTCGCGGAGCATGGGGAAATTATTGCGGTGCGTATCCCACGAGCCGTCCGGACCGGGCGCCGGTTCGTCGTCGGAGCGGGCCGGCCAGGTCACCTGCACGAATCGCGTGTCGGCTTCAATCAGCCGGCGGGCCAGCAAACAGCTTTGTCCGAATTGTGTCTTGCCGTAACGTTCGCGTGTTTCGGCTGCCTCGTCTTGCAAGCGAAACGCTCTGACCGCACGGTTCGATTGAATCAATGAGAGAGCCGTGTCGTAGTAGGCGTCGAACGACGCCGCTTCGGACTGCGTCCGCGTTTCAATAATCGCCTTCAAATCGACGCGCGACTGCAGCCGTTCGAGCGACATGTCGGCCGGCAGTGCGAACCCCTGTGGATTGAGCGGCTTGGTGGCATCGTCGTACATGGTGTAGGGATCGTAGGCACCGCCCAACAGTCCGGCACCTTGACCGACACCAACTTCTCTTCCTTCTTTCACCGACGCGCCGACGGCAATATTATTGAATCGCCCCTGTTCGGCCGGCTTGTAACGCGCGACGACTGCGCCGACCGACGGCAAATCTTCACGCGAAGGAGGCACCGCCAACCCGGTGGGCGAGAAATTTCGTGGATCGTGGCCGGTCATCAGCATGTAGATGGCCGCCCCGTGATTCCGCAGTCCTTTGGGATCAACGCCGATCGATCGCACCAGGTTAAAATGTTTTGCCTGCTGTGCAAGCATCGGCAGCACTTCGCCCACAAACAGCCCCGGTGTCGAGGTGGCAATCGGTTTGAACTCGCCACGAATCTCGGCGGGGGCTTCCGGTTTCGGGTCCCACAGGTCGATGTGGCTCGGCGAGCCTTGCAGGAACACGAGGATGACCGAATCGGCGCTGCCGAAACCATCGCGGCGGATGCTTTGACGCTGCGGTTTCGCTGCCGCACGTTGCGTCAACAATTCCGGCAGTCCCAGGCCGAACAACGACAACCCGCCCATCGTCAACAATTCGCGTCGCGACCACGAATCGCACATCCGCGCCGATCGACCGAAAATCGAAAACATGACCAGCTCCTGACAATCGCGCGGTTGAAACCGTTTGAGTCTATTCCGTGGTTGTGGCCGCGTCTACTGCGGTGAAAAAGGAAGACATGGCTGCTCAAGGCGTTCGCTGGATAGACTCCTTCCGCGAATCACAATACACTGGTGCATGTCGATTCGTTGCACTTTCACCGCCGAAACGGGCGGTGTTGTTTTCTTCAAGGATAAGACCAAATGACGTTCCCTCGCATGTTGCGGTTGCGGCAGAAGTTTGATGCGCCGCGGATTGATGATCCGGCCGGTGAAGTCGAACGGCAGCTGGCGTCGCTTGATTTGGGAGGGACGATCAAAGCTGGTGAGACGGTCGCGATTACCGTTGGCAGTCGCGGCATCGCCAATATCGCCGAGATCATCAAAGCCACTTGCGATCACTTCCGCGGGCTTGGTGGTGTGCCGGTGATTATTCCCTCGATGGGCAGTCACGGTGGCGGAACGGCCGAGGGGCAACGCGAGATCATCGAAAGCTACGGCATTACCGAGGAATTCACGGGAGCCGAAATCCGATCGTCGATGGAGACCGTCATCATCGACACGACACCGCAGGGAATTCCGGTCCACTTCGACAAGAATGCGTTTGAATGCGATCACGTTGTCGTTTGTGGTCGAGTGAAACCGCACACCGGATTCGTAGGGGATATCGAATCGGGTCTGCACAAAATGATGCTGATCGGCTTGGGCAAACACGCCGGCGCAAAAATCTATCACCGGGCGATTCTCGATTACAGTTTTCTGGAGATCATCACCGCGGTCGCCGATGTCGTCCTTGAAAAATGTAAAGTCATTTGCGGCTTGGCGTTGGTCGAAAATGCGTATGACGAAACCGGGCTGATTGAAGCGGTCGCGCCGGGGGATTTTCTGGAACGCGAAAAAGAGTTGCTGGCGACATCCAAAGAGTGGATGCCGCGTTTGCCGTTTGAGAAGATCGACCTGCTGGTTGTCGATGAAATCGGCAAGAACATCAGTGGTTCGGGAATGGACACCAACGTTGTCGGTCGCAAGTTTCGCGACCATGCTGCCACCGATAGAGACAGTGTTTCGTGCAAGCGGATTTTTGTTCGCGGACTGACTCCCGAAACGCATGGCAACGCCTGCGGGCTGGGGATGGCGGAGTTCACCAATCAGCGAACCGTTGACAGCGTCAACCTGGTCGCCACGCGAATCAATGCCGTCACCGGCGGACATCCCACTGCTGCCGCGCTGCCGGTGGCGTTACCGAATGATCGCGAAGCAGTCGAAACCGCGCTGCAAACAGTCGGCCTCGTCGAAATGGACCGGAGCCGCGTTGTGCAGATTTCCAACACGCTTCACGTTGGCGAAGTGCTGGTGAGCGAAGCCTTTGCGGAAGAACTCGCATCCCGCGACGATCTCGAAGTGATGACCGAACCGCAGGAAATGGAATTCGACGAATACGGAAACCTGTACCCGGTCCACGGTCAGGCCGAGCCGGCATTGTTAGCGAGCGCGGAAGTTTGAAATCTTCGGCTTACCAGCCCGCCGCGCAAGCAAGGTTTTTGGTGGCTCAGGTAAGAGTTGCCGGTTCGGTCCCAAGGGGCGTAGCCCGTGGGCTTTGGGGGCGTGACGTTCGCAACGCGAGATGAAGGTTCGCGTTAGAACAGAGTCAACCCGACGAGTGCGTACTGCATCGCGGTCACTGCCAATAGCGCTGACACGCCGACGCGCAGATTGTCGGTGAGTCTTACCGGCAGTGATTCCGCCATCGAACCGCAAATTGCGGCGGCGAAACCGCAAGCGGTGGCGATTTCCCAATGTCGTCCGTCGGCGTCGGCGAGAGCCATGTATGCCAAGGTTGCGATCGGTCCTGAAACCGCGATGAACGACAGGCTTCCCACCCAGGTCTTATCGGGATTCCACGGCAACTTACGTTTGCCAAATGTCTTGCCGCCGATGTATGCCGCGCCGTCACCCAAGGCCAGCACTACCACCACCACGCCCATCAATTCCACGTGCGCCGGAAACAGCAGGACGGTGACAATGATGATGGCCGGATAGCTGATGGCGGTACTCAGCAGATTGTCTTCACCGGGGCGGCGAACGGTGCGGTACAGCGAGAGAAACACAGCCGTCATCACAACGCAGCAAGTGACGATGGCCGCCTGTGCGATCCAGTCCAGCGGGTCAAAATGGGGCACAAGGGCGAAAACGAACGGCAGCAGTCCCGGCGACATGTGCAACAACTTGCGAACGAACTCGCTGTGCTTCGGCGAATTCGCATGAGTTGCGTCTGTCGTCTCAAGTTGATCCTGAGGCAGACTGTCGTCCTCAAGTGTGATGGGGGCCGATGTGCTTGTCTTGTCGGGCATGCCTGAAATTTCCGGTCACCAACTGCGTCATGTCAAACTCGATCCGCATCCATGATCGGATTTTGCGCCGAGCGATGAGTTCGCCGAGCGTTGACTTCATTATTCCTGTGCTTCCCATCACTTGCAATAGGCGGCAAGGCATGACGAATGGTGCCGGGTGATTAGGGCGTCCCAGTTTGACGGACTGTTTGCCGCCGGCCCATCCTTTCTTCTTAAGAGGCGAGCGGAAAACTAAAGTTGATGCAAGTGTCCTGAAGCTCGCAAAACCCGCAAATGTCCACGCGAAAGGAGTCGGCAATACAGAGGCGACGCGTAACAGTTTGTCGGCCGCTGACTGCATCAAGGCACGATTGGCCCATCCCTGAAATGCGCACGGCAATTGTAGGGGAGATTGGGATTAAGAATCGGAACGGTAAGCCAACACAAAATGCGAATTTGTAACCTACAGTAGTGAGTTGTGTTACGACAAGGTGTCAGCATTGGTGGGCCTCGATAGCGTTGTCCCTCGAATTTCTCCGGGAACGTGTTTCGGGTTCGGATTTTGGTTCGTGAGTGTTTTGACTGGGTGTCACACTTCCCATCGCGGTGAAGTCGTAGCTCAGTCAATCGGGCCGGTTGCTCTTGCTGTCGATACTGCCATTTGTGGGGATGGGGGGACGAAGAAAACCCGGTCAAACTGGGTGGAATACCCGGTTTGAGTGCTTGATTACGGTTCTTGGCGAGGGTATAGTCATAGATTCAGGGGACCGCGGTCACTGTCGTGCTGGGAAATTCGACAGCTGACCGCATAGGAAGTTTTCGCGTCGGTAGCGCGGAATTCGCATCGCTTTTGACGGCGATTGACGAGTTGGCGCTACCAGAGCGTCGCGAAAGACCATGAAAAACTGTTTGTGAATTGCGGTCGGCAAATCAAACGGGCCTCTTGCCGGTCGTTCAGGGAGTGGGTGATTCGAGAGGACGCTAGGGATGCGCCTGCCGATGAATCGAGTGAAGCAGAATGTCCTACCTTTTCCTCACCGGCGCCACCGGGCTGCTGGGATCATATCTCATACGCGATCTGTCGCGTAGGGGCGTAAAGCTGGCAGTGTTGGTGCGGCCGACGCGATTTGCATCGGCGCAGCATCGCATTGAAAGTTCTGTTGCGCGCTGGGAGAAGCAAGCGGGGCACGCGATTGAGCGCCCGGTGGTCTTCGAGGGGGATCTCTCGAAACCCAATTTGGGTCTCGACGATGCCTCGCGTTCCTGGGTTGCTCAAAACTGTAGCGCGTTAATGCATAACGCCGCCAGCCTCACGTTTCAGGCCGAAAGTCCGGAATCGGAACCGTGGCGATCAAACTTGCACGGCACCAGTCATGTGCTCCAGTTCGTCAAGTCGGTTGGAATTCGCGAATTCCATCACGTTTCGACGGCCTACGTTTGCGGTCAGCGCCGCGACCGTGTTCTGGAAGGCGAACTCGATGTCGGCCAAAAGCACGGCAACGACTACGAGATCAGTAAGTTTCAATCGGAGACGATGGTCCGCGAAGCCGACTTCCTCGATTCGGTCACGGTCTACCGCCCCGGCATCATTCTGGGCGACTCCAAGACGGGTTATACGTCCACCTATCACGGTTTCTACGTGCCGCTGAAACTGGTGGCATCGTTGACGATGAAGTCGGCTGCTGCCAGCGCTTCGCCGGAAGCGGCTGAGCAGGGAATTCGTATGGCTGGTGCTCGGTTGCGAACGATTCTTCAGCTCGACGGCAAAGAGGCGAAGAACTTCGTTCCGGTCGATTGGGTCTCGGAAATGATGGCCCGCGTCTATGTCGAGCCGGAATTGCACAACGAGACCTACCACTTAACACCGCGTTCGCGCGTCCCGGTGCAGTTGTTCCAGACGGTCATGGAAGAGGTGATTCTGAAATACACACTCCAACATCGCGAAGAATTAAAGGGCCAGAATTCCGACGCCAAAGTCGATTGGGCGGAGTTTGAGCAATTCTTTCTCGAAGGAATGGGCGTTTACCGATCGTACTGGGGCGACGATCCGCTGTTTGACGACGCCAACACGCGTCGAGCCGCGCCGGATCTTCCCTGTCCCGACCTCGACGAAGAGATGTTCACAATGATGTGTCGGTTCGCGATTGAATCGAATTTTGGATGGCCGCGCGAACCTGCAGTGAAATTGCAATTCGACGTCCATGAACATCTGCAGGAATTGACAGATCTGACTGCCGAATCCAAGACGGAAGGCGACACCTTCCTGGGGCTTCAAGTGAATGGCGAGGGAGGCGGGCAGTGGGAGTTGTCGCTGCGGGACGGACAGATCGTCTCCGCGTCGCAAGGGCTCAGTGAACGCTGCACTGCCACGTACTATTTGAATTCAAACACATTCAAGAAGTTGGCGACTCGACAGTCGAACGTCAACCACCTGATTAACACTGGGGGCGTGCTGATTGAGGGGAACGGTGTTCCTCTCGGCAAACTTGCTGACATTTTGCAGGGTGTGGCTGCCAAGCCGCACGAACAGCCGAAGCAGAGTTAATTTGATTTACGTCGGGCAGCGGCTGTGCTCGCTGTTCCCGAAAAAAGCTGGGGGGCTACGACTGGACCGTCGTCAGCCGGGGCAACAATTGTTTTTCCATCCAAATCACGGAGCGTCGTGGTGAGTACCATAATCGATCGTTCTGCTTTGTCGGCCGAAGAGTCATCAAACGGCCAAACTGGTTCGCGGATTGTGCATTTTGATGCCACAGTGCGTCGCAAGGAGAAAATGCGACTCCAGGCGACAGCGGAGCCTAAGACGCAGCAGCCTGAGACAACAGCCGTCGCACCGCCGACTGCGCCAACACAACCAGTGGCCCAAGCTCCTGCTCCCGCCGCAACACCCAAAAACAATGGTGCCTTTGCCCACCCGGCGGCTGCGAAACCTGTCGCCCCGGTGGCTGCCCCAAACAGCAACGGCTCAGCGCAGGGAAATGGTTCGCCACAAAGTAACGGTTCGGCGGCTATGCCCGCTGGCCCGGAACTCGAAAAGTTTCTGGTCGAATTTGTCGTCGAACAAACCGGGTACCCAGAAGAGATGGTCGAACTCGATGCCGACCTCGAAGGCGATCTCGGCATCGACAGCATTAAGAAAGCTCAACTGTTTGGCGAACTTGCCGAGCGATTTGAAGTGAATGTCGCGGGGGCCGACGAACTTTCGTTGGACGACTTCTCCACGTTGCGACATGTGAAAAGCTTCCTCGAGTCGGCTGGCTCCGGAGCGGCGACGGAAACATCTCCTGCCCCGGAACCGATTCCGTCTGTTGTCACTCCCGCACCCGTTGCTGCTGCTCCCGTTCAGACTGAAATTGCTCCGACGGCAATTGAGCCGGCATCGGCCGAAGTCGCATCCACGGGAACTTCGGTTCCTCACGGCGCAGACTTGGAAAAGTTTTTGATCGGCTTTGTTGTCGAGCAGACCGGCTACCCCGAGGAAATGGTCGAACTCGATGCGGACCTCGAAGCCGATCTCGGTATCGACAGTATCAAGAAGGCGCAACTCTTCGGTGAATTGGCCGAACAGTTTACGATTGATATGCAGTCGGCAGACGATCTCTCGCTCGACGATTTCGCAACATTGCGAGACGTGATGGCGTTTCTCGAAGGCGCATCATCGACGACTGTCGCGGCATCGACACCAGAGCCGGTTGCACAGGCACGCGTGCAAGCTCCCGTTGCCGAAACAACGTCACCGGTTGCAGCAGCCGAAACATCGGCCGGAACCAGTCTCAACGACGTTGACCTGGAAAAGTTCCTCATCGATTTCGTTGTCGAGCAGACGGGTTATCCCGAAGAGATGGTCGAACTCGACGCCGATCTCGAAGGCGATCTCGGAATCGATAGTATCAAAAAGGCACAACTCTTCGGTGAATTGGCCGAACAGTTTACGATCGATATGCAATCGGCAGACGATCTTTCGCTGGACGATTTTGCCACACTGCGGCACGTGAAGGAATTCCTGCAAGGGAATTCTCAGTCCGCAACGCAGCCACCGGCCGAGAGCGATGTTGTTTCCAGTCAACCGACTCCACCCCCGAGTCCTTCCTCTGAAAGTCCCTCGGTTTCCGAGTCATCGACACCGCCAGCCGGTGCTGCGATGAGTGGTGTGGAGCTGGAAGAATTTCTAGTCAACTTTGTCGTCGAGCAGACCGGTTACCCACCGGAGATGGTCGAAATGGACGCTGACCTCGAATCCGACTTGGGCATCGATAGCATCAAGAAGGCGCAGCTGTTTGGCGAATTGGCCGAGCAGTTTGAGGTGAACGTTCAGTCGGACGAGGAGTTGTCGCTCGACGACTTTCCAACGCTCAGGGACGTGATGAAGTTTCTTGAGGGAGCTCCACAGAGAGTCACCGCCTGAACTCAGGCGTTTAACTTTCATTCAGTGACAGATAATCGTGGACAGGAATTGCGACTCGTGAACGGTCGTTAATTCCGGGAATCTCGTGGCACGGGTGTGAAATCCGTGCCCCATTCTTTTGTGGGTGCAGGCAAGCCCGACCAACGCGCGGGAAGAAATAACGGCATTACGAAAGCAGCTAGAGCAACATGACGAAGCAAAACATTGCGGACATTCCGCTGGCAATTGTGGGTATGGCCTGTCGGTTGCCCGGTGCCGATAACCTCGATGAATTCTGGACGCTGCTGGCAGAAGGAGGCAGCCAGTTGGGCCAGCTTCCTCCCGAACGATTCGATCACGAGATGCGCTACCATCCCGAAAAGGGGATGCTGAATAAGTCGTATGCATCGATCGGCGGCGTGGTGACTAACAAACCGTTCGATCACCAAGCGTGCCCAATCCCGCAGCGATTGATCGATCAATCGCACGACGTGCATTTGCTGCTCTGCGAGGTGGCCGCTTCCGCTTGCCGTCATGCCGGTCTCGATCCATTTGCGTTGTCGCCGTCGATGGACGTCGGCGTCTACATCGGACACACCCCGCCCAGTTCACTTTCGGGCGACGCCGTTTACGCTCGTCTGATAGAGCAAACGGCTCAATATCTGCGCGAGATTCCCAATTTCGATGAACTCACCGGCGGCGCGCAGGATGCCATCATTAAGGAAATTATCGGCCGGGTCCGCGCCGACTTTCAGCGCGACGACCGAAGATTGCAAACGCAGGCCAGCGCGTATCGCGCGGCATCAGTCATCTCCGAAGGCTTCAATCTCAGCGGCCCTTCAATGTGCTTTGATGCCGCCTGCGCCTCGTCGCTGCGTGCATTGGGACATGCCGCCCGCGCGCTGCAGTTGGGCGAAATCGACATGGCGATTGTGGGTGGTGCCTCGTATTGCCACGCCGACACGCTGGTTCTCTTCTCGCAGGCCCAATCGGTCAGCGCGAACAATGGAACCTGCCCGTTCGACAACGACGCCGACGGACTCGTCGCCGCAGAGGGCTATATCTCGGTGGTGCTCAAAACGCTCGATCGTGCAATGGCTGACGGCGATCCCATTCAGGCAGTCATCCGCCGCATCGGCATTTCATCGGACGGAAAAGGTAAGAGCCTTTGGGCTCCGCGGGCAGAAGGCCAAGTCGAAGCGATTCACCGCGCTTATGGACAGGACCTGTCACTGAACGATCTGCAATACATCGAAATGCACGCCACCTCAACGCAGGTCGGTGATGCGACGGAAATCGACGCCCTGACACGTGTCCTCAAGGACGTTCTGCCGACCGGGAAAAAGGTGGCCGTCGGCAGCGTAAAGGCCAACGTCGGACACACGCTGGAGTCGGCCGGCTTGACCAGCCTGTTGAAAACCGTGCTGGCAATGCAGCACGCAACGATTCCTCCACAGATCAATATCAAGAAGCTGAACGAAAAGATCGATTGGGAAAACGTCCCGTTTTACGTCCCGCAAGAAACGACGGCCTGGCCCTCACCGGCACCGGACAGTCCGCGGCGCGCAGCCGTCAATGCCTTCGGCATCGGTGGGTTGAATGTGCATGTCGTCCTCGACGAACATCTGCCCGAAGTCAGCCGCAAACTGATTGCCACACCAACCGAGCAGAACGCAGCGACGGACGTCGAAGAAGAGGGCATTGCCATCATCGGTATGGGCGCTGTTCTCCCAGGAGCGCGGACCATCGATGCATTATGGGACGTCATTCACTCCGGTGAAGATCAGAAAAGTGCAGTTCCGCCGGAGCGTTGGGACCCCCGTTACGGACACGAACCGAATTCCAACGAGTTGTGGCGGGTACCCACAAAAACCGGCGGATTCATTTCCGATTTTGCATACGATTGGAAGCGGCACAAAGTTCCGCCGAAGCAGATTTCCAGTGCCGATCCACTGCAGTTCATGCTGCTCGATGCAGCCGATCAGGCGCTGAAGAATGCCGGATTCGACGAACGAGAATTCGACAAGAGCCGAACCGGCGTGATCGTCGGCACCATTTTCTGTGGCGAGTTTTCCAGCCAGCTCAACATGGGATTGCGGCTGCCCGAATTCAAGATGATGCTTGCCGATATTCTTCGCGACCGTGGAATTCCGGACGCTGATATCGACGACGTCGCCGCGAAGTATGAAAAGATCCTGTTGAAGCATATGCCGGCGTTGGTTGACGAAACCGGAAGCTTCACGTCCAGCACGCTCGCTTCGCGGATCACAAAGACGTTTGATCTAATGGGCGGTGCGACAGCCGTCGATTCGGGGAACACCTCGGCGATGTCGGCCTTGGCTTCGTCGATCGACCTGCTGAGAGCCGGCGACTGCGACATGATGCTCTGCGCGACCGGTCACCGCGAAATGGGGCTGTCCATTTATGAGTTCATGGCGAAACTCGGATTGTTGTCGCAAACCGACGATCCGAAAGGTCCGTTCGATGCCGATGCGTCGGGCTACGTCCCGGGAGAAGGTGTTGGCGTTGTCATTCTGAAGCGACTTTCCGACGCCCAGCGTGACGGCGACAAAATTCATGGGGTGATCCGAGGCATTGCTGCCGCCCGAGGTGAGACGCTGGAAAAAGGCGTTCATCGTGCTGCGAAGCGGTCGTTGGAAGCGGCTCGCGTCAGTCCCGAAGAAATCGCGGTCGTCGAGTCTGGATCGTCCGGCCTGCCGGCGGCCGATCGATCAGAGTTTGCCGGACTGTCCGAAGCCTATGCTTCAGACAGCCGCAGTGATGAATTGCGGGTCGGCGCTCTGGCGGGACAAATCGGCAACACCTGCGGCGCAGCCGGTATTCTCGAAATCATGAAGGCGGTCACCGAGTTGAATCACGGTGAGATCCCCGGCAACTTTGGACCGGCTCACCCGGCCGATTACGTTCAGGCCAACGCCAAAATGCTCCGGCTTGCCGAGGCCGATACCCCGGTTCGAGTGGTCAATTCGCGACAGCATGGATTGGCCGGCGTCAGCACATACTCGCAATTCGATTTGGCGTACCACGTTGTTGTTGAAGGCGGAACAGAAATCCCGCAAGCCGAGAAGCCGCAGTCGGCGATTGTGAAGTCCGCACCTGCAACCGCCAACGCGGGAATTCTGTCGCCGTGGCGCATCGTTCGTCTGGTCGATTCATCGATGTCGGCACTCGGCGAACGGGCAACACAACAAATCGCTCAAGCCGGAAAACTGTACGAAGCAGCGGATGCGACTTCGTTTCAACCTGCCGACCGATTCCGATTGGCAATCGTTGCGGAAAGTGCGGATGATTTGGCGGCGAAACTCAAGATGGCCGGCGCTCAACTCGGCCGTCCCGCAGCACGCCAATTGTTAGGCGAAAAGGGCATCTTTTACGGTGAGACCAGTTCACAGCGTCCTAAAGTTGCTTTCGTGTTTCCCGGTCAGGGATCGCAATACGACGGCATGCTGCAGTCGCTCGTCGCGGAGTTCGCTCCAGCCGCTGAAGCAATGCGTGAAGTCGATGCCGTGCTATCGCGACTCAACCTGCCATCGTTTGCCGAACTGGCATGGCAGAAGGACAACGGATTAGGAAGTGACGTCTGCCGAACGCAGTTGTCGCTGCTTGCCGCCGACACAATTGTTTATGCGGCTGCTACGGCGATCGGATTGCGAGCCGATCGCGTCGCCGGGCATAGTTTCGGCGAATTGGCCGCGCTGACAGCAGCCGGTTCGTGGACGTTTGATGAAGCCATTCTCGCGACACGCGCACGCTGCGCAGCGATTGATGCCTGCGATGGCGACAATGGCATAATGGTGTCAACATCCGCTCCGGCAGAAACTCTTGATCGGCTGTGCAAGAAAACCGAAGGACGAGTTTCGGTTTCCCATCTCAATGCTCCGGAGCAAACTGTCGCCGGTGGTGACGAACAGGCCGTTCGAAAGCTTGCCGAAACCGCCGAGGACCAGGGGTTCAAGACAAAGATCCTCGATGTCCCGGCCGCGTTTCACACGCCGCTGATGGAAGGGGTCAAAGATCCGTTCCGTGCCTCTCTTCAGCAGATTCCGGTGGAGCCGCCGCAGATCCCGTTACTCAGTAGTGTGACAAACAAGTACGTGGCCGACCCGGCAGACGTCCGCGAAAATCTGGTTGTTCAGATGACGCAGCCCGTCGATTGGCGCGGCTTGGCCGTGCGATTGGCGAATGAAGGCGTCACGGTCGTTGTGGAAGTCGGACCTCGGCAGGTATTGACCGGATTGAACAGGCAGGCGCTCGCCGACCGCGATCTCGCACTGGTTGGTTGCGACCATCCGAAACGCAGCGGCATGGCACAACTGCTCTACGCACGCGCATGTGTCGAGACGACCGGTGCACTTGATTCTCAATCGGAAGACCGCAGTGTCAGGGTCTCGGCAGTCGCCGCATTAACCGACAAGTCGCCCGCGGCAGAAGACACACAGGACGTTTCGCACAAAAGCGTCCTGAACGTCGATCGACTTTCCGGTTCGCCCTACGAAATGGGACTCCAACACGGCAAGACGCACCGCGACGAAATCCGGACGATTCTCCGCCGCTACGCCGATCTCGCCGGTTCGCGATGGGAAAAACTTTTCAATCTCGATGACGCAGTCCGACAACCGGAAGTCTTCTTTGGTCCACAAGAATTGGAAGAATTACGTGGCATCGCCAAAGGGGCTGATGTCACCGAGGCGAGTGTGATCGCTCACAACTTGCGACTGTTCTACGACGCGGAAGTTGGTGGCGTGCATTTTGCTCTCTCCGCAGAAGCCAGTCCCGAAACCGGACTTTTGCACGCAGCAAACGAAGACCTTTCCAAAAGTGTTCGACTGGGCGACTGCCTCGCACGCAGTATTCAGGTTCGCCGACCCGATGGCACTTTGCCCTACGTGACTTTCGGTGTCGCGGGGCAAGTGGGGAGCCTCAGCGGTATCAACGGCTGCGGCCTGGCGATCAGCACGGCGACACTCGCCGACATCCCCAAAGAGTCCGTATCCCAACAGGGGCGACTCCACACGCTGCTGGTCAGGCAGTTGCTGGAGCAGGCAAAGGACATTGATTCGGCCGTTGAAATTATCCATGAATTCCAAACGTCGGCGGGCGGCACGTGGGGGCTTTGCATCAGCCGCGAAGCGGAAGATCGCGTCTGTTACGTTGAATGGGATGGAACCAACCTCAAAGTCCAACCGGCAATGCCATCTATCTTTGCTGCCAATCATCGCCTGTTAATGAACTTCTACGAAACGGCTCGCGATTTGCCATCGCATTCGGAACACCGACTCAATCGGCTGAAAGAATTGCTCGACGGCGACCGAGCGTCGCATGTCAGTCTTTCGGATGTGCACGATGCTCTCCGCGATCGTTTTGATCCGTCGCGCGGACAAGAAGTCTCATCGCCAACGATCAACACCATCCGCCGCATCGACAATCAGATCAGCGTCGTCATGCAGCCCGGAAAAGGTCAACTGTGGGTGACCGGCGGACCAATGTCCAACGGCCACCAGAACCAGTTCACCAAACTCGATCTGCACGATTTGCTGCCGGAGTTGAAATCGACGGCAACTGCGGCCGATCACAACAACGGCAGCCCAAAGACTCGCGTTGATGAGATTCTCTCAGCGGAAGAATTCGCCGACGCGTATGCCGTCTCGCCGACCGATTCGGGAGTTTGCAGTCGGTTCGTCATGCGGGTTGTTGAAGCCTCGCTTCCGCCCAATTCGCAACCCAATTCCACGCGGAACGGGCCGGCGTTAATCCTCGGTGACAATGCGGCCGCGGTCGCATTAAAACAACGATTGGAACAGCAAGGCACACAGGTGTCGCTGCTGCCAACCGGCGACGATATTGAGGGCATCTTGTCGCAGTTGGAGACGATCTGCAGCACAAGTCAGCCACTGCATCTATTCCTGATGACACCATACGACGAGGATGCCGTCACTGCACTCGATGCGGAGAGTTGGAATCGTCGGCGAACGCGCGGCGTGATGGTCCCGTACCTTGTTTGTCAGCGATGGTATGAATCGGTTGCGAAAGCCAAACAACTTGGCGAAGCCTCGCTCGTCGCCGCGACGACAATGGGTGGCGACTTTGGATTCTCCAGCGGTCTGCCGAACGTGGAAAGCGGAGCGATCGCCGGTCTGCTCAAGGGCGTCGCGTTGGAATTGAAAATGCAGGTTCGCGAGGATCGATTTCGGACGAAGATCGTCGATTCAACCGCTCAGGCGTCAGCGACCGATGTGGCCGAACTGCTCTGCCGCGAGTTGGCAGCCGACGACAATGAAGTCGAAGTTGGCTACTACAATGGAAAACGCTGCCTGCCGCGTCCCGTTGTCGAATCGGTTGCGACGCGACCGGCCAATGAGATTCCGCACGGTGCCACGTTTGTCATCACAGGCGGAGCGCGAGGCGTTACTGCAGTCGTCGCTCGTCAATTGGGTGAGAAGTACGGGGCGAAGCTGCATCTGATCGGTTCAAGTCCTGTCCCCAACGTGCCGGATGCCTACCTTGACCTGTCGGAAGAGGAAACCAAGGAACTGCGCACCACGGTCATGAAGGAAGGCTTGGCCAACGGTGAAAAACCGATGGACACCTGGGCTCGCTATGAAAAGTCGCTCGAAATAGCCCGGACGCTAAAATCGTTTGCCGACGATGGCATTCAAGCGACCTACCATTCCTGCGACATCAGCAACCGCGATGCGCTCTCGGGATTGCTCAACACTGTTCGCGCTGCCGACGGCCCGATTCAGGGAGTGATTCACGGTGCCGGATTCGAGCGGGCCTGTCGCTTTGAGAAGAAACAGCAGTATCTTGTCGATCGCACGATTGCCGCCAAGGTTGATGGTGCTGCGGCACTAATGGAACTGACGATGCAGGACCCGCTTCGCTACTTTGCCGCGTTCGGATCGGTCAGTGGACGATTCGGCGGCGTTGGCCAGACCGATTACTGCGTGGCAAACGAAATGGTTGCGAAGCTGATCGACTGGTTCCGTCGTCAGCGCAGCGATTGTCCGGCGGCCGTATTCCACTGGCATGCCTGGGACGACGTCGGCATGGCGGTTCGGCCCGAGTCCAAGCACATCGCCAAGCTGCACAACATCGTCTTCATGCCGTCGCTGGAAGGCGTCGATCATCTCACGAACGAAATGCGTGCCGGCTTGCCGGAAGGCGAAATCGTAATAACGGAACTTTCCTATTGCCAAAGCAACTACGCCAATGAGAAGCCGGTAGCGGTAACATCTGGAAACTCGGGGCTCGAATCGATGCCGATGGTCGATGCCCTGCCGGATGTCGTTCCGGGAGAGTCGCTGAGGGCTGAGGTGATTCTCAATCCTGCGTCCGATGTGTTTCTGCGTCAGCACCGCTACAAGGGGCGGCCGATGATGCCGGTGGTAATGACGCTCGAATCGCTCGCTGAAGCGGCATCGCTGCTCGTCGGTGAAGAGGGCCGCGTGTGTGAATTGAAGGACATTGAGATTCTGAACGGTTTACGATTTCTCTCCGATGATCCGCTGACCGCGCGGCTGAATGTGACAGGCGGGAGCGACGGTCTGCAGTGTGAATTCACTGCCGACTTCAAAAATCGCGGTGGGAAGGTACTGAAACCGAATCAGCCTTATCTGCGATGCCGTGCTGAAGTGAATTGCGGTCCGTTTTCACCGGAGGCCGTTTTCCCGGAACCACCCGATACCTGGATCAACACCTGGTATCCCGAAGACGACAAAGTGATTTATCATGGACCGATCTTCCGCACGTTTCGGCAGTTTCAGATGCAAGAGCACGACGCCTGGTCGCAGCTGATTGCCCCGCCGGCCGATGAGGTGACCGGAGAGCGGAACGGCGACGGCTGGGTGATCCCGACGGCACTTCTCGACGGTTGCTTTTTCGCCAGCGGTGTCTTCCTGTGGTGTTTGATACCCGGTTGCGTGTCGATTCCTGCGCACATCGATTGCCTGTCACTCGGTCGCAGTCCGAGGCCCGGCGAGACATGCAAGCTGCATATCCATTTCCGGGGACGTGAAGGAAACGGCGGCATTTTTGACTTCGCACTGTTTGGCGACGATGGAGCGGTCATTCTGAAGGTGGACGGATACGAGAACGTTATCGTCTACGAGGTTCCGGCTCATGCCAGTTCCAGCTAACGGCCGCATTGAGCGATTCGCCCAATTCGACGAGCTTCGCTCGGCATGCGAATTGTGCGGGAGCGCGTGGCTGTCCGTCGCAGAGAAACGTGAACTCGATCTGCTGCGCGACGGAAGCCGCCGCGAGGCATGGCTGTGCGGACGCTGGCTCAGCAAACACCTTATTCGCGAAGCATGTGTCCTGCCGGCAACGAAGCTGGAATTGATCGAGATTCTCTCGCGGGATGCGGAAGGTCGGGGCATGCGGCCGGCGGTCACCGTCAGTGGTGAACCGATTTCTGCCAGCCTATCGATTTCACACTCAACGCATGCCGTCCTGGTGGGCGTAACAACTCAGCCGGGAATCTCGATCGGCGTCGATTTGACGATACCGGAAACGGTCAAGCCAGGATTCTTGCGGATGTGGTTCACCGAAGCCGAACAAGAGAGATTGAAATCAGCCGATTCCCGGCTTGCGATGACTTACTGGGCGATTAAGGAGGCCGTTTATAAGGCCTGTCAGAACGGAGAGAGTTTCGCGCCACGGAAAATTGAAGTTTTCGATTCTGTAGAGGGTCGCTTCGGGTGTTATTATCGAGGTACCGATCTTCGCGACGTCGGTGACATTCAAGAACGTGAATTCGACGGCCACATCGCTGTCGTAGCGACGATGTTGGAAGCAGTCGCTGTGGATCGCAGACAAACAAACGATCTGCATCGAACGGAGTTCTGTGAAACGTGTTGATTGACAAGCAGGAATAGTTGGGAGAGCGGCCGATCGTTTCGGCCGACGCGCAAGCGAGCTTATTTGGGAAGTGTTTTCCACCATCACACGCCGATGGCGGTCGCCACTCCCTTGGTTGCGAAACGAAAGAAAGGGCGATGGGATGTTCATCAGCGAGACTCATCTGCCGCAGGTGCTCACTCCTCAGGACTACACGTCGGAGGATCAGTATCGCCGCGAACTCGAGCAATTGTTTCTGCCGGGTTGGCATTGTATCGCCACTTTCTCCGACTTCCCGCAGGACGGTGACTTCTTAACGATTGAACTGCTCGACCATCCGCTCATTCTCTGGCGAAGCGGCGACGAGTACCACACCTTTCTCAACGTTTGCCCACACCGATTTGCACGCCTGCATGGCGAGCCATGTGGACACGCCGGCGAACGACTGAAATGCCAATACCACGGTTGGGAATTCGACTGCAGCGGAAACACCCAGAAAATTCCCGACGCGCAGAGCTTCAAACCGATGAAGAAGGGCGCTCTCGGTCTGACGAAATACCGAACCGAAACCTGCGGCCAGTTGATTTTTGTCACACTGAACGACGAAGCTCCCAGCCTCCGCGAATATCTTGGGACAGGATTTGAGATTGGCGAAACGTTGTGCGGCCCCGAACGCCGACTTGCTGCCACACTCGATTACGAAATCGACACGAACTGGAAGTGCAAGGTTGAGAATTCGCTGGAGAGCTATCACGTAGACATGGTGCATCCTAAGACGTTCATCCGGGCACCTGAGGAGGCAGAATGCGAGCACGAACTCGAATCGGGTTGGACAACCTATGCGACCGTGCAGGAAGCTCCGACGGCGTGGCATCGTCTGCTGGACCGGATTATGAACCGGCTGGCTCACGGCGAGAGTGATGATGAATACAAGCATTACCATTTCTATCCGCACACCATGTTCGGCAAGATGAAATTGTTCAGCTGGATGGAGTGGACGATTCCGCTTTCAGTTGATCGCACGCGGGTGATTGGCAAGTTCTTCTGTTACGGCGGACGTTCCGGACGATTGGTCTCGCGAATCCTGTCGAGCCGGCTTGCAAAATGGGAAGCAGGATTCTTTGAGATTTTGCGAGGTGAGGATTGCGCCGTGCTCGAAGAGGTCTACCGCGGTTTGAAAGCGCCGAACCAACCCTCTGAGGGGTTGGTTTCGATTCGCGAAGAGCGGTGCTTTCATTTTCAAAAGTACATTGAGCGTGTTACTTCGCCGGAAGCGGCGAATTCCAATGGTGTGGCTATGGCGGCCGGTTCATAAAAGAAAGGGCAACCATGTTTGTCAACGATACACACATGCCGCAACGTTTGGCACCCAGTTTGTATACATCGGCCGAGCATCTCGAGCGCGAGATGGAGCGGATGTTCCAGCCCGGCTGGCATTGTATTGGTGCGCTGTCGGACCTGCCGAACGAAGGCGACTATTTCACGCGGACGCTGTTCGAAAAGCCCCTCATTTGTTGGAAGACCGGCGGCGAGGTGCATACGTTTCTTAACGTTTGCACGCACCGATTCTCGCTTCTTCGTGACAAGCCGTGCGGACACATGGGCGAACACCTGAAATGCCAGTACCACGGTTGGGAGTACGACTGCCACGGCGACACGCAAAAAATCCCCGACGCGCAGAGTTTCAAGCCGATGGCGAAAGGTGAACTGGGCCTGCGCAAATTCCGCACCGAGACGGCAGGACAGCTGATCTTCGTCACGTTGAACGACACGGTCGGCGGCCTGCGGGAGTTTTTGGGAGACTACCTGTACGACATGTGCGAGCGATGGTTTACTCCAGACCACGATTTGGTCTGCCCGCTCGACATCGTTCACGAGTGCAATTGGAAAGTGGTTATCGAAAACGTTTTGGAAGGGTATCACATCGGCGAGGTGCATCCGAATTCATTGGGGGTCTACCCCGATGAGAAATGTTGCAGCCACGAATTTCATGAGTTCTGGGATCTCTACATCGACGACTACTCCACCGTGCCGATGAACGCGCGTCCGGATCGGATCATGTCAAAACTTATTGGCTACGAACCCGACTACAAATGGAAGCATCTGCTGCGGTATCCGAATGTGGTCTTCGGCCAAATGGCGATGTTCACGTGGGTTCAAATGGTGCTGCCGGTTTCTCCGTCGGAATGTCACGCAATGTGGCGTATTTTCTGCTATCCGGGAAAACGTGGCCGACTGAAGTCACGCATCCTCAGTAAGGCGTTGCGATTCTGGGGCAGACGATTCATGTCGAAGGTGATCGGCGAGGACGAAGCCGTCTATCCCGCCGTCCACGATGGAATCGCTGCACCGATGCGACCGCGCGGCGGTCTCATTTCGACCCGCGAAGAACGGATCTTCCCCTTCCAGGACTACGTGCTGAAAATGACCGGAGAAGACGCATTTCTCACGAAAGAACGAGACATTGAAGAGGAACGCCAGCAGCCAATGACTGTTGCAACCGATGGCGACTAACGATCACAGCATGAACAATCGACCAAACGATCCGCGTTTGGCTCAATTCGATTGGAAATCCAGATTTTGTCCGGCTGAAAGCTGATAGCTGTCGGCCGATCGCCTAAATTGGAAATACGTAACAAGACCCTTTTGGAACATGAGTAGAAAATGATCGACCTGACTGGAAAAGTTGCCTTGGTAACAGGGAGTTCGCGGGGCATCGGCCGCGCGTGTGCCTTGAAGCTTGCCGAAGCCGGTGCCGATGTGATTGTGAATTACGTGACATCGAAAGCAGCCGCGACGGAAGTTGCGGAGCGAATCGAGCAGATGGGACGCATCGCTTACGTCGTCAAAGCCGACGTCAGCGAAGAGGACGACGTCGATTGCCTGATGGACTTCGTCAGGGAGAACATCGGCCAACTCGATATCATCGTCAGCAATGCAGCAACCGGCGGTTTCCGTCCGTTGCTGGCATCCAACGCCCGGCATTTTCAGCACACGATGAGTACGAATGTGCTATCGCTGGTGCATGTCGTCCGCGGTGCCCTGCCCATGCTGGAAACTTCGTCTGGGCGCGGAAAGGTGATTGCCATTTCCAGCCACGGTTCGCACATGGCGTTGCCCATGTATGGGTTGATCGGCGGATCGAAGGCGGCATTGGAAAGCGTCGCCAGGCATCTCACGCTGGAAGTCGGCGACCGTGGCGTGAACGTCAACGTGGTGAAAGCGGGATTGGTCGAGACCGATTCGACGCGCAAAATCCCCTTCGCCGATCGCATGTTCGCCGGCCGCACGGATAAGAGCATGATGGGCGAACGAGTGTTGGAAGCCGAAGACGTGGCCAACACCGTGCTATTTCTCGCCAGCCCGATGAGCGATCTCGTTCAAGGCGAAACGATCACCGTCGATGGCGGCTCGGCCATCCACATCTAGGGAATTGGCGATTGCGTAGAGTTGGTTTCATTACCCCCCTCTCCCAAAGGGAGAGGGGTTGGAAACAGCCTCAAGTTTAATTCCGCCCGCCTGCGGTGACTGCGGTGCCTTCGGTGCGATTCATCAACCATAGCAGCACGGGGCTGGCGACGTAGATCGAACTGTACGTTCCGACGATCACGCCGACGACCAGACAGAACGCAAATCCGTGGATGCCTTCTCCGCCGATGGCGTAGAGAATCACCACCACCACCAACGTGGTCAGCGATGTCAGTAGCGTTCGTGAGAGCGTCTGGTTCAGGCTGGTGTTAAGCATGTCGGTCGTCAAATCCGGGTTCTTGCCCCGCACCTCACGAATTCGGTCGAAGACGACGATGGTATCGTTCAACGAATAACCGACGATCGTCAGAAACGCGGCGATCATTGGTAGATTGATTTTGAACTCTTCCAACCCCAGCGATGTGAAGCCTTTGCCGTAAGCGAACGAGGCGAGTGCAACCATGCCGAGCACCACCAGGACGTCGTGAACCAACGCCACCACCGCTGCCAGTCCGAAGGTAATTCGCTGAAAGCGGAACCAAATGTAGGCCACAATCGCGATCAGGCTGGCCAACATGGCGAGCACGGCCGATTGTTGCATTTCGGATGCGACCGAGCCGGCGAAACTGTTCATTTCATCGAGCAAGGGGCTGCTTGCCAGTGTGGTTTGCATTTGTACCAGCGCCGTTTCCAGGTCGGCCTTGTTAATGGCGGATGTCACTTTCAACTCGAGCACCTTCTCGTCGTCCATCTTCGCGAACGCAATCAGCTCTCCTGGATTGTCGTAACGACTGAATTTCTCGTCGTTCTCAAATTTCGACAATTCCTTTTCGAGATAACTCGCCGCCGTCGTCGGTTTGACGATGGCGTCAAACGTCACCGTGACGCGTTGTCCGCCGCCAAACTTGTCGTCGCTAGCGGCTGCCGGTTTTTCTTCTCCCTCAGCCGGTTCGATCACAAGGGGAATCGCTCCCTCATCAAATTGAATCGTCGTCAACTTCACTTTTTTCAGCACGAGTTTCGTGTTGCCTTCAAACGCGTCGTTTATCAGCGACGCCACCGTTTCTTCTTCGCTGTCGTCAGCCCCATCAATCGCCTCAAATGCGTCGGCATCGCGCATTGTGGTTCGCATGCGAAATTGGGTTCCCGGCGTTGCGTCGGCTACCTGCAACTCCTCCAGCGAAGGGGAGTCGAATTTCGTTTCGAGTGCTTCTATGACGGCGTCACGATCAACTGCACTTTCAAACTCAATCGTCACCATTGTGCCACCGGTGAAGTCGATGTCGAGGTTTCGTTCGCCCCGTGAGAACAAGGCGGTCATTCCCGCGCCGATCAACACCACCGACACGACCAGCGCCGCTCTTCGTTTGGAGATGAAATCCCAACTCGTCGCGCCTACCAAGCTGCCCATTTTCAGGTTGGTCAGCCATCGCTTGCGTTCGAGGACGTCGAACATCAGCCGCCCGTAGAACAACGCTGTGAACATACTCATGATAATGCCGATGAATAACGTTACCGCAAAACCGCGGATCTGATCGGTGCCGATCATGTACAGCACGACCGCCGTCAGTAGCGTGGTCACGTTCGCATCGACGATGGTGGTGAATGCTTTGGCGAATCCGTTATTGATCGACATCCGCAAACTCGAGCCACGATTTAATTCCTCACGAATTCGCTCGAAAATCAGGACGTTCGCATCGACGGCCATGCCGATGGTTAACACCAGCCCGGCCAGTCCCGGCAGTGTGAAGGTGGCGTTGATTGACGCCATTGTTCCCATCACCAGAACGAGGTTCAACGCGAGGCATTTGACGGCGATGAAGCCGGCGACCCAGTAATACAGCAGCATGAAGACAACCACCGCCCCGCCGGCCAACAGAATCGCGTTGACGCCTTTTTCCTGAACATCCTGGGCCAGTGTCGGGCCGATTGTCATTTCACTAACGGGCGTCGGTTTGATCGGTACTTCCAAGGCACCCGCGTTCAGAACTGATACCAACTCGGTGATCTCGTCGGGGTCGAAATCACCGCTGATCTGTCCGCTGCCACCAATCGGCTGATTGATCCGCGGGGCGGAATGTACGTTGCCGTCCAACAAAATCGCCAGCCGACGGTGGAACGATTTGTCCGATTCCGGTCTGTACTTTTGGGTCAGAATGTAGAAGCGTCGTGCCCCTTCGCTGTCGAAACGAAAATCGACGGACAGTCCACCGCTTTCATCGGTCCCGGGACTGACTCGCGTTAAAAACTGTCCCGTCACGCGGCGGTCTTCTCGTTCAAAGACGACCAGAAATTCCGGCACGACGGTTTTGCCGTCTTCCAGCGTTCGGCCTTGTCGGGTGACAACGCCCCCACCTTCACCCACGTCTTTGGTTGTCTGGTTCGGCTCTTTTCCCGCAAGCCCGACTTCTCGCCAGCTGGCGGTGACTCGCCCGCCCTCACGTAAGTCACTTTCCGTTCCGGGGAGAGCTTGAGCCTTCGCGATGATGTCGGCATGGTCCTGACTATTCGCCAGAATTGCGAATTCCAGGCTGCCGAGCCGCGTCATTTTGTCCTTGGCCCGTTGCACTTCATCGGGATCGACACCAGGAATGATGATTTCGATGCGATCGAACCCGACCCGCCGCACAACGATTTCATCCAAACCGCCGGGGTTGATCCGCTTCGCGATGGCGCCAACCATCTGGTCCATCACCTGATCGGTGATTTCCTTTTCCGAGGCACTATGGTCGACCTCGAAGATGAGGTTCGTTCCGCCTTCCAGGTCGATACCGAGCCGTATCGCATTCTTGAAGCTGGCTTGAACGGTCAGCCCGTTCTGATTGCCGTCGTAGAGATGCCAGGCGAATGGAGCGACACCCAACGTGAAGGCCAGCAGCACGACCGAAAACCGGCCCCCCATGTCCTTCAGTTTGAGAGCCGTGGCTAACAGATTTCCCAGCAGGATCGGCACGGCGAAAATCGCGACGATCACCGCGAGAATTATCCAACTGCTCGAATCAGAAGTCTCCGCGACCTCCACGGTTTTCGCGACGCTGGTAACGGCTTCCGCCGCTTCGTCTGTCTGTGCCAGCAACAACCCGCCCAGTCCAAAATCGTTCATCTGTCTCTTCTCTCCCTGGCATTCGCTCAGAATTGGCGAATGGTTAGTTACTGCATTCGCAGGATGGGAACTCCTACCCGTCCTACAGTCGTTTTGCCGTTGGATGGCCGTGGTTCAACGCTGTGGTTCAACCTAGCTCGATTTGGCCAAATCCCCCGACGCGTCACTGGTTTCGTCACCCACAACAGTCTGAATGCTCGATGCCAGCATCTTAATTCGCGTGTTGTCTTCCACCTTGATCGTCACGTACTTACCGTCTTCCGAAACGCTTGCCACTGTGCCGGTGATGCCGCCGATGGTGACGATGCGGTCGTTCTTCTTCAACGCGCTCACCATTTCTGCGCGTTTCTTTTCGTCCCGCCTGCGCGGATTGAACATGAACTGCCACAACAGCAGGATCAGGAACGCGGGCATGATCCACATCAGCGGACCACTGAGACCCTCCGGCTGTGGTTTAGGCGCTTCGTCGGCGGCAAAAATCAGGAACTGTTGTATCGAATCGAGCATTAAGCGGCCTTGATGAAGCAGACCAATCCACGGGGAAAGCAGTGTGCGTCCCGGCAGAACGACTGGTCAAACCCTTGCTTGCGCGGCGGGCTGGTTTGGGGAATACGACACGTTGATCTCTGTTGTTCTGCACAAATGAGTCGCCTCATGCGAAACATTGGCATCTCCAAGCTCTGCGTATCTTAGGAAGAGACGTTCCAACCGGCAAGGCGGACCGACCGAAACTCGGTGACCGTTTGACTTTGAATCGCTTTTCGCAGATCTCGCAGCAATCGCTGATAGTAGGCAATGTTGTGCAATGAGATCAAAATCGGGCCGAGCATTTCGCGGGCAATGAACAAATGTCGCAAATAACCGAGGCTGAACTGCTTGCAGACGTAACAGTCGCATTCGGGGTCCAATGGTGCCGATTCCCGCTGATGCTTCTTATTTCGCAGCCGCACCACGCCGCCGCTGGTAAATGCCGTCGCATTTCGCCCGTTCCGTGTCGGCATCACACAGTCGAACAGGTCGATGCCTCGCGAAACCGCTTCCAGTAGATCGGTCGGTGTTCCAACTCCCATCAGATATCGCGGCCGATCCGTCGGCAGCATGGGGACTGTTCCGTCGAGAATTCGGTACATTTCGGGTGGCGGTTCTCCAACACTCAGCCCACCGACGGCGTAGCCGGCGAAATCCAGCGGCAGCAGACCCTCGGCCGAGCGTTCCCGTAACGATAAATCGGTGCCCCCCTGAACAATGCCGAACAGCGCCTGATCATCTCGTGTTTGGGCATCGCGGCAGCGGGTTGCCCAACGGGTTGTGCGATCCACGGCAGCCTTGATTTTCTCCGGTGCTGCATCCGAAGGCGGACATTCGTCGAGGCACATAATACAGTCGGCCCCCAACTGCTGCTGGATTTCGACCGCACGTTCGGGCGAGAGTTCCAGCAGGCTGCCGTCGATATGCGAGCGGAATACCACCTGTTCGTCGTCCAGCTGGGCAAGCTTCGCCAGGCTGAAAACCTGGAACCCGCCGCTGTCGGTCAGAATGGGGCCGTCCCAACCCATGAACCCATGCAGCCCGCCCAACTCGGCGACGACATCGGCACCGGGCCGCAAAGCGAGGTGATAGGTGTTGGCCAACACCATTTGCGCACCGGCCGCTCGCAGTTGATCGGGCGTCAGCCCTTTGACGGCCGCCAGCGTGCCGACCGGCATAAACGCGGGCGTTTCAACCGTCCCATGCGGCGTCACCCACCGCCCTGCCCTGGCGGAAGTCCGTTCATCGACGGCATCAAGATGAAATTCAAAAGCAGACACAGACAGAACTGATCCTTTGGCCCGGCGTAGCTGAATTCGCAAGAATTCAGATGATTTTCGCATCGCGTCAAAGTCTGAATTCTTGCGAATCCAGCTACAATCTGGCAACAGTGTAACTTCAGAAAATGGAAGCGATGGCAACCGAGCGTCACGCGACAGACCCCGTTGTACGGTTTCCCCTGCCGGCTGTCACCCATCCGAACCAACATTCGCCTGCACTACATCGGTTTCGATAAGTCTTCGATCATTCCGGCGTAGTTCGCGACAGCACTGATGACGATGTATCCGATCAACAGTGCGACCACGCAAAACACCATCACGCCACCGGCGACCGACAGCGCCTTCAGAGTACGTCGTGCCTGCTCTTCGAACTTCGGACTCAGGCGGTGCAACGTTTCCGGGACGGTGCCGGATGTCTCGCCGATATCGACCATATGCAGAAAATCTTCGGGGAAGATCTCCGCTGCGGCCAAGGCTTCGGTCAGGTGATCGCCCGATTGGATTCGATCGACGATGATCCGCGTCCGAGCAATGAATGCACCGTTGGCTGTCGCCCGCAGGCTGGCGATCAGGCTCTGTTTCATCGGCATGCCGGTCTGCTGCGTCAGATAGAATGCCCACGAAAAACGAGCGATGGCAAACGCTCGCATACAGTTCCCCACAACGGGAATCCGCATCAAAATCGGATCGACAAAGCGTTTTCCGCTGAGCGTGCTGCTGATGATTTTGTAGCCGACAACCATTCCAATCAACGGCCCCAAGGTGCATGCCAGCCAAAGAAGGGCTCCACTGCCGCCCGACAGGCCGAAGCCCAACATGTCGAAATTGAGGTCGGAATCGGCACCGGCGCTGTCGCCGCTTCCGCTGATCATGCCGATGATCCAGATCGCCGCCGCGATAATAAAAATCGCCATCAGCAACTCGATCACCGGCCAGGCAATGGCCGCAATGAACGACTTCCGCAACTTCAGCAGATTGTCGTAATGATCTGCCAGACCTTCCAGGATTTCGGGCAGTGCGCCGGATTGCTCGGCGACGCTCACCATGTCGATGACGAGGTCGGGGAAAGTGTGCCCTTGCTCCTGCATTGCCTCGGTGATGTCTTCGCCCTGTGAGATCCCCAGCGAAATGCGAGCCAGCGCACTTCTCGAACGCGGGTCACTCGTCTTGCCGGCGGCCAGTTGAAACGCACGCTGAACATCGATTCCCGAATCCAGCATCGTCCCCAGCGACCGGCAAAGGTGCGCCAGCGATTTGGTTGAAAGACGGGAGCTGAACACAGAGGTGACCTTACAGGATGATTGGGAATGCCCGTGTCCTGGTGGAAGCTTGACGCAAAGGCGCTAAGTTGCAGAGGACGCGCAAAGACGGTCTATTTCAAAGACGTGAAATGTGAGCAAAGTTGTTTCACGAATCGGCGATGAAAAACTCATTTTTTCAACAGTTTCGCAATTTGCTGTTTCACGTCCTTGATTGTGAATTCATCCTCGAGTTTCTCGGCTTTGTCGTTGTCGAACCGCTTGGCCAGTTTTCCGTTGGGACGGTAAACGAGAACGGCGGGCGTCGATGACAGATCGACTTGATCGAGAAAATCGATAAACGCAATGTTCAGCATGACGTTCTCGAACGTCGCGTTCTGCTTCCGCAAAAACTTCGTCACATCCGCACGATAAAACTCGGGCGGTTTGTCTTTGATGCCGTCGTAGTCGCAGTTCAGCGAAATCAACGCGATCTTGTCCTTCGGAAACTGTTTTTGTAACGCGGCGAATTTTGGGAATTCCTCGACACACGTGCCACAAGTCGTCGTCCAGATATCGACGACAACCACCTTTCCCTTGTGCGCGGCAACCAGCTTCTGCAGCCCTTTCCAGCTACGAACTTTGAGTTCGACTGCAGGCTTTACTTCCTTCTTTGAAGTGCGCGGCTTCTCGGCCGCCACCGGTGTTGCTGTAAAAAGAGCAAACAACACTGCCGACAAACAGACAATTCCGTGATGGCACTTCATAGCACTGAATCCTCTCGCTGTAATCATTGTGTGGTCTCGGCAGCCCGCCCTTTGATTCTACGGCTTTGTGACGCAAAAGGTAATCCTTTTGTCGGCTCCACTGGTTGGAGTTCTCATTTCGTTGCTTTCGTCGGCCGATTGTGACAGAGTGGCCGTTGACTCGCGGTTGGCAATCCGGCACCGCGAACCAACCCAATCGCTTGCGGCTTCGCGAACCGAGAAACGAATGAATTTCCTGCAACTCGACGGCAAGACGGTCCTCATCTTCGGTCTGGCCAACCGCAAAAGCGTTGCCTGGCATGTGGCACGCGTGCTGGAAGAAGCCGGCGCAAACGTTATCTATTCGGTGCGCAGCGAGCAGCGAAAGGAAACCGTCTCGAAGATCGTCGATCCCGAACGCGTCTTCGTTTGCGATGTCGAAGATCAATCGCAAATCGATCGTTTGCGCGAGGACGTGGGCAAATCACACACGCAGATTCATGGCATCGTGCATTCGATTGCGTTTGCCGACTATTCGGCCGGATGGCTGCCGTTCCACGAAACACCGCGTGCGGCGTTCCTGCAGGCGATTGACATTTCCTGTTTTTCTCTGGTCGCCGTTTCAAACGCCTTCGGCGATCTCTTGGATAAAACGGACGGCAGCGTCGTGACGATTTCGATTTCGACGACTCGCATGGCCGCTGAGAATTACGGTTACATGGCCCCGGTCAAAGCGGCTCTCGATTCATCCGTTTGTTTTCTGGCCAAATCGTTTTCAAAGTTCTCGGGCATTCGCTTCAACGCCGTTTGTCCGGGGCTACTGAAGACGTCTGCTTCGGCCGGCATTCCCGGTTACGTCGATAGCTATCTGTTCGCCGAGAAGGCCACGCTCCGCAACCGTGCCGTCGAGACCGGCGAAGTTGCCAACACCGTTGCCTTCCTGCTTAGCCCACGATCTTCCGGCATCAACTCGCAAGGACTCGTCGTCGATGCCGGCATGTCGACCAACTACTTCGATGCCGACATCGTCCGAGACGCTATGAATGGTGGTGAGGGGTAGCACGGAAGATCAGAGAGAAAAGTGGCGAATCATACGGCGCCTCGCGTGGGATTGTTCATGTTTCATCGATCCAACTGGGCGAAAACGACGTTTGCTTTGACGGCATTGCTGCTGCTGCTGGGGACAGTCGATGCTTTGGCTGTGAAGGAAAGTGGCACCTCCCGGCAGCCGGCGGGATCGTCTTCACCGACTGCCGAGCAGACCCCAGTCAATTTGTTTCTGCCGGCGGAAACAGACGACGCGGGTTGGCCATTTGTGCGAGGGCCGAACTACGACGGGCATTCGGCGGAAATCAATCTTGCCGATTCGTGGCCCGCCGATGGGCCTCCGGTGTTGTGGGTGCGGGAACTTGGGCAGGGGTATTCGGGATTTGTCGTTTCCGATGACCGGGTCTACACGCAGTATCAAACGCTCGCGGGACAGTACGTCGTCTGTCTCGACGCCGAGAGCGGCGATACCATCTGGGAATACTGGTACGACTGGCCGTTCGAGGCGACCGGCTTGTATCCGGGGCCGCGTGCAACACCGACGATTGCATCGGGCCGCATTTACTTTGCCGGACCGAGTGGTCTTGTCGGCTGCTTGTCCAAGCGGGGCAAACTGGTCTGGTCGGTCAATGTGACGGAGAAGTTTGACGGCCGTGGCACCGAATTCGGTTACTCCTGCACGCCAACAGTTGTGGACGGCATGGTCATTTTACCGGTGGGCGGTAAGGGCGCCAGCATGGTGGCCCTCGATGCAAACGATGGATCGACCCTCTGGAAATCGGGTGACGACTCGGCCAGCTACACCCCTGCTCTTCCCATTACCGTGGATGGTCATCGGCAGGTGCTGGGTTACCTCGAATACGTGCTGGCCGCGTTCGATTTGAAGACGGGGCGGCAACTCTGGCGGGTCCCGTTGTCATCGGGATACGACGAACACGCCGCGTGGCCGATTTATTCCGAACCGTACGTCTGGATTTCCGGCCCGTTTCGTGGGGGATCGCAGTTGCTGAAACTGACCGGCGGCACCGACGCGTCTTATGAGCGGGTTTGGGAGTCACAGTTGATGTCGAACGATGTCGCTTCCAGCGTGCTGATTGACGGGCATCTCTATGGTTTTGACCTGCGCGACGTGCAGGCGAAGGCACACCGTGCTTCGCGCGGCAGTTTTCGCTGCATCGAAATGCGAACCGGAAAAGAACGCTGGGCCAACGGGAATCCCAAGGCGCGACGAACCCCACCGAAACCGGGCGAGTATTCTCCAAGCGATGCCATCGGCCAT
>JABISG010000142.1 GCA_018699955.1 Planctomycetaceae bacterium | reverse complement strand
CACCTGGCCGTAATCGAACGAATAGTAAGCCGGCCCAAAGGCTCGCTCGAATGTTTCGTCGCTGAACCGGTCGTGCGTTGCATCGTAGTTGATGTCGTGGTTACCGATGACGTTATACCACGGGATTCCCAGCAGCGCGATCGAACGCGAGAGTGAGGGAAACAGAGACAAGTCGTCGAACATAATGTCCCCCAGCGTCACGCCGAACGAGGCATCGGTGCCGACGAGTTCTTCAATCACATCGTGCGAAATATAATCGATTTCCTTCTGGTTTCGCGGCTGAGGATCGCCGAACAGTATCGCGCGGAATTCTTCCGGCTCCTTCTGCGCGTACAGTGGAAAATCAACCGATTTGGGAAGCGCGCCGGTCGGCGAGACGCCGGGATATTTGAGTTTTGGCGAACCTTTGGGTTTGTGGTTGTAATAGAACTGGGGCAACTTGTTTTCATCGAGCGGGGTCCGCCAGCCGCGCGGCTTGATGACGAACAGCATGGTGTCGTCTGACACACTCAATCGATACCGACCATCGTCGCCGGTCCGGACGATGTCCCGCCCGTTGGAGACGCGAATGCCGGAAAGTGGTTTCTCGCCCTCATCGAACCGCAGGTTATTGTTCGCGTCGTCAAATACAATTCCGGTCGCTGTCTTCGTCGTTTCTGTCTTCGGCTTCGGCGATTGTTTGCCGGAAACAATTGCAGCTACGACAATCATCGAAACTACGGAAACGGCGATTGCGAACTTCTGTTTCATTCGGGAACCTTTTGGATTGGCGAATCGAAAGTCTCGTTGGCCGCCGCTGCGGTGCGCATCGGGCGAGATCGACCAGCAAAGAGCATGACAAGCCGATCGCGGCAACGTCAAGTCTGCCGGGCGTTGAACCCAACTGTGGGGTTGTTCAAGGCAAAAGAGGGTGCCTGGGGTCGAAGCGACGTTTTCGGAGCGCAGCCCCCAGAAGGAGCGATCGCTGTGGCATCGAAGACTCTGCCACAGGCGCCCTTTTTCAGAGAAATCCGTGAAAGTGTCACGCGCGGCTCAACGGCTGACTTTGACTTTCGGCATGGCCTGCTTGAAGCGGGCGACTCCTGCCGCGGTAACTTTGGTGCCACTCAGATACAATCTCTGCAATGTTTCGATTGGCTCCAAATGAACCAAATCGGCGTCGGTCAACGGCATGTCGTTCAGGTAGAGCGTGGCAAGTTTCGGCAACGATTCGAGATGCTTGAGATCGCTGGCGTCAAACGTCAATCCGTCAAGATCGAGCTTCTCGATCTTGACGAACGGTTTCAGCCTCGCAAGACCCTCGCTGCTCACTTTCGAGCGGTCGAGCCACAGGGCCTTGAGATTTGTCATTTTCTCCAACAACAACAGAGAGTCGTCAGTCACCGGCGTGTCGTCGAGACCCAGTGATTGAATTTGCGACATCTCGCCGACGTGCCGCAGCCATTGATCTTCGACTGGCATGTACCGTAATGAGAGATGGTAGAGGTTCTTCAGTTGCTTGAGGTGAACAAGCCCGGGACCCTTCACGCGGCTGTGTCCGAAATAGATGTATTTGAGGTTTTTCAGCTCCGCAATATGAATGAGACCGGCATCGGTAACCTGGGAATCTTCGAGGCTCAGCCAGGTGACATCGGGCAAGCGACGCAGCAATTTCAGTCCATCGTCGCCCCCTTTCCAGTTCTTGCGAATGTGGACACGGTCGGCCTTGCCGGATCGAACAGACACTTGCCCGCCCAGTTTTTGAATCTCAAGAATCGTCAGGCGGAGTTGATCGCGGTGGAAATCGGCGACAATCTTGGCAGAGCGAACCGCAACCGGCGCTGAGTCAGCTTTCGAGAGCGTATCGAGGACACGTTCAGCTTCGGTCGAGGCGTCCAGGTTGTCCGATTTGATCAACCGGCGAAGAATCAGGAACCCTCGCTCGCGAACTTCCGTTCCACCATGTTGAATGGCGCGGCCAACTGGATCCGCCGCAAGTCGCCCTGCTCCGATGAGACGACGCGTGGCCAGCGTGCGAATGCGAAAGCTGTTGGAATCGAGGTCCACCGTCCATTGACGAATCGTTTCACTCGATGGCGAATCGCCGGTTCGCTCGTCGCATCGCCCGAAAACCAACATCTGCGTGGAGACCGCCAGCAGCATGAACAGTGAAATCAAATTGCGCCGCATCTGACGCCTCCCGTTCCGGCCGCATCCCCCTCACACCTGCAACACGCCAGTGCGAAACGGCTCGTCCTCTGCATGCCTCGTCGAAATCCTGAGTGCCGTAATCAGTGCCGCCCTCGTAGCGGCCGGCTCGATGATTTCATCAACCCAGCCCCGCGCCGCAGCGTAGCGGATATCGGTCTGTTCATCATAAGAGTTAACGATCTTCTGCCGCAACGCTTCCATCTCTTCGGCATCGGGATCTTCGCCCGCTCGTTTCATGGCAGCGATCTGAATATCCAGCAATGTTCCCGCTGCCTGATTGGAACCCATCACCGCGTAGCGGGCCGTCGGCCAGGCGAAAATGAAACGCGGGTCGAACGCTTTGCCGCACAGTGCATAGTTGCCGGCCCCGTAACTGCCTCCGGTGATGATCGTCAGTTTCGGCACGCGGCTGTTGGAGATGACGTTGACCAGTTTGGCACCGGCCCGAATGATTCCCGACTGTTCGGAATTCCGACCCACCATGAAGCCGTACACATCGGAGAGAAAAACAAGCGGCGTCCAGGTCTGGTTGCAGTCCATTATAAAACGGGCGGCCTTGTCGGCCGAGTCGTGATAAATCACGCCGCCCAGTTGCAGTTCGCCTCGGCCGGTCTTCACAGGATGATGCTGGTTGGCGATTATGCCGACGCTCTCGCCGCCAATGCGAGCGTAACCGCAAACCAACGTCTGCCCAAATTCCGCTTTGTATTCCTGAAAGCTGTCAGCGTCGATGACACAATCGAGCAGTTCACGCACCTCATAGTTTTCCTGCGCGTCGAGCGTGAATAATTCGTAGATGTCGTCGCTAGTGCGCGCCGGTTCGGCTCCGCCATTTTCATCACGTCGAAACTCCACCGCTTGCGGTTTCGCGGCCCAAGTCGCCGCCAACGCTCGCAAGCGGGCAATACACGCCTCTTCATCTGGTTCGCGAAAATCAATCGTCCCGCTGATCGACGCGTGCATTTCGGCCCCGCCAAGTTCTTCGTGCGTGACGGTCTGACCGATCGAACTTTTGACCAATGCCGGACCGGCCAGATACAGGCCCGATCCGTCGGTCATCACCAACGTGTCGCACAGCACCGGCAGATACCCGCCCCCCGCGACACAGTTCCCCATAATTGCGGCGACTTGTGGCACGCCCATTGCCGACAGCACGGAATTGTTCCGAAAGATGCGGCCGAAGTCGTCTTCATCGGGAAAGACTTCGTCCTGCAAAGGCAACATCACGCCGGCCGAATCGACGAGATAAATCAACGGCAGCCGGTTGACCATCGCGATTCGCTGCGCCCGCAGCACTTTCTTAACCGTCGCGGGAAAGAACGCGCCCGCCTTGATGGTGGCATCGTTGGCGATGATCATGGTGTCGTGGCCCGACACGCGGCCGATGCCGCAAATCACAGACGCCGCCGGTGCGGGTCCCCATTCGTCATACATGTTCCACGCAGCCCAGCGGCCCAATTCGAAGAATTCGCTGCCGCCATCGATGAGCGCCGCAATCCGCTCGCGCGCCGTCATACGATTCTTGCCGTGTTGGCGCTCAATCGCTTTCTGTCCGCCACCAAGTGCGATTGTCTCGGCCTCACTGCGAAACGCATCGAGTAGCGTTGGCCAGTTGGAATGGGTTGCAGTCATCGGCGTCCTGTCCGCTACGGTGAATTCGGCTGCTGCGATCAGTATAATCGAATTTCCGCAGCCGACAGCCCGTAACGCTTCAAATTAAACTCCGGAGCCGCAATATGGCGTTTCGCCGATTTTCTTGTCGCCAGGAAGCCGTGTCAAAACATGGGAGGGCGAGGCTCCTGCCGAGCCGCAAAGCTGTACGACGTTCGGACACGCGGCTCAGCGGGAGCTTCGCCCTCCCAGATGCCGTGATATCGAGGCCGATAAGACTGCTTGTCATCGTCGCCGCGCTCATTCCGTCAACCGCCCTGGCACAACTCGACGACGAAGATTTTCCGCCCGGTTTGCTGGCACGATACTCCGTTGCCGAGAAGACCGTGGAACGGGTCGATGCGGACGTTTCGTTTATCTGGGGCGAAGATACTCCCGATGTTCGCTTGCCAAGCGGTTCCTTCTCGGCGAAGTGGAACGGCAATCTGTTGATGCGGCGGGAAGCAAAGTACACGTTTCATGCCTACGTGCAGGGCCGCGTGCGGGTGACCGTGGATGGCAAATCGGTTTTGGAAGCATCCGAGGATAAAGCAGGCTGGGCAACCGGCAAAGAAATCTCGCTCGGTTTCGGTGAAACACCGTTGATGATCGACTTCACCAAAACGGGCAAGTCGGCGCGGCTGCAACTGTTCTGGTCGTCCGATTCCTTCGGCCTAGAACCGCTGCCCGCGCACCTGCTGTTTCGCGAAGAGAGTTCAAAAACCATCGCGCAGATTGAAAAGGGACGCATCGCGTTCGACTCGCATCGCTGTAATCGCTGTCACGTTCGCAAGCTCGAATTGCCCAGCCCGGCGGCACCGGCGTTAACGCATGTCGCGGCCGGTTTGAGCGAACAGCATCTCATTGAACAACTGCTCGACCCGGACAAAGCGTCGGCACATTCCCGTATGCCGACTTTTGGCTTCGACAATGAACAGGCGAAAGCGGTCGCGGCATTTCTCGTCAATCAATCAAAGCCGTTGAAACTGCAATCGCCCGGTAAGACGAAAGAGAAGGACCGCAAAACAAACCGACGAGCGGGACAGGTGTTGTTGCGATCGGTCGGCTGCCTCGCCTGTCATACATCGGGCAAGCAGGGCAAGAGCGGTCCGTGGGGCGGCGGTGATCTGACGAATATCGGCGCGAAGCGTTCACCTGCCTGGCTGAATTCCTGGTTAAGCGATCCGGCCAAACTGAACGCCGATCACCGCATGCCGAACATGAAACTGACGACGACCGAACGCCGACAACTGGTGTTGTTTCTCGCTCAAGACAGCGAACAAAGCAGCCCGGCTGCAGGCGACAAGTCGATCATTGCCGCAGGCCGGCAACTCGTCGAAACGGCGCGCTGTGCCGCCTGCCATACGATTGACGGCTTGAAGGCAAACGTGGCCGACATGCCCGACTTGTCGCAGCCGATTGAAGACTGGTCGCAAACCTGCATCACTGCTCGACCCGACCTGAAAATCGGTCGGCCGTTGTACACGGCCATCGATCACGAAGCGGTCACGGCGTATGTCAAATCGCGCACCGGCTCGCTATCTCCTGCGGGATCATTCGCGCGGGGGCAACAAGTTTTGGAACAACGCAGTTGTCTGGCGTGTCATCCACGCGGCGGGGCAAAGGGAATCGTTAACGTCGCCGGCCAGATGGCGCGGGTTGATTCAGAACTGCAGGGCAAGAGTCAAGGATTGATTCCACCCGCGCTGAATTCTGTCGGTGACAAATTGCTGGACAGAGCATTGGTAGAAGCCGTCAGCGGAGATCGCAAGGATCGACGTCTGCCGTGGTTGAGTGTGCGAATGCCGCGGTTCAAACACAGCAAGGAAGAAAAACGCGACCTGCAGGCATATCTGATCGGCCACGACCGCATTCCCGCCGATGCCCCGGCGGCTATCGCCTTCTCGAAGCCGGCCAAGACTGATAATTCGCAGACGCTGGTTGACGGCCATTCGCTGGTTGGTCCCAAGGGGTTCAGTTGCATCGCCTGCCATCAGGTGGGCAGTTACACGCCGCGCAATGTGGCACTGGGAACGCGTGGCTCGGATTTGATGGCGTTGGGAAAACACATGCGGCGCGAGTTCTACATCCGCTGGACACGCGCGCCGGCGCGAATTGTTCCCGGCATGGAAATGCCCTCGTATGTGAAGGCGGCCCCGAAACTTCTCGACGAAGACATCGACCGCCAATTGGCCGCCACCTGGGATGCGTTGAACGATCCCAAATTTACGCCGCCCACCGACCCGTCGTCCGTCGAACAATTTTGGGTGGTGAAGCCGGGCGAACGGGCGCGGATTGTCCGCGACGTCTTCACGAACCCGAAGGAAAACGGCGGCGGCTACATACCCCGGGCATTCGCCATTGGTTTGAACAACGGCCACAACATGCTGTTCGATCTCAACACGTTCTCGCTGCGGGCCTGGACCGTCGGCGATTTCGCCCGCCAACGCACCCAGGGCAAGAGTTGGTTCTGGGACATGGCCGGCGTCCCGGTGATGACCGGTTTTCAGCCGGCATCCGACTTTGCACTGCTGCCTATGAAGGGAAAAAACAAGAAACTGATCTTCCCCACCCGGGAACACGGAACCAACGGTCGGATGACTGGATACGTCACAAGCGATGGTTATGCGATGTTTCTATACCGGGTGCCCTTTACGGTGAACGGGAAGGTCCACCTGGTCGATTTTATTGAAGACATTAGGCCAATTAGGGCTGCGAAGGCTGGTGAACGCGCTGGGTGGACACGTGAAGTGACCGTGATCGGGCCGAATCGCCCGGGGGGAAATGGAAGCTTTGTCACCGACGACCATCACGTATTGATTTCACGTCCGGCGACGAAATCGCCGTCCGGTGTCCATCGGATCGAGGCGTCCCACAGTTTCGATGGTCGGTGGGAATTGTTTCCGGCTGCAAAAGGCCGCGAATTCATCAAGATGAAGGTGATCGCACCTGACGGCAATCCTGGACCGATTGGCCGAATGGCCCAATTACGTTACACCAGTTCGCTCAAGTTGGAGTCGGGGGAACTGAAGACCAAACCGGCCGATCCGCCGAAGGTCGAAAAGGTGACTTCGGTACCCGGTTACGATGGCGTTCGCCTGCCGATCTCACGGGCGATCATGCCCACTGCGATGACCTTCACCCCCAGCGGCAAACTCGCTTTCACATCGCTCAAGGGCGACGTTTATATCGCCGAGGACAGCAACGGGGACGGCGTGCAGGACAAGCTGACGTTGTTTGAAGAAGGACTTGCCTCACCGTTCGGCATCATTGCCGACGGCGACGATTTGATTGTCGCCCACAAGCCGGAAGTACTGCTGCTCCGCGACAAAGATGGTGACGGCCGAGCTGATCAACGTGTTGTCGTCGCCACCGGTTGGGGGTACAACGAGAACTACCACGACTGGGCCACCGGCATCGTCCGCGACAAACAACGCAACCTGTATATTGGACTGGGCAGCGACTACGCCCAGAAAACTCGACCCAAAGAACAATCACGGTGGCGCGGCAAGGTGTTGAAGATTGCGCCCGACGGCAAGATCACTCCGGTCGGCCATTCGTTCCGTTATCCCACCGGCCTGGCGATCAACCCGGCCGGCGAGATATTCGTCACCGACAATCAGGGCGTGCAGAATACGTTCAACGAAATCAATCTCCTCGTCCCCGGCCGACACTACGGCGTGCCGAGTCGGCACGAGCCGAATCCCAAAACCAAGGCGTATCCGCCCGCGATCCAGGTGCCGCACCCGTGGTCGCGAAGCGTGAACGGCTTGTTCTTTCTGCCGGCTCAGAAACCCGGTTTTTCCAAAAAACCGGGTTTCTCGGGGTCACTCGCCGGACACGGCATCGGTTGTGAATACGACAGCCGATTTCTCGTGCGATTCACCACGCAGAAAGTGGGCGACGTGACGCAGGGAGCCGTCTATTACTTTAGCCGCCCGAATTCGGGGGTCGGCAACGACAACTTCGTCGGCCCCATCTGCGGTGCCGTCGCTCCGAACGGCAACATTTACATTGGCAACATTTACGACAGCGGCTGGCTGGGTGGGCAAAACACCGGAGCGATCACGCGGCTCCGCCCCAACGGCAAACTACCCAACGGCATTCGCGAACTGCGCGCAACGGCTGACGGATTCGAGATTGAATTTCAAAGCGAAATCGATCGCACGGCGACGGCCAAACTTGGCAACTACACCATCTCCGGTTACACGCGGGCCTGGCAGGGAAGCTACGCCACGCCCGATTCCGGACGGCACCGTGCAGAAGTGACGGCCGCCGAAGTCGCAGAAGATGGTCGCAGCGTGCGCCTGAAAGTGAACGGTCTACGCGAGGGTTTCGTGTACGAAGTCAGTTGCGGACGGATCGGCACAGATGCGAAGACGCCACTGTGGCCCGCAACCGGGCACTACACGTTGCATCAGATTCCGCGTAATTGAATCACAACGCCCACCGGTGGGACCCACGGATTGCAATCCGTGGGCTTTTTTTTCATTGACAAACAATGATTGAAATCAAATTGACATGAGTCGAATTGAACGGGTTCACGCCCGAGAAGTTCTTGACAGCCGCGGCAAACCAACGGTCGAAGTCGAAGTGACCTGCACCGGTGCGCGGCCGGGACGCGCGATTGTCCCCAGTGGCGCAAGTACCGGGAAGTTTGAAGCAGTCGAATTGCGCGACGGTGATGACGCACGGCTGGATGGCACCGGTGTTCTGCAGGCCGTCGCCAACGTGCGCGGTGAAATCGCATCGGCCATCATCGGCATGGATGCCAACGATCAACAAAGCATCGATCATCGATTGTGCGAACTGGATGGAACAGACAACAAGTCGCGGCTGGGGGCCAACGCGACTCTCGGCGTCTCGCTGGCGACCGCCTACGCGGCGGCCGAATCGAAAGGCGTGCAACTGGTCGAGCATCTGGGAGAAATCTGGCAGGAGTGTCGAGAGTCGAATCCCAATTTAGCCGACCCGCTTGCGGGACGTGGCCACGGCGCACTCGGCAACGGTCCGCTGCTGCCGTTGCCGATGGTGAATATGATCTCCGGTGGACGGCACGCCGGTGACAACATCGAGTTTCAGGACTTCCTCGTTCTTCCCGTGGGGGCGAAATCGTACCGCCAGGCGCTCGATTGGATTGTGACCATTTATCGCCGACTGGGCGAACTGTTATGCGAACGCGGATACGAAGGCGTCCTCGTCGGCGACGAAGGGGGTTTCGGTCCGAAACTTCGCAGCAACGAAGAGGCGGTCGAATTGGTCATCGCGGCAATCGAGGCGGCCGGATTGGAGCCAGGCACCGATGCAATGATCGGCCTCGACGTGGCGAGTACCGAGTTTTATGCCGACGGGACATATCAATTGGCCGAGAATGGCGGCCAACGGTTATCGAGTGACGGGATGATCGATCTGCTCGCCGACTGGGTTGATCGCTATCCCATTATCAGTATTGAAGATGGATTGGCCGAGGACGATTGGGACGGCTGGAAACGTTTGACCGAACGGTTGGGTGATCGCGTTCAACTCATCGGCGATGATTTGTTTGTCACCAATTCCGTGAGACTACAACGGGGAATCGACACTGGCACCGCGAACAGCGTGCTGGTGAAACTCAATCAAATCGGCACGTTGTGGGAGACATTGGAAACGATTCGGCTGGCGATTGAAAACGGCTATTTGCCGGTCGTCTCGGCCCGCAGCGGCGAAACCGAAGACGCCACAATTGCCGATCTTGTTGTTGCCACCGGAGCCGGTCAAATCAAAGTCGGTTCAATCGTCCGCAGCGAACGACTGGCCAAATACAACCAGCTCTTACGACTCGAAGAACACTTGAACGGGGCAAATTACATCGGACGAGATGTTTTTCGCCCGTTGAAAGCTGATGGCTGAAAGCTGACCGCTACACCACAAACTCCACAAGGAATCTACAGCATGTCTGCCTATTTTGCCGATAAATCCCAATGTGCGCCGAAGACCATTTTTCCCGGTGTCGATATCACCGTTGTGGCCGGTCAGCAGATGATGCTGAGTCTGGTGGAATTCCAGCCGGGAGCCGTGGTCGAAGAGCACTCGCATCCGCACGAACAGGTGGGGATGATGCTGGAGGGTCGCGCCCACTTTTTTGTGGGTGACGAAGACCGGGTGCTTGGCCCGGGCGACATGTACACCATACCCGGGGGGGTCACGCATCGGGTGGTCGGTTTGGATGGCGAAGCGAAGGCGCTCGACATCTTTCACCCCGTTCGCGATGACTATATCGACAAGTGAATCGACTTTGCGCTGGACCGATCGTCTGCCTTTTGATGTCGGCCGTCTTCGTATTTCATGCGGGCGGCTGCGCGATGTCGCACAAGGTGGCGGTGAATGACTCCGGCGCTCCGCAGTATCAGCGGGTTGATATTTCTTACCGAATTCCGGCCAGTCACAAAGCATTGGCACGAAACGTCGATCAAATCGTGCGAGCATCGGGGGAATCTGAAGTCAGCCGGTCGAATGCGGATTTGAGAATCGAGTATCCGCATCCCCAGAACAAGCCGGAGATGGTTCGCGCAACGCTGCGGCTTTCCCGAAAGCCGTCAATTGCTCAGACGCAGTCGTTCCTCGGTCGGCTGCGGTCGAACATCAGTTGGCTGCCCGGCAGCGACCAGCCGTCCGAAGTTTCTCCGTCGGTGGACGACGAAGTGTGGGTGCTCGACTTCCCGCGGCAGCAACTCGATTTGATGCTCGTCGATCTGGCGCACAGCGGATTTTTCGACGACCAGAAACGCCACGAGGGAACGGCATTTCTCAGCATCAACATCGATCGCGGCGGCGTCAGCAAGGTTTGGTCGCCCGAAGCCCGCCTCGACGACGTGGTGTTGCGCGTCCAGCGCGAAGGCCGGCGGACGGATGCAGCTGCCTTTGCGAAGAGTTCCACGACATCCACTGCCCGCACGGCGGCTCTGCCGGAATAATCCCGACCGGACGGCGGCAGTATCGGCATCGCACGGAATCGGGCGAATTCCGGGAACGATTCTGGCAGAATCCGCGTCGATTACCCTATAATGAAAGTCGAAGTCATCGGGAGGGGTGTGCGCGCCGGCATGATCGGCACGATCGCTGCCACCGGATGTTACGGTGTGGATGTGCGACCTTTAAACGTCGCGGACGGTTCTCCAGGAGATGAACGACATGCCGGCCACAGTTGAACCGAAAACAGTTGAACCGAAAACGGCCCAATCACAATCGGCGGCCGGGTACGTCGATTTCGACGAGTACGTCGATTTCCAACTCGAAAAAACTCGCCACAGCATCAAGTGGACCGACATCGTAACCGCCACGGCAGTGGTGGCTGCGTTTGTTGTTGGTTACCTGCTGCTCTTCACCATTCTCGATCACTGGCTGGTTCCTGGCGGGTTCAGTCACACGGCCCGTTTCGCGATGGTTGGCGGTTTGCTCGCAGTGACCGCCGTCTGGCTGACGTGGAAAGTGATACTCCCCTACCTGAAGCAAGTGAGCGGACTGTATGCCGCCCGGATGATTGAATCGACCGAGCCGGGACTCAAAAGTTCGCTGTTGAACCTGGTTGACCTGAGACGCGGCGGACGGGAAATTCCGCAGGAGATCCGCGGTTCGCTGGAGAAGCGGGCCGCAGAGGCGTTGTCGCAAATGGATGTCGATCAAGCCGTCGATCGCCGTCCGTTAATGCGAGCGGCATACGTGCTGCTAGGGCTGGTCGTATTTGCCTGCCTGTATTCGGTGATTTCCGAAAAGAACATTTCGTTTGCCCGGGCGTTTCTGCCTCCTGTGAAAGTCGGGCCGGCCACGCGCACTGTGATCCTCGATCTTCACACGGATCCACCGCTGACGCGCACACACGAACGGGAAGTCGATGTTCTGGCGCGAACCCAGCTGGAAGTTGTCGTCGATCTCAGTGGGCAGGTACCCGACGAGGTCACCCTGCGCTACACAACCGCCGACCGCAAGTTTGTCGATGAGCCGGTCAGCATGCGGCAGGTGGAAGAGGGTCTGAAACAATACCGCGGCATACTCAACGGTGAAAACGGACGCGGCATTCTGCAGAACACAACCTTCCGCGTCATCGCCGGTGATGCTGTGAGCGACGAGTATAGGGTGCTGGTCAACCAACCGCCGTCGGCCACCGTCGATGAAATTCGCTACGTCTATCCAGAGTACATGGAGTTTGAAAACAAGATGCGGCCGGGCGGAAATATCGATGCCTGGGAAGGCACGAAAGTCACCCTCGCCGCTACGGTCAATCAGCCGATCAAGACGGCGGTGCTGCAGTTCTTCGACGATGAGACGGCCACCACCAAGGCCGAAGAAGTGCGGATGCAAGTCACCGGTGGAAACCAACTGCGCGCCAATTGGACGCTGAAGTTTCGCACCGATGGCACCTACCCGCGCAGCTATCGCATTCTCTGCGTGACCGACGACGGACAATCGGACCCCGAGCCAACTCTGTACACGCAAACAATTCGCCCCGACCGTCGGCCTGTGGTGGAACTACTCGAACCGCGCGGCGATTTAGAAGTGCCGGCGAATGTCATCATCCCACTGCTGATCGAAGCGCACGATCCCGATTTCCAGTTGCAGTACATTACGCTGCGTCGCGAGAAAAATGGCGAGGTGCTGCCCCGCAGTCCGGAGATTTTCAAAGGGCCGCAGAAGAAGTTTCGCGGCACCTGGGATTGGGATCTCAAACCGCTGAACCTCAAGGTCGGCGACGTCATCACCTATTGGGTTGAGGCTCGCGACAACAAAACGCCACTGGGCAACCTCAGCGAAAAGCAGCAACTGCTCGAACTGCGCATCATCGATCGTATTCCCCAGGAAGATGCAGACAAGCAACTGGATGAGGACCACGCAAAAATCAAGCAACGATTGGATGAAGCAGAAGCTGACGAAAACGACCAAGGCAAACCAGAGCAGCAACAGCAGGAACCGAGTGACGAAAACAAACAGAATGAACCGGGTGACGAGGGGCAGGACCCGAAGGAAGGCGGCGACGAACCCAAGCCCCGTGAAGGAAAGCCGAAGGATACTCCCAACGGCAATAAGACAGACGGTAACAAGGGAGACGAAGGCAACAAACCGGGAGAGTCCGAAACAAAACCGCAGGATAACGGAAACAAGAAACCGTCAGACGAACCGGGCGAAAATGGGAAAGAGCAGCGACCGCTCGATACCGAAGGCGACGATGATTCCGAAGCGCTGCGTCGTTTGCTCGATCAGCAACGCAAAAAAGACGAAGAGCAGAAAAACAACGACAAGAACAAACAGCAGGACAAAGGCGGCAACAAGAAACCGGACGAAAACGGGAAACAACCCGATCCCAACAAACCCGGCGAGGAGCGCCCCGACGACAAGTCACCGATGAAAGACCAGCAGGGCGAAGGCAAAAAGGGCGAGAATCAAAAGCCCGGCGAACAGCCGAAAGATGGGCAGAAACCAGGCGACGGCAAGAAGCCCGAAGGTGCCGAGAAGCCGAAAGAGGGCAAGAAACCGAGCGATTCCGGTAATCAAGGTAGTGGCGATGACAAAAAGGGCGGAGACGACAAAGGAGATTCGCCCGGAAAACCAACCGCGACGGATGACGATTCCCCCAAGAAAGATCAGCCGGGCGACGGTGGCGAGAAGACGAAGCCCGGATCGGATAATGCCAACAAGACGGAGAAGCCGCTCGACGGAAACGAAAAGCCGGCCGACGATTCGAAAGACGCCCAGCGCAAGAAGGCCGACGGAGACGAAAAAGGCCCCGCATCGGCCGATGACGATCCGAATGCCGATCCCGTAAAGGCGAAAAACAAACTCGATCGTAAACCGGGCGAAAAACCGGCGACACGACCGAGCAATGACAAACCCAACGGCGATCCCAAAAAAGAACAGGGAGAAGGCACCGGCAGCAAGAATCCGGACAAAGCCAAGCCCGCCCCCAACACGAAAAAGGGCGAACAAAAACCGAAAGACGGCGACCCCGATACACAACCGACCAAACCGAAAGAAACCGATCCCAATCGCCCGTCATCGAAACAGGACGAGCAGACTAAGAAGGGGAACGAAGAGCTAAAAGGGAAAGGGCGACCTGACGGCCAGTCGTCAGAAAAACCGGATGGCGGCGAAGAGGGCAGCGGCAAACCGAGCGATCAGGGCAAAAAGGGCGGCAACAAACAGGGAGCCGGCGATTCATCGAAAAAACCCGGTATGCAAGAGCAAGCCGATCCGTCCAAGCCAGGAAAGCCGGGCGATGAACGCGGCGAAGGGAAGAAAAAGACCGACGGCAGCGGCAAGTCGGGCGAAGGCAAGCCGGGGGAAGACTCCGGAAAACCGGGCAAAGAGAGTGCCGAGGGAGAAGCGGGCGAAGGGAAGCCCGGCGAAGCCAAACCTGGAAAAGGCGGTGGTGCCGCAAAGCCTGGCGAACCCGAAGGGGGAGACGGCAATGCCCGAGGCGGCGCGAACCAAGGCCCGGCTGGAGAATCCGGTGGGAGTGAAGGCGACATCGCTGCGGAAGAAGAAGCCAACCTCGAGTACAACCGCAAGGCGACCGATTTGGTGTTGAAGAAACTCCAGGAAGATCTTGATGACGGCAAGACCGATCAGAAACTGCTCGATGAATTCGGTTGGACGAAGGACGACCTCCGCAGATATCTGGAACGAATGAAACGCACGGTCAAACGGCCGGGTGAAGACGAGTCGCCGAAGTCGGCAGCTCAGAAACAACAGCTTCAAGAATTCCTGAAAGGTTACAAACTCCGGCAAGGACGATCCGACCGCGATCAATCGTCCGGCGGCGTTGCCCCACGACGTAAACCCGTGCCGGCCGAATTCCGGGAAGCCTACGATGCGTACACGCGCAGCCTGTCCCGCAAGGCCGCCGGTCGCAAGCAGCCGAAGTAACACGCGGCGGTGAGTGTTACAGTTTTCAATGCGTAAGAGCGGTCTGCCGAATTCGAAGAGACAACATGCCCCAGACCGATCTTTCTACGATTCACAACTCCGTCGGCAACCTGTTTTCCTGCTCGCCCTCATCGGAAGAATGCGAGTCCTTTCAGCTGACCGACGAACAGGTGAGTTTTTATCACGAGCATGGGTACCTGCACGGTGTTCGCGTTCTGAGTGATCGACAGGTTGCCGCGTTGCGGGAAGAGTTGTCGGAATTCGCGAATCCAGATCATGCTGGAAGCGATCTGTGGTACGAGTATCACACCAACGAATCGCAAGACCCCGACAATGTTTTGTTTCATGCTTTGGGCGCATGGCGGCTGAGAACGGGATTTCACGACCTGCTTTGGAATCCGGCGTTTACGGTTCCCGCCGGCCAATTGTTGGGCGGCGCGGTGCGGTTCTGGCACGATCAGCTCTTCTGCAAGCCAGCACACCACGGCGGAGTTGTCGCCTGGCATCAGGATTATTCCTACTGGACGCGAACGTGTCCGATGGCTCATCTGACCTGTTGGATCGGCTTGGACGACAGCGATCGAGAAAATGGCTGCGTGCATTATGTGCCGGGCAGTCACCGTTGGGATTTGCTGCCGATTACGGGGTTAGCCGGAGACATGGAGGCCATCCACCAGACGCTAACCGACAATCAGTGGGAAACGTTTCAGCAGCCAATCCCCATCGAACTCAAGGCGGGCGAATGCTCATTTCATCACCCGCTGATGATTCACGGTTCGTTTGAAAATCGGACCGAGCGTCCCCGCAGGGCGACCGTCCTCAACGTCGTAAGAGACGGTGTGTGTTCGGATTCCGACAAACCGCTGTTGGATGGAACTTCGGCGATTCCGGCTGGTCAACCATTGAGCGGGCAGTACTTTCCGTTGCTATTCGACCCGTTAAATCAACTGTCTGAATTCAATCCGGTTCCACTCACTTGACGTCCGCCGCTTCGCCCCGATAATGCACGTGAACGCGGAGGGCGAAACGCTATCTCCAATTGTGGTGAGGACGTGGGAACCGGGTCAGATCCTAACCGAAGCAGCCCTAACTGCTAACCCTCAGGTGCATGCGGAGATAGCGTTTTGTTCTCCGCGTTCCGCTGCGCCGATATTCGGCGGGCCGTTCAGCTTCCGAAGAAGAATCGGTACAATCGCAGTTCCTTAGTTCCGTCGGGTGCCACTGGCGTGTCGCCAATTCTGGGACCAAAGCACTGGCGACACGCCAGTGGCACCCAGTGCCTGTGGAATAGCAGATTGTCGGGTGTTGCAACCTGCATTTAGTCACACTCCTAATGCGAGAAGAGCATGTCTGACGATACCGGACATTACACCGTGCTGGCGAGGCGATTTCGTCCGCAGACATTCGCCGATGTCGTGGGGCAGCAGCACGTCGCGCAGGCGCTGCAAAACGCCATCCGTTCCGGCCGTGTCGCACACGCGTATTTATTCACTGGCGCTCGCGGCGTTGGCAAAACCTCGATGGCGCGGATTCTCGGCAAGGCACTCAACTGTCCCAACGTCGAAGATGCCATCCCTTGTCACGAATGTGACATCTGCCAGGCGATTGCCGCCGGAACCGACATGGATGTGATGGAAATCGACGGGGCCTCGAACAACGGAGTCGACGACGTCCGCACGCTCCGTTCGAACGTGAACATCAAGGCGATGCGCTCGCAGTACAAATTGTACATCATCGATGAAGTTCACATGTTGTCAAAAGGGGCGTTCAACGCGCTGTTGAAGACACTTGAAGAGCCGCCGCCGAACGTCAAGTTCGTCTTCTGCACAACCGAACCGAACAAGGTTCCCGAGACGATCCTTTCACGCTGCCAGCGGTTCGATTTCACCACAATTGCCACGGCGAACATTGTGGGGCGGCTCAGCCAGATTGCTGAGGCCGAACAAATCGAAATTGAGCCGGCTGCTTTGGAACTTGTTGCCCGCCGCGCTGCGGGTTCGATGCGCGACAGCCAGTCGCTGCTCGATCAACTGTTTGCCTTCGGGGGCGAAAAGATCACGGCGGCCGACGTGCACCGATTATTCGGAACGGCCGCGGACGAAAGACTGATTTCGCTCGTCGATGCATTGATTGAACGCCGCCGCGATTCGTTGCTCGCCGAATTGGATGCAGCGTTGATCGAAGGGGTGCAGCTGGACGAGTTGATCAACCAGTTGATTCATTTCGTTCGCGATCTGATGATCATCGCATCGGGGGCGAACACCGTCACATTAATGGGAGTCGCCGACGAAAGCCGTCCAAACCTCGAACGGCAGGCGAAGGAATGGGGATTGGCGACCATTTTGGCCGCATTGCAAATTCTGGCTGAGACGAAAACGCGAATGTTTCGCGCTAGCCATTCCCGGGCATTGGCCGAATTGGGACTGATTCGCATCGCCATGCTCTCGGAACTGGACGATCTTCGAGCCGCGATTGAGGAATTGAGGACCGGAATTAGTCCCGGACCCGTTTCGAGCGGTCCAGCCACCGGGAAATCGACAGCCCCATCGACGCGAGCCACACAGGCGACCAAGCGGGGCGGAACCGACACTGCTTCAGCTCCGCCAACTGCTCAAAAAAAAACGAGAGTTGACGCCCCGACGACTGTCGAATCCAGTTCCCAGCCGGAAAATCGGCCGCCCACAATAGAATTTCTGGCAGGGAACGAGACGCAGTTGTGGACACAAGTGCTTGTTACAGCTAGTGATGCGATTCGGACGCACGTTCAAGCGACATGCGGAGTAGCAATTTCTGGGCCAAATCAGCTGGAGTTAATGTTCCCCGCGAGCTATAGTTTCAGCAGACAGTTCTGCGAACGACCGGAAGTCAGTGGTCGATTGAGCGAAATCATCGCTCAACTGACCGGCCAAACTCCGCAAATTGTTTGCAAAATTAGTGAAACTCCACCAACAGAGGAGCCGGAAGCACCAGAAGCGATTGAAGAGAATCCGGCTTCCGACACGAATGTCATCGAAGATCCATTTGTGCAACAAGCGGTCGCCGTTTTCGAAGCGACGGTTGTCAAGGTCGATGGGATTTCAACGCCGCGGTAACCGGATTTGAAGAAATAGGGACTGGCCCTTTTTTCAGCGGTCGTGATGTGGCTCTAAAAGGAAAAATTCAACATGTTCGGAAATCTGGGCAATATGGCGTCGCTGCTCAAACAGGCTCCTGAAATGATGCGCCAGGCGCAACAAATGCAGGAGCGAATGGGAGACATGCGGGACAATCTCTGCAAGATCCGCGTCGAGGGACAGGCTGGCGGAGGGATGGTCAAAGTGCAGGCGACTGCCGATCAGAAAGTTCAGTCCATCCAAGTCGAGCAATCGCTGCTCGATTCTGGCGATGGAGAGATGCTGGAGGACCTGTTGGTTGCCGCCGTGAATCAGTCGCTCGATAAAGCCAAAGAGGCGGCGGCTGAGGAAATGGGCAAAATGACCGGCGAGATGAACATCCCCGGTTTGAACGATGCGTTGTCGAAAATGGGACTTGGCGACATGGGGGCCGATAACACGGCGACCTGAGATTCGCAAAATACGTCGCAATTGGTGACGGTGACCGAAGGACTCATTTCAGAACGATGGCAGCGAAACAATTTCCCAAGGCAACTCATCCCTACGGCGAGGCTGTCGGTCACCTGGTCGATCAGTTTGCCCGCTTGCCCGGTATCGGACGCAAAACGGCCGAACGGCTCAGCCACCACATCTTGTCGTGCAATAAAGCCGAAGCATTCGAGTTAGCCGAGGCGATACGCGAAGTGAAGGCGGCAGTACATCCTTGCCCACACTGCTTCAACCTGACTGAAAGTGAACAGTGCGGCATTTGTTCCGATCCGCGTCGCGAACGGCAAACGCTTTGCGTGGTTGAACAGCCTCGGGATGTCACTTCACTTGAGGCGGCGGGCGTTTTTCAAGGGTTGTATCACGTCTTGCAGGGGCGGATTTCACCGCTTGAAGGAGTCGGTCCGGAGAATTTAACGCTCAGAGCGCTTGTGCGGCGTGTGCGCGATGAAGGAGTTCGCGAGGTGGTCCTTGCGACAAATCCGACATTGGAAGGAGATGGCACGGCATTGTACATATCGAACTTGCTTGCCGACGAAAATGTTTCCATCACGCGGTTGGCACGCGGGATTGCCGCCGGGAGTGTGCTAGAGTTTGCTAACAAGGACATGTTGGCCGACGCATTGCGCGGCCGGCGAGAGTTTTAGAAAGAATAAGAATCGCTTTTTGTGTTCGGCTAAATAAGGCACCTGAATCATGCATATGAACGTCGGAATGCATCTGCAACAGAAGCAGATGATGACGCTCTCTCCGCGCATGATCCAGTCGATGGAGATTCTCCAACTGCCGGTGATGGCGCTGCAGGAACGCATCGAGCAGGAGTTGGAAGAAAACGTTCTGTTGGAACGAGGCGCGAGCGATGCCGAGGAGACCCCTGAGGAATCGAACGGCGAAGCCGAGCGGAACGGCGAGGAAGCGCAGCCCGTCGAGGTTGAAGAGCGCGAACTTGTCGTCGATTCCGATCACAACAACGAAGCCGATTTTGAACGGCTGATGGAGATTTCGTCCGAATGGCCGGAAGACAACGTTTCGGCCGGTTCGCGGGTGTCGTCCAATCGGATGACCGAAGACGGCGACCGTCAGCACGATACAATGAACAACGCCGAGGCGAGGGCACAATCGCTGCACGAATACCTGCTGGAGCAGTTCGCCTTTTTCAACTGTGATTCCGACGTCCGCCAGTTCGGCGAATACCTGATCCAGAATCTCGATCACAACGGCCGTGTGCAGGGGTCTCTCGCCGAGATCGTTCAAGTTTACGGCCGGCCGATCGAATTCGAGCGTGCTCAGTTGGCTTTGATGTTATTGCAAAAATGCGATCCGCCAGGCGTCGGCGCCCGCGATGTGAAAGAATTATTTCTGTTGCAGCTAACGCCGGAAACACCGTACCGCGACGTACTCGTTACGCTGATTTCTTCGCACCTCGAAGACCTCTCAAAAAACCGCTTACCGATCATTCAAAGAAAGACGGGCTACACGATCGAGACGATCAAGGCGGCGCACGAGCAATTGCTCAATCTGGAGCCATTGCCTGGGCGGTGTTTTGAGAACCGTCCGGTGCAAAACGTCACCCCGGATTTGTCGGTGACGCAAAAGGATGACGGCAGCTACATTGTTTCGCTGGAAGACGAATACGTCCCGCAACTGCGAATCAGTAGAAAATACCTGCAGTTATTCAGCAGCAATCCGGGTGCGGAGACGAAGGAATATATCAAGAAGAAAATCGAATCGGCCAAATGGTTGATTGAGTCGATTGAGCAAAGGCAAAACACTTTGCGGCGAGTTGCCCAGGCGATTGTCGATCATCAAACCTGTTTTCTCGACAAGGGACCGGAGCAGATTGTTCCGTTGAAAATGCAGCAGATAGCCGACGATGTTGGCGTGCATGTGACGACGGTTTCCCGTGCGGTCGATGACAAGTGGATTCAGACTCCCCGCGGCCTGTTTCCGCTGAAGCGGTTTTTCGGCGGGGGAACGACGGCGGCAGATGGAAGCGAAGTCGCTTGGGGTATTATTCGTCTGAAGCTCAAGGAGATCGTCGATAACGAGGACAAGCAGCGTCCTCTCAGCGACGACGCGCTGGTTGAACGGCTTGCGAAAGAGGGCTATCAGCTTGCCCGCCGCACCGTAACGAAATATCGTAAGGCGATGGACATCCCCTCGTCGCGCGAGCGGCGGGAGTATTGATATTTGGAATGCGGAACGCGTCATGCCGAATGAAGAGCGAGACGCCAATCCGCCCGCTGCTGCGGAATCGGAGTGTTCCACGCCAGCTTCCGAATTGCGTGTCACGTCTGACTTCGATTTTGATCGAATCGTCGCGGAAACATTCGTTCGGAAAGTCGAGTTTCACCAGACGCTTGGCTCGACCAATGATCGCGGACTGGAATTAACCGAGCGGCCGGACTGCGAGTGTCCGGTGGTGGTTCTTGCAGAAAGCCAAACACAGGGCCGTGGACGTGGCGAGAACCAGTGGTGGTCGGCTGAGGGATCTTTGACGTTTTCGCTGGTTGTTGACTGTGATCGGTTTTCATTGACGCCGGAGAATCGTCCCAAAGCATCGCTGACCGTTGGACTGGCCATGTGCGAAACATTGTCGGAGTTGCTGTCAGACGTTCACATCGGTTTGAAATGGCCGAACGACGTGTTCTTGAACGGTCGTAAAACCTGCGGAATTCTGATCGAAACACGGGCCGCGCCGGCAAACCGACTGGTGATTGGCGTGGGTTTGAACGTCAACAACTCGTTGTCCGCCGCTCCTGATGCCATCCGTGAAATCGCGACGTCGCTGATCGATGTGGCGGGGCAGTCATTTGCGTTGCCCGACGTCCTCATTCGGTTGATTGGACAGATCGAACTAAACTTGCATCGGCTCTCTGTTCCACGCGACGACTTGCGTACAAGGTGGCGGCGGTTCTGCGTGTTGCGGGGGCAGACAGTAATCCTTGACGTCAATAACCGCCAGGTGGTCGGCGAATGCCAAGGCGTCGATCGTGACGGAGCGTTGTTGTTGAAGACCGGCAGCGGAACCAAACGTTTCTTCAGTGGAATCATAGCCGGCATCATGTGAGCGGCGCTGCTCAGTCGAGCAAGGATGAGTGGGCAGCTGATCGCACGAATGTGCGACGCCCCGCAAAAAGTAAGAGACCCGATTCTCTTGCGAAAACCGGGTCTCTTTGATTTCGTCGATAGTCAGGTTCTGCACTTTGCAGCAAGTGGCCGTCTTATGGCACAAACGTGCCCCACTGGAACGGCAGTTCGCCGAACTGAATGCCGAGTAAGACGCTGTCGGTGAAGAGGTCTGCCGCTGTGAATCCGGTAGTCGTCGAAGCGGCCGTTCTTCGGAAGGTACTCAGGCCAACGCCCGGATAGAGGAAGCTGTCGGAAGCTCCGATTGTCAGACTTGGAGCAGTAAAGTTGCCGAAGGCGTTGACTTCACGTGCGGCCAACCGTTGGGCGTTCCGGGCACGCGTTCCCGAAGTGAACGGGCCGGGATCGTCGAAGAACCCGCCGTCTGTTCCGTTGTCCTGGCCAATTGTGCGTGATTTGAACACTGCCTCGGCATTGTTGTACGACGCTCCACTGCGAGACACATCGACCGAGTCGCCCGTATTTCCGGTGAAGATCAGGTCGAGCCGAGCGAGCGGGTCTGACTGATATCCGGACGGGGTGAACAGGTCGTTGGCAGGGTCTCGGGCCGCCGTGTTCTGATCGGTCCAGGCTCCGCCGGTGGTGGCCGGATCGACTGTGGAGACGAACCCTTCAATGAAGACGTCTTCGCCGAAGTTGCCGTTAAACATATTGTTGGTAATCGTCGCAATGACACCGCCGCGACCATCAGATGCGAACCCGCCGGGATCAGTAAATCCTCGACCGCCATCGCTGGTACCAACCCGCAAGATAAGTCCCGTACTCGCAAACGCGCTGGAGTTGCCGTTACCAGTTATCATCGAGTTTCTCACCGACAGATTCAGCGTCGGCGTTGCGGTGACCGCACCATCGGCTGCCAAGGCGACTGTCGCTAAGTCGGTTTGATTCTGTGTTGCCGACGCGGTGTTGACGACATAGAGACCTTCCAGTTCGTTTGCAACGATGATGTCGTTGTTGAATGACAGGATCGAGTCGGCACTTGATTGGTTCAGAATATCAATACCGCGGCCCAGGTTTCGTGTGTACTCGTTGCTGTCGGATGTCAATGACAAGCCGGCGGTGCCCCCGTTGATTTCAAGGCCGTCCCCGGTGTTCAGATCGATAATGTTCGAGTTCATGACCACAGTGACAGAGGCCAGGCCACCGCCATCAAGTGCAACACCGGTTCCCGTGTTGCTACGGAAGATGTTGTTGTTGAGGGTAAGTAGGTATGTGGAGGTTGGATTGAAGTCAAGTCCGCCGGTGCCGTTGTTGGTGAACGTGTTTTCGGTGAACGTGGCCGAACCGAAGCTGTTGATTTCTACACCGTCCAGCCCGTTCATGCTGATGAGGTTGCCATTCCCCGCGGTACCAACAATGAGATTGTTGGTCGCCGCGGTCAGCTGGATGCCATGTCCTGTATTGTTTGTGATCGTGTTATTGGTCCACGTTCCGCTGATGCTTCTGGAGTCGTTAATTGTGTTGACGCTTTCCGACGTGTTAATACCATCGCCGGTGTTGTTGGTAATGAGGTTGTTGTTCATGTCGATGTCGAGGTCGGCGTCAGCATCGACCCGCAGGCGGACACCATTGACAGTGTTCATGGTGATGATGTTGTCATCGACGTCGTAGGTGTCCAGCAGACCGGCATTTTGCGCGGTGAGGTTCAAACCGTTGGCGTTGGACATGAGTGTGTTGTCGATGATGTCCAGATTGATAACGCGGGCCGTGTCACGACGCAGCCAGGCGATGCCGTCGCCTGTGTTGTTGGTGATGATGTTGCCGTCATCGTCGTCGCCGTCGGTATTACCGATGACGAGATCGGTCACCACGCCGGATTGTCGAACTAACCCTTGGACGCCGCTACCGACGTTGTTGGTAATTGTATTGGCGTCGAAGACAGAGTTGTTAAGCGTCGATGTTCCGGCCACTTCGACAAAGACACCCTGTCCGAGACGAGTTGTTGTTGCCGCATTATCGACGGTGTTGGTGATCGTGTTGCTGCGGAGGACGAGTGTTCCAGTCGAGTTGTTCTGGAGCGAGTAGGCGATGCCGACATCTGTGTTTGCAACGATGGTGTTCTCGTCACCCATGAGAATGCCGCCGAACTCCAGGTTGAGCGTGCTCAATGTTGGCGATGTGGCGTCAGCCACGGCGTTGACGCCGCCCATGCCGTTGCCCTCACCGGTGTTGCCGAAGACGTTGTTCAGCAATGTGAAGTTTCCAGCGCTGCCGGCACCAAGGATGCTGCCGCCTGCGGAAGCTTCAAAGCCGATGCCGAATCCGGTGTTGGAATTGAAAGTGTTAACAGTCTGGCCGTTGATACCGATTCCGCCGGCGATGACTGAGGCTGTTCCGTCTGCTCGCAGGAAGGCACCATTCAGACCGTTGCCGGCCATTGTGTTTCCGGTGAAATTGGCGACGTTAAGCGTACCGCCGGCCAATGCCTCAAATCGCACGCCGTTGCCGCTTGCATTGTTGCTGGCGGTGTTGTTCTGGAAAGCGTTGATGTTGACCGTTGAGCCGGCACCGTTAGCCTGTGCGCTGAAGCCGGTGTTAGCGGCGGTGTTGAGGTTGAACACGTTGTCGGTGACGGTGAGGTTGATGGTACCGCCTGTTGTGGCGCGGGCCAGTGTACCAGTGACGTTTGCGGTCACAGTGTTGTTGCTCATCGTCAAGTCGTCGATGGACGATCCATTTGCCGATTCGAGGAGAACTCCCTCGCCAGCGATCTGGTTGATCTGGTTGTTGAGGATGGTCGAAGTCTGCAGGACGGCGGTGTCCGTCAGCGTGAGGCGAATGCCCGGATCGTCGGGATGATTCGGCACGTTCACTTCAGCCATCTCGACAAGTGGAATGTCTGCAATGCGGATAACGCCATCAACCAGCGGTGCACCGACGAGCGGTGCGGCTGGCGTGCCTGGGGCAGCTTGGATGAATGGTTGTGCCTGTGTGATATCGACCACGTAGCCCAAGTCGGCCCACTGTGCAACCGTCGTGCGGCTGATGGGATTCACGCCGGCGTTCAGAAAGCCGGTCATCAGCTCGTTGTTGTAGACTGATTCACGCCAGTGGGCGTCGCGTGTTCCGCCACCGCCAGTGTTGGCCACGGGTACGCCCACGCCGCCACCGGCGGGGAATCGAGCATTGTATTCCGCGGTGGCCTGCGTTCCGATGAAACGTGGATCGGCCCCGCCGGCACCGGTCAACAGACCGAGGTTGTTCCAGATTGTACCGAGTCCCAAAACGTGTGCCATTTCGTGCAGGATGACGTCCTGCAGTTGGCCGCTTGCTTCCAACGCTCCAAGGTCGGCAGAATCGAACTGCATGATTCCCGAGAACGGCAGGAAGGAGCCAACTCGCAGCCCCGTGGGGCCGGCTTGTCCAAGAATACCACCCACACCGTCAATCGCGACGCCGGCCGCGTCGATTTCGACATCATCGATCAACCCAACATCGGGAATGTCGCCGATAATGATCGACTCCCAAACTTGCTCGGCCGATGTGAAGATCGCTTCCTGTGACGGCGTCAGGCCGCCGGTGAAGTTGACGACGATGTCGAACAGGCTGGCCGGTGCCGTCAGTGCAACCGGTGCTCCAATCACGTTGTTCTGAATGTTGGTTAACGCAATCGCGCTGCCCGTCAGGTCAAACGCAATGCCATCGATGGTGTTTTCGGTGATTCTGTTGCCGTCGGCTGCGTCTGTTCCACCAATCACAATGTTGGCGGTACCGCTGTCGGCGTTGAAGTTGAAGCCGGCGTTTCCGTTTCCGAGGAAACCCGTCGTCGTGGTGCCGAGTTGGTTTCTTACCAGTGTCGTCACGATGGTGGAATTCATCCGGGATGTCAGCTCAATCCCGTTGTCCATGCTGCCACCAATAAGGTTGTCGGAAAAAGTCGCATTCAGTGTGCTGCCGGTCGTGGTGATGTCGATGCCATCGTCTTCGTTGAGGTTGGCAGAGTTGCCGGTGACCGCCAGATTGAGCGTGTCGCCGCCGGTGACCGTAATGTTGACGCCATCGACGCTGTTACTCAGGAAGGTATTCTGGTCAATCAAGCCGGTTCCCGAAGCATTAGCCAACTGAACGCCATTCGTTGCGTTCTGAATTGTATTTCGGTTGATGCTGAATCCACTGATGTTGCCATTAATTCCGATGTGGCGTGTCGTGCCATCGACCGTGAACCCGGAGACTTCCGTGTTGTCAACCATGGTGACAACGGAACTGGCAGCACCCTGACTGTTTGTGATCAACGGAAGCGAGCCGCCGGTGAAACCGGGCAGTTCGAAAGTTCCCCGGTTCGTTGCAAACTGGTGCGATACCGAGCTTGAAAGCAATCGTTGGTTGGGGAAGAGCTGGAACGGCTGCGTGAGGACCAGGTTCGTCCCCGTGCCGTCGGTACGCGGAACGACTCGAATAATTCGACAACTTCCATCGTTTGTCGAGCGTGCTCCTTCCAGATTACGGAAGGGAGATTCAAACGTTCCGATTCCAATCTCTGTCTGGTTGGGATCGACGTGGACAATGCAGACCGCCTGACCGGTGACTGGATCAATTGCAGCGACCGGCGTAATGACGGTGTCGATGTTAACCGGTGTACGATGGTCGCGAAAAACGTCGCTGCTCATCAGGCTGGAAACCGATCCTGGCCGCAATGCCAACACCTGGTTGGTTTCGGGAGAGTTAGGACTTTGGCCGCGGACAATCGTGCGGGGCGAGCGAAACATCTGCTTCACCCCACCGGTCGGAAATGCAATCGAGACATTGACCGACGTGTTGGAACCGAAGACGTCGTCGTTGGTTAAGTTCATGCCGACTTGAACATCGCGCGTCAAAGCGGCCGATGTGCGAAGCCGCCATCCAAGAGCCTCTTCGGAATCGTCGTGCCAGAGGTAGTACGCACCGGCGTAAGCGTTCACACCATAGCGTCCGAGGAACGGCATCGGGCCGCCCGCTTCAATGTATCCCGTGTCGTAGGCCAACTCGCTCGTGTTGAGGAAGTTGAAGGCGACGTTGTTGCCCTGAAAAAGTGGTGCATCGCCCGTAAAGCCCTGGTTCAGCGTCAAGCGATTGGTATCGAGGACAATGTCGGCACCGCCCCGGACCTCAAGGTAACGGCCGATCGACTCCAGTTGCAGGCCGGCGCGAGTGTAGGACTGATTGTGTGTGTCGTCGATGTCGTACCAGCCGCTAACACCAAAGATGCGGTTCAGTTCCTCGAAGTAGTAACGGTGACCGATTCCAAAGTTGCCGGAAAAGTCGCCCAGATCGGTGCTGGTTCCTCGTACGACGCCGAAAATGAGATTCTTACCCGGATTGATGTGCCAGGGCAGAAATGCGCTGACGCTGGTCGAGTTGCTGTCGATCCCTCTGCGATTGCCAAAGATGCCATCGACACTGAGCCGCGGTGCGAAGGGCGCATTGAGTTGGTATCCGACGATGTCAGAGACCACAGCTCTGGCTGCATTCTGCCGAGACGATGTCTGGTACGCCGACTGGCTTTCGTAGCCGTAAAACGATTCGGTCGGATAGGAGCTATAAGAGCTGTATCCATAATTTGACGCAGATCCGTTCGGAGCCCCGAATTGTGACAACGGAGCAATCGAGGGGTCGTACCCCTGCGCGAAAGCATCCGCCGCTGAGAACAGCGCAGTCACGACGACGGTCAGTTTGCAGAGGAAGTTCATAGTGTTTAGTCTCATCGATTCTTCCGATTGGTACCGCTGAGTGAAGATGTAACGGTAATTCGGGATATGGCAGTTATTCTGACTAGTTCGGTCGTAACGCCTGTGCGAGTTGAGAGGAATTCCTGCCGTGCATTGCACTTCCGACGAAATCTGAGCCGATCGCCGCTGTCAGCCGCCGAAATGTCACTTTGTAATCGTTGATATATCATTGACTTGCGAAATTCAGTGGATTTATGAATACGTACTCGGCGTCAGCCGGAATGTTTCCCGAGTCCAGAAACTTCTTCGCCCTTACGCAGACGCCGCATATCCTCACGGTGCCGCAGTTTTCCTATAGCGGCTTCCGCGTGTGGTTAGCTCGCCCCGCGCTCGGGTGCCGCTGCAGGAGATTGCATTGCTGGAAACGTAAGCGAGGGATCGATCCCTCGCTCACCAGCTTATTGCATGTGTCATAGAATGTGATTTGACGAGTACGAGCCATCGCATGAATTACCTTCGCCGACGGGAACGTCGCAATCCGGTCATTCCCGCGCAGGCGGGAATGACGTGCGGACGTGCGCTGGGGTGCCACTGACGTGTCGCCAGTGCGATGCGGCAAATGCTGGCGATTTGCAAGTTGCACCCATCAACCGACAACCAGTCATTGCGACCGATCAGGGTATCGAATACAAGGCAGATGTTCAGTTGGATTCTCAACGCGTTGCCTCGCCGTTACGATGACGGAAAGTTCACCGCACCCAAGGCATTGACCTGTGACCAAACCCAAATCATTCCCCACTCGTTGGAAAATAGCTCTTGGCGTGGTGGTGGTGTTTGGCGTTGCGGGCTGGTTGGTTGCGTGGCCTGCGTATCAGCAGCACAGGGCGGTTCAGGAGATTGAGCGGGTGGGTGGGGAAATCTGTACGGCGGGTGCGTTTATTGCGCCAGAAACAGTCCGCCCGCAATGGTTGCAGAAGTGGGGTGTTGCGTTTGATAATTTGTCTTATGCCAATCTTGAAGGAACGGAAATAACCGACGACGGACTACAGTATCTCAGTAGTCTGAAAAGTCTTTCCACGTTGCATCTCGGCAATACGAAAATTAGCGATGACGGGCTAAAGCATTTCGCTGGCATGACGGATCTCCGAACCTTGCGTCTGAACGATACAGAAATCAGTGATGGCGGGCTGAAGCACTTGAGTAGTCTCACCAATCTTAAATGGTTGTTACTTCACCGCACACAAATCACTGGCAACGGCCTGAAGCATCTCAGCGATCTGACGAATCTCGAAGGGTTGTCACTCGACGACACAGCGATCACCAACAACGACCTGAAGCATCTCAGTGGTCTAACTAAACTTCGAGAGTTGTACTTCAGCGACAGCACGGGAATCAGCAATGATGGGCTGAAGCATCTCAGCAAGCTGACGAATCTTGAATTATTATCACTCGCCGGAACACGCATCAGCGATGACGGGTTGAAACATCTCAAAGGGTTGACCAGTTTAGACACGCTGTACCTCTCCAAAACCAAAGTCGGTGACACCGGGTTGCAACATCTAAGTGGCCTGACAAACCTTTACAGATTGCGTTTGAGTAATATGTCAATCAGTGATGATGGCCTGAAGCATCTCAGTACTCTGACGAATCTTCAATGGTTGTCACTCGACGACACACGCATCAGCGACGACGGCCTGAAACATCTCAGTGCTCTGATGAATCTTCAAGTGCTGTCACTTGCTGGAACGAACGTCGGTGACGATGGGATTAAACATCTCATCGGCATGACGAATCTGGTTGAATTGCATCTCATCAATACGCATGTCACCGACGACGACGTGAAGATGCTGAAAAAGTCATTGCTGAATTGTCGCATCGACCGATAGCCCTGAGCGTTTCTGAGAGTCCCGGTCCCCGTTGATATTCTTCTAGGGGCTTCTGCGGGGGTTTCTTACATGGGGCTGTTGTTGTCAATTACACATATTTGCCGAATCACCTCAAAACCGGTCGCAGAAGTCACCGTTGGGAGGACATGAAAGTGAATTCGCCACCCGCAGAATCAGTTTCTCCGTTTGGCTTCATTCTGGTGGCCTTTCTGCTTGGCTCCGGCTATGGGTATGCAGCGGTTGATGTTTGTGCGTGGGGACTTCGTTGGCACAGCCACTACTACGTTGTGATCGTCACCGGCGTTGTTGGTCTCGTTATTGGATGGATTCTCAACGCTGCAATTTCCAATCGTAGGATTCGCAGTGTGTTACTCACAATTGCGTGGACGATTGCAGGGATCAGTCTATTCATTTTTCTCTTGATTGGCCCAGCAATTCGATCCACATATTGACGTTAATCGCCTTGCCGTGGTGGGTGTCGTACATGGGGGAGTTGTAAACGCATCAACACACGATCCCTCCCTCCGCCGAGTCGAACATCCTGATAGTTCTTCGTTCCACCGCGATGCGTTATCATGCGGTTTCCTCATTTAGTCGCGGACCGTCCTGCGTGTAATTTCCGTCACCGATAATCTCACACTTTGCCCACTCGCTCATGACCGACGATCCCCTTCAAAACTCGGTGCAGTTTGTGCAAGGGGTGGGGCCGCAGCGGGCGGAATTGCTCGAACGGTTGGAGCTGCGCACGGTCGATGATTTGTTGTGCCATCTCCCGCGCGATGTGCTCGACCTCACCGATGTTCGTCCGCCATCGAAGCTCGAAGAAGGACTCGTGCAGACGGTGAAGGGGACCGTCGTTGACGTCGATGGCCGGCGTTTGTCAGGGGGGCGATCTGTTTCAGCCGTGCTGCTCGATTGCGATGGTGAGTACGCGCGTGGTTCCTGGTTCAACCAGACTTGGGTCCAGCAGAAGTTTCAGCATGGCCAGCATGTGTTGTTTTCGGGAAAGCCGAAGCGGAAGAGCGGTCGGTGGGAATTCTCGCATCCCCGTGTCCAATGGCTCGAAACGGACGATGGCGAAGCACACGCCGGCATCATCACCCGCTATGGCCTCACCGAAGGTCTGAAGATGTACCAAATGCGGCGGCTGATGCGTCACACCGTCGAGCAATTCGCCGAATTCGTTCCAGATCAACTCCCGGCTGCATTTCGCGAGCAACATCAACTGCTCACGCGGCCCGATGCCTTTCGGCAGGTTCACCTTCCTGCCGATATGGATGAATACCGCGCGGGTCGGCGGCGGTTGATTTACGACGATTTACTGGAGTTTCAACTGGCGCTGGCGATTCGACGCCGCGCCTGGAAGCGGCAGGATGTTGCGCCCGTTCTGAAAACGTCGGTCAAGATCGATGCCCGCATTCGCCGACTGTTTCCCTTCGAATTCACCGCCGGACAAGATCAGGCCGTCCGCGCAATCGCCGACGATCTGGCATCGGGCCAGGCGATGCATCGGCTGTTACAGGCCGACGTCGGCGCGGGGAAGACCGTGGTTGCCGTCTACGCGATGCTGGTGGCAATTGCCGCCGGTTATCAAGTCGCGCTGATGGCTCCCACCGAAGTGCTGGCGGTGCAGCATTGGGAAACAATCGACGCGGCACTGGCCCACAGCCGCGTAAAACGCGTGCTGTTGACCGGCCAGTTGACGGCCGCAGCGCGAAAGCAGACGCTTGCCGACATCAAGTCGGGCGAAGCACAACTGGTCATCGGCACGCAGGCGGTCATTCAGAAAGACGTAGAATTCCAGCGGCTCGGGGTTGTGGTGATTGACGAGCAGCACAAATTCGGCGTCGCGCAGCGGTCGCGATTCTCCGGGGGAGAATCATCGCCGCACGTGCTGGTGATGACGGCAACGCCAATTCCCCGCAGTCTTTGTCTGACGCAGTTTGGCGATCTCGACATTACCGCGATCCGCGATTTGCCGCCCGGTCGGCAGCGCGTTGTCACCAGCCGCATTACCGGTCAGGCAGGCCGTAACCGAGCGTGGAAGTTCGTTCGCGAGCAAGTGCAAGCCGGCAGGCAGGCGTTTGTCGTTTGTCCGCGTGTGGTTGCCGACGAAGCTGAATCGGCCGACGAATTGGCCGCGAGTGCAGAAACGGTACACCAGCAATTATCGACGGGGGAATTGAAAGAATTCCGCGTCGATCTGGTGCATGGGCAGATGGATCGCGACCGTAAGCTGGCCGCGATGGAGAAGTTTCGCGACGGCGAAACGCAGGTGTTGGTTGCAACAACGGTGGTTGAAGTCGGCGTCGATGTTCCCAATGCGACGCTGATGGTCATTTATCAGGCGGAGCGATTCGGCCTGTCGCAACTGCACCAATTACGGGGCCGAATTACTCGTGGGCGGTTTCAGGGTTATTGTTTTCTCTTTTCCGACAGCGACGCGCCGGATGCCGTGAAACGCGTTTCAGCGATGGAAGAGACGGCGGACGGGTTCAAGATTGCCGAAGCCGACTTTGAGTTGCGCGGCCCGGGCGATGTGTTAGGCACCCGTCAACACGGCGATATGCCGTTGCGTGTGGCCGACCTCATCCGCGACAACGATGTGCTCGAAGAGGCCCGCAAGGCGGCATTCGAATTGGTCGAATCGGGGCAGTTCGATCAACCGGATTTCGCCCCGTTGAAGATTCAGGTCTTGGAGCGATTCCGCCAACTCATGGATCTACCCCAAAGCGGATAAAACAGGCGAGCCGTCGGCTTTATGCCGCCGGGCGTTTTCAGCATTCGGGGCCGCTGGCTGATCTCACCCATCAGTGGGCTTACGCCCACCGCTCGCCGGTGAATCGTCCTATTCTTCGGCTTGCTTCACCGGCGGCTCTGCCGTCAACACGGCGACGCCGGCGATTAAGGGGAAAACCAGAAAGCAACCGAGTGCGAACTGGTAACTTCCGAAGTGGTCTTTCGCCAACGCCAGCGGCAACGGGCCGAAGGCGGCCGCGATCACCATGATGGACATCGCCAGCCCGCGGACGGCTCCCTGATAAAGCCGGCCGTAGTAGTTGATCCAGACCACGGTCCCCGTCGTGCGGATGATTCCGCCCTGCAAGCCCAACAGGCCGGCATACACAACCGCAATCGCCGGCGAGGGAACCCACATCCACAGGGCAAGGGCCGTCGATATGAACAACATACTGGCCGCTAACAAATAGCGTGCCTGAATTCGGTCGGTGAGATAACCCGCGACAACACTCGAAGCCGTGCCGACGACCGCCTGAACGGCCATCAGCCCCAACGCATTGCTGCGGGTCACGCCGTGTTCGCCAAGCAGCGAGACCTGATGAAAGATCAAGCCCGTACCGATCATGGAACAGGTGGAAATGACCGCCAGCAGTTTCCAGAAGGTCGGCGTGCGGCAGGCTTCGCTCACCGTCCAGGATTCTTGCGTCGGTTGAATGAATCCGGGTCTCGAATGGTCTGCAGAAACGTGAAACGAGTCCGATACATCCGATTCGGTCGGCACGCGTCCATCGGGCAGCAGGCCCATGTCTTCGGGGCGGTCGCGTAGAATCACGATTCCGGGAATTATGAGAATAGCGCCAACGGCTGCCGCCAAAAGCATCCACGTGTTACGCCAGCCAAACTGGGCGATTAGGATGTTGTTGATCTGAGGCACGCACATCACCGACAGCGTGCCGCCCAGTCCGACCAATCCCGTCGCCAATCCACGGCGATGTTCGAACCATTCGCCGACGATCCACGACGAAATCAAAGTCAACGTGCCTTGCCCGAGGCAACGGATCATCGCGAATCCCAGATACAACGCCGCCAGGTGGTGAATGCTTCCCATCCACAGGCAGGCCATTGCCAACAGCAAAGCAACCACCGGCAACATTTTTCGGGCACCAACGGAATCGAGCATTCGCCCCATCATGGGCAGAGTCAGCCCGCCGAGCACGGTTGCCACGAGATAGGCCAGCGAGTACTGCGTGCGCAGCATTCCCAGTTCGGTCAGCATGGGATCGATGAATGCGGCGACCGAATACGATTGCCCGGGAGCCGACATGAAGACGATAACGGCCGACATTCCAAGAATGACCCAGCCGGGATGAAACCGTGCGGACGATTCTGGCCTAATCTGCAGTTCGAGTTCAGCAGGGGGTTCCGTTGTCTGGACGCTCATTCGGGGATTTCACAGGCATTACCGGCCGGAAAAACCGACGCGGCGACATTTCGAGGCAGGAAACCGGCAAATTTGCTGACTGCCGGTGGGAAGGGGAGACACCACTTTAGTTGACGTCATTCAGGCATTCAACCCGAAGTCCGCCCTCAGGTTTGACAGTTGGGAGTCGAATCGCGTGTCTGCACTCACACTTCAGACAGACCGGATGGGGCAAAGGTTCGGTCGTCCTGCCGAAAATCCGGCGGGCGGCGGACGACAAGGCAACTGGCAATCGAATCGTGCCACGCCTGTTTTTTGTCGTCAAAACCGGCCATCAGGTAACCCAGCATGGCGCAGTAGCTGGAAAAGACTTTCGCCCAATGCCGACCAGTCGCCCGGCCAAACGACACTTTTTCGCCGTTCAGATCGGTGACGATCAACCCCAGCAGCATCTTGCCAAAAGTTGCCTGGTAGCGCGAACTCTCCATGGTGGAGTAATATGGCCAGAGCAACAACAGCACGAGTAGTTCGTACATCCACAAGGGGGTCAGATCGAGCAATACAATCCAGGGCGCATTCGGCAATTGAATGACGCACACGGCGACTATGGCCGAAGTTGGCACTGCGAGAATCAGGCCGTCAATCATCCACGCGACAAATCGAAGCCAGAAGCCGGCATAGATGAGATTGTTGGGATTCTCCCGCCGGGAGTTGGCTTTCCTTGCGATTGGTTCGCCGCATGCGGGGCAATCCTCGTCGTGGACATCGGCTTCCTCTCCGCACATGGGGCAGTCGGTTGTTTCGCCCGCCGACACTCCGGTGGATTCCCGCCGACTTGCCGACGACCTCTTCTCGCGCGGCTTGGCCTCCAATTGTCCCAGTTGATCGAACCAGTCGCCGCCTCCGCTATCGGCGGAGTCGTCTTCATCGACGATCAATTCGCTTTCGTCAGGAACGAAAACTTTCTCACCACAACCGGGGCAAGTGGCCTGCAGACCCGCCTTCGCATCGGGCGTGCGCAGCATTTGATCGCAAAACGGGCAGTGAAATTCAATCGGCAACTCGTCATCTCCGTTTCAGATGGTCCATCTGAGCAGCATCTTGCAGCCACCAAGAGTATACTCACCTCACAGTCCTTTCACTATTCGTGGCAAGGACGTGACAAAAAAACACCGTGCCAGATTGAAACCGAATTTCACAGTCCGATCCGGCACTTGAGACAGAATTGATTCCACGTGGCCCTTGAACTACGAAATCCTCACAGTGTGCTGGCGGCTTTGCAGACGAGGCCGCGGGATGTTTTGGAAGTCAAAATGCACGGCAATCAGCCGCGCGGTGCATGGAAAGATGTCATTGCGACGGCCGAACGTCAGGCGGTGCGAATTCGTCGCGATGTTGCACGTAACGAAGGGCAACATTCAAAGCGCGGTCGCCGCGATGCGCCGAGCGACGAACGAACGGGGGCCGGTTCTGCAACGGTCAAAGAACGCAGCGATGTCACGCTGGCCGAAATGTGGAGCGACGTTGCCGAACAAGATAGTCATACAGGCGGCCTATGGCTGGCGCTCGATCAATTACAGGATCCGCATAACGTCGGAGCGATTTTCCGGACGGCGGCGTTCTTCGGAGTGAAGGGAATCATTCTCACGCGTGATCGTTCTGCACCGCTGAGCGGGGCGACCTATGACGTCGCTGCGGGCGGAGCGGAGTACGTGCCGTTCTCCATGCAGACGAACCTCAGCCGTGCGCTCGATGCCGCTAAGAAATCCGGCCTCTGGATTCTGGGAACTTCTGAACGGGCCGAGCAGGACCTCTCCGAGTTTCAGCCCGACCGTCCCTGGCTGTTAGTCCTGGGAAACGAACAGAAGGGAATGCGGCGTCTCACCGCAGAGAAATGCGACGTCACCTGTCGCATGACATCGCACGGCGAGGTTGCCTCGCTCAACGTCTCAGTCGCCGCAGCGCTGCTGATTTCCGCGTTGACGCCGAAATTGTAGCGATTTCGGCCTGCCGTTTCGCGGACCTCAGACACCGCTCTACGCGAACAGTTCTTTCACCACGCGTGCATCGACGATGCCGGTCAGTCGGTCTTTCAGGCCGTTGCGTTCGAAGTGAAGTTCTTCGTTATTCAAGCCCATCGCGTGTAGAACTGTTGCATGCCAGTCGTTCACGCTCACGCGGTTCTCGACCGCCTTGTAACCAATTTCGTCGGTCGCACCGTAAACGAAGCCACGCTTCATACCGCCGCCGGCCATCCACAAACTGAAACCGGCCGGCCCGTGATCGCGCCCGGCCTTCTTCGCATCGGTGCCGGGGCGCATCTGAGCGATCGGCAGCCGGCCGAATTCTCCGCCCCAAACCACCAGTGTGTCGTCCAGCAATCCACGTTGGCGTAAATCTTTCAGCAGCGCGGCTGACGGCTTGTCGGTGTGATCGCAGGCCGCCTGTAACGAACCGCCGATGTTGCTGTGATTGTCCCACATCTGACCGCGGGTATAAATCTGGATGAACCGCACGCCGCGCTCAATCAGACGGCGGGCCATCAAACAGCGGCGCGCATACGTGTCGGTCTTCGGTTCACCGACGCCGTACATGTCGAGCGTTTCTTTCGTCTCCTGAGTTAAATCGAGTGCATCGGTGGCCGACATTTGCATGCGGGCTGCCAATTCGTAGCTGGAAATCCGCGCGTCGAGTTCTAAGCGTCCCGGCCGTTGCCGTTTGTGAATCTCGTCGAGACGTGCGCGCAAAGAACGGCTGAGGTTGACGACTTCCTCGGGTTGTTGCTTTTCCGGTTTCAGATTGAGTACGGGTGAACCGGTGGGCCGCATCCGCGTTCCCTGATAAATGGGCGGCAAATAACCGGGCTGCCAATTCTGTACGGTGTTAACCGGCAGCCGCGACTGCGGATCGTCCAAAACAATGTAAGCGGGCAGATTCTGATTCTCGCTGCCCAAGCCGTAGACCACCCACGATCCAAGTGACGGCAGACCGGGAAGTAGTTGGCCCGACTGTATTTTGAACAACGCTGGTTCGTGGTTGGGATGCGTGTTGAACATCGAGCGGACAACGGTGATTTCATCGACCTGCTTCTGCAGATGAGGCAACAGGTTGGAGACCGAAATGCCCGATTCGCCATACTGCCCGAATTTGAACGGACTGCGCAGCAGACCACCGGCCGATTCGGGAGACGAAACGTCGGCGGCCAGTTCTTTGAAGACCGACTTGCCGTGATGCTTATCAAGCATCGGCTTGGGGTCGAACAGATCGACCTGGCTGGGGCCACCCTGCATAAATAATTGGATGACTGCTTTTGCCGGCGGCTCGAAGTGCGGCTGTTTGGGTGTCAGGTCGAAATACCGTGGCTTCGCCGGCGCGGCGGAAGCCTGCGTTTGACCAAGCAGGTACAACAACGCCGCACTTTGCAGCCCATCACCCATGCGGCCGAAGAAACCACGGCGGGATGTCTGATTTTGGATTTCGGATTGCGGATTGCGGATTTGCATGTGTTTGCTCGCGTTATTCTCTTCGTCTCATTGATTCTCTCGTTCCCACGGACGACCGTAGGAACGGTATTATCGCTTAAACACTCGAACAACTCTTTGAAGTCGTCGTACGTTTCCATGCACTTGCATCCACAAAGAATTGACCGCTTCGATCCGTTCGGAAGGCGGTCTGCTCAACCAGTATTTGAGGTCGTCCTGTATGTCGGTGTTGTCGCGCAATGACTTTCTGGTAACGACGCGTTCGATCATCTGTCCAACCATTCTCTCGTTCGCACACTCGTTGTGGGAGCCAAGCCACCTCACTCGTCAATCACTAATCCACGTACAAAAATGCGGCCGAATTAATCAGTGTGTGACACAAATTCACCAACGCGCGCTTCTCTGCTTCGTTGTCTTTGTCCGCTTCACCACCCAGTTCGGCTTTCCAGCGTTTGGTGAGCGCTGCCAGTGTCTCCAGGCTGACTTGCTTTTCTTCATCGGTCGGCGGGCGACTGAGCGCGATTTGGTAGGCGTGTTCGATTTGCCGATACGGTTCGGTTCCCGCTTCGGTCTGCACTCGTTCGGCAAATTGCCCGGACAGTTTGAGGATCATGCTGTCGTTCGATAAATGCAGCGCCTGCGACGCGACTGTGGCACTGGGACGTTCGACACAGTTGGGGATCATCTGTGGCAGATCGAAGTTCTCCAGAATCGTCGGCATTTCCTTGCGGCGATGTTGAACGTAAATCGAACGTCGCCAGCCCTGTTTGCTTTCGGTTGATGTGACCAAACCATCGGGGCGAACACTGACAGGATCGGGTTGGCCGAAGCGGGTTTCGTCTAACCGGCCGGCAACCAATAGCACACTGTCGCGGACAACTTCGGCCTCCATCCGTCGCAGCGGCATGCGAGACAACAGTGCGTTTTCGGGATCGAGTTCGGCGAGTTTGTCGGTCATCTGCGACGATTGACGATATGCCGATGAGGTCATCATCAGTCGGTGCATTTGTTTGATGCTCCACTCGCGGTCGATGAATTCGCGGGACAGCCAATCGAGCAGTTCCGGTTGCGTGGGCCGACTACCGGTGTGACCGAAGTTGCCGAGCGACTTCACAATCCCTCGGCCAAAGTGGAACTTCCAGATGCGGTTGATCATCACACGGGAAGTCAACGGATGATTTGGTTCGATCAACCAGCGTGCCAACGCCAATCGCCGTCCACTCTTGTTCGCACCGGGCCAGGGTGGCTGAACGTCAAACGGCGTCTTTCCGTCCGTCAACACCGCGGGAACCCCCGGGCCAACCAGACGGTCGGGGTTGGTCACGTCGCCACGCCGATAAATGTACGTCGGTGAGGGAACGCCGCGGTCCCATAACGCCCGAATCTGCGGCTGTTTGGGGGCTTTGGCCGTTAGTTCTTTGACCTGCTTAGCGGTCGCGGCCGCCAGCTTCTTGAAATCCGAATCAGCCTTGCTCAGCTTCTTGTCATCGAATTTCAAACTGGCCTCGTACTTCGCAGCAAGCTGCTTCTGTTCTGCGTTCCGTTTCGGTTTCGGCGTGCCGAGTAACTGCTTGACTTTCTCCTGAACTTCGGCAGGAAGTTTCGCAATCCGTTCGCTGCGGAGTTTTTCGATCAGCAGTTTTCGCGGCTGCTTCAGTTTTTGTTGTGCAGCGGTGACGCGCTGTTCATGTTGGAGTTTATCCGCTTGCCACTTCGTGAGTTCATCGGCCAAGACATGTACCAGCACGCGGCCGGCTTTGGCGGTTTCCGTTTGTCCCGGCACGAAGGAGGGTTTCAGCCAGTCGTGTTCATCGTAAGCACCTTTGAAGACGGCCATCAGTCGATAGTAGTCGCGTTGCGGAATCGGATCGTACTTGTGCGAATGGCATTGAGCACACTTCATCGTCAGCCCAAGGATGCCTGCTGTGAAAATATTCAATTCGTCGGCGATGACTTCCATTCGCTCGACCGCCGTATCGACGATGTCCGAACCGGTGCCATCGGGTGCCATCCGCAGAAATGCGGTTGCGACCAGGTTGTCGTACATTTGGGGGGTGACTTCGGCCGCATGTTCGTAGTCGGCCAATTCGTCACCGGCAATTTGTTCGAGCAGGAATCGGTCGTACGGCTTGTCGGCGTTGAAAGCGCGAATGACGTAATCTCGATACCGCCAAGCATGCGGGCGAATGGGATCGGCGCTGCGTTTGCCTTCCGAGTCGGCATAGCCGGCCAAGTCGAGCCAGTACTGTCCCCACCGTTCGCCATACCGTTTCGATGCAAGATACCGATCGACCATTTTTTCGTACGCTTTGGGTGAGTCGTCGGCGAGAAACGTTTCGACATCTTTCCAATCGGGGGCCAAGCCGGTCAGGTCGAAAGCAACTCTGCGAATCAGCGTCAGTTTATCTGCTTCCGGCGAATAGGAGAGTTGCTGTCCTTCCAGAGTCTTTAACAGAAAGGCATCGAGCGGATTGCGAACGAGAGCCTGATGGTTGACGCGAGGAACCGCTGGTCGATTGGGTTTCTGAAACGCCCAGAATTTGCGGTCCTCGTCGGTCACCAACGGATCGGGGGCAGTCGTGGCGACATCAAGTTGCATTTCGACCTCCGGGCCGTCCGCTGCAATCCACTTTGACAGCATGGCAATTTCGGCCGAGTTCATCGGCCGAATTCCAAACCGCACCAGCAATTTCCGTGGAGGCATTTCTGCCGCGTGAAGGCGTTTCAGAATGAGACTCTCTTCAGGTTTGCCCAGTACGATGGCCGGACCCGATTTCCCTCCCTTGAGCATCGACGACTTGGATCGCAAATCCAATCCCGCTTCCTGCTTTCGCAATCCGTGGCAGACCGTACACCGCAAATTCATCAGCGGGATAATGTCGTGTTGCGTCACCAGATCGGCTTTCGATAACGCGTCGCCGTTCTTCGACTTCGCGCCGGCTTGAATCCAGCGACTGATCGTTTCGATCTCCGCTTTGGTGAGCGGCTTCTTGAAATCTTCCGGCGGCATCAGGCCTTCGTGGATCATCTCGTACAGCAGACTGTCGTCGGGTTTGCCGCCGACAATGAGTTCGCCCGACTCGCCGCCTTTCGCGACGGCATCGAGCGTCGTTAGATCCAACTCGGCTTTCTTCGCGCGGGGGTTATGACAGCTCGCGCACTTCGCTTTGAAGATCGGCAGGATGTCGGTTTCAAAGATCGGCGATTTCGCTGGTTGATCGGCAGCCTGCGCGGTTGCAGTCAGCACGGATGCAAGCCAGAAAATAACCACGAAGGCCGGTCGGATCACTCGCATGAAATCGTCCTGGTGAGAATTCTGCGTACCGTAAATTGCCGTGGGAGTTGGCGAAGGCTGGAACGCGACGAACGCATCAGCGTCTCATCCCGTTGATAACAGTATAACGCAAACGTATCAGGTCGTGCAAAGGCGACTGATGTGAACTCGAAATGTCGCAAGATCATGTTGATCTTACGAATACCAGCCCGCCGCGCGAGCAAGGGTTTTCGATCACATTCGCGGCCAACGCATTCGTCGTTGAAACCGTTGCTTGCGCGGCGGGCTGGTTCGCGAGTTCTTTTCGGGAGGGGACGAAGTTGCGTTGGTCACACATTTGTTGCGATTTGCAGGCTATGCATGTAGGATAATTGATGTTTGCACCCTTCACCGCCTCACCTTTCTCAACGGAGTTCTCGATCATGACTGAATCAACGCGAGTTGATTGCGCGGATTGTAACGACAGTTTTTCCCGACGCGATTTCGTCAAAGCCGTTGGTGGAGCGGCGGTCGCCGCCGGTGCCATTCCATTGTTTGTATCTCCCGGAACCGTCCAGGCCGCGCCGACGTCGAAGAGCAAGGCGGAAACCACCGTCAAGAAGTTTTACGAATCGTTGAGTGCCAATCAGAAAAAGGCGGTCTGCTTTGGTTTCGATCACCCGAATCGCAGCAAGTTAAACCCCAACTGGCATATCGTCGATCAGAGAATCGGCAGCAGCTTCTACGAAGAAGCTCAGCGGAAGTTGATCGATCAGGTCGTTAAGGACGTTTCCAGCGAAGATGGTTACGAGCGTTTCAAGCTGCAGATGAAGCAAGACGCCCGCGGCGGATTTGGAAGCTACGCCGTTGCCGTGTTTGGAACACCCGGAGACGGAAACTTCGAATTGGTTTTGACCGGCCGTCATCTCACATTGCGAGCCGACGGCGACAGTGTCAAGAACATGGCGTTCGGTGGCCCGATTGTCTATGGACACGGTCAAGCCAATCCTGAGAAGAACCTGTTCCACTACCAGACGAAGCAAGCGAACACGGTCTACTCCGCACTCGATACCAAGCAGCGTGAAAGTGCGCTGATGCCCAAGGCTCCCCCGGAAGGGCGTGTTCCCCTGCAGGGTCAGAAGTCGAGGTTCCCGGGCATCGCCGTCGGCGAAATGTCATCCGATCAGAAAGAATTGGTCGAACAGTCGATCAAGGTCATCCTCGCTCCGTATCGGACGGAAGATGTGGACGAGGCCCTTGCGATTCTGAAACAGGGCGGCGGACTCGACAAATTGCACATGGCCTTCTATCAGCAGGGCGACATCAAGGGCGACAAGACCTGGGACATCTGGCGATTGGAAGGTCCGAGTTTCGTCTGGCACTTCCGCGGAGCGCCCCACGTGCACACGTACGTCAACATCGGCCTGAAGCAGGACACATAACGCGAACAGTGTTTGCGTACTGAAAGAACGAAACGTCAATTCGCCCGGCTTGTCGCTTTGCACAAGCCGGGCTTTTTTTGTGTTGACCCTCGTTCCCACGGAGGACCGTGGGAACGAGTTCGTAATCCACCTTTCCCCGCTTGTTTCAGCTGGACTGGCCTTGGATGATCCCAATTCCTACAATGGTTCGGATCGATCAATCAATTCCATGAATCGGGCCTGCGGTCGCCGATTGCGGCCAATATTTCGCTTCACGTTGCGAATGACCGAAGGTACGCAGCGCTTCGAAACCCTCCAGTCTACAGGGCAAAATGGCCGACCCCAGGATTCCAATCAAGAATCAGTATCTCGCCGCGGTTCTGGCCTATCTGGTACCCGGCGCGGGACATCTTTATCAGGGGCGGATGTTCAAGGGGACGTTGTACCTGGTCTGCATTCTCGGCACGTATCTGGCCGGGCTGTATATGTCGCAATGGAAGGCCGTGTATTACCGGATGGATGCGGGCAACCGAAACATCGCCTTCTTCGCGCAGGCCGGTGTCGGCATGTTCGCAATTCCAGCCTACGTGCAGGCGAAGCGTTACGCGAAGCAGCACGAGGTTGACGCAGAATCTGAATTGCCATTGTCTGCGGAATTCCACGGCGTCCTCGTCAAATCAGAAGACGAAGTGGATGAAATTGTCGGCCGGATCGAGTTAGCAGAGCATGCTGGCGATTTCGGGCAGGAAGTCCGTGGCAAGTTCACCGGGAAATCCGTCTCTGAAGACGGTCAGACTCAACCTCTCGAATTGAATCTGGCGTACCAGATTGATATCGGCCTCAAAGTGGGACCTGGTGCAGGGCGTGGAATCCAGTCTGATGTTGTTGATGCCGATGGAAACCGGGACGGCTGGATTCGGGGTGTCATTCCGCGGAGTTTTGTGAATCATTTTGCCGCTCCCCTGCAAAGCGATGATCAAGGGGAATTGAGCGGCGAATTGGGCAAGTTTTTTGAACTGGCCAAGATCTTCACCTGGATCGCAGGACTGCTGAATATTCTTGCCGTCTGGGACGCATTCGAAGGTCCCGCTTACGGGTACGGTGACGAAGAGGAATCGACCGACGAGGCGAAGAAGGACTCGCCCGGCGAAGCCGCTGCCGCAACTCAGTCGGATGAAGTCGCGCCGCCGGCTGATAAAGCAGCCGCTGCCGAAGAACCGGTCGTCTGAAAATAGAACCCGCCGAAAGAGACTCGACGATGTTTCCACTGCTGGCTGTTCAGGTCAACGTACTCTGGTATCTGTTCCCGTTAGCGGCGGTGATCAGTCTGGTCTATAGCGCCAGCCGCTATGAACTGACCGAGCGAATTCTGCAACGCGCCGGGCGACTCTTTGTAACAATCGTCGTCTTCATGGCCATCGTACTCGTCATCCTGTTACTGTTATCGCGCTGGCTGTAGCCACTTGGTGTCGCTTCAAATTGTGTCTGAAGATTTGGATGCCGCTGGAGTGTCGCCAGTGCATCGCGGTGCGAATCTGCGAAACGCCAGTCGCGTCCGTCTGTTCCATCCGACTGCAAGAAGGAGGGTACGATGTCTCTGCATTGGTCCATGAGCCGTCCCGACACCGGTGCCCGAGCGGCCGGCGCCAGGGCAGAGGCAAAGGCAGCCAGCGTCGGGGATCAAATTCGAGTAATGCAGGGCAACATCGATCGCCTGTCTCTTTTATGTCAGGCGATGTGGGAGCTCGTCAGCGAAAAAACGGATCTCACCGGGCAGGAAATCGAAGAGAAGGTCATGGAAATCGATCTGCGCGACGGAACTCTGGATGGGAAAATGGGCAGAAGCCAGCGTCAATGCCCGCAATGCAATCGGCACCTGCATCGGCGGCACGAGAAGTGTCTGTACTGCGGGCATGAAGTCGGCCGCGAACACGCATTCGACGTGAAGTAGGCTGCCTGCCACTGTCGTGCATGATTTTGTCTCAACTCGTTGTTTCATCGGTCTGATTTGCGGTACACTCAGCCACTCACAGCGGGGCTCTGCGCTGACGATTACTTGGGCAACCAGTCTGGGAGAAGATTGTGCTTACAAAGGCGATACGCAGATACTGGACCCCCGGCTGTTGCGCCCTGTTGCTGTTGGGGTTGTCCGGCTGCATGGCGAGCGAATCGCAGCAGGGAGACACGTTCGTCTACAAGAACACGATCCTCAAGACACTGTTGCTGCTGGGAATTGCCGGCGCGTTGCTCGTGTTCGGCGTTGGCATCCTGTGGGAGAGTCTCAAAGGCGTTAAGCCTAAGAAGAAACGACGAACGAGTGATCGCCGCAAACGACGCAAGCCGGCCGCTTCCACGTCTCCGGGAAAAAAGATCGCGGGCATCGGCTTCGGAGCCGGGTTGTCTTTCGGGGGGATGTTGGTTCTGGTGTTGGGAGTCCCCAGTTCGCTGATGCAGCACATCACCGTCTCCCAGGATCGAGTGACGATGCAAGTCTCGGTGCTGTGGTTTTCAGCCAGCGAGAAGGAGATTCTGTTCTCCTCGATTACCGGGCTTGATAAACAGGAAGAGGAAGTCGCCGGGCGGCGCGGAACCAAAGTCAAAGCGACGATGTTCATCAACCACGCCGGCGGGGCAGAGCGTATCGAAATGGGGCCGCTGGAAAAGGCCGCCTATCCCAAGATTGTGGAATTGCTCGCGGCCTACCGCGCGGCGGACGGCGATGTCGGTGCCGGTGAGAACGTTGTATCGACCGATCCAACACCGGTTACCGATGGCACACCGACTCTGGATGAAACCGTTCGCAATGTGGTCGAGAGAGGAACAATCTCGCCCAGAAACGGCTCAACAAACCCGGGCGACAACCCTGGTCCATCGACGCCCCTCGATGCCAGCGGCCTCACGCCGACTGAGAGTATCGGCCGATACTTCAAGGGTGGTCAGGTGGCGATGAGAGATAGGGTAAGTCGACGCGCTATCCGCGCGACAATTATCGAGGTGTATGTCGGTGGGAAATTGAAAGTCCGCTCCGATGTTGACGCGTCTCAGCAGGAATTACTCACCGACATCCGGAGTGCCAATCCCCTCGCTTCGGCGATTGTGCCACCGCCAACATTCGGTCCGGGTTCTCCCGTGGACCCCCAAGACCCGCCGGCTGTGGGAAGCATCCTGCTTTCCAGTCATGCCGGACGATGGTTCGAAGTGGAGTTGATCCACTCGATGAGAGCGCGGTCTGTCATCAAGTGGGTTGGGGAAGATAAGCGGTTCATCGTATCGACGAGCTTGTTGCGCGTGCCGCCTGCTGAGGGGACCAAGCCGTATATCGCCAAGCGATACAATCCGACAGACGTCTCGGGACTGACTCCGGTTGGGCGACTCGGAAGCGTAGCCGTAGGAGATGAAGTCTACTTCCATGAAGGAGCCACATCACGCAAGGTTGTTGTTGTACAACCCTATCAAGAGGGGGCCATCAAGGTGCGTGTCGTGCAAACGCAGGAAGATTTTTTCGTTTTCATCCCGGAACTACGCCGTCGCCCGTAGTAAGACAGTGAGTGACGAGCCGATAGTTGGATGTCGTTTCACGACTGGCCGACAATGCTTTCTTACCAGATCTTCATCGAATCGCGGAATAACGCAGTCAATTCTGCGGCTTCTGCCGGACGTGGGGAGAGTTTTGTCACGCGGTGCTGCGGCAGTGTTCCTTCCACCAATGCGGGAATGTCGTCTTCGCCGTATCCCAGCGCACCGAGGCCGTTCGGCATTCCCAGTTGTCGCATGAAACCAATCACACAGTCGGCGAGAACTTCCCCGGCGTCGTCCGGCGAGGCATCGGAGATGTCGGCTCCCAGTGCTTCGGCTGCCCGCAAGTGGCGCGCAGCACAAGCCGGTGCAGTAAACCGTGCAACGGCCGGCGTGTGCAGAATGACCGACATGCCATGTGGTACCAGCGGATGATCGACGTCGTAACCCGGCGGGTAATAATCGCGAACCATTCCGGCCACGGGGTACGACATGCCGTGCGGCAAATGAACGCCGGCGTTGCCGAAACCGATGCCGGCAATCGCCGCCGCCAGCAGCATGTTGCCGCGTGCTTCGTCGTCGGTCGTGTCGGCATACGCCCGTGGTAGAAATTCGGCGACCATTTCCAACGCGCGTATCGCCCAGATGTCGCTGATCGGATTGCATCCCTGATACGCTGGCCGCTCCAACGGCCGCGCCGGTTTCGGCCGTGATGTGTAGGGGATGGCCGTGTACGATTCCAGCGCATGGCTCAGAACATCCAACCCGGTCGCCGCCGCGACGGCTGCGGGCAGCGTGCGGGTGTTATCGGGATCGATGATGCCCAAGGTCGGCTTGAGGTAACGGTGAGCGATGCCGGTTTTGGCCTTCTTTTCAACGTAGTCGAAGATCGCGACGCCGGTCGTTTCACTGCCGGTGCCTGCGGTGGTTGGCACCGCGATCAACGGCTTCAGCGGTGCGGGAGCCGGCTTCCCTTTGCCAATGGGGGCGTTCACGTAATCGAGAAAGTCGGCCGGATGAGTGGAATACAGATTCGCCGCCTTGGCGGTGTCGATCGCGCTTCCACCGCCGACGGCAACAAACGAGTCAAATTGCCCCGCGACCGCCACTTCGGCCGCCCGCTGAAAACTACTGTCAGTCGGTTCGACGCACACTTCATCGAACACATCGTGCGGCATTCCGTTTTCCTTCAACGATGCCAGCACCGTCTCGCCGACAGGCAAAACACGCAACGCCGGATCGATCACCACCAACGTTCGCCGCACGCCCAAATCGAGCAGGTCCATGCCAACTTCACGCGTCACGCCCTGCCCAAAACGAATGTTCGAAGCAGACATTTGAAACGCGGTGTCGTGTTGTTGTGTCATTGTTGTTGGTTCCAGGCAGATGCAAGTTGAATGTTCGACGTTGGAAGTTCGCGGTTTCGCTGTTTTCATCCCAGCCACAGATCAGCGGTGCGCAATTGCTCGCCGTCGTCGTTCGATTTCAGCGATGCCATTCGCAATGCATTGCGGCGGTGTGCCGCCTTGATGTAGAACAAGCCGGTTTGCATGTCGCGGGCCGTTGTCTGCTCATCGACGTTGGTTGCAGTCGCCAGCGAATTCAGTCTGGCGAAGACACAACTGGCGGCAAATAATTCAGTGGCGACATCGGCCAGCCGCGCCTGCACGCACTGCATTTCGAGAATTCCTTCCCGATGCCGGATCAAAGAATTGCGGCAGACTCTTCCGAACTTGCCGATCTGCCCGCCTAATAGCCGGGCCGCTGATTGTAACTGGGCGTGCGTTGAGAGTCGCGTTTTCGTTGAGGAGACAACAGGAACTCGCGGCGTAGATCGCCACAGTTTCGATGCCGACCACGGCTTCTTCTGCACCGATTCCAATTCCTTGCCAACATTTCGCAGGCCGACCATCGCGATGAACGATCTCAGCACGTCGTTGGCTCCTTCGCCGATGAGATTGATCCGGGCGTCGCGCATCATGCGCTCAAATGGTTCGTCGGAGAAGTAGCCGGCTCCGCCCCAAATCTGCAGCGTGTCGTTCACGATTCGCCACAGGGCATCGCTGGCGAACACTTTGAGCATCGCCGTCTCCAGCATGTAATCTTCGGCCCCACTATCGATAAGCGCGGCCGTGTGATACGTCGCGCACTCCATCGCAAAGGTGTCGGCGGCGGCGTGGGCGATTTTTTGTTTCACCAGTTCAAATTCGCCCAACGAACGGCCGAACTGCCGGCGCGTGTTCGCTCGCTCAACGGCGCGATCGATGCAGAACTTCGCCGCACCGGTGCAACTGGCTCCGAAGGTGGTGCGGCCGAAGTCGAGCACGGTGAGTGCCAATCGCAGCCCCTTGCCGATCTCGCCGAGTACATTTTCGCAGGGGACGATCATGTCGTTGAAGGCGAGCCTTCCGGTCGCCGTGCCACGAATTCCGCACTTTTCCATCCGCGCTTCGACGACTTCAAACCCGGGCATGTCCGGCGTAACGAGAAAAGCGGTGATCTTTCCGTCCGGTTCCTTCTCGTCCGGAGTGCGTGCCATCACGGTTAATACCTGCGCGATGGCGGCATTGGTGATGTATTGCTTGGTGCCGTTGAGGACAAAACCGCTGCCGTCGGCCGTCGGCTCGGCGCGGGTCTGAACATTGGAAGCATCGGAACCGGCTTCTTTTTCGGTGAGCGCAAAAGCGGCGATCTGTTCGCCGGTGACCAACGGCCCCATCCAGCGCTGTTGCTGCTCTTTCGTGCCGAACAGTTCCAACGCCCGCAGCCCGATGGAATGATGCGCGTTGACGAATACCGCCGTCGCCGCGCAATGTCCGCCGATCACTTCCATCACGCGGCAATAGTTCTGTTGGGAAAGACCACGGCCGCCATGTTCGGGCGAAACGGTCATGCCCAGCACGCCAACGTCGCCCAAGCCGTGGATGACTTCCCTTGGGATGTCGGCCTCGCGGTCGACGCGTTCCGGATCGATCTGTTCATCGCAGAACTTGCGGACGGCAGCAACCGCATCGTCGCCGCGCGTTTGTTCTGCCTCCGCCAGCGAGGGATAGGGCAGAATCGAGTCGGCACGAAACCGGCCGAAGTACAGTTCCTTTGCAAATCCAGTCCGCTGCGGCCCTGAAAACAGCAACTCCTCGGCCTGCTCAAGCTGTTTCTGCTGAAGCTCACTAGCTGATGTCGTCATGAGATTCCTTTCACACCGCTGGACGGACTCACCTGCACGTTGTGCAATCCTCTCCCGTGTTGTATCTGCCGCGAGACGATTCTACCATGAGAAACGGGTATTTCTGAAACGCAGATTTCAATGAGAGACATCCGCATGCGCATTCCCGCCGCCATCACTTGTGTTGCCGTTATTGGGTTGCTGGTACTCAGCGGGAATCGTGCAACGGAGAATTGTGCCGTCACGCTCAAGCTGATTGATGCCGACAACCAACGGGAAATTTCCGGGCTGATTCGAATCCAAGACGCGGACGGCGAAGCGGTGAATGTCGCCGGCCTGTTCTCTCGTGGGCAAGGATTGGACGAGGCGCTGCCGATTTCACGCTGGTCGGTTGTGCCGAAACAGACCGTTGTTCGGCTGCCACGAAAAACACTGACAATCACCGCCCTTTCCGGATTGGAAACCGAACAGGCGACCGTCACCGTTAATTTGACTGGCAAGGATCGGGCAACGCTAACCGTGCCGTTGCGGCGATTTGTCGATGCGTCGCAACAAGGATCGTATTCGGGCAACACGCATCTGCATCTGCAGAAGATCACCCGCGAAATGTGCGACCGCTATCTGTTGGAAATCCCCAAAGCTGACGGACTGGATCTGCTGTTTCTCTCGTATCTCGAACGTGCGGGCGCCGACCGCGAATACACGTCGAACAAATACACCGACGGCGATCTGGCGTCGCTGTCAAAAAAGTCGGGCGTCGTCTTTGGCAACGGGGAAGAGCATCGGCACAACTTCGCCGGTTTCGGACAGGGTTACGGCCACGTGATGCTGCTCGACATCGAGAAGCTAATTCAGCCGGTCAGCATCGGCCCGGGCATTATGAAGATGGGAACGGACGGACTGCCGTTGGCACGCGGAATCGAAACGGCGCGACGCGACGGCGCGACCATCATCTGGTGTCACAACAATTGGGGCATGGAAGAACTGCCGAACCTGTTGGCCGGTCGCATCGACGCACAAAACATCTTTGACGGCGGCACGCACGGCAGTTTCAAGAACAGCTATTACCGCTATCTCAACGCCGGAATCCGCGTGCCGTTTTCAACCGGCACCGATTGGCTGATGTACGATTTTTCGCGAGTCTACGTCGACATGAAGGGCGACGTCACCGTTAAGAACTGGCTGAAAGGTCTGGCGAACGGCCGATCCTATATCACCAACGGCCCACTGTTGAAGCTCAAGGTGCAGGACAAGAGCATCGGCGAGACGCTTTCGCTCAAAAAGCCAACCACAATCCGCATCGTCGGCGAAGCGGTTGGCCGTATTGATTTCGGCCGCGTCGAACTTGTGATCAACGGCAAGGTCGTTGCGAAGTCGAAGACGGAACGCGCCGGCGGACACGTGATTGCGAAGATCGATTCGGAAATCCCCATCGATCGGCCTTGCTGGGTGGCGCTCCGCACGCCTCCGCCGCCGGTCAAAGACGATCCCGCGCTGACCGCGCCGGTCGCCCGCAACGAACTCGGCCGCGAATTATTCGCGCACACCAGCGCTGTTAATGTCGAAGTCAACGGCCAGCGGCATTTCGATCGCGCCGTTGCCGGACAACTGTTGGCGGAGATGAAAGCCAACGTCGATTCCATTCAGAAGAACGGAACGTTTGCCGACGATCAGGAACGCCAACGCGTGTTAGACGTCTACCGCGACGGCATCGCCGAAATGACCCGGCGTCTCAAACGATCTTCTAAATGACGGACTTCACTCAGCCAGCCAATTATGTCGCGGTTCGTAACCAAGGATTCGACGCGCCTTTTCGATGCTGAGAACGCTCGTCGTCCCCGGCAATTCCTCACGGATTTCGACCTGCGGCGCGAATTCACTCAGCAGGTCGCGCGTCGGGCGATCAAATCGACAGTCACGCGCCGCGATGAAAAATGCTTCGTGTCCTTTCCTTTCGTTTCGGTTTCGAGCGCCAATCTGCAAGCGTCTGCCGCATCTTCCACTGCGACGTAAGGCCAGAGGGTGAAGCGGATGGGTTCGGACTGCGTTGGTGCCGGCCAGGGAAGCTCGCCGAACTTCTCCGGCTGAATGATATTCGTAATCCGCAGGCTGACGGTCGGGATGCCCGTTCGCCGACTGGCCGCGGCGCAAATTTCTTCGCCGATAACTTTCGACAGACCATAGGATTCAAAGGGCGTCAGCGGATGCTGTTCATCCACCGGAACATACTCAGGCCAGTAACAGTTCGCGTCCTCCGCCCAGCCGATTGTGAACAGCGACGAGGCGAAAACGATTTTTGACAGTCCCAATTCGGCGGCCACTTCGACCACATTATAAGTGCTCAGAACGTTGTTGCGAAAAGTCACCGGCCCAGACGCAACCGTCGGTCCCGGCACCGCACCCAAATGCATCACCGCTTTTGCACCTTCGAGGATGCGGCAAACTGCATCTCGATCGGTTAAATCCATCTGCTGAAATGGGCAACCCAGATCATCAGCAGACACGATATCAACGGCTGAGACGCCGTAACCCCGTTCGATCAGATCGGAGATCACCCGGCGACCCAGACGCCCTGCTCCTCCGGTGACGACAATTCGATTCATCCAAACGGACTCCCAACGGGTACGAAATTCATCGTAAGCAACAACACGTGTCGTACCCCAATCTCTCACCGCATGCAATGGCCGTTAGAGCTTTCGTAGTGACGCGATCCATCGCCCCTTCCTCCTAATCGATCAAAGGGCGATGCCAACGCAAGCAATCGAACTGCATGAATGCGGTCGCTACAAACGTTGGACGCATTTGCGATTGAAATCTGTTATATTGGGACGCGTTCCGGACGAGCGTTCGACCACATTCCATTGGGAGTTAGTCACGATGAAAGCACGTATTACATTATTGGCTGTGCTGTTTGGCCTGTTGACCTTCACGTTGGCGGTGCCTGCCTCCGAGCCGCAGTACAAGTCGCCGACGGCCAAGTTGGAATTGAAATCGGGTGACAGCATCGTCTTTCTGGGCGACAGCATCACACACCAGTGTTTGTATACGCAGTATGTCGAGGACTTTTTCTACACGCGTTTTCCCTCGATGCGGCTGAAGTTCCACAACTCGGGTGTCGGCGGGGCGAAGGCGTGGGATGCGCTCGCACGGTTCGATCGCGACGTGACCGCTTACAAACCGAAGTACGTGACGGTGCTATTGGGAATGAACGACGGCCGCTATCAGCCGTACGATGAAGAGACATTTCAAACGTACCGCCGCGACATGACGGAAGTGGTTGCCCGCATCCGCAAGATTGGCGCGACGCCGGTGCTGATGACGCCAACGATGTTCGATTCCCGTGCCGCCCGCAAGCGAAATCGACCACGTTCGGCCGACTCGCTGACCTTGTACAACTCCGTCCTGGCGTATTACGGCGCGTGGCTGCAGGAAGTGGCCGTCGATAACGGTTACGGCTTTGTCGATATGTACGGACCGCTCAATAACCTCACGCTCGAACAACGTAAGACCGATCCGAACTTCACCATGATTCGCGACTCGGTCCATCCCGACCCGCCGGGGCAAATTGTGATGGCCTATTCCATCATCGACCAAATGGGGCTTCGCGGCCCGCTCTCAAACATCCGCATCACGCGACAGGGCAAGGGCAAGTTCCGGGTACAGGGTGCACGCGGCAAGGCGACGGAACTTACCGGCGACGCAAGCGGCGTGACGTTCACATGGAAAGCCGAGGGTCTGCCTTTTGTTGTTCCCGAAGATGCACAATCTGGTGCGAAGCTGCTGCACATGGGACACCGCATGAGCCGCGAAGCGCTGGAAGTTCACGGCCTTCCGGCTGGACGGTACGAATTGAGTATCGATGGCGACGTGGTGGGAACGTATTCGTCGTTACAACTCGAACGGCACATCGAGCTACAGGGGAACACAAAAACGCCGCAATACAGGCAGGCACTTGCCGTCGCCGAACTGAATCAACAACGCAACTCCGGCCCGGTGAAATCACTACGCAACGAATGGCGAACGTTCCAGCAGTATTCGCGTCTGGCGGCACAATTGAAAGAGTCGCCTGACAACGAGAAATTGAAGCAGCAAGTTTCGGCACTGGCAAAACGGCTGGAAGGTAAGGAAGAGCGAATCAAGAAACACGAGCAGGAAGCGCTCAAACTTGAGGATCAGATTTTCACAATCAATCAGCCGAAGCCGCGGAAGTACGAGCTGAAGAAAGTCACAGCCACAAAATCGAAAGTTTCGACAAAGAGATGATAGTCATCTAAGAAAATAGCCGGGCGACTAGAGTCTCTTGGGTGGGTGCCACTGGCGTGTCGCCAGTGCAGCGCGGAGAACACTGGCGACACGCCAGTGGCATCCGTTGACTGAGTATTAAGTTCGTGTCGGTTTTGAAACCACATCACGTCTCCGCGATGATATGTCTCAGCGTAAGATAACTTGAAACAACAAATGTCAGAACTCGAATTGAACGGCGTGCCGATCGTTGATACGTTTGCTGAGGCGTTTCCAATTGTTGGCACGCGGCTGGTTATTTCGGCTGCGACCGATGGTTGGGCTTTAACTGCCGCACAGCTTGCCTGTGGCAACGCAACCAGTGTGATTGCCTGCGATGTGGAAGCGGCCATCGAAGGAACGGTGTCTGCCGATGCCTCACCCGACGGTCGTCCGGCACTTTCGGTTCTCATGTTCGCCTTCAGCCGGGAAAAACTGCAGTCGGCTGTTTCGAACCGTGTCGGCCAGTGTGTACTCACCTGTCCCACGACTGCCTGTTACAACGGCCTGGACGATTGCGAACGCGAAAAGCAGATTTCGATTGGTGGGCAGTTGCGGTTTTTTGGCGATGGCTTCCAGGCATCGAAGAAGGTGGCCGACCGACGCTTGTGGCGAATGCCGGTGATGGACGGTGAATTTGTGTGCGAGGACCGATTCGGCACGGTCAAAGGGGTCGCCGGCGGGAACCTGCTCATCGGCGGTTCGGATCAATCCGCCGCGCTGCACGCGGCCGAATCGGCCGTCCTCGCGATGATCGCCGTCCCCGATACGATTTTGCCATTCCCCGGGGGAATTGTTCGTAGCGGCAGTAAAGTCGGATCGCGATACAAGAAGCTGAAAGCCAGCACGAACGACGCCTATTGTCCAACATTGACATCGCAAGTCGAGACGTCACTCCTGCCGGGAACCGCTGCCGTTTACGAAATTGTGATCGACGGTCTCTCGGCCGAACGCGTCGCCGAAGCCATGCGCGTTGGTCTGCATGCCGCCTGCGAGTGTCCGGGAGTCACAATGGTCACGGCCGGCAACTACGGCGGAAAACTCGGCAAGCACCATTTTTCGCTCCGCGACCTCCTGTAACGTCGTACAATAAATGGGTCGGGGTGCCACT
>JABISG010000153.1 GCA_018699955.1 Planctomycetaceae bacterium | reverse complement strand
CGATTGCGCTGGCGTCTAAAATCAGCGGTCGATAGCATCGGGTGGACGGCCGAAGAACGGCTTTTCGCTCTCAGCTTACACGGTAATGGCCGAAATGTCTCTCGACATTGATTTCGGTTGACGATAACTGTCCGGCGGCGACAACGGAAACTATTCAATCTCTGTCCGCGAACTCGCGACTTTGCAGGAAGAAACGATCATGGCATCTGTGAATCCATTTGGAGCTGAAGGCACGCTGAAAACCAGTGGCGGGGAATACCAGATTTTCCGGCTGCAGAAGTTGATCGACGACAATGTGGGCGATGTGGCCTCGCTGCCGTATTCGATTCGCGTGCTGCTGGAAGCCTGTTTGCGAAATGTGGATGGGTTCATTGTTAATAAGGAAGACGTCGTCAACCTGGCCGAGTGGGATGCGGCGGCTCCCAAGGCGGTGGAGATCCCTTTCAAGCCGGGACGTGTGGTGCTGCAGGACTTCACCGGTGTGCCGGCGGTTGTCGATATGGCGGCGCTCCGAAGCGCAATGGTGCGGATGGGCGGCGACCCGAAGAAGATCAATCCGCTGGTGCCATGCGATCTGGTGGTCGATCACTCGGTGCAGGTCGATCAGTCGGCCAGCAAATTGGCGCTGCAATTCAACGTCGATAAAGAGTTCACCCGCAACCACGAGCGGTATCAGTTTCTCCGATGGGGACAGAAATCTCTCGACAGCTTCCGCGTTGTCCCCCCGGCGACCGGAATTGTCCATCAGGTCAATCTCGAATACCTCGCAAAAGGCGTTCTCACCCAAAGCCCACCTTCTGCGCAGGGTGGGAACCCCATCGCCTATCCTGACAGCCTCGTCGGCACCGACAGTCACACAACCATGATCAACGGTTTGGGTGTGGTTGGCTGGGGAGTCGGCGGCATTGAAGCCGAAGCGGTGATGTTGGGGCAACCCATTTACATGCTGATGCCGGAAGTGGTCGGCTTCAAACTGACCGGGCGATTGCCCGACGGAGCGACAGCGACCGATCTGGTGCTGACCGTCACGCAGATGCTACGGCAACATGGGGTTGTCGGCAAATTCGTGGAATTCTTCGGACCGGGACTGGACTCGATGAGTCTGGCCGACCGGGCGACGTTGGCCAACATGGCCCCCGAATATGGCGCGACGATGGGCTTCTTCCCGGTGGATGACGAGACGCTGACGTATCTCCGCCAGACGGGACGGACGGCCGACGAAGTCGATCTGGTCGAGCGGTATTATAAGGAGCAGGGCATGTTCCGCACGGCCGATTCGCCTCAGCCGCGATTCACCAGCAGTATGGGACTCGACATGTCGACGGTGGTGGCATCGATGGCCGGTCCCAAACGGCCGCAGGATCGCATTCTGCTGTCGGAAATGAAATCACAGTGGCACAAGGACCTCGAAAACACGTTCGGCAAAGATCAACCCGCCGATCCCGTGCCGGTGAAATCGAACGGCGACAGTTCGGAGATTACCGACGGTGCGGTGGTGATCGCCGCGATTACCAGTTGCACAAACACGAGTAATCCGTCGGTGATGATTGCTGCCGGATTGGTCGCCCGCAACGCTGTTGCGAAGGGGATGACGCCGAAGCCGTGGGTGAAAACGAGTCTGGCTCCCGGTAGCCGGGTGGTGACCGAGTACCTCGAAAAATCGGGGTTGAACAAGCCGTTGGACCAGTTGGGTTTTCAAACGGTTGGTTACGGCTGCACGACCTGCATCGGCAACAGTGGTCCATTGCCCGAGCCGGTGGTGGGGGCAATCGATGCGGGAAATCTGGTGGCGACATCGGTGCTGTCGGGCAACCGCAACTTTGAAGGTCGAATCAGTCCGCACGTGAAAGCGAATTATCTGGCCAGCCCGCCGTTGGTGGTTGCGTATGCGTTGGCGGGAACGACCGATATCGATCTGGCGACCGAACCGCTCGGTAAAGATAGCGACGGCAACGATGTTTCGCTGAGCGATATCTGGCCCGGTCAGGCGGAGATCGCTGAGACGATGGCCGCCTCGATGACGCCGGAAATGTATCGCGAACAGTATTCCAGCGCAGCCGACGGACCGCCGGAGTGGCAGGCGATCAGCGGCAGCGAGGACGATATTTTCGATTGGGACGAAAACAGTACTTACATTCAGGAGCCGCCGTTCTTCGTCGATATGCCCGCCGATCCACCGCCGATTACTGGAATCGAAGGTGCGCGGGTGCTGGTTTCGGTTGGCGATTCGGTGACGACCGATCACATCAGCCCGGCGGGAGCGATCAAGGCCGATTCGCCGGCCGGTTTGTATCTGCAGGAGCAAGGGGTTCAGCCGACCGACTTCAACAGTTACGGCAGTCGCCGCGGCAACGACCGCGTGATGACGCGGGGAACGTTTGCCAACATTCGGCTGCGTAATTTGTTGGCACCGGGGACGGAAGGCGGCGTGACGAAGTATCTGCCGACCGGCGATCAGACGTCGATCTACGAGGCGTCGCTGAAATACACAGAGACCGGCACGCCGTTGGTGGTATTGGCGGGCAAGGATTACGGCATGGGTTCGTCGCGAGACTGGGCGGCCAAGGGAACCTATCTGTTGGGAATTCGGGCGGTCATTGCCACATCGTACGAGCGGATTCACCGCTCGAATCTGGTGGGCATGGGAGTGATGCCGCTGCAATTCCGTGAAGGAGAAAGTCGAGAGTCGCTGGGTTTGGACGGTACCGAAGTGTTCGATATCAATCTCGATGACGCACTCAAACCGTTGCAGGCTGTGGAAGTGACAGCGACGAAAACCGACGGTGACGTTGTACGGTTCACCACCGTTTGCCGGGTCGACACACCGGTGGAGATCGACTATTACCGCAACGGCGGAATTCTGCACACGGTGTTGCGACAGTTGGCGAATGCGTGAGTGATGGGTTCGCTCAACCGCAAGCGACATTCAGTGCTTCAAGGAGGTAGCGATGAAACGGATTGCGATTCTGACAGCCGGTGGCGATACGCCCGCGCTCAATGCGACAATTTACGGGGCGGTCGAGCGTGCCAATCAACTGGGCGTTGAAGTTCTGGGCATTATGAAGGGATTCGGCGGTCTGATCGATCCGCGCGTACCCTACGTGCATTTGAACCCGCTGTTCAGCTCGATTCCCGAGTTGGACCCCTGTTTGGGGGGGACGTTGCTGGGGGCGTCGAGAACGTACATCGATAGCGACGATACCGATCAGATCAAAATGGTCAGCGCTCGTCTGCGGGAGTTGGGGGTCGAGGGGTTGATTTGTGTTGGCGGCGATGGGACGCTGAACGGCAT
>JABISG010000034.1 GCA_018699955.1 Planctomycetaceae bacterium | reverse complement strand
TCCGTCTTGACTCACCGCCTCGAAGAATCGCGAGCGAAAGCCGCCAACAAACGTGACCGCCGCCGTCGCCGCCGTGTTGTGGCCCGCCATCAACGCTAGGCAAATTCCGTTCTCCCACTCATGAGCAGGCCGGACGCTCACGTAATCGCCCGTCATTGGGTCGTAGATCAGCAGTCCCGTTTGAACCGGTGCGGGCGTGCTGGTGACTGCCTCGGAGTCGCCTTCGTCGAAATGTGCCTCGGCCTCGGAAGCGTTGTCGGCAGGCATCCCGATGAGTGGTTCCCCTTGTTGCTGCCGACGCGAGTTCACCCACGACAACAGAGAACTCAAGTCGCGCGAATCGTATTCGCCGCGTTGGGCATACGCCTTGGCGGTGCCTCCAGAAATCCCAGCCAAGCGGCCAATGATGTCGTAATCGATCTTTACCAGCGTGTTCCTGCTTCCCTTTGGTCTCATGGCCTACCTCCACATTCATGGACCCACAACAGCAAGTGAGATTCGTGTCTCGGAGCAAGGGGGTGTTCGTATGGGACCAGTCCGCACGGCACGGGAAGCGGTTCGTTTTCCGGTGACCTCGCGCGGAAGCCATTTGTCGCCACGGACGCGGGTTGCCCTGGACGGTCCAGAGAGCCAACCGACGCGCCCCGGCTGGCCAGCCGTCTCGGACGACCGAACACTCACGCCGATGCCTCCAAATGCCTTACAGGCCCAGATACTGGCGCTGGCTGTGCTGTGTGCTGGAAGCCAATCGATGCCAATCGTTGCCGTTCCGCATCCGAAACCTGCCGTCGTCGTCTTGGCTTCACGATTGCCGCGACTTCATCGAAGTCAGCCGCATGGAACGTCACCGTCAGAAAGCTGTCGCCCTCTTGGTATGTCGTGGTGCAGTCGAGATGACGCAGCCGGTTCGCGGTTACCCGCCTGCCTTCCACTTCCACCGCCAGCAAGTCGCCACCGTGTGGGTAGACGGTGCCGCGCTCGCAGGGCATCTGCATCATGCACGGGTTGAGCTTGTCGCGCGGGACGTGCTTCGGGTTGTAGGCAGGGTCGAACGTGATGCGGTAGCGCGTACCGAATTGTTCTTGCAAGTTGATGCAATCCATTGCAGCGGGTCTCCATCGAGTGAACGGACCGCGAGAGAAAGAATGTAGCCAAAGTGTAGCCACGCCGGTGCACATTGGCGGATTCTGATAGACTTCAACAGATTGTACCAAGTCCGAAACACCTACTAGATAGGCGTCAACGGACGTTGGCACACCCTGACGACGAACTGCCGTTTCTAACTGGGGGTCAAGAGGTCGCAGGTTCAAATCCTGTCGTCCCGACTAGACTTACGACGAATCGAATCGTCGTTGTCACTGGAACTGTCACTGATACTGTCACAAAACACCCCTGACCGGCTGCCACCGGCCAGGGGCAAATTGAGCGGACCTTTCGGCCCAGCATCACGTTTTACTGGGTTCTTTTTGGAGGGTTCGGTCATGTCGCGTCGTCGTCCGCAACCGTGGTTCCGGCCAAGTCGCAACACTTGGTACGTTGCCGTCAACGGGAAGCTGGTCAACCTCAACACCGCCGACAGGGATGAAGCATTTGGGCGGTGGCACGAATTGATGGTTCAATCTCCGGAGCCACCAGATTCGCCGACGGTGGCGGTACTCATTATCTTGGCGGCTTTCGCTGAATGGGCGGAAAAGCATACGAAGCCGATGACCTACGACTGGTATCGCCGCTTCCTTGAGAGCTTTGGCCGTTCCATTTCGTCGGATCTTCGTGTCGCAGATTTGAAGCCGTTTCACGTGACGCGGTGGCTCGATGGTAACCCGCAGTGGGGCGACAGCGGCCGGCGTGGAGCGATTACATCTCTCAAACGGGCATTTCAGTGGGCCTTGGATGAAGGGTATATCGACCGTTCGCCGGTTGCGTCGATCAAGAAGCCTCCGACACCACGTCGAGAAACCGTTCTGACCAAAGAACAGGAGAAGATCGTTCTTGCCGAAGCCAGTGATGAGGTATTTCGGAATCTGCTGACGGCCATTCAAGAAACCGGAGTTCGTCCGCAGGAGATCTGGCGAGTCGAGGCTCGGCATGTCGACTTGGAAAACAAACTTTGGGTGTTCCCAATTGGTGAGAACAAGACAGGGCGAAAGACTCAGAAGCCGCGAATTGTTTTCTTGACACCAACGGCATTGGAAATCACGCGAAAGCTGATGAAGAAACACTTGAACGGTCCGTTGTTCCGGAATTCGCGAGGCGAACCGTGGACACCGAATGCCGTTCGGTGTCGATTCCGGCGATTGCGGAACCGGCTCTCTGACAAGCTGCCGTCGAATCTTTGCACGTATGTCTTCCGGCATACTTATGCAACCAATGCTCTTGAACGCGGCGTAGATCCAATTACGCTCGCAGAGCTGATGGGACACCGGGATGCAACGATGGTCAGTCGTGTCTACCAACATTTGGACAAGCGGGTGGAACATATGAAAAACGCTGCCTTACGGGCTACAGGTCAAAATGTTTCTTCACCAAGTCCGTAGGGTCAATGGGTGCTAAGGGCGTCCTCTGAGCCGTGTTGTCGGCTAACTCCCGACATCGTTGTTCCCAATTGACACGGTCGCGGTCGGCAACACGGATGCCACCGCGACCTCGACCAAAACGATGAGCAACGAGTTCCGTGCTGTGGATCACGTCATAAATCGTTCGTTCGCGTACCCACCGCGCGTGTGCCGCCGGTGACGTTTCAGGTTGCCAATTAGCTCGTTCAGATTCGAGAAGCTGTTGCATGGAGACAGCATGCCACGATTCCAACGACTCGATCAAGTGGGATTTCACAATGCGATGCGACAGACGTGTTGTTGAGGAAGATCGTCAGAAAAGGCCTTCGAGTGCGGCTTCTTTCTCTTCGTCGGACGGTTGAATGTATCGCCAGATGTAGCGGCTCGAAGTATGCCCGGCCAGTTCCATCGCGTATTGAACGCCGTATCGCTCGGCCGTCTTGCGGAGCATCGTGCGACGCAGAAGATGTGCCGACAGGTGAATCTGCTGGTCCTTCGGGAAGCGGGCATTTGCTTGCTTGGCAATACGTTTGAGTGCGTCATCGACGTTTTGGCGGGCGAGGCGTTTCCCGGTTCGCGAGCAAACGATCGGCCCCGGTTCCCGTCCATGAACTTCGTCGAGGTAACGATCGAGAGCATCCCGCACCCCTTTGGTCAGAAACACTTTGCGAGTGACCTTCTTGCCCTTGCGTTTCACGTTAAGCAAGTGCTTGCCTTGGTACTGGTCGAGTTGAAGGCCGAGCAGTTCAGAAAGTCGCAAGCCCGTGTGCAGCAGAATTAGCAAGATGGCGTAATCGCGAACGGCCGTCTGATTGCGGCGGCGGTGGATGTGAATCAATTGCTCGGCCGCTGATTTCAGCCGAGTGATTTCGATGTCCTGTAGCCCTTTCCATTCCGGGTCATCGACAGCCAGATCATGAATCCGATCGCAGGGATTTCCCGCCAGGAACGGACGCTGGGAATGAATCCAGTTCGCAGAGTGCCGCAACGTGGCCAGGCGACGGTTGATGGTTGTCGGGCTTTTGCGTTCTCGCCGCTCCATCTGCTTCAGATAATCGGCAGAGAGCGCACGGGTCCATTGGTCAGGATGGTCGGTCCCGGCCGTCTTGAGCAGAAAGGTCAAGAATTGAGCGAGATCACGTTGCTTGGCGTCGAAAGTATGCTCCGAGCCGGCGGCCGCTTCCAGTGTCAAATACAGGTTGAACCATTCGACCGGACTGCCCCGTTTGTCAGTCGAGATGAGGGATGCTGTATTGATTCTCCTGAGTGCGAAGTCGGCCTGTGCCATGCCCGAATCGTGCCAGACAATCTTCCGTCATGCAAACAATTTCGTTTTCAGCACCACAGATGGGCGGATCGACCGAGAATCAGCCGAATTTGCATTCCAGAAGGTACATTATGACATGTGGAAGTTGGGACGGCCGAACGGCGATAGTTGCTCTTGCAACTCAAATCAACGACTGGCACACTAGGCGATTGTTCGACGCAGCCGTCACGGGTAGCTAGAACTAGAACGCCACTCGGTCGGTGGAATGTGGAAACGGTGAACAACCAAACGCCGGATTCCGACGTCCGCTACGAGTACGCCGACGCCAATTGTGACGATCTTCTTTCGAAAACGGACAAAACATCGTGGAGGCGTTGGTCGTGACAAGCCGACCACATTAGTCTCGAAATCGCACGACGAGTTGCGGCTGCGCTTGTGCTTCGTCCGTCTCGTTTGGTGGTGAGTCGCTAAACGCCAACTCCACACGTGAGCACGCCCGGTACTCGGCCGCGTGTTCGGTGGCGGCTTGTTGAATTCTTATCTCTAACAAATCGGTGATCAGTTTCCTCACGATGCGGCCGCCTTCTTTGCCTTGGGCTTGTTGGTTCAACTCGTGGGCGCGGTGGCCAATGTGGGTTATCAACTCCTCGGGGACTGCGATTTGCTTTTCACGTTTTTGTTGCCAGAGACGCTGCATTTGGGTGAGCTTGACTCTCGCGATGCCGGTCATGGCGGCTTCGTCGAGCGGGCCGAAGACGATGACGCGGCGTAATCTTGCTAGGAATTGCGGGGTGAAGACTGGTTGGATGCTGCGTTCTTGTTTGACTTTCGAGAGGATCGTCTTCACTCGTTCGGTGATTTCTTCTTCCGGTTTGCCGCTTCTGGTCATCTGCTCGATCTGGCGGTCGCCGGCGTCGGCTGTCACCTGCCGACCGCCCACATGTCGATCAAATTCTCAAAGAGTTACGCGCCCACGATTACCGTCTGCGAGATCTCGTTCATTTGGTCGTGTTAAGCGAACCGTTTAAAAAATAGAATTTGCGTAGATCCGATCGGCTCAAACCGCAGCAGAGCATGATGAGAGAACTTCACTTGTCGAAGGCCAACAGGCACTCAGGCAATGATGTCGGAAACAACGTCGCCGTAGACGTCGGTCAGCCGGAAATCGCGGCCGGCGTAGTTGAAGGTCAGGCGTTTGTGATCGATTCCCATCAGGTGCAGCAGCGTGGCATGCCAATCGTGGATGTGGACTTTATCGGTAACCGCCTGATGGCCGATTTCGTCGGTCGCCCCGTAACGTAGACCGGCTTTGACACCGCCACCCGCCATCCACATCGTGTACCCCTTGTTGTTGTGGTCGCGGCCGGTTCCGCTTTGTGCGTACGGCGTGCGGCCGAATTCCCCGCCCCAAATCACCAGCGTGTCCTCCAGCAGCCCCCGCTGTTTCAGGTCGATCAACAACGCGGCCATGGGCTGGTCGGTCGCGGCACAGTTGTCCGCCAATTCCTCTTTCAACCGGAAGTGCTGATCCCAACCCACCGGGGAGTTGACTTCAATGAACCGAACGCCGGCCTCCGCCAACCGCCTCGCCAACAGGCACTGTCGGCCGAAACGGTCGCTGTCCAATCCAGATCCGACGCCGTACAAGCTGAGCATCGACTTGGACTCGGTTCGCAAATCGAGCAAGTCGGGAATCTCGTCCTGCATGCGAAACGCCAGTTCAAAGGACTCGATCGAGCCTTCGATTTCCGGATGAACGCCGTCGCGTTTGAGTTTGTGGGCGTTCAAGTCCCGAATCAAATCGAGTTGTTGCCTTTGTTGGTCACGGGTCAATTGCGAGTTCGTGATGTTTCGTAACGGCGGACCGGGGTCGTTATCGATGCCGAGGATCTTAGCGTAGAATTCTGGAATCTGGTTCGTGCCGATTTTCGTTCCCTGGCAGACGGCCGGAAGAAATGCGCTGCCGTAGTTGATCGCGCCGCCGTTGTCCGCGGGGGGATTCAGTGTGATGAACCCCGGCAGTCGAGTGTTCTCGGTCCCCAATCCGTAGAGCGCCCAGGCTCCCATCGACGGCCGCGTGAATTGAAAACTCCCCGTGTGCATTTGTGTGAAAGCCTGCGAATGGTTCGGCAGATCGGTGTGCATGCTGTTGATGATGCACATGTCGTCGGCTCGTTTCGCCAGATGCGGCAGCAGGCTCGACATCCACTGGCCCGATTCGCCGTGCTGTGCAAATTTGAACGGTGAGCCGAAGAGCTTCGCGCCGAACTTCCCGTTCAAGGGTTGCCCGGAACGCTTCTGCAGCGTCGGTTTGTAGTCGAACAGATCGAGGTGCGACGGCCCGCCGCTCATGCAGAGAAAGATGACGCGTTGCGCACGTGCGGGAAAATGTGTGGGCTTGGGGGCAAGTGGATTCTTGCGGTCAGCCGCTGGCGCCACGTGCGCAAGGCCGGCGAACGCCGCAGCACTAAATCCCGATGCCAACGTCTTCAACGCGGCCCGTCTGGAGAACACCGAATTCGGTTGTGTTGTGGTTTGAGATTGTCTCATAGGTGATTCCTCTGCCGTCGAAGCAGCATGGTTCAATCCAGATTCCGAAATTCCGCGGTGCACAACAATGCCTGACAAAAGCTGGTCAGCGTAAGTTGCCTGGCCTCATCATCGGTGGGACTGTCTTTCAAGAATGCGAGGCTGCGTTTCGTCTCCTCGGCATCGGGACTCCGAGTGAAACACAACCGGAACGCGCGTTCGACGCGTTGTTTGTCGGTTTGAACTTCACGCAAAAGTCGTAATGCCAGCCCGTCGGCCCGCTGTTGCACGAATGGACTGTTCATCAAATACAACGCCTGAACCGGCACGTTGGTTGTCTCGCGATGCCCGGTGACCAGACTCGGCTCGGCAAAGTCAAACAGTTCGAGCGCGTCGGGCAGACGGTCGCGAATCACCGGCAGATACACCGAGCGGTGCACCGACCCATCCAGGTCGGCAGGAACGCGTTTGTCGAGTCCGATCAAGGAAATCGGCCGATCACCGATCACTCTTCCGACGAGTGAGGCCTCTGGACGATCGGAATTCATTTCGCCCGATACGACCAGCATCGCGTCACGAATCGCCTCGGCATCGAGCCGGCGTTTTGCGAACCGCCACAGCAGACGATTATCGGGATCTTTCAAAAAGGCGCGGCGGTCAAACGTTGATGCTTGCCGGTAGGCGCGAGACGTGACGATCTCGCGGATCAATGCTTTCAGCGACCAGCCGTTGTTCACAAATTGGGTCGCAAGGTGATCGAGCAATCGAGGATGGCTGGGCCGCTCACCGGTGGAGCCAAAGTTATCGACCGTTCGCACGAGGCCACTTCCGAACAGATGACGCCATACGCGATTCACAAACACTCGGCTCGTCAGCGGGTGATCGGGATGCGCCAACCAATGCGACAACTGCAGTCGCCCGCTCGCCTCGTCAGTGATCTTGTCGTTCATGCTCAGTTGAACAACCTCAGGAAAACGGCGTGGCACAGTCGTTGACGGACGGCTGACGTCACCCCGTTCAAACAGTGGAGCATCGCCGACTTTCTGTTGATCGAGAACGCCCATCGCCAGCGACAGGGCGCGACCCGCTTCATCAACCTTTTCTAGCTGGCCTTCGATCGCGCCGCTACGCCAGAAGATACGCAACGCGTCACGGAGCGTGAAAATTCCACTGGGGTCTTTCCCCGACCGAACGGCTGTTAAAACGGCGGCTCGCTTTTCCTTTTCGTCCTTCTGCATGGCGGCCAGTTCGGCTTTCAGGTTCGCAACGCGTTTGGCCGGAATCGAACGGTGGAAGACCTTCTGCTCGGCAAGTCGAGGCAATGGCAGTGGATCGCCCGCCACCCGATTGGCCGGAGAAACTGCGGTCCCAAAAAACGTTTTCGTGCTGCCGAAGATCCCCGCCAGCGCGTAGTAGTCCTGCATGGAGAAGGGGTCGAACTTGTGATTGTGGCAGCGAGCGCAGGCCACCGAACTGGCCATCAGGCCGCGCGACAGAGCGTTGATCTGCTCATCGACCACGTCCGCGCGGAATTGGCGCGGGTCCGATTGCCCGAGGTTCTTGGGACCGACGGCGAGAAACCCGGTGGCGATCAACAGTCGGGCCCGCTCGGATTCATTCTTGAATGGAAGCAAGTCCCCCGCGACTTGTTCCACGAGAAAACGGTTGTAAGGCACGTCCGCGTTGACGGCATCGATGACGTAGTCACGAAACCGCCAAGCATACGGGAATGAAATATTTGCCTCGCCGCCGCTCGACTCGCCAAAGCGGGCGACGTCCAACCAATGTCTGCCCCATTTCTCTCCGAATCGCTGCGACGCAAGCAGTTCGTCGGTCTCGGCGGCGAGTGCCGCATCGAGGCCTTTCGCTGCTTGTCGTCGGAGAAAACGCTTGGCGGCGGCAGGCGATGGGGGCAAACCGACCAGGTCGAAATGTAAGCGACGCAGCAGGATTTGTGGTGTCGCATCGGCCGACGGCGCGAGTCCATTGTTCTCCAGCTTCGCAAGGACGAAGTTGTCGATTGTTCGTTTCGGCCACGTCTTGTTGGCAACCCGTGGCGCGGCAGTCTCTTTGACCGGCTGATACGCCCAAAATGAGCGGTCGGCTTTGGTGATGGTACTGCCGGTTTTCTCTTCACGCGGATCCGGCGCGCCCATTTTGATCCAGGTTGTCAGGTTGGCGATGACGGAATCGGCAAGCCGCTTCTGATCGGGCGGCATCTTGAGTTTCGGGTCGGAATGACGGACCGCTTTCATCAACGAACCAGCCAACGGTTTGCCGGGAACGATCGCCGGTCCGTGTTTTCCGCCGGCGCGAATTGCCTTTCGCGAATCGACGCGCAGTCCGCCTTCCGCAGCTCCGGACGAAACCGAGTGGCAATCGTAACAGTGCTTGACGAGGATCGGGCGGACGCGGGATTCGAAGAAGTCGATCCCTTTCTGAGTTTCCATCGGCTCTTTTGCCGCGGCGTCGTGCGCGGGCTGCAGGACCCAAAACAGCAAGACGCCAAGGGCATACCGCATCATCATAATTCCTCATAGAGAAAACGCGAAGCGATTGCCACCAGGGTGATATTCTTTTCCGAGACTGCGCATGCCGCCGCGAACGTTTGGTAACGGGCCGATAATGCATCACCTAATCTGTATGTTCTCGGTGGTTCACCGACATCTTATATTTCAGTGTGAATTGATGCTGGTCACGGCCGGGAACAATTTTGGTTGATTCACAGAACTGCCCTTTGATTGGATCCCAGGTTCGCACTTCAATCAGATTCTTCGTCGGCACAAAACGCATCACCCGCAGACCATTCGTGCCATAATCCGAAAGTAATTCGTGGACGCTGTTGCCGCCTTCGGCGAGGGAACGCTGCCGCAGAGCCTGCGTTCTGCTTTGATCGCCGCAGCATACCATGAACAGGTTATTGTGCTTGCGGAAACATTTGTCCCACATTTGTTGCGGAGTGTTGCCTCGTTTGCCATGGCATTTTTTCCATTTCATGCGGCCTTTCGTGGCGTCAAAGTAATCTTGCGGTGTCTTTGGTTTTTCGCGCGGCCCAAGGCCCATGTGTGTGGTGATGAGGGCGCGGCGGTTCGAATGCTTTTTCAATACCAAGTCGGCCCAGGCGAGGACATCATCGGGTGCGTTGCATTCCAGATGCAGCGCGACAAACTTCATTCCCTCTGCCTCGAATAACTGGACGCTGTTGGCGTTGTTGCCCGAAATGGCCGGCTTGTCGGAAGGACTGTCGAAACATCCGCCGTACCAGTCGAAGTCCTCGAACCGCGACCGGGGAAACACTTGCTGAAACAGCGATGAGTTGCCGTCGCCGCTCATGTCATGGTTGCCGACCGAGATTCCGTATGGCACCTTTCCATGCAGTTTGTCCATGCAACGACGGGCGACCGCCCATTGCTCGCGGTTGTTCTTGTCAACGATGTCGCCCACGTGGCTGACGAGGACGATCCGCTGCTGCTTCAGACTTGCGGCGATCCAGTCGGTCCACGCATCGAATGTGGGATTTGTCAGCGGGTTCTGGCTGTCCGGTTGCGATTTCGTGCCACGACCGCGGTAATGCTGTGTATCGGGAATGACAACAATGCTGAACGTCCCTTCGGGAGCAGCCGCCAATTCATCGGCTCGCGACGTGTCACCGAAAATCGGCAGTGCAAGGATGGTACTCAGGACCCACAGCAGCGTTCCACGAACTTTGCTTCTCATCAAGTGTTTCTCAGCGTTAGGGATTCAGTTCAACTGCGACACGTGCGATGGACGCATCGGCTGTGCCGACACATGCGATGAGCGAAAGACGAAGAGTCAAACCCCCGGTTGTGGGGACAGTGAAGCAAAAGAGCTTGTGAATATTCATCGATAACGTTCCTCGAAAACTCGCACTGCCGTTTGCACTGTCAGCATCGATGTACGGACGCGGTGTTCGAATGGCTGCCGCATACCGGTTTCGACGGTGAAGGCACCGCCGTACTTGCTCGCTGCGAAGTCAGCGAGATTCAAGCCTTCACCGCGCTGGCTGGGATCGAGCCAGAAGACGCCCCGCTCAAGCTTGGAAAAGAACGAGCCTGGCGAGTAGTCATCGGGAGCCACCTTCGCTCCGGAAGCCTTCACCGCACGGGCGGCTTCGGCAGCCATCCGGCGTTCCCAGATTTCGTCTTCGTCAGTCCGCTGACGCCGGGCAGAAAACCAGAAGGCATCGCCGCCGTACTCGTGTAGATCGAATGTCAGCCCCGGCTTGATGTCGGCCATCAGTCCGCGAGTGCAACGGATCTCGACCGGCGCCCACGACGTGTCGTGAAACCGATTGATGTGCAGGACTTCGCTGTCCGGTGTGACAACTTGCGTGTAAGCGCGCTCGAACAGGCCGGAACCTGGAACGTCTTCGTAGCGCGACGGGAACCAAAGTCGGCGGCCCTTGAGCGGTTCCAGAAACTTCGCTCCTTTTTCGACCTTGCGATACAGCCCCCGGTTGGCGTAACCGTACTCTCCGATCAACACCAGCAGCTTACCGTCCGCATCAAGCAACACTTCGCCCTTGTCGCGCAGCAGCCTTTCCATCTGTTCCATCGACTCGATCTTGGGTTCCTCGCCCAGGCTCAAGCTCAGCGCATACATGTAACCGTTCAGTCCGATCGGGTCGCGGCAGGGAATCACGTAGACCTGATGTTCCGTTTCCAGCTTGTCGATCAACTCGACAGCGGCCGCGACGCCGGCCTGTTCGGTGGAATGACTCCCCGCGCTGATGAAGATGGCCGGCAGCTTGTCGCCGCCCGCTTTGATACCAACAATCGGCGACTTATCCGGCGCATAGCCCAGCACGCGCGGCTTGTACCCTCGTTTCTTTACAGTCTCCAGCAGGTCCGAGTAACGCTTGAATGGCCGGACGGTCCGCTTGTCTGCGGTGCGCTCGTTCGCCGACGATTCAGCTTGCAATCGCTGCGGAAGCGCCAACGCGGCGAACGCTAATCCGGCGCTTCCGAGGAAACCGCGACGCGACAGCGCGTCGTCGATGCAGTATCGCCGCTCGTTGAAAACCGTCACTGTTGTTTTCTCCTTCGCTCTGAGTACCCCGAATGTCAGGTCTTTTCCCAGCAAATGTTATCTCGTCGAGGACCGCATGAATGCAGTCACGACCAACCACCGTTATTTGCCAACGACCTCAAAACCAATCAGTGCCTTGCCGGTCAACGTCCCAGTCATTTGGCGGTGCATAGAACGCGGCATGTCAATCATGCAGAACATTTGGGTCGTCGATGCGGCTCGACATCCAATCATATTCAGCAGAGGATCGTTCATCGAGGTGACGACTCACAGAATCTGTCGAATGACTTGTCCTCGGCTAATGGGCAGCGCGCGACCGAGTGGGTCGTGGATTTCTGTGTGCGGCGGATAGCCCAGGCAGTGAAAGATTGTGGCCGCGACATCTTCAGAGTCGACTCGGCCTTCCTTTGGATAGCCGCCTATTTCATCCGAGGCTCCATAGACTGTTCCGCCTCGAATCCCGCAACCAGCCAAGGCGACCGAGAAGACATACCCCCAATGACCCCGGCCCGCTGCCGCGTTGATTTTGGGCGTGCGTCCGAATTCCGCCATGACGACCACCAGCGTTTCGTCCAACGTCCCGCGCTGCTCCAGGTCTTCCAGGAGTGCTGTGTAGGCTTGATCGAACGGCGGCACCAGCACGTTTTTCAATCGGTTCGGCTCGTCGTTGTGGGTGTCCCAGACGGGATTCGATCGCGGTTCTTCCGGGCCGCGAAACCAATTCACCTGCACAAAATTCACTTCCGCTTCAACCAATCTGCGTGCCAGCAGTACACTTTGCCCGAACTGCCCTCGTCCGTAACGGTCTCTCAATTCATTGGATTCCTCTTTGATGTCGCAAGCGGTTCGGGCCATCGGCGAATCGAGCAGCGCAAATGCCTGTTGCTGGCGTTCGGTGAACGCGTTGACGGCACCGGTTGCCTCGGCGAGTCGCAACTGGGACTCGATTTGCTTGAGCAGCGACCGCCGGTTGTTGAGTCGGTCCAAACTGACATCGGCTTGCAGTCGAAACTCCGGCACGTCGAAGTCGGGCGATGCCGGTCGGCAATTAAACAACCAGGGTTCTGCTTTCTTCCCCAACCAGCCGGCATCCTGACCCGGCCAAACTGATTGATCGGTATTGAAGATATGTTGTGGAAGCCGCACTGCGGCCGGCAACAACTGGCGGCGGCGGTAGAGATGCTTGGCCACTGCCCCCATCGAAGGCCAGTTGTTCGGAGCGCCCGGATTGGCACCTTCGACATTTTTTGGAATGTGCGGCTGCCCGGTTAGCATCGCGTAACCACTCGATGAATGCGCATTGTCATCGGTCGCCACAGCGCGTAAAACCGCGATCTTGTCCATCATCCTGGCTGTCCGCGGCATCAGTTCGCCAACCTGGACGCCCGGAACATTGGTGTCAATCGGGCCGAATTCGCCACGAATTCCTGCCGGCGCCTCGGGCTTGGGATCCCACGTCGAATGCTGCGGCGGCCCGCCCATCAAGAAGAGAACAATGCATGATTTTGCTCGTTTTGCACGTTCTTCATTCGCACCCAGCAGTTGCGTTCCAAGCGCCGGCAGCCCAATCAGCCCCGCACCGCTCGCCCGCAGTATCTCACGTCGCGAAATTCGGTCGCACATTGACACGGATGAATCATAAATCGAAAGCATGATTGACTCCTGTTGTCGGCCTCTTTCAGTCGCACCGGTCAGGCCTCGCCATTCAGTTTACCAATTCCGTCCTGTCCAGGGTATAAATTCTACGAATCTGTGATCCAATTCTGGAACTGACGTTCCTTCCTTCAGCTATGCAATAATCCCTTTGACGACCTTCCCGGCAATATCGGTCAAGCGGAAGTCGCGGCCGGCGTGGCGGCGGGTGAGCCGCAAGTGATCGACGCCCAAGAGGTGCAGCAGCGTGGCGTGCAGGTCGTGGATGTGAACCTTGTCGATCGCCGCGTAGTAGCCGTAGTCGTCGGTTGCGCCGTATTGGATTCCATTGCGAACTCCGCCGCCTGCCAGCCACATCGTAAACCCTTCCGGATTGTGATCGCGGCCGTCGTGCCCTTTGCCCTGACAGGTGGGCGTGCGACCGAACTCGCCGCCCCATAACACAAGCGTGTCGTCCAGCAAGCCGCGTGATTTCAGGTCGCGGAGAAGACCGGCAATCGGCTTATCGACCTCTGCTGAATTCTGCTGATGGCCTTTGCGCAGATTGCCGTGCTGGTCCCATTGAACCTCGGTGTTGCTATGCGTCACCTGCACGAAACGGACGCCGCGCTCAGCGAACCGCCGCGCCATCAGGCATTGTCGACCGAAGTCGGCGGTGATCGGGTCATCGGTCCCGTACAACTCGTGCGTGGCACGACTCTCCTTCGACAGTTCCAGCGCGGCCGGCATGTCCGTCTGCATGCGAAATGCCAACTCGAACGATTTGATCCGAGCCTCCAACGCTGCATCGGGTCCGGTTGTGTCGAGAAAATTATTGTTCAGCGACTGGGCGAGATCGAGTTGAAGCCGTTGCGATGCGCGGTTGAGTCGCGCGTTGTGAATGTATTTGACGCGTGCTTGCTCCGAAGACTGACTGGCGTTCCCCAGCGGCGTTCCGGAATGGGCGGCGGGAAGAAATGCGGAGCCCCAGTTCTTCGTCCCGCCGTGAGCCAACGTCGGACAAATGGTGATGAAGCCGGGCAGGTTCTCGTTCTCCGTTCCCAAACCGTACGTCACCCACGAGCCCATGCTCGGACGGACGAAGGCGTCACTGCCGGTGTGAAGCTTCAGGCAGGCTCCACCATGCGCGGGGTTCGTGCCGTGCAACGAGTTGATGATGCAGAGGTCATCGACGCACCGGGCGACATGCGGAAACAACTCACTCACCGCGATGCCGCTTTCGCCGTACCGTTTGAATTTCCAGGGCGAAGCGAGCAATTCGCCGGTTGGGGCAAACTGCACACGCGGCTTCTCAAACGGCAGCGGCTTATTGTCGTCCTTCTGGAGTCGAGGCTTGTAGTCGAACGTGTCCATGTGCGACGGGCCGCCCTTCATGAACAGAAAGATCACCCGCTTCGCCTTCGCAGGAAAGTGAGGCAAGCGGGAATCGGCAGAGTCCTCTGAACGATTCGGCGCGGCGGATGCTTCATCCGCCAGCATCGATGCCAGCGCGATCGATCCAAAACCGGCACCGCACTGTTTGAGGAGTTGTCGCCGCGAAATCGTCATTGTTCTGTCCTGCTGAATGTTGATGAGTTGATAGCTGCGACGCGTTGAGTCGCAGTTATTGACCGCCGCACTCATCCATTACCGCACGTATATAAACTCGCTGGACAATATGACTGACTGACACAATGCCTGCCATGCCTGTTGTGTACTGTCGGCGCCATCTTTGGTTCCGTCCTTGTCTTGAACCGTCAGTTTCTCAAATCGCGACAGGAAAACATCGGCGCGATTCAATTCGTCCGCCGTCGGTTGGCGGCCGTATGCTTCCATGAATAGTTGGTTGATGCGTCCCTCGCGAGTTCCTTCCGCTTCCAGCAACCGCTTGGCCATCGCCGTCGTCAGGCTGGCGACGAGTTGGGAATTCATCAGGAACAGTGCCTGCGGAGCGATCGTGCTGGTGTCGCGATTGCCGTTGAGTACGCTGGCGTCCGTGTAGTCGAACAGCTGAAACATGTCGTACAGATGGTTGCGAATCACCGGCACGTAAATTGAACGCCTGCGAATGTCGTAACTCGATTTATCATTCGACGTGTGATCGAACAAATACGCGCGGTTCTTCACTTCCAGCAGGCTTCCGCCGAGCGTGCGATCGAGTGTCCCGCTGAGCGCCAGCAGGGCGTCGCGGATCACCTCAGCTTCCAGCCGCCGGATGTCATACCGCCAGTAAAATTGATTGTCTTGATCGGCTGTGTCGTTACGCGGACTGAAACCACTGCTCCTCTGGTACACATCGGACAGCATAATCAGACGGTGCATCGCTTTGAGCGACCAGCCCTCCTCGACGAAGCGAACGGCAAGCCAGTCCAGCAACTGAGGGTGTGTCGGCTGCTGCCCTTGCAGGCCGAAGTTGTCAACCGTTGGCACGAGCCCCTTGCCGAAATGCCACCGCCAGATGCGGTTGACCATCACGCGCGCGGCCAATGGGTGACTTGGGGCCGTCAGCCAACGGGCAAATTCCAGGCGACCGCTGCTCATGTCCGGCAAACTCGATTGGTTCTCAACACTCAGAACTCGCGGAAAACGGCGGGGTACGACATCGCCCAACGTGAGGTGGCTGCCGCGAAGATGCACCGCAGTATGTGCGACGGCTCCGTCAACGACTCCCATCGCGGTCGGCATAACCGGCACAGACTTTTCCAGTTGCTTCAGTTCGTCGCGCAGTGTTTTTAATTCGAGCTGCGTCTGTTGAGGAAATCGCTTTTCAATATCCTGCGGGACTTTCTCTCCGGCGGGCGAAGTCAACGCGCGTTTGGCCGACGCGACGCGAGCTTCGATCTGCCTCTTCTTATCGGAGATCAGTTGCTCGTGTTTCTTCTTTCGAGCCGTGTCCGCCGGCAGCGCAATTGAGTTTTCCTGCCAGCGGGCAACTTTCTTGAAATGTTCCATCGTGCGGGTGCTCTTGAAGATTCCCGCCAGCCCGTAGTAGTCGTCCTGCCCGATCGGATCGAACTTATGATCGTGGCAGCGGGCGCAGCCGAGCGTCAGCCCCATCAGGCTGCGGCCGATTGTGTCAATTTGCTCGTCGACGATATCCATCTCCATTTTTCCCTCATCGACTTCCGCTAACACCTTCGGTCCCAGCACGAGAAAACCGGTTGCGATCAGTCGGTTGTTCCGCCGCGACACGTCGGTGCCGGAATCGAGCAGGTCGCCGGCCAGCTGTTCAACCAGAAACTCATTGTACGGTTTGTCGTCATTGAGCGACTTGACGACATAGTCGCGATACCGCCATGCGTTCCCGTGGGCGACGTTCTCATCCAGTCCGTTCGAGTCGGCATAACGAGCAACGTCGAGCCAGTGACGTCCCCATCGCTCGCCGTAGTGCGGCGAATCGAGCAGCCGATCCACCACCCGGCGAAACGCGCCGGCCGACTTGTCGGCCAAAAAGGCGTCAATTTCCGACGGCGTCGGTGGGAGTCCAATCAGGTCAAAAGTGGCGCGACGGATCAACGTTCGTTTGTCGGCTGGACCAAGCGGCTTGAGCTCCGCCTTTTCCAAGGCTGCGAGGATAAACGCGTCGATTGGCTGGCGTGAAGAAGTGGTCGGACGGCTGCGAGGCACTTTCGGTTTGACCGGAGTTTGAAACGCCCAGTGCTTGCGTCCTTGTTCGATATCCACACCGCTGCGTCGAGTCGCGGCGACCTTGCCGCTGTCTGGGTGCGGAGCCCCCATCTCGACCCAGCGCGTCAAATCCGTGATCTGTCGATCCGACAGTTTCTCATCGGGCGGCATTTGTAATTCGTTATCGCGGTAACCAACAGCGGTCACGAGCAGACTGCTTTTCGGTTTGCCCGGAACGACCGACGCCCCGCCCTTGCCACCGGTGAGCATTCCTGCCAGCGAGTCGAGCCGCAGCTCGGATTCCTGCTCGTCTGCTCCGTGACACTCGTAGCAGTACTTCGCCAAGAGCGGCCGGATCGTCTTCTCGAAGAACCGAATTTGCTCAGCAGTCGGGCGGACAACTTTCTGCGCGGCATCGTCTGCCGACCAAGCGGCAGCACCGGCAGAAAAGACGAGGGCAATTGCCAAGGCAGATGCCGAGACGCGCCTGCTGATTGATTCAACAAAGCGCCTTCGTTGTCCTGGGGTTGGGTTTTGCCGCTTTAGTGAATTGAAATCAGGCATGACACAGAACTCGCTGATACGGGTTGTCGGCCTCGGGTGTTTGAAGAGCCGCCGGATCTTCCAGCGGTCTCCGCCCCTCGTTCGCTGTGACGAACGGACGCACCCTTCAACATTATAGCATTCGTCGCGCGGTGTGGGGATCGATCAGGTCGATGTCATGGGGGGCTGCACCAGCTTGGTAAACGTCGATTGGGCTTCGGTAAGACTGCGCTTTGCCAATAAGACGTCGCCTAACTGGTCAAGTGTCGGGTGGTGGTCAAGGTGTGAAGAGACTCTGTCGACCCTCTTATGTTCTCCAAAACGTCGATTTTCGGGTCGGCTGGTATTCGACTGCCAGATGTGGTGTTTGCAGTCGCTTCTGTTTCTGAAAGAGCGATTCGATTCCCGCTGCCGTCATGCCCGTTGTCAGGAGTGTCCGCCGGACGGGATAGGATGACTTGCCTGTTAGAAACAGCGATTCGATGTGGTTGACCTGCGGATTGAAAAAGTTGCGCATCGCGTAATACGGCAGATAAACCAGGACCGAAAACATCTCTCCCCCTTTGAGTCGTGCCGCAACCGTGCAATCGCCGACCACTCCGGGGTCCTTCTGTTTCGGCCGCCCCTGGAACTGCACAATGGTGGCTTTCAACCCATCGGTGTATTCAAAACGGTAGGCGTAAGAATCGGGAGCCATTCGGCGCATGTCGCTTGTCGTCGGAAAGACGACGCCATAATCGGGCCGCACGGGGGCGAGCATATTGCTCCGCGAGAGCGCAGCTTCGAGCAGCCGTCGATCGCAGCCGCCACCTTCCCACGACCCGGACTCCAGCGCTTTCCAGAATCGTTCGCCTCGCAGTGCCTCGACGGCGCGAATGCCGGTCTCCCCGCCGCGGCGGCGTTCGACAATCGACTGCATTGCTTCGATGACATGGATGTCGCCACCATCGATACCGCCGGCCCACACTCCGACGGCTTCCTCGACGTCGGCACCCCAGGGCAGATCGATCGACGGCAATCGACGGGCCACCGGCAGTGACGATCCCGCCATGAAACCGAAGCCCATTTCCTCGGACGTCTCCACCATCTTCTTGGCCCATTTCCAGTTCCAGGAGAGATGTTTGTCGTTGAACAGCGGAGCAGTGCGGCCACTATCGCGATAGACGTCCATGACTTGCTCAAAGTACTCGTAGCGGGGATAGAGCTTCTGCCCCTTTTCGTTGTTGGGAAAGTCGCCGTGTTCGCCAATCAGCAACACGCCGTCCACCGCCAACTTGTTTCCCCCAAGCGTCAAAGCTTCGGCTATGGTCGGGTAGCTCTTTAATTGTGAATGGCGTTTCACACGCTCGCGACTCCAGTCATTCTCCCCGATCTGTTCGACGTACAGAGAGACGACGTCCATCGGCGGGCGATGGTGACGGCCTTCCCATCCGTAGCCTTCCAGGAAGCGATCGACGATGTGTTGCGAGTGCGAGTACTTGTGATAGATCGTGGTCAATGCTGCGATCTTCGGACGCCGTCCTTGTGCAGCGTGCGCCAGCGACCCAAGCGGCAAAGCGCCCGCCGCCCCAACCAGGAATTCCCGTCGTGAACAACCCATTATGATCTCCCGGTTCGATTTCAGCGTTCCGGCGTGTTTCCTTGGTCACGTCGGCTCCCATCTGTGTCTTCTACCAATAGACTCCATTCTCAGCGCTATTGCCACTCGCGCCCCGAGAAACAACTCTGTATTTCGAAACAGGAAGCGGCAAGTAGGGTGCGTCAAGGTTTTGCGCCGACGCACCGCCATCACGGCGTCGCCTTCGGTTCGATTTCGGCCCCTGCCTCTCAAATGATCGCCGTGATAAGCAATTCGAGTCACTCGGCACGATTCGCCATCGCGTTGCCGACGTGCTTGTCTCGCGTCGTCGCGGGGCGATAAGATGCTGGCGGCTTCGGTTGCTGCGAAATTGTCCGGCCATCTATCAGAGGTTGTCAACCGGAACAAGACCACCGATCACACCGGGAGCGTTCGATGAAGATTCGGATATTGCTGGCAATTGGCTGTGCCCTTTTTGCAGATTCAGGCTACGGACAGTCTGTTGCCGGATGGCGAGGCACGGGGACAGGCGTGTTTTTCGATCAGACGCCGCCGACGAAGTGGTCCGCTAAGGACAACGTCATCTGGTCGACAAAGATGCCCGGCCGCAGCAACGCTCATCCGGTGATCGTCGGCGACAAGATTCTGACTTGCTCGGAACCGTACGGTTTGCTTTGCCTTGGGCTGTCTGACGGAAAGCTGCTGTGGCACCGTGAGAATGCCTATCGTGATGTGACGGACGACGAGCTTTGGAAATCGGTCGAAGCGGAACTGGCCGTCGCCGCCAAGCTACGCCCTCGACATGCAACGATCCAAACCTCGCTTGAGGAACTCGGTGATCTCGACGAAAAGACGGCCGAAGATGAAGCTCAAATCACGCAGCTGACTCTGCAATTCGAACGGCTTGAAAAACAATTGAAGGAGTTGTCGCTGGCCGCCCGGTACACGCTGCCCGCCACGCAACGGGAGTACAACGGCTATGCGACGGCAACGCCTACTTCGGACGGCGAACACGTCTGGGCTGTTTTTGGAAACCGGGTCGTCGTCTGCTACGACCTGAAAGGCAAACTTGTCTGGTCCGACGTCTTGCCGGACAACCCATCGGTGGTCTGGGGACACACGTCGTCGCCGCTGCTGGTTGGCGAGACGCTGATCGTGAATATCGACGGGATTGTCGGATTCGACGCGAAAACCGGAAAACAGATGTGGCGGACGAAGTACGGACAATCGTGGGGCTCTGCCGTGCATGCGCGCATCGGCGACGTCGATGTGGCGCTATTCGCCAACGGCCGTATCCTTCGAGTTTCGGATGGAACGGTGCTGGATCGTGTTTCAACATATTTGGGAAGCGCCTCGCCGGTCGTCAGCGAGGGGATTGCCTACTACATCGGTGTGCGGTCGGGCGCATTCCCATTTCCATCACAGGTGGGCGACAAACTGGAGCTGTCCGCAAAATGGAAGGCTCAACTGAAGGGATCGACCTTTTTTGCCTCACCCGTTGTTCATAACGGGCTGGTCTACGCCGTATCGACTGGGCGCATACTGAACGTACTGGATGCCGCAGACGGACAAACGGTTTACCGAAAGAGACTGAATCTGGGCAGCGGTCCTGTGTGGGCGAGTTTGTGCGTTGCGGGCAAGTACGTTTATGTCAGCAGTCGTGATGGCACAACTTTGGTGATCGAGGCAGGCCGTCAGTACAAAGAGGTGAGCCGCAACACACTGGCGTATTTCATCAGCACGCCGGTCTTCCACAGCAACCGGATGTACGTCCGCACCAGCGAACGACTTTATTGCATTGGCGAACCGTAAGCGACGACTCCGGGATTCTACTTGAAGTTCTGTCAAGACCCTCTGTTGGCTCACAACACTCCTTGTATTTCAGTACGGAGTTTGCACACAACCGGGTTTTGACGTAGCCTCTTGACTTCCATGCATAGTCGCGTTATGTATTGATGCATAATCTGTCGATGTATTGAGGAAACACATGGAATCGAAACTGCTGACGGGAACCGTGGAGATGCTGTTGCTGGAGGTGGTCGCCCCCGCCCCCAGCTACGGCTACGAAATCGTGCAGATGGTGACCGGCCGCTCGCGCGGGGATTTCGAGTTGAAGGAGGGAAGCCTCTACCCGGCACTGCACCGGCTGGAGCGGCAGAAGTTGTTGACGAGTTACTGGCGCAAAGCCGACGGCCGACGGCGCAAGTATTACAAGCTGACCGCTGCCGGACGTAAGGCCCTCGCAGCCAAGAAGCAGGAGTGGGGGGCGTTCACGTCGGGCGTCAATGGTGTGCTGGGGGTGGCCCATGCGGTGGGTTGAGCATGTCGCCGACGAACTTCCAGCGCCCCGCAAGGACGAGCCGGAATCGTTACGGCAAGATATCGCCGACGAAATGGCCGACCATTTGCAGTGCGCGCTGTCGCAGGAATTGCATTTCACCCCGGATGAAGCGGAAGCCAAACACAACGTCCTCGGCCGGTTCGGCAACGTCCAAGCAGTCGCCCGCCAACTGTGGCTCAACGCCATGCAGGAGAAAATTATGTCGCAACGACTCACCATGCTGATGTCGGCGGTTTTGGTCGCAACCTGTCTGACCGCCTGCGGACTGATGTGGAAAATGATAGGCCAGACCAACGACATCGTCACCCAGACAACCGAGGCCTACAACACCCTTGTCGCCACCAGCAAACAGTCAAACGAAGACCTGCTCGCCCAGCAGAAGGCGGCCAACAACGCCCTGATCGAACAGAACCGAGTTTCCAATCAGGCATTGTTGGATCAACTCGAACGTGTCTCGGCCCCGGCGCAGCCGAAGTCATTGGAATGGAACGGAGTGAAGCTCCGCGTGGCGGCTGACGATGAAAACGGCCCGCCGCTGGAAGGCGTCGAGGCGATGCTCTACCGTCGAAACGATTCCGACCCGCCGCAGACTGTCTTGGTGACGAAGACTTCCGGGGCCGACGGCATGATTGATTTTGGTTTACGACGCACGGGCAATTATTCTTTGTACCTGACGACTCCCTGGCAGGAGACGTTGGAACTGACGATTACCGTCAAGCCGGGGCAGGAGTTGATGAAAACCGTTGTTGCTCCGCCATCGCCACCAGAGAAGCATGCGCTGACGCTCAAAGTCGAATGGCCCGATGATCTTCGCGACAAGAAACTCTGGGTGGTCGCCGACGTCAATCAGGATTTCCGCAGTTTCAAGCAGTGGCGTGAAACGCCAGTCATGTGGACTGGCTCAAGTTGGCGAAGTACGTTCGGCCCCTCGGCTTCGAGCCGTTTCTCCAGCAGACGCGGCAGTTCCGACCGGACCAACATCGCATCGCGGGTCATCATCGACATAACAGGACAATTCGCCGAGCATCGAGGAGATTTTCGTGCATACAAACCGACGGACCAGATCGGTGGTTCCTTCACTCGTGGACGGAACGATATTTTCTTCCGGGAGAGAGATCAGAATTCCCGATTCCAACCCAGTTCCGCTCAGGATCAAGGCCCAACCAAGTACCGCACGGTCAACTTCCTGATTGGAAATGAGGAACTGAATTTCAACCGGCAACTGCAATGGACCGGTACCAAGTTCCGACTGGTCAATCTGGCCGTCGCGCTACCGGCACGGAACGCGGAAGACAGGCCGGAGATTCAAAGCCTTGAAATGCTGGGAGCCTACTTCTCCGAAGGCATCGATTACCGCGGTCGGTCGGACCCAAGCCGAAACAGCATGCAGGCACTCTTTGCACGCGGAAATTCACGCGCAGACATAGAACGGTTGATCGAAGAGCGCAAGCAGAAGCAGGAGGAACTTCGCAATTCGCTTGAGTTCACGCCGCAAGCGGGCGAGGACAACGTCTGGGTGATTACGCTCCCCAACGAACTGCTGGAACTCGTCCGGGGAAACTTGAAACGGATGGAAGAGAAGACCGAGACGTAACAGAGCCGACACGGGTTAGCGCCGACAACTGCATCCTTTCGGTTTCAGTGAAGCGAAGTGGCGGGGAGCTGGCACGGCAATGGCCAAGATCGTCGGGTTCAACGGTTATTTCCGCAGTGAAATTGAACACCGCAAGCAAAAACGCAGTGGGTGGACGTTGCCCTGACCGCACTATTTCCACGTCAACCCTTCGCTCAATTCATTCAAGTTAATGCAACCGTCCGCCGTCACCACCACCATGTCTTCGACGCGGACGCCGCCCAGGTCGCGGCGGTAGAGGCCCGGTTCGATTGTGAGTGCATCGCCCAGCAATAGTTCGGGGCCTTTGAAGTCGAGCAGCGGTGGCTCGTGGACGTCTAACCCCACGCCGTGTCCGGTGCCGTGTGTCATGGCGCAGTAGGAAACGGGGGAATCATCATCCGGCAGGCCCGTCTCGAAGCCGTCTTCCTTGATGACAGCAATCGTCGCCCGGTGGACCTCTTCTCCGGTCACACAGGGAGCAACGGCGGCCTCTCCGGCGGCTTTCGCCTTCCGCACGGTTGTATGCATCGCCTGAATCGCATCGGGGACCTCGCCGTGAACCACGGTGCGAGTGCAGTCGCCCCAGTACTTGGTGCTTTGATTTCGAGGAAAAATATCGATGATCACCGGTGTTCCCGTCAGCAGTTCACCCGTGCCGTAATCATGGCAGTCGGCTCCAATCGGGCCGCCGGCGACGATGGATCTGGGATTGATGTATCCCAGGTCCATCAGAAAATGATCGATCAGGACGCGCACGCGTTCGGACGTCAACGGTTCACCGTCGTGAAACAGAACGCCGCTGGATCGCGCCTCGGCCGTCGCGACCATTTCGCACGCGTATCGCATCGCCTGTTCGGTCACGCGTTGCGATTCGCGCAGGTGTTCAATTTCCTCGCCACTTTTTTGCCGGCGCTCGGCGACCCAGAGTTCAGTATCGCATTTCACTTCGATGCCGGCCCGCGAGAGAAACTCGGCGAAGATGAGAGGCAAGGTTCTATCCGCGATGACTGTTGTCACGCCTTCGCGTCGAAGGCATTCGGCGGCAGCCTGTGCAGTGGCCGTCTCTCGGTCACCGGACAGTCCGCCTTCCGGCGCGAAGTCGGCCGGGCAACCCACCTGATCGACTCGCGCCGTTTTTCGCGCTCGCTGCATCTCAATGTCGCGCAGCAACAGCACACTTCGCGAGCCGCCATCGGTTGGAAACTCAACACAGGCGACCGGGTCACCCACCATGAACCCGATCCGCCAGAACAGCGTATTGTTCATCGCCGGAACACCGGCACAAATCTTTGCCTCGTGCGGGTCGGTCATGTCTGTCGAATCCCATTTCCATTTGTGGTGATTGGTCCGCGAGTCTTCGGGGTCTGCCTGTTTTGCGACTGCGAGTTCACTTCGCGGTTTCTACAATCGCAGGCTTTGCTTGCGAATCGAGCGGGAGAGTTTGCAGCAGGAAGTTTGTCATCAAAGCGCGTAGATGCCGCGACGTGTTTTTGCGTTCTCTGATTGCGTGTGTGCGGTTGGGGTAGGCCATCATCTGGAATTGTTTGTTGTGTGCGATCAGTTCGTCGATCAGCATCTCCATCGTCTGGTAGTGGCAGTTGTCATCGCCGGTGCCGTGGATCAGCAGCAAGTCGCCTTCGAGGTTTTTCGCGAAGTTGATCGGAGACCCCTGCAGGAAGCCTTCGACGTTGGATTCGGGCAGCCCCATGTATCGTTCCTGGTAAATCGTGTCGTAGTATCGTTGATTGGGAACCGGCGCGATGGCGATGGCCGTGCGGTACAGTTTGGGGTATTTGAAGATCGCATGCAGGCTGGACGAACCTCCGCCGCTCCATCCCCAAATGCCCACGCGTGCTTTGTCGAGATAGGGCCGTTCTTTGAGAACCGACTCGACGGCTGCCGCCTGATCTTGCGGTGCGATGATACCGATCTTGCGGTAGATGCTCTTTCGCCACGCTCTGCCGCGCGGCGACTTCGTGCCGCGATTATCGAAGCTCATGACGACGTAACCTTTTTGTGCCATCATGAGATGCCACAAATACGAACTGCCGCCCCAACGATCGACGACCGTTTGGCCGGCCGGTTCGCCGTAGACGTAAACCAACAAAGGATAACTTCCCTGCGGATCAAAATTGGGCGGTTTGATGCACCACGCATCCAGTTCAACGCCGTCGCCGATTTCGACGCGAAAGAATTCCGTTGGGCTGCTGTCGAGCGTTTGCAGTTTCGTCTTGAGTTTTGTGTTGTCTTCGAGAACGCGAACACTGGAGTGGTCGGAAACCGCAATCAATTCCGACGACGACGGTTCGCCGGATCGCGAAGCACGATGGATCGCCCACTGTGAATTCGATGAAAACTGATAACTGTGTGTTCCTTCGAGTTTCGATGGCGTAACACGCTGCAGGTCGCGTCCGTCCAGATGAACGCGATACAGGAATCGCTGCGAGGCATCGTCGGGCGAGGCAATGAAGTACAGCCAGTCGGCCTTTTCATCGACATGCAGCAGCCGAATCACATCGAATTCGCCCGGCGTGACGAGCGTTAAGTCGCCGCCCGATCGCGGCGCCAAATAGACGTGCCGCCAGCCATCCCGGTCGCTGAGCCAGGTAAATTGGTTGCCATCGTCGATCCATTTCAGTTCGTCGTTGACGTCAATCCATGCGTCATCGGTTTCGGTCAGAATCGACGTCGATTTGCCGGTGCCGACATCGGCGAGAAAAACGCGGTTCGTATTTTGAAGACGATTCAGCTGTTGCAGGAGTAGTTCATCAGAATTCTCGGCCCACTGCATTTTGGGAACATAGTGCTCCCGCGATTCTCCCGGCAGTTCGATCCAGGTCGTCTCTGTCGATGCACAATTCACCACTCCCACGCGGCAATCGGAATTGCGCTGGCCGACTTTGGGATACGGAAACCATTTTACCTTCGGGTACAGCGAGTCGGTATTGTTGACGAGCGGAAACTTTTGCACGCCGCGAATATCGATTTGCCAGTACGCAATCGCAGAGCCGTCGGGGCTCCAGCGGAACCCGTCGCGGAGGCCGAATTCCTCTTCGTAAACCCAGTCGGTGGTGCCGTTGATAACTTCGCTGCTTTCGGCGTGGGTCAGACGCTTGACGGTGTGATCGAACAGGTCCTCGACGTAAATTTCTCCCTCGCGAACGTAGGCAACGTGTTCTGCATCGGGCGAGAGTTTGGCGAACATCAACGTTGACGGTTTCGCGTCTCCACCGAGTTTGCGAAGTTGTTTGCTGGAACGATCGAGCAGCCAATAATCGCCTCGCGAGTTGTGTCGCCAGACGCGTTTGGAATTCGTGTAAACGAGCAGCTTGGCCTGATCTTTCGACCACGCGTAATCTTCAATCTTCAGTGGCGTCGATTCCCCCGGTGGAATCAGGTCGGCCGCCGCGACGGCGACGTGCGTTTTTCCGGTGGCGGGATCGTGGCGAACGATGTCGTGCCGTTGTTTATGATCGGCCGACGTTTCGAGCGTTGTGTAATGGTCGCCATCTTTCAGCCATCGCGCCGAGACCGTCTTGCCTTTGAATTCATCGCCGCTATAGATGCGGTCGATGCTCAAGGTCGGTTCGTCCGGTTGCGTTTCATCGGCCTCGGTTGTTTGCGAGACACTTGCCAGGACAGCCAGCGTACAAAGAGCGAACGGCAGGCCGACCGCGGGCAAATCGAAATCCATCAGTAACTCCAGAATATCTATCAAGTGGGATTCCATTCGGGGCGTTTCCTATTCCGCAATTTTAAGTGACGGCAGGAGTCTAATTGACGGCACCGGGGGATCGACAGAAGGCCATTTCGCGGGACCGGCAAAGGACGGCAGCTTGCGTGTCACTTTGCTTCGAGTTTCTTCAGGCGATTCTCCAACTCGGCATTCCGCTTGCGGAGGGCTTCGAGTTCTTTGCGAAGCTTGGCGAGGTCACCTTTGGATGGTGCGTTCTGATCGAGTTTCTTGATCGCGTTTTCTGCCGCAAGCCGAGTCCTGCGGTCAGCATCGTGTTCTGCGATTGCGATCAGCTTTGCCCGGGCCGATTCCGCCAACGGACCGAAGTCTGCGATGGCGGACACGGCGGCACGGCGAATTCTCGGCCGGTCGCCTACGGTGAACCCCAGCAATTGTTCGAGGGTTTGTTGCCGGTTAGTCGGTGTGAATTCACTGTTCTTGACGCACTTGGCAAGCGACGCGATGGCGGCGATGCGGCAGGCCCGCGGATGGCCGGGCGTGCTCCATTCGCCGAGCGTTTTCAGTGCTTGCTCATTCGGAATCGTCCCCAGCGAACGCAGTGCCGCCGTGCGGATCACATCGCGATGCGACGGCTTGTTCAGCGAAGTAAGCAACACATCGAGCGGTGCCGACTTGGCGACGGCAGTGAGCGATGACAGCAATGCAGCTTCCACTTTGTAGGAACGGTCCCCTCTTGTTAGTCGCTCAGTCAACTCGCGCGTGACCGTTTCGTCGCCAACAAACTTGCCCAGCCCGACAACACAGGCGGCACGAACACGCGCCTCGGGTTGCTTCAGTGCGGCAATCAACGCATCGCGCGAAACGTTTCCGCCGGATCGGGCCAGCGATTTGGCGGCCTCGACGCGTACGCCGAAAAACGCGTCGCTTTCAAGGACGCCGCGGACGAGTTCCCGGTCGGCATCGGTTTTGCTCTCGGCAAAGTGTTCGAGCGCACGAACGCGTTCGGCGATGGTGGGGGCCGTCAATTGCGCGGCCCACAACTTGCGAGACTTCTCTTCTTTCAAACTGCAGAGCAGTGAGAACTCGGGATCGATCCGCACGAGTTTCGGCCGACCCGGAACCGGCACGTACATCGTCAGCGTCTTTTCGGTGATCCGTTTCGTGATTGCCACCGGCTGATCGCTGCCGTCGCAACGGATTTCAATCGCGAGCGGAAAATGAAACGCGTCGGCCTTCTGGGTTTGCTCGATGGAAATGCGAGCGAGACCATCGGCCGCGTCGTAAGTTGTTTTGACGGTCAGTTCCGGATGTCCGGGCCGCTCGGTCCAATCGTAGAAGAATCGTTCCAGTGAAATTCCCAGCAACCGTTCCATCGACTTGCGAATGTCGGACGTTTCGACGGTCTGGTAACCGTACACCGTGCCATACCGCTGCAGCGCCTGGAAGAACGCATCATCGCCAACGCGCCGCCGCAACATATGTAACACCCATCCCCCTTTGGGGTAGGCTCGCGAATCGAACATCGATCCCGGGCTGGAATACTGGCGATCGACGATGGGCCGTTTGAGCGCCGGTCCGGAGCGCGCCGACCGGCTTTTCTCCAACAAACGGTAATCGCGGATGTCAGTTCCCTCCTTGTGTTCGGCCCACATTACTTCGCAGTAGGTCGCAAAGCCTTCGTTGAGCCAAAGGTGCGACCAGTCTTTGCAGGTCACCAGGTCGCCCCACCATTGGTGACCGAGTTCGTGGGCGATGAGCCAATCGGGCGAGCCGTCAAGCATCGCCCGTTCGTCGTGCATCACCATTTGATTCAGTGTTGTGGCGCTGGTGTTTTCCATTCCGCCGGCGGTGAATTGTTCGACGACGACCTGAGCGTACTTGGGCCAGGGATACTCGATTCCGAATCGGTTGCTGAAAAAGTCGAGCATCTCCTTCGTCCGTCCGAATGAGCGATCGATGTCTGCTGCGCGATCGGGCGGTGCGTAGTACAGCACTGGCTTGCCGCGCCATTCATCGCGGCCAATCGCAAATTCGCCCACCACCAGCGTGACTAAATAAGCAACATGGGGTTTCTTCTGCGACCAATGACAGCAGACCATGCCGCCCGGTTTCTTCTTCTTGGAAAGCTGCGTGCCGTTCGAGAGGACTTCAAAACGCGAATCGACGGTGGCGATGATTTCGGTCGTTTGTCGCTCGTTCGGATGGTCGAAACAGGGGAACCAATAGCGATTCGATTCCGCTTCGCCCTGCGTCCAGGCCATCCAGGGGACATCCGGTTCGGTTTTCGATGGCCCGAAAAAGTGCAGCCCCGCTTTCGGATCGCGGACGCGATAACTGATTTCCACCCGCCAGCGGCTGCCCATCGCAAGTTGCTGGGGAAATGTCAGGATCAGTTCCTTACCCGTGTTGTCGAACGGCAACTTGAGTTCCTGCTCGCTGTCGGCTTGTGATGCCGTCACGCCGGACACCTCGAAGTCGATGGCATCGAAACGAATAGTCCCTACCGACCTTAGCGGAATCAGGTCGATGGTTGCCGTTCCGGCCAGTTGCTTCTTTTTGAGTGACACATCGACGTTCAGTTTGATGTGCGTAATATCAACCGGGCGGTCAGCCGCAGCTCGAAACGGTTCTTCGGCGGCGGCGATATGAACGTGAAGAAGAACGACGAGGCATAGACAAGCGAACGGTTTTTGCATTTTCGTCACCAATGAAATATGTATCGGGCTATTGAGCCTCAGACTGCCAATGACACCAACCGCGCCGTTCGATCCCTCGGGCCGCAGCCCGAGGGCTTTGAGACGTGGCGTTAACAATCTGAGCCTGAATAAGGCGTCCAAGCCTCTTCATGTTACCGACTGTTGAAGTCATTGCAAAACGCGTGGAGAATTAGGGCATCTGTGGCGATTGCTGGACGTTGCTGAGAGATTGCGTCAAAATAATCTCAGTTCAACTATGTCGAGACATTTACGATTGGAACTGCAATGAAACACCGTCACACTGTTTCCCTTCACGTTGCTGCAATCATCGGCTTGTGTTTGCCGGTGATGCTTGCCTGCAGTTCGATGCTTCGCGCTGAGGATCGGCCGGTGTCGATCGTCGCGGCGCGGATTTCAGGACACATTCACCCGTCGATTTGCCGCACGAAGAGTGGCACGCTTGTCGTTGTTTACAAGGGGGCCAACGTGTTGATGCGGTCTCGCTCGACCGACGACGGGGCGACGTGGGAGCAACCGGTGGCGATTGCCACATCGGCCAAACGTCCGGACGTGATCCGAAAGGTCAAAAAGTTTGAAGTGTACCCCGGCACGGCCGACACGCTTCCGGACGACCGAATTGTTGTGACGTGGAACTATATTGCCGACGACAAAGCCAACGACGGCTACTACGAGAGGGCGTTGTTGTACACGGTGAGTGCAGACCAGGGGCGAACCTGGAGCAAGCAGGCGTTAATTGGACCGGTGGAGGGAAAACATCTGGGAGCGGTGCGACATAACGTGCTGTCCTGGAATGGAGGCCGCTGGTTGTTGCCGCTGCGGGTGGGAACTCCGCGACTGTTCGATCCGAAGACCGGCGAGTTGGCTGAGTTTCCGTTGACCGAACCCAACGGCAAACAGCACGAATTCCAGCAGGTCGTCCGAACGGCCAAGGGGACACTGATTGCAATGGGAGCGGTTCTGCTGCGTTCGACTGATGATGGCAGCAGTTGGACGGCCATCGAAGATTTCCCCGCCGTTCCCGTTCCGCGCGATAATGCCGAGGGACGTTATTTGACGGTTCTCGCCGATGGGCGGTTGTTGGTCACCTGGGGCGTTGGCAACCGCAACAAAGGGCTACGGTACAACGTCTCGGCCGACGATGGCCGAACCTGGAACAACGACAGTACCCTCGTCTTGCTGCCGAAGACCAACGTCACTGCCCGTTATTACTCCGCTCGCACGATACGGCTCGACGATCAATTTGTCGGAACGGTCTTCATGAATGGCCAGGGTGTGCACTTTCTGAAGATAAACGTGAACCGCTTTGGGAAATAGTTCGTTGGCGAGCCGCCCACTTCGCTGAAAATTGATGGCGTGTGAGGAAGCGTTGTTGTAGATTGTCTTTGTTCGATTCGGACGTGCGGGCCAGGTGAATGAGATGCTGCTTGACCTGACGTTCTGTGTGATTTGCAATCAAAGAAGGACGTCGAAGTGGCGATCACAATATATTGTGACAATTGCGAGAAGTCTTTGAACGCGCCCGATGCGGCGGCCGGAAAGCGGATGAAGTGTCCGGGTTGCGGCATGGGCATTCGGGTTCCTGCAGCGGATGCGGAAAACGAAGATGACGACTCGCCGTTGCTAGTCGGGAAAGTTTCGGCAAAACAGAAGACTCGCAAGCGGTGTTGGAGCTGCAGCATTGAGGTCTCGGCAAACGATATCGACTGCCCGGAGTGCGGTGCCAGCCTGAAGAAGAGGAAAAGTAATAAGCCGCCGGTCACCGTCAGGCGACAACGCAAGAAGAAAAAGAGGAAAGAGGAAGCGCGGGACAATTGGCGCGAGAGCCTGTTCGGCGCATTTGCCTACGCTTTCGTGGCGGTGTTACGCGACAAAGGCTGGATGTGCTGCCTGTGGGGCGCAGGAGTGATGACCGCGCTGCCCATCATCCCCAGCATTGTCGGGCTGCTATTGATGTGCATTCCGATCTTTGGTCCGCCCCTCTATTTAATCATGATGTTTATCATCACGTTTGCCGCGCCGGCCGGGATTCTCTCCAGGAACGTGGAAGTCGCCAGCCGCTACGGAGTTCGCGAAACGGTACAGCATTGGGAAATGAGCCTCACCGGTGAGATGATTCCCTCATCGATCGAACTCCTGAAAGCCACCTCGGTGCTTGTGTTGTTGCCGCTGTTTATCGCCGGAATCTTTGCTGCCGTGTTCGGTAGTTTTACATCGATGACTATGGAATCATTCGAGGCGATCGATCAAGTCAGATTGGTTCTCACAGGGTTGCTTTTTCTGGGATTCTTATCGGTGTGCGCGTTTTGTGGGCCGATGTGCATTATGCTGTTGGGGACCGGCGACACCTCCACTGCCCTCTATCCCCCAAACGTGTTCAGGATGCTGATCCGCACGTTTCCACAGTACCTGGCATTTTACTTTTACATTGTGCTGGGGGCTGTGGCGACATACATCGTTTCGGCCCTTCTCGCTGTGGTTGTGTTTGTCGTGTTCGGCTCGGCAGGGACGGTTTGGGACTCCGGCGGAACGATCACAGTTTGTCTGTTTACTTTGGCGATTCTGGCTTCGATGTTCGTCGCTTGCACAGTCGCGACGTATTTTTCGGCCATCGTGGGGTGGTCGATGGGGATCTTCATCCACCGTAACTACGAACATTTCGAAGCGATCACCGAACTTGACAGAAGCTGATTCCGGGACTCGTTGAGTGGCCGTGAGCTGAGTGAAACGTCTTCATTAAGTGAACGGTGACAAGCCCGATTCCCTGAAAATACCCTGTGATCGCCGTGTTGCAGGCGGTTTTTCTGACCCCGGGTACAGATATCGGCAGATTCTGCCTGATTGCTCTTGTGGCAGAATCCGCCGGTCGGTATGGTTCGCCCCTCTTTCACGCCCTCTCAGGCAAAGCGACCCAAAATCCTGACCCCAACTCAATTGCAGCCGGGATTCCCCGGTGGAAACCAATTCTGCCGTTTCCAGTCTGCACCCGACCCCGACCTAATTCCCACTCAACATTTTCCGCCTATTGACCCCGCACGGAGGCGACCCGCCATGCGCACGATCGCGCAGAGATTTGCAAATCCCATTCGATTATTCCTTCTCGGCTTTGCAGCAATCGCCTGTTGTGGCGGCTGCAACGCGCTCAACGGGCGCGCCATGAACCAGGCCGGCAGCCGGTATTACAAAGCCGGCAACTATTCGTTGGCTCAACAGAATTTCCAACGAGCGGTGGCCGATCACCCCACCAATCCCAACTACCGACACAACCTTGCCATGTCGTTGCACAAGCAGGGGCGATCGGCCGAAGCCGAGCAAATCTATCGGCAGGCAATTCGGATCGATCCGTCACATCAACCGACCTATCACGGCTTGGCAATGTTGATGAGGGATCAGGGACGCGAAACGGAAGCTGCCGGATTGCTTGCCAGTTGGGCTGCAACTCAGCCGCAGAATCCGGAAGCACACATTGAAATGGCGTGGCTGAATCGCGAACAGGGTGACATGGCCGGTGCCGAAGCTGCACTCAGGCAGGCCCTGCTGACAAAGCCGAACCATTCCGTGGCGTTGGCGCAACTGGGGCAGGTTTACGAACAGACCGGACGAACGCAAGAGGCCATGACCATCTACCGCCGGTCGATTCACAGTAACTGGCTGCAGCCAAAAGTTCATTCACGGATGGCAACCCTTGGACGGCAATCGCTGAACCGAACGGCGTTTAATTCGCCCGACTTGTCGATCGCCCCCAATTCCGCGACGGTCCAACTGCCGATTTACGGCAACGCCCCCGTGGATTCGTCGCGGGTCTCAGCGATGCCTGAACTCGCCATCGAGCCGGCCAATGCCGATCCTGCACATGTCCCCGACGTGAACCGCGGGCAGTCGATTCCGACGAACTGATCCCAATCTTCGTTTGACCCCTCGGGCCGCAGCCCGAGGGTTTTGAGATGTGAGATCGAAAATCGGAGTTTCGATAGTTGGCGCGTTACGCCCGATCGAGCATCACGACGGATGTGTCGTCGTGACGTCCTGAGCCGTCGGTGAATGCGTTGGAAGCATCGAACAACTGCTGCATGGCGTCTTCGAGTTTGCTTTCCGGCGTCGCCGCCATCGTTTCCTTGATGCCTTTGATGCCGAATTCCCCGTGTACGTCGCTACCGTCGGGAAACGCCTCTTCCAATCCGTCGGTGTAAATCAGCAGCCGGCTGTTCGGGGGAATCTTGCTGGTGTATGTCTCGTACTCCGCATCGTCCAGAACTCCCAAAGGCAGCCCGCCGTAATCCACCGTTCCCAGTGACTCGACACGATTGTCGTCGAGATGTTGCAGAATCGGTATCGGATGTCCGGCCGACGTCCATTGCAGTTCGTTCGTATCGGTGCGAAGAATGGCGTACAGCAGTGTGATAAAGCCCCCTTCGTCTTGCACGATGCTCTGCTCGCATAACCAACGATTGATGTCGGCGACGAACGAACTGGTGTCCTCAAATTTTCGGTCGCGAATCATGCTGACCAACGTGTGCATCGTCATAATCGACATGCAGGCACGCATACCGTGTCCCGAGGCATCACCGACCAGCAGCACGATGCTGTTGTCATCGAGCATGAAGACGTCGTAATAATCACCACCAGCCAGCGTAACCGGTTGGCCGCCCATCACGCGGATTTGCGACGACTCATATCGTGCGCAAATGTTGTAGCCATCGGGACTCTTCAGAGTGGCCGGGATGATCGATTCCTGAAGTTTGCGGACCGATTCGATTTCCTCTCGCAGTTTCTCTGAAACCAGTCGCTCGCGTTCCGAGCGTACCGATTCGACCGTGGTTTCCAACGTTGCCCTCAGCAGAAACATGAAGTCGCCGGCCACGTCGCGAATGATGTAGGTCCGCAAGCCGTTGGTCATGAACTGGGCGACACTAAAGACGGCATCGGCTTTACACGCCCCCACAACCGGGCTATTGGGCGCCGCTTGGCGGATTTTCTTAAAGTGATCGAAAGCCAGCGCAGTATCGGGAGTGTCAGTCGTCAAGAGGATCGCGTCCCAATTGGTGCCGTTCCCCGCAAGTTGCAGTAAGTGTTCAGGGTCGTCAGCAAGAGTCGCTTCGATGCCGTCCACATTTAAGTAGAGGGAGATCAACTCCGCTTCAGACGGTTCGTCCCAGCCGACCAGAAATCGCATGCGAATTTTCCGTTGAGTGTTTGATTCTGCTATATCGATACGTAAAGCGGCCCATTATGCCGGAATCTCCCGGCTAGTGCCAGCATGTACCGTAAATCGATCTGCTGGTCAGTTTTGCGAGGCGTGAAGGCGTGAAAGTATGAAGGTATGAATGGCGAGCGGCCGTGTCAATCGACTGGAACTTTCAAACATCAGAAGATCTATTCCCTCGGCTCGCCTCCGGTTGTCGCCGACGGTGCTGCACGCACTCGCAATGTTTGAAACGCCCGCCAATCCGGTGAAGCCAAAACGCCGCCTCGACCAGTCTGCAACAGTTCGGTATAATTGAGAGATTCAATTACCCACCTGAACTTCCGTCGTATTATGCCTGCCCGACGGCGATGTATGACGGACGTGCCTGCCGATGCCGCAGGATTTCTCCCCCCGGCCGAAGTCGTTCGGCCTCACGACACCTCTCCTGGAACGAAACCCGTCAATGGACGCTGCACGTATTCGCAATTTTTCGATCATCGCGCACATCGATCACGGCAAGAGTACGCTCGCCGATCAGCTGTTGCTGAAGACGGGGGCAATTACCGAGCGCGAGTTCAAGGAGCAGATTCTCGACGACCTCGACATCGAGCGCGATCGAGGAATTACCGTGAAGGCACGGACGGTTGCCATCGATTATAAACACGAAGGCAAGACCTACGAATTGAACCTCATCGACACGCCGGGACACGTCGATTTTCATTACGAAGTGTCGCGCAGTCTGGCCGCATGTGAGGGGGCGTTGTTATTGGTCGATGCCTTTCAGGGGGTTCAAGCACAAACGGTGGCCAATGCCTATGCCGCTTTGGATGCGAACCTGGAAATCATTCCGGTCATCAACAAAATCGATCTGCCGGTGACCCGCATTGACGAAGTTCTTGAAGAGATAGAAACCGTTCTGGGTCTGGAACCAGACGATGCCCTGATGGTGAGCGCAAAACAGGGCATTGGGATCGAGGAGATTCTGCAGGCCATCGTCGAACGCATTCCAGCTCCGGCGGGCAAACCCGACGATCCGCTCCGCGCACTGGTGTTCGATAGCAAGTACGACGGTTATCGCGGCGTGATGACCTACGTCCGTGTCGTCGATGGGACAATTCACAAGGGACAACCGATTCAGTTTCTGCGCGAACAGGAAAAGCACAGTGTCATCGAAATGGGGCAGTTCCGTCCGAAAATGGCCGCATGCGAGGAACTTGGCCCGGGTCAGGTGGGTTACGTACTGACCGGCATCAAGGACTTGGGCCAGGTCCACGTGGGAGACACGCTTGCCGAGCAAGGCCGGCCTCCCGAGTCTGCTTTGCCCGGTTATCAGCAGCCGCAACAGATGGTTTTCTGCGGAATGTACCCCACCGACGGAGGGGACTTTGAAAAGCTGCGCGATGAATTACAGAAGCTGGGTCTGAACGATGCCAGCTTCACCTTCCAACCGGAAACGAGCGAGGCACTCGGGTTTGGATTTCGCTGCGGGTTTCTCGGCATGCTGCACATGGAGATCATTCAGCAGCGACTCGAAAGCGAACAGGACATCGATCTCATTCAGACGGCGCCGAATGTCTCGTATGAGATCTTGACGCGGTCCGGCGAGATACTGAATATCGACAACCCGCAAGAGGTGTCGGATGCCGGGCAGATTCAGGAATTCCGCGAACCGATGGCAAAAGTCAATTTCATTCTGCCCAGCCAAAGCATTGGCGTCATCATGCAGTTGTGCGAAGACCGTCGCGGCACGTATTGCAGCACCGAGTATTTGGGAACGCAGCGTGCCCAAATTGTGTACGAACTGCCGTTGGGCGAAATCGTGTACGACATGCACGACAAACTGAAGAGCGCCACCCGCGGTTACGGCACAATGGACTACGAGGTCATCGGTTTTCGTGAGGCCGATCTGGTGAAACTCGACGTTCTGGTCAAAGGTGTCCGCGTCGATGCCCTTTCGACAATCGTGCATCGTTCGAACGCCGACAAACGCGGTCGTTCGCTGTGTAAGCGGCTGAAGGACGAAATTTCGAAGCACCAGTTCGAAATCCCCCTGCAGGCGGCCATCGGCGGACGAATCATCGCCCGCGAGACGATTTCAGCTTTGCGAAAGAACGTAACGGCGAAATGTTACGGCGGCGACATCACCCGCAAACGCAAATTGTGGGCGAAGCAGAAAGCGGGCAAGAAACGGATGAAACAGTTCGGGCAGGTCGAAATTCCCCAAAAGGCGTTTCTAGCCGTCCTCGACGTCGGCAGCGACGATTGAGCGAGCGAGCCACGATGTCAATGCTCCCAAGCGAGCCGCGGGGCTTGTCCCCGCGTGTGTCGGGCTCCTCACCCAATCACCGATTCCGGTGTTTCCCGGTTCTACTGGTTCGCCTAGAATAGGCTGAGTGGCGGATTTGGGACGGCTCGATTGAAGCCAACCGTCGTGACAGCTCATTTTTGCGCATCGACACCGCGGATGACCGATCCCGACACGCACAACATGACCGCGCAAGACGCCGCGCCCCCCGCAGAAGAACGCGGCGGCGGTGGGCGGCAGCTCATCGAGGCCCTGATCTGCCTGTCGTTGGCCGTCATTCTGTTTCGCGCCTTTCAGGTCGAAGGTTACATGATCTCGACCGGATCGATGGCACCAACGTTATTCGGTTTTCATAAACGCGTGGTCTGCCCTTCCTGTCGATTCCCGTTCGCAGTCGGCGACGTGATCGACAAGCATGACACAGCACAGTCGGCGGCAGACGAAACGGACGATGCGCGGAAACCGTCTCACAGTAGCGAACCGGCATTCTGTCCGAACTGCGGTCAGGGGCCGATCGACATCAGCACGGTGCCGCGCAGCCAGGGTGATCAATTATTGGTTCACAAGCACGCATTCCTGATGGCGTCTCCCAGGCGGTGGGAAGTGGCCGTCTTCCGAAACCCCTACAAGCCGGCCCAGGCCTACGTGAAACGAGTTGTCGGTCTCCCGGGCGAATTGCTTCAGGTGATCGACGGCGACGTGTATGTCGGCGGTGAAATTTGCCGCAAGAACCTCACCACCCAACGGGCGATGCGGATTCCGGTTTACGACGATTCGTTTCGACCCGATGACGATGTGGGGTGGCAGGACCGCTGGACTACCGAGCCGGCGCGAATTTCCTGGAACGCGACCGCTGAGGGGTTTCAACTCGATGCAAACCAAACGGACGCAACGGGAGCCGATATTCAGGAACTCGCCTGGGTGCAGTATCGGCACTGGGTTCGAGGTCGGAAGCGTGAGCAGCGGCCGCGACTCTCGCCGGTTGCCGACGTCTACGGCTACAATCGCGCCGACGGCATGCCGGCAGGACACACCATCCGCGATTTGATGATTTCCGCCACCGTTCAAATTCAGGGGGGACATGGTGAGTTCATCATGCAGATGACCGACGGTGACAACACCGTCAGCTGCGTGATTGATCCAACACAGCGGGAAGTCCGTCTGATGTGCGGTCAACCGGAAAAAATTGTTCGCCGCTGCCCGCTCACCAAAGAATATCTGGATTCCGGTAAGCCGATTCATCTGGAAGTGTCACTCTTCGACCGGCAGGCTCTGGTGACGCTGAACGGCCAGCTGCCATTTGAACCCTGGCCGTTTCCCGATTCTTCCGGACTGGTGTCACCCTCCACGTCGCCGGTTCGTTTCGGGGCGCGGGGGCTGAATGTGGGCGTTTCGGAAGTGAAGTTGTTCCGCGACGTTTTCTACACCCGTGGCAGAGGCGTGAACGCGATCGAACAGCCGTACCAACTCGGCGACAACGAATATTTCGTGCTGGGCGACAACAGTCCGGTTTCACTCGACAGTCGCAGCTGGTCCGATGGAGCACTCAGTGGCCGGCTGTTTATTGGCAAGCCGTTCCTTGTTCACCTGCCCTCAAAGCCGGGAAAAGTACGGTTCGGCAAGCGTGATGCCTACTTCCGCGTTCCGGACTTCTCTAGAATTCGGTATATTCGTTGATCTTTCAGAGAAGCATTGACGTTGTCAGCTGAGAGCCAACGGCTCGCAGTCACTGCGATGCGTTGCATCGCAGCTAGTTCAGTCTTTCGGAGTTCGATTCAGCAATGGCAAAGCCACCCAAGACCGAGAAGCCGGCCGACGCGGCCGACAAATCGACAGCATCGAAGAGTAAAACGCCAGACGACAAGCGGCCCGCACGTTCCGATGGCACGCGTGAGACCATCGAATCGGTGGTGGTCGCGTTCATTCTGGCGTTCCTCGTTCGCACGTTCGAGGCGGAAGCGTTCGTCATTCCCACCGGCTCGATGGCACCGACGCTCTTTGGTCGGCACATCGATTTCACTTGCCCGGAATGCGGTACGCACTCGGTCGTCGGCGCCAGCAGCGAACTCGACCGAAACACCGAATACTACGTTCCCTCGCAGCGAATCACATCGGCGCTGTGCCCGAATTGCCGCTACAACAACCAAATCTTCGACGCGGAGACGAAGCCGGAAGGTCTCCCGGGATTCAAAGGTGATCGCATTCTGGTCAACAAGTTTCCCTACGAATTCTGGGAACCACAGCGGTGGGACATCGTCGTCTTCAAATTCCCCGAGGACCCGAAGACCAACTACATCAAACGGTTGGTCGGTCTGCCGGGCGAGGAAATCAGAATTGAATGGGGAGACATCTTCACTCGCAAGGGAGAGACCGAACCGTTCCGTGTTGCCCACAAAGATGACCCCAACAAGCAACGTGTATTGCAGCTACTGGTACACGACAACGAGAAGCCGGCCCGCGGTTTAATCAAACGAGGTTGGCCCGAACGGTGGGCAGCGTTGAAGTCGGAGTCGCCCGACGGCAGTCGCTGGTCGAGCGATGCCGACGGCTGGAAGGCCGACTACGAAGGCCGAACGTTTCAAATTGATGGAACAGCTAGCGACGAGGAGCGCTGGATCCGCTATCGCCATTTTGTCCCGTCGCAGGACGACTGGGATGCCTATGCAGCAGAACGCCCGCTGATCACCGATCGCGGACCAATGCTGATTTCAGATTTCTGTCCCTACAACGCCTACACACAACGCGGCGGACGTGCCAGCGGTCGTGACGATGCCTTCTGGGTCAGCGATCTGACGATCAACTTCGATGTGGAAATCGACAAAGCACAGGGTGAGTTTCAGATCGAACTCACCGACGGTGACTATCGCCACCGCTGCCGGTTCGATTTGAAGACCGGCAAGGCGACGCTGTACTACATCGAAACCGGCATGAAACGCGACCCGCCGTACGAAGAACGGCAACTCGCAACGGCCCAGACAAATCTGCAGGGAAGCGGCAAACATTCGATCTCGTTCGCCAATGTCGATCAACGACTGTGCCTGTGGATTGACGATTCGCTCGTCGAGTTCGACGGCAACACCGAGTACCCAGCACCCGCACATCCCGGTCCGGGCGACGTGGATCTGGCGCCCGTTGGCATTGCGGCCAACGGCTGCCAGTTGAAAGTGTCACGGCTGCTGTTGCAGCGCGATGTTTACTACCGATCCGACGCGGAGACCGTGGAAGGCAAGCAGTACGAATATGGTGGACTCACCAGCAACGCATACGGCACCGAGGACAACTATGTTAAGTTGCGCCATCTGCTGTATGATCCGCAGGCGTGGTACAAAGAGTTTGCTGACAAGCGTGCGGTTGCGAACTTCGACGCGCTCAGCGCCGATGAGTTCTTCATGATGGGTGACAACAGCCCGCACAGTTTGGACGGCCGATTGTGGCCGAACACCCGCGGTGCGAAAAACCGGCACGCCGTGCCGCGATCGGCGTTGGTCGGAAAGGCGTTCTTCGTCTACTGGCCGCACGGCATCCCGTTCATGAACGATGGCCGTGGCTACGGAATTCCAGGGCCGCTTAAATGGCTTTCCTACCATCGCAGCGGACCGGGCGAGTATCCGGAACAGCGCGACCCTGCGGAAGCCCCATACACAAAGTTCACCGTCCCGTTTTATCCCAACGTATTCCGAATGCACCGGATTCGGTGACGGAGCTGACCGCCAGTAATCGTCAAGGAGGACGATGCGATGCCCATTCTTGAATGTTTCGGCCTGGTGAAGGATTACCCCGGCAAGCGCGCCGTTGATGGCATTGATTTCTACGTCGAACGCGGAGAAATCGTCGGCCTGCTCGGACCGAACGGAGCCGGCAAGACCACAACATTCCGCATGGCCTGCGGCCTCATCGGCGCGACCGAAGGACGCGTGCTGCTCGCCGGTGACGATGTGACCCGCTGGCCAATGTATAAACGCGCCCGACACGGAATGGGTTTCCTGCCGCAGGACGACAGCATCTTTCGCAAACTGTCCGTCGAGCAGAACCTGCGTGCGATTCTCGAATACTTGAAGTTGAGCCGCAGCGAACGCGAAAAACGCATCACCACACTGCTGGGCCAATTCGGTCTCGAAGAAAAACGCAAGCAGTCGGCCGGCACGCTTTCCGGCGGCGAACGGCGACGGCTGGAAATTGCCCGCTGTCTGGCCAGCAAACCTGCACTCATTCTGCTCGATGAGCCGTTCACCGGAATCGATCCCGTGACGATCCACAGCATTCAAGACATCATTGCGGACCTTTGCACCAGCGGCATTGCCGTCCTCCTCACCGACCATCGCGAACGCGAAACGCTAACGGTGACCGACCGCAGCTACATTGTTTGCGCCGGCAAGGTCGTCGTCAGCGGCGACGCAGAAACCGTGTTGAACGATCCAACGGCAATGGAACTCTACTTCGGCCGCCGTTTCGACGCCGCCTCGATCATCGAAGGCAAGCAATCTTTCGGCACTACACCGGCCCCCGAGGAGACGAACGAAAAAATAGACGAAGAAGATACGGCGGAAGAAAAGGCCACGGAAGAAAACGCAGACGAGACGTCGCCAGTCGATGAGTCGCCGACGGAAGCGGAAACTGAAGAAAACCGGGAAGACACCAACGACGACGACATACGCGATCAAGCCGCATAAACAGCCCGCCGGCCGCGCCCGGCGGGAATTCTCAGGGCAGTTCGACGTACACCTCGCCGCCGTCCACCGAGATCGGCAGCGAAGCATGCACGAGATTCGCGTTCAGGCAATGTGTCCCCGTCGTCACATCAAACTGCCACCCATGCCACGGGCAAGTGACGATGTTGCCGGACAGTCCCCCCTCGCCCAGCGGACCTCCCGCATGCGGACACACGCCGTCTAACGCGTGGAATTCACCATCGACATTGAACAACGCAATCACCCGCCCACCCGCTGTCAATTCCTTGCCCGAACCGGGCGGCACATCGGTCACAGCGGCAATGCGAATTCTCTCAGCCATGCGAAACGCCCCAACAGGTTCGTAGTGATCGTATTCACGCGAACCCACATGTTACGCAAAACCAGCCCGCAGCGCAAGCGACCAGCCCGTCGCGCAAGCAAGGGTTTTCCATCCCCGTCACGCCGCCTTCTTCGCGCGTCGTCGCCGTTGTCCCGGCACGCTTTTCCAGCGGCGATGCACCCAGAAGTATTGTTCGGGCGACAACTCGACGGCCCGTTCCAAAGCCGACGTATACCGCTCGGTGATTTGCCGGACGGCATCGACATCGTCGTAGTCGTCGGGATCGATGATGTCTTCGCAGCCGGCTTCGTATTTCACCCAGTGATTGTTTTCAAAGTCGTCGTCCAGCCGCCGCGAATAACAGACACAGATCAAAGCCCGATACTGCAGCGCCAGCAGCGCGATTGATTTGAACGTTGACGCCGGCTTCCCGAAAAACGGGACAAACAGTCCGCGCGACCCCGCATCCTGATCGGCGAGCATCGCCAGGCAGCCGCCGTTCTGCATGAAGGCGACCATGTCGTTCGCGCCGCCTTTTTTTGAGATCAACCGATGCCCGGTCGCCTGCCGCCAGCGGGCAAACCAATTGTGCAGATACGGATTGTCGAGGTCGCGGGCCACCACACCGGCCGGAAATCCAAACTGCCCGAGCGCCGCAGTTGCCATCTCCCAGTTGCCGAAATGTCCGCTGAGCACAATCACCGGCCGCCCCGTACAAAGCGCGCGGACCAATTCGTCGCGATGACGGAATTCGATCACATCGCTGCAATTGGAAAGCCGCAGTTTTCGCGGCAGTTGCACAATCTCGGTCACCATCCGAAACAAATGCAACCACATGCCGCGGATGATCCCGTCGATCTCGCTGTCGCTGTATCGATCGCCGAATGCCTGCCGAATGTTCGCGCGAGCAATCTCGTAACGCGTCAACTTGCGGGGCAATAACCGACAGAAGACGAAGGCCAGACCAGAGGAAAGCCACGCAATCGTCCGCGTCGGCAATGCGCCAACCACGCAGACAATCACCCGAAAAATCAGGTACTCCCCCCGATGCCGCCACCGCCGCCAGTTCATCCGCAGTCACTCCGTTGACTTTCCAACTTTGCTCGTCAATCTGTCGGGAGTGTCGTGGGATTCCCAAAATCCGTCAATTGCAGCTTGACGTCTATGTGTGGCACGGCTATATATGTAGCTATGCAACATATGCAGGGAGTAACGGAATGACGGAGAAATTTGGCCCGGAATTGATGCGGGGCAGCCTCGACTTGATGGTGCTCTCCGTGCTGTCGGCGGAGCCGAAGTATGGCTACCTGATTGGCCAAAGCCTGCGCGAGGCAAGTCGCGGCATGATCGATGTGAAGGCGGGGACCATGTACCCGCTGTTGCATCGTCTGGAAGACGACAAGCTGATCAAATGCCGTTGGGATGATTCCACCGGCCGCAGACGCAAGTGGTACGAACTGACGGCGGCCGGACACCGTCGGCTCAAACAGCAGGCGACTCAGTGGTACGAGTATTCGCAATGCCTGATGGAGATGCTGAAACCAATTCTGGCGGTTCCGCCAGAGCCAGCATGATGTGTTCACTTCACCAATTGTTCTTGCAGGAGAATCCCCTGCCATGTCGAAACAGGAATTTGAGCTTTACCTTTCGCTTTTGAGCCGCTTTCTGCGGCTCAACGCGGGCCAGCGCAGCGAAATCTCTGACGAGCTGCGCGATCACCTCGAAGAACGGCTCGACGAACTGACTGCAAGCGGACTCTCGCAGGAAGCAGCCATTCGTCAAGCCCTGGACGAGTTCGGCGACGCTGCCGAACTGGCCACTCATTTCACCCAACTGGCCCATCGACGACGAAGGAGAATTCTCATGCGTTGCACACTCGCTTCCATCGCGGCTGCCTCGGCGGTCATCCTCATCTCATTCGCAATGTGGCCCGCCGACCCCGGCGGCAACATGGTCCCCCGTGTCGTCGCGCAACAGCCGGGCGCCGGGCGTGCCGGCATGGGTTCGGGGCTTGGAGACGTCGCCGCCCCGGAAAGCACGAGAGATCCCCAGCGTGAAGCCGTCGAAACCAAATTGGCGACAAAGATTGAAGAACTCGACTTTGATGACATTCCGCTAAACGACGCCCTGCAAGATATCGCCGATCAGATTGAGCTCGATATCTTCATTAATCACTCTTCGCTGGAAGAAGAGGGAATCAACGGTGACGAGCCGGTGACGCTCAAGGTCAACTACACAAAGTTGTCGGCCGCGACGGCGATTGAACTGATTCTCGAACGGGCAACCGGTCCGGGCCAGTTAACGTATTCGATTCGCGATGGGCTGATCTACATTCAGACCACCGAAGCCAGTGAAGATGATCTGGAGATCCAGGTCTACAACGTCCGCGACATCCTCGATGGCGTCAAACCAATCACCCGAACGGTCTATCCCGGAATCAGCGGCGGCATGGGCGGAGGAAGCGGCGGTGGGTTCTTTCAGATCGAAGACGACATCACAGCTTCTGCGGTGTCGATGCAACTCGGCGGAGCAGCGGGCGGACCGGGCGCAGGCGGGGGTGGCGGTTCAGCTATGGGAGGGATGGGATCTGCGATAGCTGCGGGACTCAAGCCGGTTACCATCGAGATTCCCGCCGGGAAGGTACTCATCGACGTCATCACCGGAAGTACCGGCGGCCCGTGGATGGACATCGATGGAGACGGCGGGAAGATTGAAGAATTCGACGGCCTGTTCGTCATCCGCCAAACGCAGAAGTCCCACCGCGAAATCAAGCAACTGCTCGACACGCTGCGTGCCACTGCGAAAGAACAGCCGAAGAAACGATAGTGGGCATCCCATTTAGCCGCGGGGCTTGCCCCGCGTGTTTTGGGCCAATGAATCGACACCACGCCCCGCAAGCGGGGCGGCTAAATGGATTTCGATCAACGACTCACTTCGGTCGCTTGGGATCGCTCTTGAGTGGCAACTGCACCCGGCGGCCGCTCCAGGCGGCTTTGTAGATTGCCAGAATAATCTCGACGCTCTTGCGGCCTTCTTCGCCATCGACCAGCGGCTTGCCGTTGGTGCGAATGGCCTTGATGAAATCCGTCAGTTGCCGTTGATGGCCGGCGAACGAGATCGCCGTCGGATCGGCCGCCCCACCACCCGATGATGCCTTGGCAAATTTTTCCAGCACGTCGGCATCGGCTTTTCGTTTCTTCTTGAAGTCCCAAACGAGAATCGAATCTTCCTCGACAACAGCCGTCCCATCGGTCCCGCTGATTTCGATCTTCTTGAGCATGCCGGGATAGGAGGCGGTTGTCGCTTCCATCACGCCGAGTGCGCCGTTCTTGAAACGGATTGTCGCCACGCCGATGTCTTCGACTTCAATCCGCTCATGGGCAATCGTATCGGTCGCGCCGGTCACCTCGACGACGTCGCCCATCAGCGAGTAAATCAAGTCGACGTTGTGAACGGCCTGATTCATAAACGCGCCGCCGCCGTCGAGCGCCCACGTACCCCGCCATCCGCCGCTGTCGTAATACTCCTGCGTCCGCCACCACTTGGTGTAGGTATCGCCCAGTGTCAGTTTGCCGAACCGCCCCTGTTCGATCGCCTTTTTCAACGTCTGATTGGCCGGGCTGAATCGCGACGGAAAAATCGTACACAGCTTCACTTTGTTCTTGCGGCAGGCGTTGATGATGGCATCGCAGCGCTTGAGCGTGATTTCCAACGGCTTCTCGACGACAACATGCTTGCCGGCATTGGCAGCCGCCACGGCCGGATCGCGATGCGCTCCGCTCGGCGTGCAAATGGTGACAATATCAACCGCCGGATCGGCCAACATGTCAGCTAGCTTGTGATACGCCGTGCAGCCGATGGCCGCCGAAAATCGATCGGCCGACGAGCTGAACGTATCGAAACAGGCGACAATCTTCGCGCCGCGAATCTGTTCGATCGCCTTCGCATGAAAATTGGCAATCATTCCACATCCGACAATTCCAAAACCGACTGGCATAGAGATCTCCGCGATTGGTTACGAGTAAGAAAAACTGGAAAATTGCCGCAAGAAAGCACAGAAGACGCAAAAAAAGAAAATACGAACGCCGGTTAGCTGGCGGATTTGTTCTTAGTCTTTGTCAGTTAAGACGTACTTCTTGATCTGCAGTTTTGGCGCTCCGAAATTGATGAGGAGTCCGTGTTCGACGCGCGAGGCACGCAAATAGCCAAGAAGTTGTGCAACGTGCTCATCTGTTATAGTGCGACATGCCTTCAATTCAATGATGAGTGGAAAGTCAATCAACAAGTCCGCGATGAAATCGCCCAAGACCGTTCCATCTTCATCGTAGACGGCCAAAGCGTATTGCTGCTGGACAGACAGCCCCAACTTTCGCAATCGATTGGCCAAGCCATTCTCGTAAACTTTCTCAAGGTGTCCGTGCCGCAAGTAGGAATGCAGAGCAAAACTCGTTTCTCGAATTCGATCACACAGCAAAAAAACCGGGTCCTTTCCCGTCATTTCGGAATCCCCCGTTCTCTTTTTTTGCGACTCTTGTGCATTTTTGCGGCAGAATCTTTTCTTGCTGACCCGGATGCGCGGGCCGGAGAAGGCAATCTGCGGTCATTTTCCTTCTTAGTCCATGAATTTGACTCTCTTCAAATCCTTCTTGCCAGCACGAACGATCATCCCTTCGACAACCCGGATCAACTCACTGCGGTCGTTAATCCTGGTTTTCTCGTCACCAATTATCACAAAGGCTGCATTGCCCTTGATACGCCGCATCGCTTCGCTGGTTGATGGGACAAGATCGAGTTCTTTCAACAACAATGCGGCCTGCATGCAGCCATTTTCGTCAAGCAGGTCTTCATTCAGAAATCCTTCCGAAATGTCCGACTGCATTTCCTTCCCGCCAATCTCCCGCTGCCAGCGCGCGGCCGCTTCTTCGGCAGATGTTTCATCGTGGTATTCACCGATGATCGATTTGGCCAGTGTGACTTTTGCTTCTTTGGGATGGCCGGCCAGCAGGGTGTTGACTTCGTCGATGTCGACGTCGGTCAGTAATTCGTAATACATCCGCATGCAGTCGTCGGGGAGCTGCATGAATTTTTTCATCATCTCATACGGCGATTCGCTGATGCCAATGTAGTTGCCCAGGCTTTTGCCCATTCGTTTTTTGCCGTCGAGGCCGACGAGAATGGGGGACATGATGCCGATTTGCTCGGGCAGTTTCTGCTGCCGTTGCAGATCGCGGGCCAGCATGAAACTGTAAAGTTGCTCGGTGCCGCCCAGTTCGATGTCGGAGCGGATTTCGACCGAGTCCCACGCCTGCATCACCGGGTACAGGCATTCGTGCAGGTAGATTGGTTGCTCGGCCTTATACCGTTTGGCGAAGTCCTCGCGGGTCAGAAGCTGCGCGACCGTCACCCGGCCGCACAATTCCAGGATCTCGGCGAACGCCATTTTGGAAAACCATTCGCCGTTGCGGATCACCTCGGCCTGCGAGAGGTCGAGGACCTTGCCGACCTGATTGAGATAATCGACGGCGTTCGCTTCCACCTGCTCAGCCGTCAGTCGGGCGCGGGTTTCATCGCGTCCGCTGGGATCGCCTACCAACGCCGTATAATTGCCGATGATGATGACAGTTTGATGCCCCAATTGCTGAAACTGCCGCATCTTCCGCAGCGGAACCGTGTGTCCCAAATGCACGTCGATGCCGGTGGGATCGATGCCATATTTGACGCGCAGCGGCGTGCCGGTGTCGCGGCTGTGTTGCAGCTTCTTGGCCAACTGTTCTTCGGGAACAATCTTCTCAACGCCACGACGAATGATGGCGAGCTGTTCTTCAACGGGCGGGAATTGCATGGTCGATGTCTTTGCGGGTTGGATTAACACAAGGGAACCAGCCCGTCGCGCAAGCGAAGGTTTCCGTAGACCCTTGCTTGCGCGACGGGCTGGTAAGTAGCCATTATGGGGGCCGTGGGAAAACATTCAACTTCCGGCCGGCGCGTTCTCAGCGCTCAACAGCGCAAATACGAGATTCGTTGCGTTGAAGATCGCATGCAAAACGACCACGGCGAGGTAACTGTGCCGCCGGTGGTAGACGTAGCCGAGCACCAACGCCAACGGAATCAACGCCAACGAGTCGGGCCAGGAATGTACTGCACTGAATGCAACCGCGACCAACGGAATGGACCACTTTGGACCAACGCGTTTCGTCAGCGCGCCTTGCAGCACAACTCGGAACAGCAACTCTTCCAGCAGCGGGGCAATCACCACCGCGACGAGAATCATCCACAAGACCGTTGATGTTTGCGGATATTTCTGCAGCACTTTCAGGAACGGATGCATCGTCGGCTCACTGCGCAGAGGCTTTGTCGCGAGCAGAACGAGAAAGACCGGCAGAAACGCTGCCAGATAACCGACTCCACCGTCGCGGAGATCGTCGGCCCATTGCTTCAGGCCGATACCGAGTTCGTGCGGTCGGTAACCGCTGGCGGCGAATAACGTCGCCATGAAGCCCAGCAGGGTCAAAACGCCGCTGACACAGGAAAGGCGGACGTTGTGCAACGACGGCGCGACCGTCGGTTGCATGAACTGGTGAACGCATGGCGGCACCATCAACCATAGGAACAGCACGGCCAGTACCGTGAACACATCGAGTGATGCATCGGGCCGGTCGCGGTAGGCGAGCGGGGGTTCCCCTTTTCGCCATCTCAACAAAATCCACGCCCAAAGTGCCAGGCTGCTAAGCGTCAGCAGGTTGGGGAATAGGTCGATGAGGTCAAATGACACGGTGGGACCGCAGGCAAATTGTGAATGGTCGAAGGTCGAAATCCGAATCCCGGACGCCGGAACCGCCTCATTATGTGCGAAGCAAAGTGTCGGTTGTGAAGCCGGCCAATGCAATGCAGTCAGGCGAACGTCGCTTGCGGTTTCGCGGTTCCACCGACGTTGGAAACGGAGAGTGCGGCGGCGCGACCACTGGTCGCGGCTTTACAGTGTGACGTTCGTTGATTCCGTGAGGGCGCTTCGATATTCTTAGTCGATGCCGCGCATACAACAGCTCGACGCGGGTGTGGTCAATCAAATCGCTGCCGGCGAAGTGATCGAACGACCAGCCAGCGTCGTCAAGGAACTCCTCGAAAACAGCATGGACGCGCTGGCCACGCGGGTGGAAGTCGATGTGGCCCAGGGTGGTGCGGAATTGATCCGTGTGGTCGATGACGGCGAAGGGATCGAGCCGGACGACCTGCTGCTGGCGGTGACCAGCCACGCCACCAGCAAGATTCGCTCGGCCGACGATCTGTTTCGCGTGCAGACGATGGGTTTTCGCGGCGAGGCACTCGCTTCGATTGCCTCGGTCAGTCGATTTCGCGTCCGCAGTCGTACTCGTCAGTCTGAAACGGGAATCGAACTGGAAGTCAATTGCGGCGAAACGGGTCGGCCGCAATCGTGCGGCTCTCCTCCAGGCACGCTGGTCGAAGTCAGCCAGCTGTTTTCCAACACGCCGGTGCGGCGAAAATTTCTGCGGACGGCGGCTACCGAATTCGGACACATCAGCGAGCAGTTCTCCCGCATCGTTTTGGCCAATCCGCGACTGCACGCGGTGCTGCGTCACAACGGCAAAACGGTGTACGAACTTCCGGCTGCCGACCAACTCATCGATCGCATTCGCCTGTTCTTCGGTGAGAAGATGGGCGACCAATTCATCTGGGTCGAGTCGCAAATTGACGACGTCAGGCTATGGGGCTATGTGGCACATCCCAGCCAGAGCAAGTCGACGCGGAAGGGGCAGTACCTGTTTCTTAACGGCCGCTGGATTCAGGACCGCAGCCTGCAACACGCGCTGGGCGAAGCGTATCGCGGCCTGTTGATGACCGGCCGCTTTCCCATCGCCGTCCTGTTTCTGGAGATGCCCGCCGATCAGGTGGATGTGAACGTCCACCCCACAAAGGCCGAAGTGCGGTTCCGTGATGGCCAGCAGTTGTATCGCCAACTGCTGTCGGCGCTACGGACGAAGTTTCTGTCGATGGATCTCGACTCGGAAATGTCGTTTCGTAAGCCGGCCCAGCCTGCTCCACCACCCGATCCTGCCGAACAGCGAAAACTGCAATTGGAGTTGGTCGACTGGGCCAAACAGCAATTGACGGTTCAGCCACCACCCCCAAGAGGCGAATCATTACCGCCTTTGCCTCCGCCGATGGACTTCGCGGCTGATCGCCCGCAAATTGCGAATGACATTGGGAATGCCCCGACATCGGTGATTCCCAGCCCGTCAGCAGCCGACAGTGATGCCGGCCAGAGTTTCGCGCCCGCTGCGACATTCACTGGAAGCGGCGACCAATCACCGGTTGGAGAAGCCGGTGAGAATCCGGGACCGCTGCAGGCGGGACAATACCGGGCGATGCAGATTCACGATTGCTATCTCGTCGTCGAAACCACCGAGGGCATCACCCTCATCGATCAGCATGCGCTGCACGAGCGCGTGATGTACGAACACCTGCGGCACCGAGTTCTCGAGGGGGCCGTCGAGTCGCAGCGGATGCTGGTCCCCGAAACAGTCGATGTCAGTCCCGGCGAGGCCGCATTGCTGATTGAGCATCGCGAGGTGCTGGCCGAACTCGGATTTGAAGTCGAAGAGTTCGGCAAGGGAACAGTGTTACTGTCGGCATACCCGGCCATTTTGCAGCGGGCCGATTATCCGCGTCTGGTGCGCGACGTCGCCGAGCGGTTGGACAGTCCCGAGAAAAACCCGTCGCGACGTGATATACTGGACAGTTTGTTGCATATGATGGCATGCAAGGCGGCGGTGAAGTCGGGCGACCGGCTTGCAGCGGAAGAGATCGAAAGTCTGCTCGAACAAAGACACCTGATCGACGACGCCCACCACTGTCCGCACGGCCGCCCAACCGCACTCAACCTCAGCCGCGCCGAACTCGACCGGCAATTCGGGCGATTGGGATAAGGCTGTTGATTGAGTCTCGTTTTTTTGACGCAAAGGCGCAGAGATGCAAAGATTTCGCAAAGAGAGAAAAGAGTGAAGAAAGATTGTCCGGTTTTGTCACCTCATTCTTAATCCCCTGCTATACCCAGTTCGATTTCTTTTTTGTTTCTTTGCGAAACTCTGCGCCTTTGCGTCAGAATCGCTTTCTTGAATCACCCTGAGTCTGTGAATTTGAATCCATGATTTGCGTCAGCATTGGTCGAACCCGGCATAAGATGGTTGTTCTCGAGCACCGCGCTCTGGCGGAGCGAGGGGCGGAGTTGGTCGAATTGCGCATCGACTGGCTGTCGCGGATGCCCGATTTCAGTCGTCTGCTGGCCGACCGTCCAACTCCCTGCATTGTGACCTGTCGGCGGAAGAGTGATCGCGGGCGTTGGCGGGGAACCGAAGAGCAAAGATTGGCGCTGCTGCGGTCGGCAATTGTGGCCGGGGTGGAATACGTCGATCTGGAAGACGATGTCGCCGGTCAGATCCCGCGTTACGGCGAGACGAAGCGGATCGTCAGCCACCACAATTTCGATGAGACGCCGAACAATCTGGAAGAGGTTCACGAAAAACTGTGCGAATGCGATCCGGACATCGTCAAATTTGTGACGATGGCCAACACGCCGAGCGACATTGTCCGTATGCTGCAATTGGTCGATAAGGCGAAAGTTCCCACCATCGGTTTTTGCATGGGGGAACTCGGTGTTGTCAGCCGCGTACTTTGTGGGAAATACGGTTCCCCAATCACCTACGCAACCTTCAGCAGCGAACGGGAGATGGGACCGGGGCAACTTTCGTTCGATGCCATGCGGCACATCTATCGCTACGACGACATCAACGCCGACACGCAGGTGTACGGCGTACTGGGGGATCCCATCTCGCACAGCCTTTCACCGCTGATACACAACACAGCATTTCGCGAGCAGGGAATCAATGCCGTCTACTTTCCGTTTCGCGTTCCTCGCGACACGCTGCCGAAAACGCTCGACGCGTATCGCTGGCTGAACGTGCAGGGTTACAGCGTGACGATTCCGCACAAGGAAGCGGCGTTGGAACTCGCTTCACAGGCGACCGATGCCGCCACCGCAATCGGGGCGGCCAATACGCTTTACCGCGAATCGGACGGCAGTTGGACAGCCACCAACACCGACTACGAGGCGGCAATGGCTTCGATTCGGTTGGGACTGGAACAACATTCCCCCGGCAATGCCTCGATCAGCGGACGCAAAGTGTTGATGCTCGGTGCCGGTGGCGTGGCCCGTGCCATCGGATTGGGGCTGGCTCGCGCCGATGCCGCCGTGACAATCAGCAACCGCAACAGCGACCGTGCGAAAGATCTGGCCGAAGAGCTGGGTTGCCAACACATCAAATGGGAAAATCGAGGCACCGGATTTTACGACATCGTCGTCAACTGCACGCCGCTCGGCATGCATCCCAACGTCGATGAAACCCCGTTCCCGGTGAATTATCTTCGCGAGGGAATGGTCGTCTTCGATACGGTTTACAACCCGGAAACCACAATGCTGCTGAAAGACGCCCGCGATCGAAGCTGCACCACCGTCTCGGGCATCGAAATGTTCGTCAGGCAGGCGGCAGTACAATACGAGTTATTCACCGGACATTCGGCACCGCTGGACAAAATGCGCGAAGCAATCCGCGAAGGGATTTCACCAATTCGGCCGTATTGAACGTAGTGGTAGTAGATAGGGACTGGCGCGCGAGCGATCCGGCCGCTCGGACTATCCATCCATGATTTCGGCTCAGAATTGCGTACGGCTATTGGGATGATCATCACACTCATCGGATATCGCGGTAGCGGCAAAAGCAGTCTGGCGGGGCCGTTGGCGGACCGGCTGGGATGGTGCGCAGTTGATGCCGACGATGAGATTGAACAACGGGCCGGCAAGAGCATAGCAAAGATTTTTGTCGATGACGGCGAACCGAAGTTTCGCGAGTTGGAACGGCAAGTGATGAAAGACCTGCTCGAAAGCGATCGGCTCGTCATCGCTGCAGGAGGCGGGGCGATCTTGAATGCAGAGACCCGCAGTCAAATGAAAGCGGCCGGCCCTGTTGTCTGGTTAACGGCGGATGTCGATATTCTGGCGGCACGCATCGGCGGCGACGAGACCACGTCGACACGTCGCCCCAATCTGACGGCGACCGGCGGCCGCACAGAAATCGAACGCGTGCTGGCCGAGCGAAAACCGCTTTACCGCGAATGCGCATCCTGCACCATCGACAGCGGCAGTTGGACTGTCGATGAGATGATTGCCGAGATTTTGGACGCCGTCGGTCCTCTGTCAGAGAAGGATGGCTGATCGTGGGATTGTTCAACTTTCCAATGGGCGATGCCGCCGTTATCGTCTGGTTATTCGTGCTCGGCACGGTCATCGGCAGCTTTCTGAACGTCTGCATTCATCGGTTTCCCCAGAACGAATATCTTTGGCCGCAACTGAAGGCGTTGGTCAGCCCTCCGTCGAGTTGCCCCGGTTGCAGCCGTGAGATTTTGCGGCGCGATAACATTCCCGTGCTGGGTTGGCTGCTATTAAGAGGGCGCTGCCGGTTCTGCAGCATCCGCATTTCCCCCCGTTATCCGGTCATCGAATTTCTCAACGGACTGTTGTTTGTGGTGTTGTATCTGGCGGAAATTCCGATGGGGATGGGAGAGACGGTTGCGGGAAGCAGCCTGTTTTCTGAATACTGGTCGCAAACGCTCGGGGTCACCACAATGCTGACCTCGGAGCAAGTGGTGCTGCTCCACGTGCGGTACGCGTATCATTTAGTCTTGGTGGAGGCGTTGGTTGTCGCCACCTTTATCGACTTCGACCACTGGATCATCCCCGACGGGGCAACCGTGCCGGCAATGTGTGTGGGCGTGCTCGGCGCCTGGGCCTTCGGCAACCTGTGGCTGGTGCCGGTCTGGTTTCACGATAATAGTATCGTCGATACCGCCCGGGCCGTGCTGCCGTGGCTGAAGCCGATTCTCTTTGGCGGGTCCTCCCAAGTCCCCGGTTGGATCGCCGAATGGGAACACCTGCACGGATTGGCCAACAGTCTGGCGGGTTTGGTGGTGGGCGGCGGCGTGGTGTGGGCCGTGCGATTGGTTGGTGCGGGAATTATGCGCCGTGAGGCGATGGGGTTCGGCGATGTCATTCTGATGGCGATGATTGGCAGCTTCCTGGGTTGGCAACCGGTGGTGGTCGTCTTCTTTCTCGCTCCGTTCTGCGCATTGGTGGCCATTGCATTTCGCCGATTCGTGCAACGCCAGCGAGAGATTCCGTATGGCCCGTACCTCAGTTTGGCAGCCGTGCTGATGTTGCTCGGTTGGCAACAAATCTGGCCGCGCGTGGAACGCATTTTCGAGATGGGTGCGTTATTGATCCCGTTAGCGATCATGGGGATTATTGCGTTGGCCGCGTCGCTGTATTTACTGCAACTGGTCAAGCGAATGCTCGGCATTACCACCGACGAGGAACTGGTGGAGGAAGGTTGGGGGCCGGCCGATCAACTTTCGTTTTTCGCTGGTGAGAAAGTTGATGTCGATGTTGGAGGCTGGAAGGAATCGGCACAGCCCGACAACAGTTGGCCCGGTTCTGCCGCCGGCCGTGGGCAGAGTTTCAATCAGCGCTGGCGGCGATGAGGCGATCGCGTAACGAACACTGACGTTGAAATGAACCACGGAGACACAGAGGCACGGAGAAGACCCGTTTTTGAAAGACGGCAATTGATTCTCTTTGCGAATCTTTGCACTTTCGCGTCTTTGCGCCAAAAAAGCAGCCTGCTGATAAAGCTGCTACAATCGAGGCCGTCCGGCGCGAACCGAGCAGTGCCGATTGCTGTCTGAACGGCGGATGCTCGAAGAAAACCGCATGAATGCGGTCACGACAAACCTGCAGTCACGACAAACCAGAATCAAACAATGATTAAGATCGTCGATTACGGCATGGGCAATCTGCGGAGCGTGCAGAAAGCCTTTGAGAAACTTGGGGTCGAAGCGGGAATCTGCAGCCGGCCCGAACAAATAGAACGAGCCGACAAGCTGGTGCTGCCCGGCGTCGGTGCTTTTCGCGACGCGATTGCCCATTTGAAACAACAGGAATTGGCTCAGCCGGTTCTGCAGCACATCGAGGCCGATCGGCCGTTTCTGGGAATTTGCCTCGGCTTGCAATTGCTGTTCGACGTGAGTGAAGAGGATGGCAACTGGGAAGGGCTGGGCGTTACGCCCGGAAAGGTCGTGCGGTTCGAGGATCGTCCCGGACTGAAGATTCCGCATATGGGCTGGAACAGTCTTGAGCGGGTTGGGCCGCACCCTCTGCTGGAAGGCATTCCCGATGACGCGCATTTCTATTTTGTCCACAGTTACTTTGTGGTTCCGACAGACGATTCGGTCGTGGCCGCCCGCACCGAACATGGCGAACGATTCGTCTCGGTCATCTCCCGCGGCAACCTGTTCGCCACCCAGTTTCACCCGGAAAAAAGTCAACGCGTGGGACTGAAGTTGCTGCAGAACTTCGCGGAGTTATGAAACAACATGCAACTGTGCTTTTTAACCGGCTGAAGGCTGAAGGCTGAAGGCTGACAGCTGATTGCTAACATTTCAAACCAACTCGTAGCATGGCATCCAACATGCAGATTCTTCCCGCAATCGATCTTCGCGATGGCAAATGTGTGCGCTTGCGACAAGGGGACTACAACCAGGAAACGATCTTCGGCGACGATCCGGTGGCCGTCGCCCGGAAGTGGGCCGACGCCGGAGCAGAGCGGTTGCATCTGGTCGATCTGGATGGTGCGAAAGCCGGCGAACCGGTCAATCACGCAATCGTCGGTGAGATTGTGCAGGCGGTCGGTATCCCCTGCCAATTGGGCGGCGGCATTCGCGATGAAGCGGCGATCCGGATGATGCTGGATGAGGTCGGCATCGATCGCGCCATTGTCGGCACACAGGCACTCAAACAACCGGAGTGGTTTCGCCAAATGGCCAAGACTTTTCCGGGCCGCGTTGCCTTGGGACTCGATGCCCGCGATTCCAAAGTCGCCACCGAAGGTTGGCTCGACGTGTCCGAGCGGTCGGCCATTGAACTGGCCGCCGCGTATGCCGACCTCGATCTGCCGGCCGTCATCTACACCAACATTGCCAACGACGGCATGATGCAGGGCGTGGACGAGGGAACCATCGACGACATGATCGCGTTGACGGAACTGGGGCTGCCGGTGATTGCCTCGGGAGGTGTTTCGGCGATGAACGACGTCACCCGATTGACCGAAGTGAGCGCCAAACATCCCCGCCTGATCGGCGCAATCGTCGGCCGCGCAATCTACGAAGGCGCAATCGACGTCGCCGAAGCAGTCCGCGTATCGCGCGCGTAACCAAAGCCCGCCGGCCGCGTCCGGCGGGAAATCAATCAGTTCTCACCAAACGGCCGATACCGGTTGTCCGGTGCCTCTTCGATTCCCGATGTCAACCGAATCCCGTTTGAGTTGGTGGACCGGCGCGGTGTTCTGCTGAAAGCAACGCGGTTGGGTACGTCGCTTTTGTTCTCACCGGATCGCAGTGAGCTGGCGACTTCGTTACGAACCGATCCGTTCTGATACGGCCCGAGACCGAACACGAACCAGTTGTTGTCGTCCGAGCGTGCCAGTGAGACGCCGCCATCTCCCAGCGGTTCCATCGACTTGGCATCGTAAGCGACGAGGCCGATTTTGGCGGTTCCGGTTTGGCTGGCACGGGTGAGCAGACGGACTTCGGGCACAGAAATCGGTATGGGGCCAGGCACGTTCATTTTCGGCACGCCGATGAACATCTCGGCGTTGTCGGTTCCCACGCTGCCAACGCGGGCTTCAAGCACGATGTCGGCGTCCTCCTGCTTATCAACAACCCGCGCCCCGACACCGAATGCGCGATGGCGAATCGAACCCAGCAGGTAGTTCTTATCGATGCAATCGACGTACTTGTCCTGCAGGAACACCGCTCGTCCGGAAAACGCACCAAAATCAATCTTGTCCAGCGCCTGATCGACCGCGTTGGAAATCAGAAGCTGTTCCTTCGCCGTGCGGGCCGTGTCGGTTGTTTTCATCGTCGTACAACCGGCACCCGCCACCAACAGCAACAGGTTGAGTACGCAGAATGACTGCCAGCAACGCATAGAGAAACCTTCCCATTGCGGCCGAATTGGCGAGACGGTGGAGGGTGGGAAAACGAAGTGGAAAGTGTGGGGAGTCGTGAGGGGCAGAAAGTTAGTGGATTCCCGTGATCACGTCAATCAGAAATCGCAGTCGGAAGCTCGATCAGACACCGCTGACGGATATTGCCAGCTTTGGCCTCGTGGACTAACATTCCGGCCCATGTCTGCTCATTCCGCCCAATCCCGACGTGTGATGCTCGCCGCAGCCATCTGCTTTTCTGGTTGTGGTACATACTACAATCTTGTCGGAAACTCCGGTGCTCTCCCGGAATTGCACGTCTACGGTGGTGTCCGCGACAATGTTCGGGAACTTGCGCAACCAAATGGTCCATCGGTGCTGCTCGCGAAATCGGCTTCGGCGCTCGACATGCCTTTCACGGCCGTTGGAGACACCGTGACACTGCCTGTCACGCTGGCCCAATCTGTGAAGCGCCTGCACATCTTTGTTATTCTTGACGAGGTCTCGGGCTACCGTTCGCCGCATGACTACAAGCCACAGACAGTAATTCGCGCTGTCAATGCCCTTCAACCGCTAGGGAAAAAGCGGGCGTTGGCCACGATTGACGAATATCTGGAAACCCACTCCGGCGGAGGGATCTTTCTTGTGCTGCTAGTTCTCTTTGACGTGCCAAATCCGCCCGGTCACATGCCCCGAATGCAAGTTGGCGACATGGTTGGTGTACCAACTCCGCAAGATCATCAGTTACTGTCGCGTTCACCGATCGTTCTGCACGATGATATTCCATTTCTTCTCGGAAGTGGGTACTTCATGTCGGCTGTGGTAGCTGAGGCACCTGAGGAACACGTGCGCTATTTTCGCGAACACGGGAAGCTTCGTACGAAGCCGCTTTCCCCTGCGAAGCAACCAGCCGAATCTGTAGCTCGCCTCATGCGCGCTTTGGAAAACGAGGACATTTATTTTCGCGAGGAATACATGACCAAACAAGCGCGGTCGCTGGCTGATGGTTTGTGACTCCAGGCGATAGCGGGTTACTATGGGTGTGCATAAACGCTTGGCTGCAAGACCTGTAATTCATCCCGCTACCGAAGAGGATCACCCCGATGCGCACCGCCTTATTTGTCGCCGTCACATGTCTGTTCATTGCCGCCGCTGACGGTGTCGCGACGGCAGACGAATCGAAAAACGTGAGCGGCCAACGCAGTGCCAAGCTGGAAACGACGGTTCGCGTTTCGCTCGACTATCTCCTGTATCTGCCATCAGATTATGAGAAGCAGAAGTCGTGGCCGCTGATGTTGTTCTTGCACGGTTCCGGTGAGCGGGGCGATAATCTGGATCTGGTCAAAGTACATGGCCCGCCGAAGTTGATTGCCTCCGGCAAGCAGTTTCCGTTCATCGTGGTCTCGCCGCAGTGCAAGCCGAAGCGGCGCTGGGAACCGATTGAACTGACCGCGTTGCTCGATGAAATCATCAAGAAGTACAACGTCGATGAAGACCGAATTTGCGTGACCGGCCTGAGCATGGGCGGATTTGGCTCGTGGCAATTGGCAGCTTACTCTCCACACCGGTTCGCGGCCATTGCTCCCATTTGTGGAGGCGGTGAGACCTATTGGGTCCGTAGTTTTCCGCACCTCGCAACGTGGGTCTTCCACGGTGCTAAAGACACGGGCGTGCCGCTCGAACGCTCGCAGGAAATGGTAGACGAATTGAAGAAACGCGGCGGCGATCCGAAGCTGACCATTTACCCCGACGCGGGCCACGACTCGTGGACCGAAACCTACAACAACGCCAAACTGTATGAATGGATGCTCGAACAGCGTCGCGTGAAGCCGCAGCAACCCCAATAAGTTTCAACGCGGCAGGAATGGGATGAGCTTCTCGATTTCCTTGACGGTCAGTTTGTCGTTCTTGTCGGCATCGAGACGCTTGAACAACTTCTGCAAACGGTCGGGGACTTCGCCGAACTCCACCGTGCCGTTCTTGTTCTTGTCGAATTTGTCGGCGATTTCCTTCGCGCGGGCGTTGACCGACGGTTCCGATTTAGTGGGCTTCTTGTTTGCTGAAATCAGTTTGGGATCGACCGGGACGGCGACATCGAAGTAGCCGATCATCATCTCGTTCCACGTTTGGTCGCCCCAGCCCACTTCTTTCGTGGGGTCCGGGTTCGACAGGTTGTCTTCGGAATTGTCGAAATGGGCGACACAGTGGATTCGTGTTCCGGCCGGTAGCAGTTTCGGTTTGGCGAGTTGATAGCCTGTTTGCCAGTTGAAATCGTAGTGTGGCACGTCGAGCAGGATTTCGGTCTTGCCGTCGGGAAAGCGGGCCTCGTAGCGGAACGATTTTCCGCGCAGGTGCATGTGCGGCATCATCGCCAGCAGCATCACGTCCGCACGAGAACTCCGCGAGGTCCCCTCGACACGGTGGTTATCATCACCGGCCGGTATCTTAAATCGCGTGTTGGCGGCCCGCGTCGTCAGCACCTGCTGTTTGACGTCCTTGGGATCGGCAAACACAAAGCCGACTTTGCTCAAATCCTGCTGCTCGGTGCCGATGGGCGTGTAATGCAGTTGGAAGACGAGTTGCGAGCCGGCCGGAATCAGCTTGGCCATGCCATCGGGAAAATGTTTGGCCCGCATGCCGGGAACATAACCGACGAGAAAACCGCCTTCGCCGGTGACCGTCAGCTGCCGCCCTTTGGGGGGACGCACGAAGACAAGAATGTGATGCACGACGGCTCGGTTGCCGGGAATGATTTCGGCCATTTGCACCCACTTGTCTTCCTTGAAGCCGGGATCGACCGACATGTATTGATACCGCACGGTCCCTTCGGCCGGAACGACGAACGGTTCCTTCCGCATCGCGACAACAAAATCGGGCTTCTTCTCCAACTGCCAACCGGCAACGGGAAATTTGCGCGGCGGAGGCACCTTCGACGCATCACCCAACGGTGCACCGTCGGCCACCCAGCGGTACACGAGTTTCTTCTCCGCTTCGGTCATCACCCGCGCATTGGTGAATCGGCCGTGCTTTGGGTCGGCGTGCCACGGCGGCATGCGCTGCTCTTCGATGACCTCGGCGATCATCTCACCCCAGCCGACGACTTCGTCGTAATCGGTCAGCGAGAACGGGGCGATCTCTCCGGGACGATGGCAGACAACGCAATGCTTCTGCAGGATGCCGGCGATCTGGCCGGCGTAGGTCACTTCGGCATTCGGTTTCGGTTGGCGAACTCGGCCGATGTGACAGCCGACGGCTTCGGTCAACGCCTGTGAGACCGGTTTGTCGGCGAGAAGTTCATCAATTGCGACCGCAAGATCGTTTCGTTTCGGATCATCACGGATGTAACCGACACCATATTGATCATCAATCCGGCCCCAATAGCGAATGGTTCTTTTTTCATCGAGGATGAAAACTTCGGGCGTTCGTTTTGCCCCCAGTTTATCGACGACCTTGTTGCCGAGGTCTTTGAGGACGGGAAACTGGATCTTGTGGACGCGTGCATGGGCGGCGATTTCGGTGACGGAATCCTGCCGGTTGGCGTTGATGCCGAGGAACGCAACGCCGCGGTCTTTGTACTTCGCATGCAACTGGGCCAACCGCGGTGCGTACAGTTTCGCGAGCGGACATTCCGTTCCTAACACGGCAACAACGACGAGCTTCTCGTCTTTGAAATCGGCCAGCGCGTGCGATTTGCCGCGGTAATCGTTCAGCGTGAACTCTGTCACCGTGCGGCCAATGGGCGATTGCGGCTCGGCGGCCGAAAGTTGACTGCCCAACGACAAAGCACACGCCACGAGAACTGCTTTATGAAACATTGAATCCTCACACGGAGAAAAAACGTACCCGGATTTGATTGACAGCGATATGTTGACTCTTACTACCCCTAAGATCGCGATTCGGTTCCGATCAATCTAGCGAAACTCTGAGAAACGACCAACATCAGCAGAAACAGGCGATGACTCGGGTCGAGGTCCGACGGCAAGTCCGCTTCGCGGTCACCGCTTCAGTGCCGGGTCATTATTTGTGCGTTGCCAGGCTTGCAGCTTGTTACGCAGATTTGCTTCGATGCCGATGTGCTTAGGATTGCTGGAGAGATCGGTTCGCTCGTCCGGATCGGTTGCGAGATGGAATAGCTGCGACTTTTTCAGGTGGGGATAATAGATGTACTTCCATTCGTCGGTGCGAATCATGCGCTGGAAGTCGCGAAATTGGCCGAAAACCTCAGAATAGATCGCCTTCTTTTTTCCGGTTAATAGCGGCACGAGACTTTTGCCCTGCACGGTTGACGGAATATCGACGCTCGCCAGTTGGCAGGTGGTGGGAAACAGGTCGCGCAGATAACACTGTGCATCGAGCTGTTGGTCTTTCGGAATTCCGGGGCCGCCGATAATCAACGGGACGTTAATCGTGTGCTCGTACATGCTCTGCTTGCCCCGCAGACCATGACTGCCCATCCCCAATCCGTGATCGCTGGAAAAAATGACGACCGTATTTTCAAGTTGTCCGGTTTCTTTGAGCGACTGCATGATGCGGCCGATTTGGGCGTCCATGTGTGAAATGACTGCGTAGTAGACGGCCAATTCATCGCGGACGTCTTTGGCGGTGCGCGGCCAGGGGAGTAACTTTTCGTCGCGGCCGTTAAAGTTGCCGTGATCGAAAGGATGCTCCGGCAGGAAGTTCTTCGGCAGCGGAATCTTGTTCGGGTCGTACATGCTTTCGTAGCCAAAGGGCATCAGCAGTGGATCGTGCGGGGCCGGAAAGTTGACGTGCAGAAAGAACGGCTTGTCGGATGGTCGCCCAATCAGGTCGATTGCGGCGTCGGCAAAGTGTTCGCTGATATTCGGTGTCAGGCCGATTCCCTTTTCGGGAAACAGACGGCGGTCGTCGGTTTGAAAGATCCAGCCGCGGTAGCCGGTGACCGGGCGGCCATTCCAATCGACTGTGGGAACCGCCCACCGACCTCCGCCGCCGGAAAAGAGTCCGGCGGTTTCCTGATAGCCTCGCGTGGAGGGCCGGCCGTCGTTATGCCATTTCCCCACGTAGCCGGTGCGATAACCGGCGTCGCGCAACGTGGCCGCCCATAGCGCCAGCTTGGGGTTGATCTTACGGCCAAAATCGCGAACGCCGTTCCGAAAGCCGCTGCAGCCGGTCAAAATCTCCGCCCGACTGGGAGTGCAAATGGGATTCGCACAAATCGCGCGGCTGAATGAAGTTCCCGATGCATAGAGTTGATCGAGATGGGGAGTCTGAATAACGGGATTGCCGGCGGCGTGAATTGTGTCGGGCCGCTGATCATCACTGAGCAGAAACAGGATGTTCGGCCGCTTGGCCGGTTCCGCCTGAGAAGTCGAAACGGCCGTCATCAAGGCAACCCCAGACAGCAGGATACGCAAACTGTGTAAACCGGGGGTGAAATAAATTGTCTTCAGCATGGCTGTGCGTTCCGATTTCGTGATGCCGACATGGACAGGTCAGTTCCTTTCCCAGTTTACCAGCTTCTGCTCATCTTGTGCCATTATGCGACTTCGATTACCATCCGCCGCCCTGAAAAACGCGACGCTTCGGTCGCACAATTTTCTTGATTCTCGCCATCAGCACGCTATGGACTATCACCTCAAACCGATTGCGAAGACCTGCACGGCGACCGGCCGGGAGTTTGCCCCGGGCGCTGCGTGTCATTCGGCTTTGGTGGAGTTGAACGGCAAGCTGGTTCGATTTGATTTTTCCGAGGAGGGCTGGAACGGTCCGCCGGACGGAACGATTGGATTCTGGCAGAGCATCGTTCCCGAACCGACGGAAACAGCGGTGAAGCCGCTCGATGCCGACGCCTTGATGCGATACTTCGAGCAGTTGTGCGAGGATGCGAATCCGGCCCAGGACAAGTTTCGATACGTGGTGGCGTTGTTGCTGTTACAGAAACGCCGTCTGAAACTTGAGGGATCGCGGCACGACGGAGACATCGAGTTTCTGGAGTTGTTGGGCAGTCGAGGCGAAGGAACATTTGAAGTTCGCGATCAACATCTGACAGATGACGAAATTGGACAGTTGCAACAAGCACTGAATGCGCATCTTGCCACTGAGTGGAGCTGAACCCCTGTTGAACTTCACCGAAAACAAGCTCGTACCTCGTCAAACTGTTATCGACGGTCTGGGTGCCACTGGCACGCATCAATTGGGCATTCAGATGATGCTCGTTGTTGTGGCGTTTGTGAGTCTGTGCCTGACAACGGGATGCCAACTGTCGGGGGCTTCATCATTCTCCTTCTTGCCGGGTCCGCCGAAGTGCGTGTTGCCGCCGGATATGACAAAGCAGGAACTCGTTCGGCACCTCAATCACAACGCCAACCGAGTGAATTCGTGGCAATCGACCGACGTCGAGATTGGTACCGCCGGCGTCCTGTTTAAGATGTCGGCGGTGATCGCCGTTCAGCAGCCGCGCAATTTCCGTCTGCGGGCCGGATTGGCCACCGGAAACGAAGCCGATCTTGGATCGAATCCTGATCGGTTCTGGTTCTGGATGCGCCGCAGTCCCGATAAGTACGTGCTCACCAGTTCGCACGAGCAGGCGGGGCAAGTGCAGAAGATGATGAAGTTCCCGTTTCAGCCCGACTGGCTGATGGAAACGCTGGGAGTGATTCCGCTTGACGAATCGCAATTCTCCATGCAGTCGGCAACAGGACCGGATGGCGTCGTCCATCTTGTCTCCGACCAAACAACGCAAACAGGGGAATCGGTGCGGCGGGTCGTCCTGGTCGATATGTGCCGCGGGTACATTGTCGCCCACGAATTGTATGACGCACGCAACCAGTTGATTGCCCGCGCGGAATTGAACGACTACAAACTCGACGCCAATTCTGGGGCGGCGCTGCCGCACCGAATTGATCTCGATTGGCCGCAAGCCCACTTGGCGCTAACGATGAAGATCGGCGAGATTGACGTCAACCCCGCTGCAATCCCCGAGCAGACTTGGCAAGTACCCCACATTCGCGGCTATCCGGTCCTCGATTTAGGAAAGATGACACGGCCGACCGAGCCTACCGGTCGAGCAACCGTGAGTGCCGGAAGCGTTCAAGAAGCGACGGCGAATGAGCAACCGCCGTGGGACGAAGAGTCTGGCGTCGAACCGGATCAGAACCTGGAACCGGCCAGTCGTCCTCTGCAGACGGCCGAATCACCACCGTGGGACGACGAACCAGACACAACGCAATGGCGCCCGCGAAGTCAGCCCGCATCGCCCGGCGGTTCAGTGAAGCTGATGTCGCAAGACTCCGCCGAAGAGCCACCGTGGGACAATAGCCCGACAGATTCGACAGCCCCCTCATTGCCCAGTGGTGCAACGCGGCGGTACGCCTCGTCGAACGAAGAACCGCCGTGGGACAACACCCAACCCCCGGCCGCGAAACGACAAAGCGCCAAACCGACCAGCGTTCTCGATTTTCTCAAGGCTCCGTTTGCGCGATTTGCACGCCGTCAGTGAACCGATAGCCGTGCCGCCGTCAGCGTGTTTCTGAGCAACATCGCAATTGTCATCGGGCCGACTCCACCGGGCACCGGCGTGATGGCCGAAGCGATCCCTGAGACCGGGCCGAAATCGACGTCGCCGACCAGTTTCTCATCAACCCGGTTTGTGCCAACGTCGATGACCACGGCTCCCGGCTTGACCATGTCGGCCGTCACGAATTTCGCCGAGCCGATCGCGGCAATGAGAATGTCGGCCGTGCGGGTGATGTCGGCGAGATTCTGCGTGCGACTGTGGCAGACGGTCACCGTCGCGTTGGCGGCCGGACCTTTCTGCATCAGCAGGAGCGCCATCGGCTTGCCGACAATTTCACTGCGGCCAAGCACAACCACATGGGAACCGGCGACTATCGTGCCGCTATCGATCAGCAACTGCTGAATTCCCGCTGGCGTGCAAGGCAGAAAACGCGGTCGCCCCTGCACAATCAAACCGACGTTGGCCGGGTGAAATGCATCGACGTCTTTCGCCGATACGACGGCATCGAGGATGGCCGTCTCATCAATCTGCTTGGGCAACGGCAGCTGCACCAGAATGCCGTGCACGTCCGCGTCGTCGTTCAAACGCTGCACGAGCGACAACAATGCGTCCTGTGTCGTTTCTGCTGACAGCTTGTGCAGCGTACTCTTGATACCGGCTTTTTCGCAGGCCCGTTGTTTGTTGCGAACGTAAATCGCGCTCGCCGGATCTGCGCCCACCAACACGGCCGCCAGATGCGGCGTGACCGACGTCTGTTGTATGAACGCGGCGACCTCTGTCGCCAATTCCTCGCGCAAGCGCGCGGCTACCGCTTTGCCGTCAATAATCTTCGCAGTCAATGGGAATCCTTTCGTGTCGTTCAAGTCATCCAAGCTAATCCTTCGACAGTCAACCACAGTGCGGTGGCGGCGTAAAGGGCGGCGGCGGTATCGTCGGTCATGATTCCCAAACCGCCGTGCCAACGGTCGAAAAACCGGACCGGCCACGGCTTGGTGATGTCGAACAGCCGAAACCACAAGAAGCCGGCAATCATTGCCGTCACGTCCAGGACACCCAGCGGAATGACAAGAAAAACGAGCGGCAGCGCGGCAATTTCATCGAACACCACCGCACCGGGATCATCCTTGCCCAGCACCTTCGCCGCACGCGCACAAATCGGCACACCTATGATGAACAACACAACACAAATCAGCAGGCGAACAACAATGGAAAGACCGAGGTGATCAAGCCCCCACACCAGCGGCAGCCCCCACAGCGTGCCAACGGTTCCCGGAACCACCGGACTCATCCCGACCCCCAGTCCCGTGCCAAGACTCAACGCAACACGGTCACAGACTTTTTCAACGTTCAATTGCAACTACCTCTCGCGCACAAAAACCCACGAGTCGCAGCCCGTGGGATCAAACAACTTACTTCACCAGTTTGAGCCGAACGCTCTTCAAATCGAGCATCGCACCACTGCGAATTCTTCCCGCGGCACGCATCGTAATTCGTTGTCGGCCGGCCGATAGTTGGATTTCACCGACGCGGGTCGTTCGATAGTTATCCCATGTGCCGGTCCCGGTGACGGTTCCTTCCAGCGATCCATCGGCCGAACGCAGCTGCCAGCGGTCACCGGCGGCGTTATTCTGACAGGCGTATTCCAGCTCGACGTTGTAGCGTCCCGCCTTGCGAACGTCGATGTCCCACACCACATGATCGTCGGCGCTGCTCCAGAAACCCAGGTTGCCGTACTTCTTTTCCAGCACGATTGTGCTGCCATAGATTTCACACGTGGCCGGTGTCAGCGTGAGACTGCCGTCTTCGGCGACCTTAACCAGTGTCGGCTGATTACCCTCAAACTGCTTGCGCGTCGGCAGCGGCACGTTCGAGCGGACGTGCGCGATCACGTCGGCAATGTCCTGTGGCTTCAGTTCCTTTTCCAGTCCCTCGGGCATCGTCGATTTCGACGAACTGAGCAACTCTTCCAGATCGGCCCGCAGGATGACGTGCTCTTTGCCCTTGGCTTCTTTGAGCGTGATGCTGTTGCCGCTCTCGGCGGCGAGCAATCCGCTGAACGTTCGCCCGTCGGTGGTGACCGCGGTGTAGTTGATGTATTTGCTCTCCACCGCGCGGTTGGGATCGAGCATCGCCACCAGCATCGCGGCCGGCGACTTATCGGTGAGCGATTTCAAATCCGGTCCGACTACCACACCGACATCGGCCAACCGATGACACACCGAACAATGTTTCTTAAACAGTCCCGCCCCCCGCAAACGGTTGCCCGGCAGCGTGAGCGCCGACTTGTACTTTGCAAGAAGTTGTTTGCGGTCGCTGTTGGTGTCGACCGCAAATAGCCGTTCGGCACGGCGGCGGATTGCGGGGGTGCGATGTGTCAACAGGCGTTGGCGGCGGGCGGCGTTCAACTCCCGCGCGAGGATTTGCTTCTTCTCGATTCCGGCAAGCAATTGGGTTTGCCATGCATCGCGAGACATTAGGGCATCGAGTGCGTCGCCGCGCAGGCTTGGCCCGAGCGCCCGCCAATTGGAAAGTAACACCTGCGGAACGTGGGCGTATTCGAGGCGTCCCAAACTTTGCACCGCCGCTCGTTGGATCGCGGCCGGTTGTTGCGGCGCGAGCAAGGTGGACAGCACATCGACATCGTCATCGAACAATTTCACGCCTCGACCGAGCAATCGGACGGCGGCCGTGCGATGCGGCAGGTCGGCTTTCTTATCGACCGCAACTTTGCGGGCTGCCGTCACCAACACGGCAAGTTGAGTTAATGCCCGTTCCGCCTCTGGAGATTTGTCGGTCTGCAAGCGTTCCAGCGACTTCCGTTGTCGGCTGAGCACGTCAAGCAGGCCGGCCACGGCGGAAAGCTGCCAGGATTCGTACCGGCCATTGACTGGGGTGGTGACCTTCTGCAACAAGCCGATCAGCGTCGCCTGTTGGCCGAAGGCGGCCGCCATCTGCATCAGATCATCGACCAGTTTCATTGATCGTTCGGTGTTTGGACTCGACAACACAGTCAACGCGATACGTTCGACGTTCTGCGCGTTCGACGAACTCACCACGGCCGCCCGCAGAAATCGGTCATCCCCACCCGCCAGCAACAGTTCACCCAATGCAACGCCGGCTTGCGGTTCATCGATTTCCCCCAGCGTGTACGCCAACTGCAGCCGCACCTGCGGGTCCTTGTCGGCAGCGAGTCTTCGCAGCGCCGCCACCAATTTCGGTGAATGCATCTTCAACCGCTCGCACAACCGCACCGCATGCCGCCGCACCCCGGCATGCGAGTCGCGCAGCCCCGCCAGCAAGACATCCTCCGAAAGCGCACCCAACCCATCGAGCGCACAAAGCGCATGCAGGCGCCCCAAAGCAGCCACTCGCAAGTCTCCCCCTCTCCCTTTCTCCCCCTCTCCTTGTCTCTTTTCCTTCACCGCCGCAACCAACAACGGCACCGCCGCGCGATCCTTGCGTTCAATCAACAATCGCTGCGCCGTATCGCGCTGCCAGCCATTCACACTGTGAAGCGCAGCAACCAATTCGGCGGTCGAAAAATGATCGAGACGAGGAACCGCTTGCGGTTTCGCGCCGACTGGAACGACACGATAAATCCGCCCTCGGTCATCGCCGGCACGCAGATCCAACCGTTTCTGCCAGTCAGCTGGGATCCATTTAGGATGTTCGATCACATGCCGATACATGTCGGCAATCCACAACGCGCCATCGGGGCCGGTTTTGATCATCGTCGGCCGAAACCAGTTGTCGCTCGATGCGAGAAATTCCGACTGCGATTCGTCGGCCGCGCGTTGGCTGGTGAAAGTGTATCCCTGCGGCTGCATCACTTCACGATGCACGAGGTTGTGTACCGGCTCGCTGACAAAACTGTTGCCCACAAATTGCGAGCCGAACAACTCATCGCGATAAACAATTGCGCTGCAGGCCGACGTGAAGCGGTTCGCTCGATTGAAATCGTTGAATCGCGGCAGGGTACGGCTGACGGGAAAACAGGGCGACGGCCCCGGCGCGACCGAGACATGCACGCGGCCATCGGGAGCGGCGAAATGCTTGTTGCGGCGGACGTAATGATCGGCCAACACATAATGCCAAAGCGGGTTGCTGTTGTTCGATCCGAACCAGTTGCCCCAGTCATCGCGGTTACGGCCGAATTGCGTGCGGCCCGCCTGCAGATCGATTTCACCGGTGTCAGGTTTGATGCGCAGGTCCATCGAGCCAATGTTGATCTGTTGATTCGCGAGCCGGGGGGTTAATCCCCCCGGGGAATCACCAGGGGGATTAACCCCCCGGCTCGCCTTGAGGGAACGAATCACGCCGCCGCTGTCGCCGTTGGCAACGTAAACCCAGTTATCCAATCCAAGAACGAGACCGTTAGCGCGGTGTTGTTGATTGCCTTCGGCGAAGCCGGTGAACAGGACTTCGCGTTTGTCGGCTTTGCCGTCGCCGTTGGTGTCCTCGGCATAGAAGATATCCGGCGCGGCGGTCACCAGTACGCCTTTCTTCCAGGGAAGTATGCCGTTGGGAAAGCGGATACCGTCAAGGAACAGCGTTGATTTGTCGTACTTGCCGTCACCTGTCGTGTCTTCAAGAAAGCGGACGCGCCCGCCCGGTTTTCCTTTTCCATCGATGCCCAACGGATAATCGGCCATCTCGACGACCCAGAGTTTGCCATCGGCACCCCACTCGAATGCAACCGGGTCTTTCACCAGTGGTTCGGCGGCGACGAGTTCGACTTTGAAACCGGGCCGCGTGCGGATGGAGTTCAGCGAGGCCTTCGGCGTCTTCGGTCCCGGTTCGACGTTCTTCAGCAGATCGTTGAACGAACGGCGATCGACGAGGTCGGGCAGCTTGGCGGTGTCTTCGTTCTGCCAGAAGAGGTGCCGACTGTGAACGAAGAACCCGTTGTCGCTGCCGTCCTTGCGGACGATGGGGGGAATCCCGCTTGTGGCATTCTTGTCGCGCTCCCCGGACATCACTTCGATGCTCCAGCCGCTCTGCATGTCCTTGAACAACCAGATGCCGTATCGCTCGTGGTTGGAGAAGACAATGTCATCGTGCCCGTCTTCGTTGAGATCGACGAACCGGAGACCGAGATCGCGACTTGTTTCAGGTCCGGGAAATCGGCCGCGTTCTCGTAAGGTAACAGCTGCGAGGGCTGTCTGTGCGGGTAACTTGAATTGCGCGAAAGTCCATCTTTCTTTGATCGGGTCCCACTTGTGAACTCTTGATTCTCGGTAAATAAAGCCAGTATCGAGATTGTGCTGCACAAATCCGACAATAATTTCGCTCACGCCATCATTGTCAATGTCACGGAAGCAAGTACCCCTATTGAACGTTGCACCGATTCCAGTCTCGGCAGCCTTTGGCGAGTTTGCAATCTTTTGATTCTGTACCCATTCTTGACCGTCCAATTGCCACACGGCTGTTTCATCTCTCCCAATCGCGGACATGGCAATGGATGGCCTACCTGATGGATGAAATACTCCAAGTCTTCCAACAGCACTGTTCCAATTGCTCGTTTGAAGGCTAATCGGTAAACCGAACAATTCGGAGGCATCCCACTTCCCACTCTTCGGAGACCAATTCCGCGAAACGTCGTTTCTACTCAGAGGTTCTTGTTGCCCAATAAATGCAGGCAACCCAACAACATCCAACCACCCATCATTGTTGAGGTCGATGACGCGAACACCGCTGTCCGCACCGTTCTTTCTTCGAAGAGGCACATTGCCGAGCAGATTCTTATTCAACCGCTCGACCGCCTCCTTGAACGTCAAAAACTTCACCTTCTTCCCGTGCTTCTTCACGGCGTGGTCGATCAGTTCGACGATCTGGTCGTTGCGGATCCAGCCGTGGGGGTGGAAGACGAGGTTCATCACGCCCTGTTTGTGGACGGTGATGTCGAGGGCGGCTTTCATGTCGGCGACGGTTTTGGGGTTGTTCTTGCCGTGCAGGTGTTGGGCTTCCCAGTCGCTGGGGACGACGCAGGGGAATTCCCAGCAGAGCTTGTTGATGACGTAGGGGTAGGGATAATTTTCGATGGTGTTGACGAACGTGGGCGACAGTGCACCGCCGCGATTGACGCTCTTGGGAATGTATTTCAGAAACCGCTCGCTGCCGTCCGCTTCCTGCACCAGTTCGCGGGGGATGTCGGGGTCGGCTGATGTGAAGATATTGAACACCGACGAACTCGCCTGCAGGTGGTTACCCTTTTCGGTCGTCTTGTTGAAGATTTCGGCATAAAACCTGGGACTGTTGGTGTTCAGCGAATCGCAACAGGGCATGCGGAAGGCGACCGGTTTGTTGCCGGGGATTTGGTTCATCAAATCGACGCAGCGGTCGTACGTCGATTTGGCTTTCTTGAAATCGCCGCCGGTGAGCAACGGGCAGGGATGATCGACCGTGTGCACCTCGATGGAGAGTCCCTCGGCCAGCCATTGCTGCAGTTGTTCGTCTTTCGGATTGACGTTGCAGGTCATGATGCTGACCGGCGCGCGGCCGTCGATTTGTTTCAGCCGAATCAGGATCGGCCGCAGGTACGCTTCATATTTGGCGGTGTCGCGCATGTCATCGATGGCGAGAATGACGACCGCTTCCACGTCTTTATCCCCCACCCATTGCGGCGTCGTCAGCTTTGGGAACTTGGCATGCGGATACCAGGGGTTGTTCTCATCGAGATAGGTCAACCGGTTGCCATCGCCGGCATGGGCAGATGAAAACGCCGCGAAACCAACCAGCGCTGCAATCATCAATCGACGCATCGAATTCATCGTGATCATCCCCCCTGTAAAGTCACAACCAGCGAAAAGCCGCGACGAGTGGTCGTGCCGAACGTTCCCGCACACTGCGAAACCGCAAGCATTGTTACAACGATTCAATGTACTCCAATGTGCGACCGAGCGTGACGACGTCGGCGAAGCGGGCCTGGATGTCGGCCAGCGTGAAAACGTGCGCGGCGGCGGCGCGGTCACCGACGCAGTCTTCAATGATGATCGGCCGAAAGCGATAACTCTTGGCATCGGTGGCGGTGGCGCGAATACAGGCGCTGGTACTGCAACCGGTAATCAGCACGGTGTCGATGCCGTGCTGAATCAAATGCGACGTTAAGCTTGTCGCAAAGAAAGCGCTGGCGCTTTCTTTTTCGATGAGAAGTTCGCCGGGCAACGGCGCGATGCGTTCGTCGATCTGGCAGGCATGTTCGTCCCACTCGCGAAACGAGGGCGAAGGATCGGCGGCCGATTTGAACGGTTTGTCCGGGCTATCGGGCCGCCAGGGACTGGTGGTGAAGATGACGGGGATGTTTTTGGGCCGGGCGGCATCGAGGAGCAACCGCGTACTTTCCACCGGGCCATCGAGCCGTTTGCTGCCGCCGGCGTAGGCATCGTCGGTCCAGCCGTTGGCGAAATCGACCACAACAACGGCCGGTTTTTGGCCAAATCCAAAACGGTCCTGAAAAATGCTCCGCTCGCGATAATAGTCGTCCGTTTCGCGCATGGCCTCGGCGAGTTGTTTTTTTGCGTCGTCGTTAGAATTTGCCATGTTCGGCCGTCCTTCTATTTGATCGATCTGAGTTCAACGCTTGCGGGTTCACAGGCGGTGATTTGACGCCTCTGCCCTCGACAGGCTTGGGGCATCATGGGAGAATCGATTATGCGGTTGTGTGGCGAGCCGGTCAAACGTGACGCTTGCGGCACACATTACGCTGCGGGTCAATTGGACGGACTGCACCGGAGAGACAATATGAGTCGATGGACGGCAAACTGCGTTCGATTTCTTGTTATGGGAACGATCGGCGCATTGTTATTGGCCGCACCGGGCGTTCATGGACAGATTCAACTGAAGATCGATCCGAACGGCAAGCTCATCCCCGCCGAAGAAGGCACCGATCCAACACTTCAGCCACAGGCCGACATCGACAAGAACCTCAGCAAAGCATTGAAAAGAGCAGAGGAGCTGCGCGATCAGGGTGATTACGATAACGCGCTCGAGATCCTGCAACGGAAGATTCTCTCTCGGAGGGAAGATCGCAACGGGAAACCGTCGGCCGACAGCTCGGCAGACTACTTCGCCGATCAGACGATGACAACAAGCTTGAAGGATCAAGCGCTGAAATTGATCGCCGGGCTTCCAAGCGAGGGGCGGCGTCTCTATGAGTTGAAGTTCGGCGATGCGGCCCGCACGATGTTCGAAGAAGCGGTCGTCAGCAACGATCGCGCGCAGCTCGAAAACATCACCCGCCAATACTTCCACACGAAGGCCGGGTATGAAGCGACCTATTTGATCGGCACGCACAGGCTCGATCAGGGGGAGCCGTTGGCGGCTGCGATGCAGTTTTCGCAGTTACAAGAGTTGCCCGAAGCGGGCCGACGGTGGCAACCGATGTTGTCGCTGAAATTGGCGATTGCCTGGTACCAGGCCGGCGAGACCGATCGCGCCCTGTCAACGTTGATTGCGTTGAAGAAGGCGACGCCGAACGGGCGGCTTTCGCTTGGTCAAAGGACAATCTCGCTATTCGCCAACGACAAAGAAGCAGAAGGTTGGTTGACGCGTCTGGTTGGTCCCCCAATCGGCGCGAATCAGGGCGGTCAACGTCAGTGGGTCATGTTCCGTGGCGATGCCTCGCGAAATACGGGCAGTTCGCCGGCCAGCCCGGCATGGGATTCGGTTTGGGAATTTGCGACCGTTCGCGATCCCGATACCCTGGACGAAGATCCCGCACGTCTGGACGAAGTGAACACACAGTTGCGGCAAATGGAAACGGAGAAGGGCGGCAGCGGCTTTCTCACACTGCCGGCGGCTCATCCGCTGATCGTCAATGATGTGGTCGTGTTTCGCACATTGCGAAACCTGCGTGCCGTGCATTTGAAGACCGGTCAACTGCTGTGGGAATCGACGATGGTTTCGGAAGCCTATGAAAAGTTGGTGTCGACCACGAAACCGGCTGCGGCGGTCCGTGTGAATCAACAACCGTCGGCGCTGGCGTCGTTTCTGGCGCAGCGAGCGTGGCGCGACCTGGCTGCGGGGACCTTGAGCAGCGATGGCCGGTATGTTTTTGCACTGGAGGAAATGGACAATCCCGCCCCTCCCCCTGCCCAACGGGTGTTTCGTGGTGCCCCCCCTCAGACGACAACGTCGCGCAATTCCAGCAAATTAGGAGCTTACGATCTGGCAGCCGGCGGGAAGTCGATGTGGGAAGTCGGGGGGCCGCGTGAATACGGTTTCGAGATGGCCGGCACGTATTTCCTTGGGCCACCGTTGCCGTTGGATGGAAAGTTGTACTGCATCGCAGAGGTAACCGGCGATGTGCGATTGATGGTACTCAACGCCGAGACCGGCGCACTTCAGTGGTCACAATCGTTGGCATTGCCCGACGCAGCATTTTCAGATTTTCCTCTGCGGCGATTGGCCGGTTTGACACCGGCTTTCAGCAACGGTGTACTCGTCTGTCCGACGACGGCTGGCGCCGTGGTTGCCATCGATCCGGCGCGGCGAATCCTGCTGTGGGGACAGCGTTATTCCCGCAGCAAGTCGGCAGTTCCCATCGATCCGCGCATAGCGTTTCGCATGCGGGGAAGGCGAATCACAGTGACTAGCGGGCAGGACGACGAAGACCGCTGGGTCGATTCGGCACCGACGATTGCCGAGGGGCGAATCCTGATAACGCCACGCGACTCGGCCGACTTGCACTGTCTGAATCTCGTCGATGGTTCGCTGCTGTGGAAGAAGCCTCGCGGCCAGTCGCTGTATTTGGCTGGCGTGCATGCGGGCCAGGTTATTCTGGTGGGCCGTTCGCAGGTTCAGGCTCTCAGCTTGAAAACGGGCGAACCTGTGTGGGATGAACCGCCTTCGATCGAAACTCCCAGCGGTCGCGGCATTCGCGACGGTCACCACTACCGCCTTCCGCTTTCGACCGGTGAAATCGTGTCGATCGATCTCAAGTCGGGCCGCATCGTGGCTCGGTCACAATCGCGGAAAGGTGAAGTCTTTGGGAATCTGGCGGCAGCCGATGGCGTGATTGTGTCCCAATCGATCGACAAACTCGTGGGATTCAAATCACTCGACGAATTGCGGCGGCAAACCGACGGCGTGCTTGCGAAGAATCCCAACGATGCCGACGCCCTGGCGTTGCGCGGTGAAATGCGGTTGCACGAAGGAAACGAACGGCAGGGACTGGCCGACCTGAGGAAATCGATTGCGGCCAAGCCGACGCCGCGCTCTCGTACCCTGGTGGTTGCATCGCTGCTGGAAGGCTTAAGGCTCGACTTCCGGAAGTACCATTCGTCGGCCGACGAAATCGAACGACTGGTTGACGACCCGCGACAGCGCGGACAGTATCTGCGGCTGAACGCAGCTGGATTGCATGAAATGGGCGACCAGCAGGGGGCATTTCGCGAGTACATTAAGTTGGCGACGGCCGATACCGGCAAACCGGAATTGGAACGAGTGAGTGCGGCGCTGACGGTGCGCAGCGATCGCTGGATTCGTCCGCGAATTGCTGAGGTCTACCGCAAATCGAGCGGAGCAGAGCGAGCCGAGTTAGACCGCGCGATCGCGGAATTGCTCACCAAGGCGGCGGAAAACGAAGACGACACGCAGATGCTGATCCGATTTCTGGATGCATTCGTCGATCTGCCCGTGGGCGATCGCGCCGGTCAACTGTTGGCCGGACGTCTCGATCCGATCAAACAAACTCTCGCGCAGGAATTGCTGCTCCGCCGACTGCGGCGCTCGACCGACCGCAAGATCTCCGGTTTCGCGACGGCAAGGCTGGCATCGTTGTACATCGACCGCAAACAATCGGTGGCTGCGGCGGCCATGTTGGATGAACTGGCCACCCGCTGGAACGACGTGGTCTGCCTCGACGAAAAAACCGGACGGCAACTCGTCGAAGAATGGAGAGCTGCCGATGAGATTGCCAAACTGCTCGAAGAAAAGTCGGTCTGGCCCAAGGAGAAACTTGAAGCCAGAAAAGTGGCACGGCAGGGGTCCGTTCGACGGGCCTACCCCGTGAGGATTATCGGACCACGCGGGCCGTTGGGAGAAAACTGGACGCTTGCGCTCGATTCGCGGCGGCAGAGTTTGATTGCCCACGACGAAAACGGCAAGGTGCTGTGGAAAGTGGCAACGGGTAACTTGCGAACGGCGATTTCCAATGTCTACGGAAACTACGCCCGTGTGAACGGTCACCTGTTGATCGTCGTCTTCGGCTCGCACTTCATCGTGCTGGATGGATTTCAGGAGGAGAATGGTGCACCGCGAATTCTCTGGCAACAAGTTCTCGTCGATGGACTGAAGGGGCAAACACGAAATATTGCGCTCCAATTCCGACAATTGATGGGTCCCGGCGGTGCGCGAATTATGACAGTGCTAGACCGAAACGGTCGCCCGTTGGGTCAGGTGGTTCCAATCGACGACAGCATGATTTGCTATCAAGTGGGGACGCGGCTGGTTGCGGCCAATCCGCTAACCGGGGAAACACTTTGGGAGCGACGATCGGTTTCGCGCGGCAGCGATGTCTTTGGAGATCGAGAGTTTGTTTTCGTGGTGGCGCCGAACACGAAAGAAGCCGTGGTGCTGCGAGCAGCCGATGGTGAGCAAGTCGCGACGCGTCCGTTGCCGCAGGACGGGACGCAGCTATCGAAACAGGGCCGCAACCTGTTGGTGTGGACCGGCCGAACGCTGCAAAAGTTCGACGTGTGGACAGGCAAGAACATCTGGGAGAAACGGGTTCCCCCTGGTTCAAAAGCGATCGCCATGCAGCGGGGTGAGAACGCCGTTGCCGTGCTGAATCCTCATCAGGGGAACTTCGCAATTTTCGATGCCGACGACGGCAAACTTCTCATCGACGCCTCGATCGAGGCCGACGGCCGGATCGATTCATTCCTGGTACTGCGAAATCGCGACCGGTACACCCTGCTGACCCACAGTACGCCCAAGCAGGCAAACGGGGTCCAGGTCGTCTCCATTAATAACAGCCCATTGGTTAACGGTTACGTTTACGGATTTGACCGCAAGACGGGCCGAAAGATCTGGACCACGCGAGTTGAAAATCAGTCATTCGACGTCAATCAGCCGGCTGGTTTGCCGGTGCTGGTCTTCACCGCGCGAACGTATCGCCCATTTCAACGAGCACCGGCCTTCAATCGCAATCAATATTCCCTTGCGGTGATCGACAAGCGAAACGGCCGCAGCATTTTCAGTGAAGCGAACGAGCAATCGTTGTCGCAATTCGAGGTCACGGCCGACCCCGCAGAGAAGAAGATGACCGTCAACTTCTACCGATCGTCGCTTCATCTGAACATGATCAACGAGCCAATCGCCAGTCCAGTGAAAGCGAAACGCCCCGTTGAAGGTTCTGGTGGCGAGTAACGCCCGGCCAACGACCGATTTATTGGCCGAGTTCAACCGACGGCGCCGGCAACAGGGGTATTCCCGCTGCCCCATCGATCACGGTCGGCTGACTTGAGATGACTTCGGGATCGGATGTCTCCTCGCCGATCTGCCGACCGATTGCGTGCAGCAGGCGAACTTGGGCGCGGTTGTACCGGGTGATGGCAGCGATGTAGTCTTCGCGCGACCTGGTCAATGTCTGCAGGGCATTCAGTGCTTCTAACGGCAATCCTTCCAGTCCACGAATGCGGGCAATGTTCTTGCGATGCGACTCGCGGGATAGCTCAACGTTCTTTTCGGAAAGGTCCAACTGTTTGCGCTGAGCGCGCATCTCGTGGAACGCCTTGGCGACGTCAGCCGCCACGGCATCGCGGATTCGGGAATTTGCATAGGCCGATTGTCGGAATCGGCTGCGTTGTTCTCGCTGTGCGGCACGGGCGCCGAAACCAAGATTCTTGAGTTGCCAAACGGCAAGCAGGTCAAAGTCACTGCGGCCATCGAGCTGATTCAGATCGTCATTCACCCCACCGCCGAAACCGCCGGCAGAAGCACCCACATGCACGCTGGGCAACAACGGTCGCCAATACTCCGCACGCAGCCGCTCCCGATTCAATTCGAGTTCCGCCTGATGCTCGGCCATTTCCGGTCGAAACATGTGGGCATGAGCAACCAACGATGACAACGATTCCTGCTCCGAAACAAATTCGACGGCAGCGGGCTTATCCTCGAAAACGACCAGGTCCGTCTCGGAACCAAGTCGCAGGATTCTTGTCAGTTCGACGCCTGCAATCTTGGCGGCCGTTTCGGCGCGAATGATTGCCTGCTTTCGACGGGACGTCTCAACGCGAGCGCGCGAGGTGTCGGCCTGAGAACCTTTGCCGGCAGCGACGAAGGAAACGGTGAGTTTCTCAAACTTCCGGGAATCTTCGAGGTTCAACTGCGCCATGGCCAGTTGCCCCTGTGCACCAACCAATTGATAGTAGGCATCAGCTGCATCGCGGAGCGTATCGTTGAACTCCACCGTTTCGCGTGCCTGTTCGGCCTGAACGACCTGCCGCGCCGCAAGCGGGGTGAAGATTGCATCGGCCAACGACAAATCGACCATCAATCGCGCCGGGCCTCCGGCACCGCCCGTCAGGGGTGTCTGGCTGAGATTGGCACCACCACCAACGAATAGCGAGTTTCTGCTAACGTCGGTGACTTGACCCGACGTCGCTTGAATCTGCCCATCATGTTTGGTGTAGCCAATGCCTCCGTTTAACGATGGCAGCCACAGCAGCTTTGCCGTATCAAGTCGGGCACGCGCCTCTTGAACTTTCTCGGCAGCAATTTGCACATCCCAGTTTTCCGCACCAGACAAACGCAGTGCCGTTGGCAGATCGATTGGGAACGCAGTCGGTGCCGACTCAGTCACAATGGCGGATTCTTCCGCGGCAGACTGTGGCAATTTCTCAAGGCCGTTGATCAGTTTCGCGCTGCCGAAGGACGCCCCCTGCTTGATGAGCGTCGGCATTCGAAATGCACCAACCGCAGCAGTCGCAGCGCGTTTGGACTTTGTCTCGTTGCGATCCGAGACCTGGCGGACAACCGTTTGTCCGTTCGTCGATGGAGGCTGAGTCGATGGTTTCGCAACAACCGACCACTTTCTACGTGAATCGTGTGCGCCTTTCGAGGCCACGGCAGCAACTGACTGTATGGAATTTCGAGGCGTCGTCGCTGCGTGGTCGTCGAATTTCTTGTCAGGTGTTCCAATCGTCAGATGCATCTGGCAACCGCTCAGCAAACCGAAACCGGCAAGCAGCGAAAGGAATTGCCCGATTGGCCGGAGGTGGAACATCGATACAGACCGTTAGACAGATGCAGGCCAGCTTGTATCGGTCATATCGGCTGTGCGGATTGCGGAACTTTGGTAACTTTGGTAACTACGGCGATTTAATGGAGATTTCCTGGCCGTCTTTGAGTTTGCCAATGTCTGATTTGACCACTGTATCTCCAATTTCCAGCCCGTGACTCACGCCGACCTCTTCTGCGTCATTGAAGGCGACGTCAACCGCGCGTTTTTCACAGACGCCTGCAGCATCGACGACCACCACGAATGATTGCCCCGCTGCATCTTCGGCTAGGGCCGAGGCGGGAATAACGGGAATCTTGTCCCATTTCTTGATGATGATACGAATGCTGCCATACATTCCCGGATCGAGCCGGATGACCTTGCCCGTGGAACGGTTTTTGAGGGGATTCTTAAAATCGACGTGGATCCGCATCATGCGTGTTTCCCGATCGAGGGCAACCGCCGCACGATCGACTTGCCCAGTAATGGTGACGCCGGGCAGTCCGCCGATGGTGTGAAAGACGGCCTGCTGTCCGACGCGAATACGCGTCGTGTTGACGCTGGGAACGGCAGCTTCGATGCGGACCTTGTCGGTTCGGGTAATCTCGAACAACGCCATCGCCCCGGAATTACTTGTGGCCGGCCGGACAAACGCGCCGTTGTCTACCAATCGTTTTGTAATCATGCCGTTGTACGGTGCCCGGATCGTCGAATAGTCGTCCATGACTTTTGCGATTTCGAGATCGGCAGTCGCGACATTCACATGGGCATCGGCGCTTTCCTTGTCCGCCTCGGCCTTTTTCACCATTTCGTTGGCAACTGCGACGAGTGATTTCGCTTTCGTGACCCCTGCATCGGCGCTGGTCACTGCGGCTTCAGCGGCGGCAAGCCCGAATTCTGCTTCGAGCTTACTGTCTTCGCCAACGGCACCATCGTTGAACAGCTTAACGATCCGCCGGTGTGCCGTTTCACGCAATTGTTTTAACGCCAACTTTTCCTTCACCATCGCTTCGGCCTCTGCGACTTCGGCATTTCGCCGTTCTACCTCGGCTTGGGCTTGGGCGATGGCCGCCATTGCCTGGGAAACGGCGCTGTTTGCCTGCGTGAGCAACGCGTCCTTCTGTTTCACCTCGCCGGCAATTTCGGGAATGTCCAGTTCGGCCAGCACCGTTCCTTCCTTGACGAACGAGCCGATGTCAATTTCCTTTTCGTCGCGGCTCACCGGTTGGCCGTCGCTGTTCATAATCTGATCGACGTACCCACCCAATTTTGCCATCAGTTGGGTCGTCTCGTATCCGTGTACCGAAGCACCGGGCAGTTCGATTTGTTCGGTATGCGGTTTCCCAAGAACGACATGTACTTCGTGTGTCGTTTCGCCGTCCGACGATGAACTTGCGGTCGAACCTCCCGCGCCGTCACCTTTCCCCGGCGTCGCATCGGCGCCGTTACAGCCGACCAGGAGCAGAGTTGCAAAGGCAACACCAATTAGTTCGCTCAGAATTTGACAACGCATCGTATTATCTCTTTCTGATGACGCAGAAAATCACTCGCGCGATTGCTATTTGATCGAAGGACCCGTGCATTGTCAGCCCCAATTCCTTGGACACAAACACGAAATCGTAACCCGAAGCGTCAGCGAGGACGAAACGACAATCCACGCCATTCTTATGCCCAGCCGGGTTCAGGTTCCTGATCCCGCTTCGGCGCACGTTTTATGATCACATACAAACAGGGAACGACAAATTTCGGTAGCAACGTGGCGGCAATCACGCCCCCGACAATCGTTCGCGCCAACGGAATGTCCGCTTCGCCGCCGGCAAAACCAATCGCCATCGGTAGCAACGCCAAAATCGTCGTGACCGAGGTCATTAGAATGGGACGAAAACGGACGATGGCTGCATCGACAATCGCTTCGGAAACAGTTGCTCCTTCGGTGAGCCGATGGTTGGCGAAGTCCAACAACACGATCGTATATTCCACCACGATGCCGATCATCATGATGATCCCCATGAACGACTGAATGTTCAATCGCGTGTTGGTGAGGTACAGAATCGCTGCCACACCAATGAAGCCGAGCGGCACGGTGACCAGCACGATGAATGGATCGACGAACGAACGAAACTGCCCGACCATGACCAGATAAACGAGAACGGTAGCCAGCACCATGCCGAGCGCAAAATCGACGAACGAGTCGCGCATCGAACGCACCTCGCCCTGCATCTCGACCATGAATCCCGAATAGTCACTGCCTTCAATGGCGTAGCGGGTCGGCTCGTTCAAGCCCACGGCGGCGAGGATTCCCTGCAGCCATTCGGGATAGCGGGATGCCGCACTGCGCGTGTCCTTCACCGGACGCAGTTTCAAGGTGGCGTCCGATTTCTGTAATTCTCGTTCGATGTTTGCGACAACCGTGCCGAGATCGTATCCGGTTTCGACGTTGGCGAAGACATCGGTCACGCGGACGATGTTACGGTGATTGATGACGTTGGGAACTTTTCGATTGGTGTGCAGTTTGGCGACGTCCTGCAGATAGACAATCGGGCTGCCATCTTTACTGCCTTTGACTGGTATGTATCGCAGTGTATCGAGTGAGTCGATTTTCTCTTCAAAATACTGAGTGCCAAGAAAATAGTGATTGCCGTTTTGTGGGTTGATCCAGAAAGCGGGGTCGAAATTGATCGAACTGTTCGTCGCCGAAACCAGCGATTTCATCACCAACTCGGGGGTGACTCCGCGATCGGCGGCGGCGACGCGATCGATTTCCACTTCGATCATCGGGTAATCGGCTCGCTGCGCAATGCGAACATCCGTCGTCCCTTCGACGCGATTGACTGCGCCGACCAACTGGTCGGCAATCTTGTGGGCCGTTTCAATGTCGCGGCCGGCAATCTGCAGGTGAATTGGCGAGGGTTCGCCCATGTTGAGCGCTGCTGTCAAAATTCCGCCGGTATCGAATGCGAACTCAATGCCGGGCTCTTCCTCGTTGAGACGTTCGCGGAGGCGGGCGACGGTTTCGAAGACGTTTGCCGAACCAGGTTTCTGTTTGAGTTGGACGAGAATGAACGAATCCATTGCGCCAGTGTTCGGGCTGTACGCGGCAGGCCAGTCGAGCAGCACGCCGATGTTCGAGATCAATGTCGCGCAATTCGAGGACTTCTTTGCGTTCTTTACCTCATCGGCCGTCAGCGTTCGGTTGGCACCGCCGGCGAATCTATTCCGCGTGGTCGGGTAGACCGAATCGGCAGTCGGATTATCGGGAGCAGGGTCGCCCACTTCCTCGACAATCAAATTCTCGATGCGTTTGATCAGTTTTTCGGACACCTCAATCCGAGTACCGGACGGAGCACGCACGTAAACTGTGAATTGCCCGGCATCGACTGGCGGGAACAGTTCGCGGCCAATGTTCGACATCAGCACCATCGATCCGGCGAACAACACAACGGCAGTGCCAAGGACAGGCCACTTCCAGCGCAGCGACCCCAACAGCAGCACGCGATAACCTCGAACCAGCCAGTTGAGTTGCTCGGTGGGGGGTTGCTGACCGACGGAGTCTGGCGATCCGCCGGCAGTCCCTTTCTTTTTCGGACGCATAAACTTGGCCGCCGCCACCGGGACGAAGAAGATGGCAATGAGGTACGAAGCGATCACTGCAAAGAGGACGGCCATCGAGAGCGGCGCGAACAGATATTTTGCCAACCCCGAGAGAAAGATCACCGGGAAGAAGACGACGATAAACGTCACGGTGGAAACGAACAGCGGGACTGAGACTTCGCGAGTGCCATCGAATGCGGCCTGCAGGCGGCCTTTGGTTCCCATGTGCATATGACGTTCGATGTTATCGATCACCACAATCGCCTGGTCGATGAGAATGCCGACCGCGAGCGCGAGACCTCCCAAAGTCATCGCATTGATGGTGTTCCCAGTGAAATACAGGCCGATTAATGATGTGAGGATGGCAATCGGTATCGCCAATACGATGACGATCGTCGATGCGAGGTTTCGCAGAAACAACAACACAACAAGTCCCGCGAAGACCGCTCCCAAAATCCCCGCGATCCACAATGCATCGACGCTTTCACGCACCTTGACCGACTGATCCATGACGACGTTGAGTGTGAGATTGGCCATCTTGGGATCGGGCGAACCGTCGGGCAGCCGGGTTTCTTCCTGCAGGCGGGCGAGGATTTCCCCCAGCTTCTCCTTGATGCTATCGACGATTTCGATCGTATTCGATCCGGGCTGACGATAGACGGGAACATAAACCAACGTGCGGCCGTTAACGCGAACGATGTTTGATTGAATCTGCTTGCTGTCCTGCACCTCGCCGACATCGCTGAACAGGACCGGCTCGCCGTTCGCGCCAATTTTGATGGGCGCATCGTTCAACGTCGCCACTTGGTCCGGAATGGCGTTTGTGTAGATGTAGAATTCTTTGTCTTGAATCTTCGCGCTGCCGGCGGGAATCAGCACGTTTTGCCGACGCAACGCCGCATGCACTTCGAGAATGGAAATGTTGTACGCCCGCAGTTTTTCTGGATCGACATAGGCCAGAATTCGTCGCAGTGCGCCGCCGTTTACCGCCGGCGCGATCACGCCCGAAATTGACTGCAGGTTGTTTCGCAGATTCTTGTAAGCAATGTCGTACAGTTCCGAATCGTTCATATCGGGGTTCGAGACGGACACGAGACACAGCGGAACACTGGCCGTTGGATCGAACGGCATCACCATTGGCGGAATGGTCCCCGGGGGGAGATAGAACATATCGCTCATGGCGTACATGCTCACCTGCGCCAACGCTTCAGAACTGGAGACTTCGGGATGGAAGAAGTCTTTGACGATGCAGACACCCTGCATCGCCTTGGCTTCCTGATGTTCAATTCCCGACGACTGCCCCGTCCAACGCTGCAGCCGGCTCATAATATCGCCTTCCATTACCTCGGGCGGCATGCCGGGATAGAAAGTGACAATCTGAACGGCCGACGTCTTATACGTCGGCAGCAGGTCGGCCGGAATTCGTGCCATGCTGATCGCGCCGATGACGGCCACCATCAACACCAGAACCAGCACCAGATAGGGATTCTTGAGGGCGGTACGAATCATCGGAACGATCCAGGAGTCGTTGACACGAGTCGAGCGCAAGCACGCCCGCCATCGCCGCTGTTTGCAACAGGCGACGAGTGAAGGGGGGAAGTGTCCACGATTTGGCGAATTTCCGCAATCCGCGTTTGGCGAGCGGACCAAAGTGAGGTTTTCCCTCACACACGATGCTGAAATCGCCCCAGCAAACGGCCCGTGTCGCCAAAATGGTAGGAGATGCCCTTATGACTTGATCTCCATGCCGGAGAAGAAGGGGTCTTTGGGGCGAGTGCGCGCGGCTGGGGAGAGTGCGACTTACGAGTTCGCGCGTTGGCGACCCCGGATGGGATGCACCGGCCGCCTGCGTTATCGGCAGAGACGCAGGTGAAGGGAGAACAGACTGGCTCCCCGTTGTCCCAACGTCCTCCCGCGCAAATCGCGGGAGGGAATCCAGCCGCCCCTACGGCGTGATGAACAAAGGGGGAGCAGGGCGAGCGTTCGCTTCGCGTTCAACTTTCTTCTCTGCGGCGGGTGCCGGCAGCGCTTTCGGTTGCTTGGCATCGGGGGCGGTTTTCGGCAGCGACTCGGGCGCGACACCGGGTGCCGGTGGTGGGGAACTCGGATCGGAAGGCTCGATGGGAATCGCATCTTGAATCAGGCCATGTGGTGACGGCGCAGCGACCCATCCAGAAGATTCCGTTTCATATTCGCAAACAGGCTGGGGGCTACAACATCTTTGCTGAGCACATTCACAGCCAGACAGACAGACAAAGGCCAGCAATCCGGTCGAAACAAGCATGGCGCGAAAAGTCACAGGGCATCCCTTTCACAGGTATCGGCTGCTCTAGCCGGAATTGTGCATATAACCGTTACGAATGTTGAACTCGGTACAACTGAAAGAATCGGAATCACCGGGAGGGATCGTGGAGTCCAATCCCTGCAATCGGAAGAATGCCCCAAGCGAGAGATGCGGTTGTAACGGTTACGAAGTTTGAGGGGGAATCGGCGTTCTGAAACCGGGCGGACATCACCGTCATCTCCGCGCGTAAAAAAACCGCCGGTCTTGCCGGCGGTTTCGTTGCTCGTTGGAAATGCAGCACACTCCGTCAGCTATTTCTTTTCGACAATCCAGATATTGCGGTACTGCAGCGGGTTACCGTGACCCTGCAGTTTGATGGGGCCGGGCGTGCCTTCCGGTGCGTTGCGCGAGCCGCCCGTCTTGCCGGTGATTTCCAACTTGTCGTGTACGATTACTCCGTTAAGCCGCAGCGTGATGACCGCGTTCTTGAGTTTTTTTCCGGATTCGTCGGCAACTGCGTTGGTGAACTCGACATCGTAGGTTTGCCACGCCAACGGGGGCAGGCACATGTTGACCAATGTCTCGGCCTTGCTGTAGATGCCTCCGCATTCGTTGTTCTTGCCGTCGAGTCCGAAGGAGTCGAGCACCTGCACTTCATAATGATCGACCTGATAGAACCCGCTGTTGCCCCGTCCCTGACCGCGTGCATCGGGACGGTAGGGCAGCATGAATTCAACGTGCATCGTGTAATTGCTGAATTTCCGTTTGGTCAGAATGTCGCGGCCGTCGGTGTTGAGGATGGAATTGCTGACGTCCAACCGTCCGCCGGTCCACTCGGCGATATCCGATCCGCCGAACAAGACGACGGCTCCCTTAGGCGGCTTTTTTCCAATCGTCGGACTCTTGCGAACCGTCTTCGTCAACTTGAATGCCTTGCCGTCATCGGTGGTTCCGGCCAAAATACTGCCCGAAATGGTCGCGGTGTACACCTTCTGGCCTGCCGGTGGGAACTGGCTCGTCGCCGAGAACTCATCGGCCGATTGAGCCAGATAGCGTTTCTTTCCTTCGGCCGGTTTGAAGACGGCTTGTCCCTTTTCGAGCCGACCATCCATCAGGATTTTGTGCTTTCCATCCCAACCGGCTCCCGGCAATCCACCGGGAAAGACGACCGCCTGAAATGCCCCTTCGCCGAGCGCGATCACCTGGCAGCCGAGTTTGTCACCTTCCAGAACTTTTCCAACGTACTCGCCCTGGACTTTGAAGTCGTCCGGCAGCGATTCATCGTTGGGATCGGTCCAGGTGCCGCCGGTTTTTTGAGCGTATGTGACTGACGATGTCAGCGACAGTCCCGCGAAAAGCACGCATGAAAGTGAAGCCGTCACAGCAATTCTCTTGGCGGTGTTGTTCATCAAATGTTCCTTGATCATGCAATCGTGCGTTGTGGGATCGACCGGGCATCGGTCGTCTTATTCGGCTTTGTCAGCAGTTGTTTCCAACGTTTCCAGCAGGCCGATGACCGCCCAACATGTCCCCCAGTAGGTTGCCGTCGGGACGACGCGGTTGGCGGCGTTCTTCTTGGTCCCGTTGACCTTCCATGAGCCGTTTTTCTGTTGCGACTTCAGCAGGAAGTTGCAGGCGCGTGCGATCACGGGATCGTCGCTTTTCAGGCCGGACTGGCAGAGTGAATAGATGGCGAGGCCGGTACCGAAGGCGTCGCTGCCGTCGGCCGACAGCCATCCCCAGCCGCCGTCTTCGTGCTGAGTTGTGATCAACTGTTTGCGCGTGCGATCCAAGGTTTTGGTATCACTGCCCTGGTTGTCCAGCAGCAACTTGACTGCCCACCACTCGGTCGATTTCGCATTGGCCGCTGTCGATAAGAAAGTGGTTGCTTCTTCCCGCTTCTTTGTCCATTCAGTGTAGTCAATATCTGCTTCATTCAACGTCAGCAGCGACCACATTGTCGTAACTTCCCGCGTTTCCCGCGCCGGACGTCGTTGAGTGGGAAGTTGTCCGCGGGGCGTCCAGGAACCATCGGCAGTCTGTGCCTTCGCCAAATGCTTCGCGAATGCAGCAAGCCGAAGTTGGGTCTGATCGTCGGCGGCGTAATCGTCACGTGCTAACAGCAACTGATAAATCGTATCGACATTGCTACTGGCGGTCCCCTCTTCTTTCAGTTCTTCTTTCTTCTTCGAGGCGGAGAAGTTTTGCCAGTTCGTCGCCCATTCATTCCACTGCTTCAGCCGTTTCGCATCGATATCGAAACCACGTTTGGCCGCCGCGTTCAAACTCCACACCATCGCCGGAATCTGATGGCAGGAAACGCATTTCTTCCTCACAATCCAACCGGCACCCTGACGTTCGACGAACGGGATACTTTGTTCGACCGCCTTGCGAACCGCACTCTCATCGACCCGCGTGTCAGGTTCGGCTGCATTGGCCGACAGCGTGCCGATGCCCACGACGATAGAAAGAGTTAGCAAACGGAACATGGCGGCCAATTCCTGTATAACAGCGTGAAGAGATTGCGCGACGACGACGACCGTGCGAATCACCACTCCCGGTCTTCGATCTGCGGCTATCAAGATCGCCTATTCGGCGTTCATTTGTCAACAGCGGGGGCCGGCGCAACTACCGGCGGCTGCTTGGCGCCGTTGTCGGTCGCCGACGACGCAGGAGACTCTGGTTTTGCGTCATCGCCTTGCGCTGCGTCTGTTGATGATTCGGTTTTCGGTTCTGTTTTCTCTTCAACGGCAGTCGTGTCAACCTGCGCAAGTTTCTGCAGCGACCGCAGATTCTCCCCCAGATCGAGCCGCCAGAGAGAACCGTCACGTTCGAGCAGAACGTGGTCGGCCAGAATATCGCGAACGATGGCGTTGAAATCATCAACTTCGAGTTTCTCCCCTTCCCGAATCACCAGACGATCATCCGCCGACTTGCCGTACAACCACGCCTGCGGTTCATCATCGATGACAATCGAGCCACGCAGTCTGGTTTCGGCGACGCGATCGGTTGTCGGGGCGGGCGGTCGTGGACGCGGGGATGGCCGACTCTTGGGGGGTGGTTTCACAAAGGGACTATTCTCGACGAGCGTTTTGAAGTCCTTCGCAGTCCACGATGCGTAATCCGCGTGAATCGCCGCCAGTTCAATCACGTCACCCGCATCGTGCTGACTTTTGGATGTTTCATCTTCCCCCCGAAGAACGGTCCACTCTGAACCCTTGACTCCAGTCACCGTCAGGAATTCATTCCCAATACGAATTCGGTAATTCGACTTCTTGGGAAAGCCGGCGGCCTTGGTCGTTTCGACGGTCAGCGAGGTGGCTGAGGAATCAAAATTCTGCTTGAGTTTCGCCTGTGGGAACAGCGTGGACCGTTTCGGTGCGGATGCAAACGATAGTCCTTCGGCCGTCAATGAAATTGTCAGCTCAGGGTTGCCCCGGTTTTCGGGCGAATCGATGTTGAGATCGACCACGCGGTGAGCCAGATTGCTGCGGTAGAAAAGATAGAGAAAGCGGCTCAGTTCGCTGAGCGTTGCCTTGAATTCGAGCGAAACCAGTACGCCGGTAAACAGATCGCCGCGGACGCTCTTGCGCCGCGAGACCGCGCGACGACCCGGAATGACGACGGGCTTCTCAATGCCGGCCATTCTTGCCAGGTCATCCAACCAAACTTGATACTGCCGTTGTGCGTCGAGTGCGTTGGGGGGAAGCGATCGGCCGCGCGACTGCTTGAAGGTTTGCCCGGCCAGTTTGAGGCGCTTGATGTCGGCAGTCTTATCCGCCAGCTTTTTTTCGACCGCATTGAGTTCCGCGCGGGCGTCGGTAATCGGATCGAAGAAGATGCCGCTGATTATCGGCAGACCCCTCCATAGCAGCAGGACGGCAACCGCCGAGAAGAGCAGGAGTTTTTCACGTTTTTGCATATCAGTTTCCAATTCGCTGCAGGCAACAGTGTCTTTGACGATGCCGGCGGGGTGCGACATCGTGCGGGCAGCGGTCATTTTTCCGGGCGTTTGTTCTTCGTTGGTGTGGCAACAGTCTTAGCGATGGTTAGATCGAGTTCCAACTGGAAACGGTACGGGTAATCGCTGTCCTTCGAGGTTCGCGGGACCGATTGTGGCTGTACGCGGTAGCCGCGTTCTGAGAGTCGCTGATAGAGAGCGAACACATCGTCGTCGCTGCGGGCAAATCCGTCGGCATGAACGTGTCCCGACGAATTCCCGGCCCTTGGCGTGAAGCGATAGTTTTGCAGATAGATGCGATCGGTTCCGGGTAACGCCTCATTCAGGTGCGTCATGCGGGCCAACCAATCGTCGCTGTGGGTTTGCCATTCGTTGATGACATCGGCCGCCTCGACCGTGGAACGGCCCGACTTGATCATCCGATCAACGTCGGCAAGATCCGCATTGGCTTCGTCAATTTCCCCGCGCAGAGATGACACCCACCACTGTGTTCCACCCCAGGCGGTCGCAATGGCCAACACCACCGAGGCCGCGATCAATCCAATTTTCTGTTTTCGCCGGTCAGGACGCACAATCGCCTTGCGCGGATTGAGAAAATCCACTGCCTCGATCATCGGCTGCCCGGCAGCCATCAGCAGGCCCAGTGGAGCACCGAACGGCGTGTGACTGAGCGCATCGCTCTCGTCGAGCATGAAGACGTCTTCGCCCGGTTTCGCTTCCGGTCCGACACTCACATCCTGGCCGCTGCTCACATCCGAAACAATACTCACGTCTTGCCCGGCGAGTGGATCGATCGTGCTGACATCGCAGTCGAGATGATCGGCCATTGTCTGGCGCAGCGTCTGCTGCTCGTGTTCACTGCCCACGACCCACGCCCGAGCGACAGCGCTTCCAGCGTTGGATTGCGAGTGTGCGCCGAGTGCGCGACGAATCTCAGCCGATGCCAGACGACTGTCCTGTTGGTCGTCGCTTCCGGTCAATTGCGTGGAATGCGTGAACAGCAAATGGCGGCTGCGCATCAAGGAAATCTCAATCCGCTTGCCGTCGCGCGCCACCGTCAACGTGGTGTCGTCGGGAGCGAGGTTTCGATCACGTTCGGTCCGTGCGACCAATTCGGCCGTTGCTACGGAACTCACGCCAAGCTGTTCCAGTTCCAAACCGGCCGCTTCGACGACTTCGTTCAACACGTCTAGTTTTTCGCGGTCGAACGTAAATATTAACACGGCGCGGGACGCATCCCCCTCAACGCGCGGGAGGGGAAGAAAGTCCAGCACGAGACTATCGAGAGACGCGGAAATCTTGGTTTCCGCTTGCAGTCGAACGAGATCGGGAAGTTCTTCATCGGGAACGTCGGGGACGTCAATTTGTCGCACGACGACTTCTTCTCGGGGCAACGAAACGAGGACCTTGCGCGCTGTTATTCCCAGACGCGCGAGTTCGCCTTTGAGCCATTCGCCGGTCTGCCGATTGTTCGTTGCATCGTCGGCATCGAATGTTGGCCAGGTCAACTCGAAGCAGTTGCGCACGCGAACGCGGCCCTTCGAGGCAGTCGCCTCCAAGCCGTTTAATGTTCGCTTTTCCCAGTCCAGGGCGATGAAATCCGCCATCAATTGGTCTCCGGCTGTCGTTGAAGTCAATCAGTTCATTGTCGCCGCCGCCGCAAGCAGACACAAGATGCGAGGCAACGCGGCCCGCGCATCGAATCGGTTCACGGTTCCGTCTGTTCGGATTGCTGCGGTTGTAGACCATATCCGATCCCCAGATCGGTCAGATCGCGGATCGATACGATTTTGGGGGGATCTTGTGTGGCATCGATAATGGCTTCCAACCGCGTCGCCGGCCCACCCGCCTCGAAATAACCGACCGACTGCACACGGTAAACGTCGCCGCGCGATGTCATGTAACGGTCCAGCGTGCGCATCTCCTCAAGTTCGACCAACCCTTCATTCAATAGCCAGCCGGTCGTCGAACGCGGTCCACCGGAGTCGAATGCCGACGAATCACCGGCCGCCTGTGCGCCAATAATCGCCTCGACCACCTGCTCGTCGATATCGGGAATGGCCAACAGTACCTCGCGCGGTGCCTGCGCGATATTGATGCGGCCTTCGATGAACTCTTCTGACGATGTGGACAATTTATCGAGCAGGGTCGGCAGGTAGGATTCGATGTCTCCCGGTTCATCCTGCCACGGGCTTTCGATTGTTTTCTGCTGCCCATCGACGTCAGCCGTGACCGTGCTGCCAAGCAGTTCGTAGAGCGAAGTGATCTGGGTTGATCCGCTACCCGAAAGATTCAGCCCGCCACGAGATTCCCCGCCACTCGCCGTTTGCGAGCCACCACCACCACCACCGCTCGCCTGTCCGCCGCCTCCACCACGTCCGGTTGGCGCGGCAGGCCCCTGGCCGGAATCGGGATCGCCATCGGGGCCATTCAGCCGGAAAGCGGTGACGAACAGCGCTTCGTCGCTGCCGAACTCTTCTTCGATTGCGTCGTACAGGGCGACCAAATCGTCCTGGTTGACGTCGATTCGCAGTTCTCGGTCGGCGCGGAGATTGGCTTCGCGGCTGACGACTGTGAAATACGTGCTCCAACCGCGGTCGAGCACGCCGTCAGCATTGTCGTACGGAAGGCTGACATCGCCATCGTTTTCGTTCGCATCCAACAGGCCGTTTCGATTGACGTCTTCGCCGTATAACATCGAACTGGTGACGCCGCGCACGCGGAGCAACTCATCGAGCGATTCCAGTTGGCCGTTCTTGGTTTCATACGGCGGACTGAGCGTGCCGTAATACTCGTTCTCCGCGCCCGATAGACGCGGCAGTTCGTCTTCGTCCAACCAATCGAGAATCGCATCGGCAATGTCGGCGGTCATATTGGGGATTGCCATCAGCATGTCCTGCTGCTGTTCTTCATTTGAGTCAGCACCGCCAGCTGGTTCTTCCTGTTCCTCGTCGGTCGAGCTTAGGCTCAAAAGCGTGTTCAGGTTCAGCTTGCTCGATTCATCGATCAGGCCGAACCGAATCGGATTCGCGCCGGTGTCGTTTTCGCGGGCAGCGACGATGCAGAACGCCCCGCGACCACGCGCCGTTTCCGAGTCGGCCATCAGCAAATAAAACAAGTCGGGATTGTCGTACAGATTGGGGCGCGAGAATTCGTCGGTCGCCTCGCCGAGAACGGCCGCCACCATTTCAATTCCCGAGTCGGCATAGGCGCGCGACCGTACGTCTCGTTCGTACGCAACAGTCGCTTCGAGTTCCGACAACATGATTTGAGTGAACGTGTAACAGCCCAGCGTCAACAGCATGACGACAACCAACACAACAACCAGCACGCTGGCACGGCGCATCGCCCCCGCAACCGAATGACGGTTGATGCACGATTTGTTATGTCGGGAACGCGGATTCATAAGCTGTCGGCTATTCCTCTTCCAGATACGGCACTGCTGTCGGCACTGCGACGACGAATCGGTGCAGCCGCGATGCCCGTGGTTCGGCCGCCACTGCATTACCGGTCGATTGCGAATCGATACCAAGCGTGATTTCAATGGCGGCGGGCAACCGTTCGTAGGTCACGGTGTCCCAGGCATCGAGCCAGGTGACGCCGTCGGAATAGCGAAACTGCAGGAAGTCGACTTCGCCGGCAAGTAGCGTCGTTTGTTGTGCCAATGCGTCCATATCGGCCGACGAGTCGGCGAATTCGACAGCCAGCCGGTCGCCTTCCAGTCGTGATAAACCTTGCACATCACCGCTACCGGTCGAATCGAGCAAACTTCCGGCGGCCCCCTGCAATCCTTCGGCACCCGGTGTCGCCAGGAAATAGGCGATCGATTTCAGGTCGCTGGCCGGCTCGATGGGCAACAGCGATTCCAGCTTGCGTGGTGGACGGCCGATGTGAATTACGAGAGTCGTTGCGTCGCCGAAGATCCCGATGCTTTCGCCTGAAAAGACCTCTGCGGCATCGACTGTCTCGACTTCTTCGACCTCGGCATCTTCGTCGTCGCTGCCATCTTCTCCGCTGTCAGCGGCTGCATCCTCTTCTTCATCCGGCGGGTCGCGGTAAACAACCGACCGAATGTCAATTTCCATCGTTCTCAAAATGGCCCGCGACAGTTGGGCTTGCTGCACATCGTCGCGACCGGCTGTTGACACCTGCCGATACATTTCCACGGCCGACAGAATTGCGGTGAACAGCATCAGCGACAGCGCGAGCGCAAAGAGGACTTCCAACAGCGTGAAGGCACGCCGTTGTCTTTCCGGCTTGCGCGGCGAATGTTGAAGTTGTTGTGTCCGATTCTGCATACGATTACTCTGCTGTTGTTTCTACTCTGCCGTTGCTTCTGCCTCTGCCGCCAACTCGGCCGCCCGTTCGGCCGCTTCAACGTATAGCTGCGGATTGCGAACAAACCGCGTGAGTTTTTCGGTGACTTCGACGGTCTCATCGCGAGTGATACGTGAAACCGAAATTTCGAGCCGAATCAAATCCGAATGAGGCAGCGCTCCGGAAGAAGTTGACGAAAGGGATGAGTTGGACGAAACCAGGGCAGAGTCATCGAAAGACAAAATGTCGAGACCGCCAGTTTGGGACGTGCCGCCGACAACTTCGAGACTCCAGACCCATTCTCCGGTATCCGTCGATTCCAGCACTTCGTCACCGACAGATTCCATCAACACGTTGCCCGCGATAACTTCGGCCATTTTTGTCTGGCAGATCAGCATCGCCTGCGTTCGCAAACGCGACTGCGTTGCAGCCCGGCTGCCGGTGGCAATCAGCTGTCCCAATACGGCCATCGATCCCAACAGGATCGCCAACGACAGCACCACTTCGTACATCGTCAAGCCGTTGCGGACGGGCAAGTTGCGGCTCATAACGACGACCTCTGCTGAACTCCCCCAACCGTGACGGCGCCCGTGAGACCTCGAACCGACAGACGCACGAAACGGTTCTCCTCATCGACGACATCGAGAGCGGCTTCGGTGGCTGAGCCATCCGGAACGAACAGAATGATGACTTCGTTACTCATCGTGGAAGCGTCGGTGGTGGACGCGCCTGTGATCGACTGCGGCGTCGAGGATGTCTGATCGTTATCGGTTGTTTCGAACCGAAACGATTCCGGCAGTGTGCCTTCCAATGTCGGCAACGAATTTCCCTCGGCTGCCTCGAATGGCGTCACCGAGAAGCGTTGGCCGTTTGGTTCGTAGCTGAATTGATAGACGACGCCGGTATCGATGGCGCGCAGACGAGAAGCGGCCAGATGGGCGCGGACATCTTCTACGACCGTCTGAAACTGGTGTCGCCCGTAAATTCTCATCACGCCGGGAAACGCGAGACCTGCCAGTACGAGCAGAATGCCCAGTACGAGCAGCAGTTCCAGCAGGGTGTAACCGCGTTGCGATCGTCGGCGATTCATCGGGTTGTTGGCTGCAACGCGTCGCATCGATCAGTGCCTCGTATCAGAACTCCACTCTCATTCCCCCGGTCAGAAACCCGGTTTTTCAAAAAAAACCGTGTTTCTCATTGCGCCCCGCCGCCAGCCTATCTGTCCTCTTCCAGCTCCGACCAGTTATTGATGTCGTCGCCGTCGCCGTCGTCGTCTTTCTTGTTGGGTCCGTTGGACCAGATTCGCGGCTCCATTCTGTCCGATCCGTCGGTGGACGCCTCCAGCTTGTAGTTCAGCGGCTGCTTCCACGGATCTTTGGGAAAGGTCTTCTCGTAGGGCGGCATCGCGTTGCCGTCGCTATCGACCGGCTCGAGCAGATCGTCCAGCGTCTCGGGGTAGGTGGATTCGTGTTCGACGGCATAGAATTCCACCTTGGCTTCCAGTTTCTTGATGGTTGTTCCAGCGGCCAGGATCATCGCTTTCTGCTGCGATCCGGTCAGCTGCGGGACGACGAGCGCGGCAATCACTCCCAGAATGATTAACACCAGCAGCACTTCCAGCAGCGTAAAGCCGCCACGATTTTGTTTTTTCTTCGATTGTTTTGTCATGGTCTTACCTCTGTTCTTCGGGCCTTTTGAATGTTTCGCTTGTCGTCCCTGCACGTGGATTGAATTCTTCGTTTGTTTCTTGTGACGGTCTGCCGATGAGCGACGGACGAATTTCGGTTCGGTTTTTCTTACATGATGCTGGAGCTTTTCAGGATTGGTAACAGCAACGCAACAACGACAAACAATACAACGCCTGCCATCGCCGTCAGCAAAGCCGGCTCCAGCATGCGGACGAAAATGTCGAGCAAACGGTTGGTGCGGCGTTCCATGCTGTCGGCGATGTTGATCAGCACCTGTTCCAAATTGTTTGCCTCTTCGCCCACCGCAATCATTTCGACCACATCGTCTGGAAACTGCCCGCTTCCCGCCAACGGGGATGCGAGCGACTTCCCCTCTGAAATGTTCTCGGCGGCCGCGCCGATGGATCGGCTGAGAATAACATTTCCGGTCGCGTCTTTGGCGATGTTCAACGACTGTAAAATCGGCACGCCGTTTCGTAGCAACGTTCCCAGAATTCGACAGAAGCGGGCAATCGCCAGGCTGCGAACAACCGGCCCCAAACCATAGGCGCGAATGCGAAACTCATCGAGTTTCTCGCGTCCGTCATCGGTCTTGAGCCAGGCGAACAGTCCGTATCCACCGGCTGCCAGAACGGCGAGGATCAGCAGCCAGAAATTCTGTGCAAAGTCGCTGGCCCCTAATAGCAATGTTGTGGCCCAGGGCAGTTCGTTGTTTTCTTTCAAGTCGGCGAAGACCGGCTCGAACTTGGGAACGAAGAAGACGAGCATCAGAGTGACGACAACAGTCATCGCGACCGTCAGGAATGCCGGATAGATCAACGTGCCAACGACGCGGTTTTTGAGTTCCTGTTGATGTTCTGTGAAGGTCGCGATCCGTACCAGGACATCCTCCATGAAACTGCCTTCTTCGCCGGCCCGCACCATGCTGACGGCCAGTTCGGAAAACACCAGCGGATGCTGCCGCATCGCTTCGGCCAGGCGACTGCCATCGGCAATATGTTCGCGAATCTCCTGCAGAACCAGTTTCAAGGTCGGGTTGATCGCCTGTCGCTGCAGCAATTCCAGCGACCGCAATAATGGAACGCCCGAACGCAGCAAGTCGGCCAACTGCGTGTAGAAGACAACCAGATGTCGGCTTGCGACACGCCGACGCAGCCGCGACTTCCGGGCGTCCGCGTCTTCGGCTTCCTCAACGCGCACGGGAAACAGTTGCTGCGTTGCCAGCGAAGAAAGCGCATCGCGCTTGCTGGGCGCTGTCAGCGTCCCGGTCACCTGTTGGCCCGAAAGTTCACGGGCCGTGTATTGGAAGTCAGGCATGATTTTGGAGTCGAGTGTCGAGAGTCAAGAGCTGAATGTTCGCCGCGTATGGTGACGAAGATGCCGACCGCGGTCGCGTCAAATAATGTCTCCCTTGGTAATTCGTAGTACTTCCTCGACGGTGCTGACTCCCTCTCGCACCTTCTGCCAGCCGCATTGTCTCAATGTCATCATGCCGTTTTTAATGGCGAATTCGCGAATCTGGCCGGCGTCGGCGCGGTCGATGCACAACCTGCGAACTTCACTGCCAGTTGGCAGCAACTCGAAAATGCCGGTCCGTCCGCTAAACCCGGTCCCACGGCATTCGCGGCAACCAACCGGTCGCCACAAGGTTCTGGCCGTCTCATACGGCAGGTCGGGTGGGAGGTCCTCTGGGCGCGGCGAATATTCCTCTTTGCAAGCGGGGCAAAGGACGCGCAGCAGCCGTTGCGCGAGGACGCCTTCAAGCGTGCTGGCAACCAGATACGGTTCGACGCCCATGTCCATCAGCCGTGTGAATGCGCCCGGCGCGTCGTTGGTGTGCAGTGTGCTGAAGACGAGGTGACCGGTGAGTGATGCCTGAATTGCACTTTGCGCCGTTTCTCCGTCGCGGATTTCACCGATGAGGACAACATCCGGATCGTGACGCAGGATACTGCGAAGACCGGCGGCAAATGTCAGGCCGATTTTTCCGTGGACCTGAATCTGACTGATGCCGGGCGTTTGGTATTCGACGGGGTCTTCGACCGTAATAATTTTCGTCGTATCGTCTTTGATTTCGTTCAACGCACCGTACAGCGTCGTCGTTTTTCCGCTACCGGTCGGCCCGGTCACCAGCACGATGCCGTGCGGCAGCGAGATGAGTTCATGGAACGGCTGCGCGATTTCGGCCGGCATGCCGACGCCCTTCAAATCGAAGGACATGCGGTCCTTATCCAGCAGACGCAACACAACGCCTTCACCGTGCAGCATCGGAATGACCGAGGCGCGAACGTCAATTTCCCTTCCAGAAATTCGCAGCTTGATTCGGCCGTCCTGCGGCAGGCGTTTTTCGGCGATGTTCAGCCGCGACATGATTTTCAGCCGCGTGATGATGGCCGCATAAAACTGGTTGATCTCCGGCGGGACCGGTTGGGGGTGCAGAATGCCATCGACACGAAAGCGAACACTGAGACCCGTATCGTGCGGTTCGATATGCACGTCGCTGGCACGCTGGATCAACGCCTCGACGAGCAACTCGTTGACCAGCCGTATGACCGATGCCGATGCCGCGTCGTCGCCGAGTTCACCGGACGGCTCGGCAATGTCTTCGAGCAGTTCGACATCGTCTTCTGCTGCGCGGGCCACCAACTCGGTGATGGTGTCGCCGCCAACACCCAGATGCTCCTTGATGAGGTGCACGACATCTTCGCGGCAGGCGAGAACGGGCCGCAACTGAAACCCACTCAGCGAACTGAGTTCGTCCAGGGCTTCCAGGTCGAACGGATCGCTGGTGGCGACATCGACAAAGCCGTTGACGCGAACCAGCGGAAGCAGCGAATGCCGGAAGATGGCCGTCGTGGGAAATTGAACGAGCAGTTCCCGATCAACGTCGAACTCTTTCACATCGACGTATCGCATGCCGAGATCATCGGCGAGCGTCTGCAGCGCCTGTTCTTCGCTGAGGGCACCCATCTCAATGAGTACCTGATCGACGCGTCTTCCCTCGGCTTGTGTGCGCGCAAGTTCCAACTGCTGCTGACTGACTAGTCCGCGTTGGAGCAGGAGCTTGCCAAATTCCATCTGTCGGTACCGCTGCTAAGTTTCTTGCCAATTGTTGCAAACAAAACGAACATTCTTTGTGGACTCGAAACGGATTTCGATTTCCGATGTTCGGGAAGCCACCACGACTTCCAATGCGATCTTTTATCGGTGATCGCGAACGCGAGAAGACTGCCGATCAGCGGCCTCTTGAAGGTTGAGGACGACCGCTGGAACTACTCGGCGAGCTGCCGCGCGAGCTGCCCCGCGAACTACCACGCGGACTGCCGAAACTGCCGCCGCGACTAAACATGCGTTCGCGCCATTCTCTGATGCGGCGTTCGCGTTCTGCGTCGGCGCTGGATGAACCTGAGGAGCGAGAGTTTCTACTATCTCGCGAGTTGTCGTTTGCTTTTGTTTCTGCCGCCGTGAACGTGACCTGTGGATACAGAACACCGATCGCATTCTGCATGAACTCTGTACTGGCCGCTCCAGGTGCGACGATGCGAACCGACTGTCCGGCCGGTGGTTCAGCGGAGGGGCCTTGTTGGGCCAATTGACCGATCATGGTTCGCACCATTTGAATCTGAGTCGCATCTCCGCGAACGATGACACTTTGCCCCGAGGGGTCCATCTGAATCGATGGGGCGGAATCCTTATCATTCTCGTACAACGCTTCGACGGTCATGCTGACGTTGTATCCATTCAGCCCCTCCAACGGCAAAACGGCCAACGTATCGCCGCTGCCACCACCGTCAAGCTGGCGAATGTGTCCTGCAATCTCGTTGTGTTCTTCGGCGTTTGCCATGATGTGTAGAGTTTTGTATCTACCGTCTTCATTAATCACCAACCCCGGGTGCAGCACGGTGAGAGTCTTGGAGACTTCCGTCGTCTCGGCATTCTTAATCTTATAGACCTGGAGATACGGCTCTCTTGAATTCCGCCCAGCGGCAACGCCGTCAATGTCGGTCGATTCGACGTCGAGCGCTTTGACCATGTCTTCGACAAGTTTCATGTTGGCCGCGGTCGCGTTGACGAGTACGCTGTTGGTGCGGTAATCGACGGCAACTTTTGCTTTGGCTGCTTCCGGCTTGGCGGGGGCTGCGGGGGTGCGCGAAGGCGATCCACCGCCGCGCATTTGCGCGATAAATGCAGCGCGGGGATCACGACTGCTGCCGCGGCTGCTGCCACGGCTGTTGGAAGGACCGGCCGGTCCGGCTTCGCTCACGTTGGTCACGCCGGTATCGACCCCCAACAGGCTGCGAATAATGTCAGCCGCTTCCGCGGCATCGATTTGCTTGAGCTGAAACGCTTTGAATGTTAGTTTTTCGTCCTTAACCTTCGCGTCCCCCTTCAAAAGTCCCTCGACGCGGATCAAATTCGCGGCAATGTCGGTGACGACAATGGAGTTGGCCGACTCAAGTGCCGCGACCTTCCCCTGCGGTCCTAGCAATGCCTGCACTTCTGACGAAGCCTTGGCGGCGTCACGATCACCCAGCGGTAATGCAACGCGCAACAACTCGGTTTTGCCCCGTGTGGCCAATTCTTCTGGAGTGACCGTTTCCACCAGATTGGGCGGCACACCCTTACTGGCATTGAAAACGCTCAGAAACCGATCGTGCCGCACCAGAATGTGACTGTTCTGCAACAGCATGCGGTTCATCACATCAAGCGCTTCGGCTGGCGTATATTTCTTATCATCGTAGTAGGTGAACGACCCCGGGGGGACATCCCGCATGTTGAGCGTCAGCCCGGCTGCTTTAGTAAATAGCCTCAGCACGTCGGTCCAGGGAGCTTCATGAAAGTTGAATGCCAATGTCGCCGGCTCTGACGAAGTTGATCTTGCCGGTGTTATCGCACTGCCCGGCGCTGCAGCGGCGTCCGCCGAGGTTGCGGCGGTGGATGGTTTGTCTTGTGGTGGCGAGTCATCAGCCGCACCAAACGATGCGACCGTGTTCGCGGTTCGTTTTGCCGGCGCACTGGGCGTCGTTGATGATGATGGACCGCTGCCGAGCCGTGGGCGGCTTGTGCCTGGCGTCGTGTTCGACGAACCAGAAGCCGGGCTTTCGGCCGGAGGTTCCGGGACCATTGTCTTAAGTTCGGCCTTCTGTTGGTCGTTGAGCAATTCCAGCAGCGACTGTTCGGCTGCCGCCTTCTTTCCTTCGGTTTCGGTGCGAACCTTACCACGAAATTCGGCCCGCTTGCGGAGTTTCTCACCGATGGAAGTGATTGATTTGAGTTGTTCGTCGTAGCGAGCCTTTATCTCTTCTTCCTGCTTGCGGTAACCATCGATGATTGCCTTAATCTTGTCGCGCTGGTCTTTGTTCAAATCCAACTTGGTCAGCGCCGCTTCACTCTCCAGCACATCGATCGGCGATTCCGGAGGCGACTCCGAATCGGGATCTTCACCGGCAAATTGACTGGTGAGATCGCCGATATCCTGCGCGGTTGCCGTCGCAGAAAACGCAAGCAGACTGCACTGCACGAAGAACAGTACAACAAGACTTGTCTGGAATCGAATGCGGTATGCAAGCATGAGAATTCCGTGCCTGGTTAGATGAGCCGGGAGTCTTAGATAAACCAAAAAACTGGGGCGATTGTGGACACCGTTCCCCATTTCGATCGTGGTTCGGCACACACGCCGTGTGTAAAACCGACGGGGAGTCGGTGAATTACGATCACTTGCCGGTCAGCAGCGGATCTGTCCGGCCAAAGGCGGGCTGCCCGCCTGACTCTATGGTAACGAACGGTTGTAACCATCCACAATTTCAGTGTTCGGATTACCGTTCGGATTCTCGATATTATTGCAAAATCGGCCGCTTCCGCTGGCTGATACGGCCGGCCTGCCGACCGTATCAGCTGCGAGATGCAACAGATTCCGTCCGATTATTCTAGTTATTATTGTTTTGCGGACGACCGCCTCGCCGACGACCACCGAACAATGCACGGCGATCCAACTCGAACTTCTCGCCCTTCATTTGCTCGAATTGGGTCTTCTGCGCTGCAGTCAGCACTTCCATCACCGCCTTGTTGGTTTCCGTGGTAATCTCTTCTCGCTTCTTGCCCAGCTCTTCAAATTTTGCGCGGCGTTCTGCCTGGGGAATATCTCGCAGGCCGCTGAACAGCTCCCGCTGCATTTCTCGTTGGGCTTCAACCAGATCTTTGATTTGCTGTTGTTGATCTTTGGTGAGGCTCAGCTTGGCGGCAGTGTCCTTGCTTGCCAGTGCCCCAATGCCCTGCTGCTGCAGCACGATTTGGCCGAGCCGCGCGTTCTGGGTGTCGTTAAGCACTGCAGCGACTTTCTTGCCGGTCTCTTCGGCTGCCTTCGTCATTTTTTCGCGGAGTTCTGCAAACTTCGCTCGGCGTTCTTCCTCTGGAAGGTCGCGCAGTCCAGAGAACAATTCCCGACTGCTTGCTCGCGATGCGTCGGTGATTTCCTTAACCTTCGCGATTTGCTCTTCAGAAAGCTTCAATTCTTTTTGAACTTGCTCACTGCCAAGCAGTGCCGAGCTGGATGCGCCGCCGCCAAATCCGCGGAACCCACGCCCGCGTTGGCCTTGTGCATAAGACGTCGAGCCAGCCACCAACACAACGGCGAGGCCCATAACAACTGATTTTGCCAACATTGATGATCGAAACATTCTCAATTCCTTCGTCTAAAACAGTGAGGTTACCTGGTGACTCTTTAACTTGACTTACAAACGCTCCGGCGTCAAACGCTGGGGGACTGTCTTCGTCGACTTGTTCCGTTGCTTCGAATCGCCGGTCTTGCGGTAGCCGAAGCACGATCGCGATCGGCCATGTTCATCGAAGCGAAGTTCTCCGTTAAACGGCTCTCCGGCAAGGTTACGCCATGCGACCATTTGGTCAGCTGAGAGAATGCTGAGCAGTTTGTCATTCGTGCTGCGCAGCGACTGCTTGAAAAACTCTCGCGACTGTTCTCGCGACTGTCGGTCTTGATTCGGACCGCGATAACGGTTCTTCAGTGCGTGGTAAGCGTCTTTGTGAATCTTCTTGATCGCCGCGATTTGGGAATCGGTCAATCCGATCTTTGCGGCGACATCGGGCGAACTGAATGCCAGTGTACCGCGTAATTGCAGGGAAATCTGGTTGAGCCTTCGCAATTGTTCCGGCTCCAGAAGTTTACTGAGTTCCTGCTGTGTCTCTCTGACGCGTTGTTCAAACATGGTCCGCATTTCTTCGCGAGATTTGTTCCGGTAGGAACGGAAGTCTCGAAATGCGCCCCGTCGGCGTTCGGCAAAAGTGTCAATGCTTTCGATCTGTCCCGGTGTGATTTCCAGATGCTCGCGCACCGAAATCTGCCCGAGCAATGAGACCTGCTCGCTACCCCACAACACTCCCATGTGCTGATAAACTGAGAACAACCCACGTTGTATGTCTGTGTCGTCTGGATGTTCGAGGGCAAGCTTCTCTTGAACCTCGCGTGCCTGTTCGAACGCGGCCAGCGCGTCGGGCTTGGCACCCATTTCGTTGAAAATACTTGCGAGTCGAAACAGGCTCGCGGCCAGCTGCGCCCGCGCTGCCGGATCGTCGCCACACTGTTCCAAGAACTCCTGGTAGTACCCAAGAGAGGCTTCCAATAGCTTCTTGCGGACCTCGTGAATTTCCGGGGTGTCGGCCATCTCTTCTTCGCTGACCTGCACAAAGAAATCCAACATCTGTCGCGCCTGCTGAAAATTCTTTTCGGCACGAGCCCGCTGCTGTGCCTCCGCATCGTAGGCCGACTTGGTCTCCGTCTGTTTTTCGGCCAGCAAAGTGTAGGCGTTTTCGGTTTTCGAGCGAGCATGTGCAACAAGTACGTTGCTGACCGAAAGGCCGGCGACCGCCATCACCAACAGCACGACCGCCGAGATGACGATGCTACGATGCCGACGAGACCATTTTGTTGCCCGCTCTGCTAACGTCGGCTTGCGGGCAAGGATCGTCTTGTGTTCCAGGAAGCGTCGCAAGTCGGCGGCCAGTTCCGCCGCCGTTGTGTAGCGGTCGCGTGCTTCTTTTGCCAACGCCTTCTGCAGAATCGTTTCCAGGTCGTGCGGAATTCGTTTATTCAGCTTGCGCGGCGGGACCGGGTCGTCGAACGCGATCTTCCGCAGCAACTCGCGACGGTCAACGCCCCCCCACAACGGCTTGAGGGTCAGCAATTCGTATAGCGTGGCACCCAACGAGTAAATGTCGGTGCGATGATCAACGGCCGTCTGATTCAACAATGCCTGCTCGGGACTCATGTACCTCAGCGTGCCAACCATGTCTCCGGTCAGCGTCAGATTCCCTTCCGACTGATAGAGCGCGAGGCCGAAGTCGGTGACGAACAGGTGAGCGTTCGCATCGAGCAGCAGATTCGCGGGCTTGATGTCCCGATGTACGATGCCAAGCGAATGAGCATGTTCCAACGCGTCGGCCGCCTGCAGCCCCAGCAGCGCAACCGAGCGGAAGTATTCCGTGCCGAGAACCGATTGCTCGGTCGAAGCCGTTGCGACCGTCCCGGTCAACTGTGTGGCCGCATCGGGCGTCGATCGGTCGGTGATCGCGGATTCTTCTGATTCATCTCCGTGTTGAAATACAGAATCAGAGTCTCGCAATGCAGAATCAGAGTGTCGCACCACAGAATCGGATACGGAAAACGACTGCTGTCCGGACGACTCCCCTCGTTGGCGATCACTCACAGTTTTCGCCGCACTATCGGCGTGAAACCCGGAGAAGGCTAATTCACTTTGCCCGGTTTGCTGGTGCAGTTGGGCGATCACTTCGGCCAGACTCTGACCTTCGATGAACTGCATGGCGTAGTAGTAGACGCCGCGATCAGAACCGACCGAATAAACGGGAACGATGTTCGTGTGATGCAGAAGCGCCGCCGCCTGCGCTTCGCGCTTGAAGCGTTCGAGGTGTTTTGAATCGAGGGCGGCAGCAAAGGGCAGGACCTTAAGCGCAACGCGACGGTCGAGCGAAATCTGCACAGCTTCATAAACGACGCCCATGCCGCCGCGGCCGATTTCCTGAAGAATTCGGAAATCGCCCAGCCGGCCGGTCATCGCCTCATCGAGTCCGTCAATATTCGTTGCACCGGAACCCGAGAGCACGCCGGAACCCGGTAGCTGCATTAACTGGATGGCGGGAAGGACTTCGCGAAAAACGTCGGCCAAACCAGGATAACGGCTGACATACTCATCCACACTCGGCTTCTCGCCCCGCTCCAGGCGATCGGTGAACTCATCGGCGACGGCTGCAACCAGCGTTTCCGCTGCGTCATCGTCGGGCGATGCAATGTTCACATTTTCGATGCTGTCGGATTTCATATCTGGGACTCAGTCAATCCAAGCTCGGACAATCGGCGATGTAATCGCAACAATGCGCGGCCATAACGTTTGCGGGCCGTCGCCGACTCAATTTTCAGCACGCGAGCCGCTTCGTCGTGTGTTAAACCCTCGTAATGACGCAACAACAATATTTCACGGTCAGGCGACGGAAGTTCCTCAATGGCGCCTTGAACTCGCGAAGCCAGTTCACGGCGACCCGCCTGTTGGCTCGGAGTCGATCCCCCGGCCCTTAATGTCTCCCCCTGCTGCACCGACGACTTGTTCGGCAAAGCCATTTCTAAATCAACTGAACGACGGACGGCGTGTACGTGACGTCTTCGCATCATTGTCAGACGTTCGCAAGCCGTCTTTCTCAGCCACAGACGAAAAGGCATCGGCTTGCGGCGGAGATAATCGGGAAGCCGTCGAAATGCTTCCAGTTGTGTCTCCTGTACAATGTCTGATGGGTCAACCCGTGCTCGCAATTTCCTGTCCAGCCTCAAATCGACCACTCGCCGAATAAAGGCACGGTGTCGCAAAAACAACTGCTCGAACGAGCCTGCATCGCTGGCCGACACCCCGTTGAGGAGTTCCATCGTCGCGACAGAATCAACTTTGAAATCGGCCATAAACTCTTACCTGCCTATTACCTGTGATGGGAACCAAAGCGTGACCATCGACATCTACCAATTCTTTGCATTTGATGACCGACCTGTCGTCTCTCGGCCAACATTTCCCCGCGCAGACCGCCCCCGCAGCCAACTATTCAACACCAGCCACAGCGAAACGGACCGTGATCTTTCGACGTTTTTGAGATAATCAAGAAGCTGCAACTCATTATTGTAAAGAGAGATACACCACACAATCCAGCGGTATTGGTCGAAAGCAGTCGGTTCACCTGCGAAAACGAACCGTTTGTCGCGTTGAGTTTCTCGCTGGAACCGCACCCCATCATTTCATTGTACTGAAGGGACGATCCGAGGGTGTCAAATCCAACGGCTTGTTATCGCTTTCTCATTTGTTGCGCGGCTATTTCAGGCCGGTTCTGGGCAGTTCATATTGTCGTGTTGCCAGCGATGTGGGATAACTCCGCCCCGCGACATAAGTTACAGAAGAGGATTCCGCGCCGGTGATCGAGCCGCCATCACAGCAACTCATCAAGATGCTCAGCGAATTCGGCCTCTGCAAGCCGGGCGATTTGAGGCGTTGTCGGCCCTTGGTGCGACGCCTCGCCCACGATCTGCCCGCCTTCGATTCGGTGTGGATCGATGCTCTCGTACATACCCGCAAGCTGACGCACTTTCAGGCCCGGGAATTGGAGTCGGGGCGTCGCAATCGTCTGCGAGTCGGTCCTTGCGTCCTCCTTCAACGATTGGGACACAGCGATCAGGCGGAAACGTTTCTGGCCCGCCGTGGCTCGAATCGCGAAAAGTGCATTTTGAAACTGATCGACGTGCCGATTGAAGAGCGATTGTCGAAGTTGGCCGCCCTGAAAGAGTTAACCGCCGACTTGCGAGATGTTTCGCATCCATCTTTCGTCGCCCCGCAGAGCTGCCTCGAACACGATGGCCGACTTGTCGCCATCAGCCGGTACGTGCCGGGGCTTCATCTGGGAGAATTGCTCGTTCGTCGCGGACGCTTTGCGGCTTCCAATGTGACGGCAATCGCGCGGCAACTCATCGATGTGCTGGCGACACTGGAGTCGCAAGGACGCGTGCATGGCGATATCAACCTGCGAAACGTTCGCCTGACATCAGCCGGCACGGCGGTACTCATCGACACGGGAGTGATGACGGCGGTCAGGCCGGAATTGACCATTCACGCGCATCGGCCCCCGGAAAGATACGAGGGGATTGCCCCCGAATTGATTGGAACCGGCAACCACCCGACACCACAGTCCGACTTATATGCGTTGGGCTGCATGTTGTGGCAACTGCTCTCCGGCCGTCCGCCGTTTCCGACCGGCGATCCGTTGGCAAAACTGGCATCCCACCAAACCAAGACGATTTGCGATGTCAGAGAATGGGCACCGGACACTCCCGCGGAGCTGGCGGAATTCATTGTTTCAATCACCGCGCGAAATCCGCTTGATCGGCCCGCTTCGATTGGTGAAGTTCGCCAACGATTTGGCCCGCCGAATCGAGCGGGAAGACGACGGCTGAGCCGATTTCGCGCAGCGTTTGAAACAGCCGCACCAAGAAACCCGGTCGCCGAAACGTCCGGCCGTGCGCGACGCTGGCCGGCAGTGTTGGCCGTTCTCATAATTGTCGGCGTGTCTCTTTCCCTGCTCGATCGCGGAGTCCGCAGTGATCCATTGAGCATACCCGGGCGAATCACCGGTTTCGTGCAGAAAACAGCCGCCAACTGGTTCGACGCGAACAAGCAGACCGACGGTTCTTCGGCTGAGCAGATCGCAGATGGCGACGATCGACCATCTGCATTCCAACAACTGCCCCAGCCCGATGCGAACGGCCTCGTGCTACTCGATTCAAACAAGTCCTACACATGGCGGGCGATCAAATCCGATGGAGCGATTGTCATTCGTGGCAAAGCCGGCTTGAAGCCGTCGATTGCCGTGAGTCAGAAATCCTGCCGCATCGAGGCCGGGGAACTGACCTTTGAAAATGTTCATTTTGTTTGGAAGCCGACGAAGAATGACGGCGACGCGACACCGTCGGCGTTGCTGCTTGTTCGCTCGCGGCAGCTGACAATTTCCGGGTGCAGCTTCGAGACGCACGATTTGAAGCCACAAACCGACGGTGACGAACCTGCCAAAGCTGGTCCGGTCGCAATTGCATGGAAACAGCTTGAGTCGCAACAGGGCGAGGAAGATCAAATCGTCGTGCGAGATTCTGTTTTTCTCGGCCGGACGGCGGCGCTATTTCTCTCCGACGTACCAACCGGTGTGGAGTGCGTTAACAGCGTGAAGATCGGTGGCGGCGCGATGTTCATGCTTTCCGACAATGTGCCGTCGGGAACGTTGCTTTCGCTGCGATTGAAACAATTGACGTTACGTCAGGCCGGATGTCTGCTGAAATGGAGATCACCCGCCGACGACGGCGCACGCGGATTCATCGCGATGCAGGCGGACGATTGTGTGTTCGATTTAGCCGAAGGCAGCACAGCCCTGCTGCAGTTTGTGGGCGACGCACCGATCGATTCGGCAACGACTCGAATTGAAGTGACAGGTGCAGAATCATTGGCTCGGCCCGGTTTGGCCATCGCGGGGCAAACAACGTTGGCAGGAATGAATGTGCCGTTGCGCGATCGCGGCATCGTGGAACTCGAGGGAATCACGACCGGCCCCTTCACTTTCGTCGGGCCGGTCAGCATGGCACCCGGCGATGCCGTCATCGATTCGTTCGACATGCCCCGGCGATCTCCCGAACCGCCGGGCATCGATGCAAGCCGCCTTTCGACATCTTCGGCCCGCGTCGCGAAACGATTGGCGAATTGACCGCCCGTCGGTCATCGCGAAATCAGTGTCTTGGGTGCTAATCTCGGTTCCCGGCAACTCCATGGCCGTCCAGGCGTGCCGATGACGACACGGTTCGCTATCCTGTGTGTCTGCATGCATGCGCTGCATGTAGACCGGCAGTTTTCAAACCCCTCTCCTTTTGGGAGAGGGAGTGACAAATCCTTTGCATCGTTTTTGAGTGTTGAGACAATCGTGAAAACCGTTGATGTGCTGTTTGAAGAGACCGGCAAGACTGTGGAAGATATTGCCGAGTTGACGGACCTGGAAGATTCTCGCGTCGAAGCGATTGCGTTGGGGCGATGGACCCCCAGCCCCGTCGAACGCGTCAAGATCGCCGAAGCGTTCGGCGTCTCCGCCGACGAGGTCAGCTGGGGACACACGATGGACCCCCGCAATGTTCGCTACCGCCGGTTTGGTCTGAAAGAAGACTTTTGAGTAGCATCCTGCTCAGTCCGGCGATACGGTAAACCGGAGGATCGCCCGTCGGAAGGTCTCGAAAGTTACCTCGGTTCACCGCATTCATTCAAGACAAACATCGCCTGAGGAGAAAAGTGATGCGCGCGTCATCCACGCTGGTTTTGGTCGTCGTCTGTGGAATCCTGATTGCTGCAACCTTCTTGCTTTCCGACAATCAAGCGGACGCTGTCAAAAACACACAGTCTAAACCGCGCGAACTTTGGACGACATCGAAGGTCAAAGGGTCACCCGATCCGCCGGCACCGTTTCGCGTCGAACTCGCCTTCCCCAATCTCACCTTCAACGAGCCGCTGGCGATGACCAGCGCTCCGGGAACCGATCGGCTGTTTGTTGCCGAGCGGTATGGCAAAGTGTTGTCGTTTCCGAACGATCCCAACGTCGAACAGGCCGACGTGCTGCTCGACTTGGGGAAAGATAAGGTGATCTACGGCGTCGCCTTCCATCCAAAGTTCGGCGAGAACGGTCACTTCTACGTCACGTACATCGACAACCCAAAAGCGGAAGATCCACACGGCACGCATGTCTCGCGTTTCACCATGACCGACAAGGACGCATTCAAAGCCGACCCCGAGAGCGAACAACTCATTCTTCGCTGGCCATCGGGTGGGCATAACGGTGGCTGTTTGAAATTCGGGCATGACGATTTTCTTTACATCGGCACGGGCGATTCGAGCGGCATCAATGATGAAGGACTGAATGGACAGGACATTACAACTTTGTCTGGAGCCATCTTGCGGATCGATGTTGATCATCCCAACGGCGAAAACAAGACATACGGGATTCCGAGCGACAACCCTTTTGTTGACGAGCCGGAAGCGCGTGGCGAAATCTGGGCCTACGGTCTTCGCCAGCCCTGGAAGTTCACGTTCGATACTCAAACCGGTGACTTGTGGACCGGCAATGTTGGACAGGATTTGTGGGAGATGGTCTTCCGTATCGAACGTGGCGGCAACTACGGTTGGAGTGTGACGGAATCAAGCCATCCGTTTCGCCCCGAACGGAAACGTGGTCCGTCCCCCATTTTGCCGCCCATCGTCGAACACGATCACGCCAACTTTCGCTCGATTACCGGCGGATTCGTTTATCGTGGAAAACGCCTCGAGGATTTGCAGGGGGCGTACATTTACGGCGACTACGACACCGGCCGCATCTGGATGCTGCGTTACGACGGCGACACGAAAAAAGTGACCGACCACAAGGAGCTGGTCGATTCCAGCTTGCGGCTGGTCGGCTTCGGCGAAGACCACGCGGGCGAGTTGTATCTGGTCGATCACATCAGCGGCCGCATTAACCGGCTGTCACCGAACACGGCACAAGCATCGACCGACTTCCCCCGCAAGTTAAGCCAGACCGGATTGTTCACATCGGTGAAGGACCATACGCCGGCTACCGGATTGGTTGCGTACGATGTGATTGCCCCGGAATGGGCCGACGGCGCCAGCAAGGAACGGTACGTTGCATTGCCCGGTGAATCGCAAATTGAATTCGAGACGCTGACGTATCCACAACCCGCGCCCGGTGCGCCGGCCGGCTGGAAGTTTCCCGACGGCACGGTTCTCGTTGAAACTCTTTCACTGGAAATGACAGCGGGCGATCCGACAAGCAGCCGACGAATCGAAACACGCATCCTGCATCACGAACGGACCGCCGGCAGCGAACAGGTGGGCGATCAGTATTGGCAGGGATACACCTACATCTGGAACGACGAGCAATCCGATGCCGTGCTGTTGGAAGACCCGCGCGGTCGCGACCACACTTTTGAAATCGCGGATGCATCGGCAGACCACGGCAAACGGAAACAGACATGGCATTTTCCCAGCCGCACCGAATGCACCGTCTGTCACAACATGGCTGCCAAGTATGTGCTGGGCGTGACAACGCACCAGTTGAACCGTGACTTCAAACACGACGGCGAAACCACCAACCAACTGGACACCTTCGACGACCTGGGCTTGTTCACCGAACCATTATCGAAGTCGGCTGACGAACTCCCGCATCTGGTGAATTATCACGATGAGAAACAGGAACTCGACCTGCGAGCTCGATCGTACTTACATGCCAACTGCTCGCACTGCCACCGTAAGTGGGGCGGGGGAAACGCCAAGTTCCAACTGCTGGCCACGCTCGATTTGAAAGAGACCGGCGCGCTCGACGTGCGACCGGCACACGGCACGTTTCAGATGACGCAAGCCAAACTACTCGCTTCCGGCGACCCATACCGTTCGGTTGCATTTTACCGCATGGCGAAACTTGGCCCCGGGCGAATGCCGCGGCTTGGTTCGACGGTGACCGATCAGGCGGGGTTGAAGCTGATTCACGACTGGATCGTCGGCATCCCGACATCTGATCCAACCGAAAGATGGGAAGGCAATCCGGATCTCATTACGATCAGCTTGCGCATGTTAGATGTCCAAAACATCGATGACAAGACACGCAACGACCTCATCGACCGCCTCTTAGCGTCGACCTCGCTGGCGAGTCGCATGGCGTGGCTGGTGAGCGAGGGAAAGATCAAATCAAAGGATCGCGATCTGCTCATCGTCCGCGCAGGCCAACAGGCCGACGGACAAATTCGCGATCTGTTCGAGCGATTCCTGCCGGAAGAACAGCGGACAAAACGGCTCGGAAACGTCGTTAAGCCGGAAGAACTTCTCGCATTGAACGGCAACGCCGAACGTGGCCGCATTGTCTTCTTCGAAGCGGCCGGTGTGCAGTGCAAAAACTGCCACAAGATTCAGGGCAAGGGCAAAGAGGTTGGCCCCGATCTCAGCCAGATCGGCAAGAAATACAAACCGGCCGAGTTACTGGATACGATTCTCAACCCGTCGAAGAAAATCGAGAAGGAGTACCTGACCTACATCGCAGAAACAATCGCCGGAAAAGTCCACACGGGCTTACTGGTCAAGAAGACAGAATCCGAAGTCGTTCTGAAAACGGCTGAAGATAAGTTGATCGAGCTCAAACCGAGTGAGGTGGAAGTGTTGGTGCCTCAACAAAAGTCACTGATGCCCGACCTGTTACTGCGGGACATGACGGCACAGCAAGTGGCCGATTTGACGGCGTTCCTGAGTGGACTAAAAAAGTAGTCCGTCTGTTTCATCCACTTTCGATTTGATCGCGCCATGCACAGCGGTGAACTCCTGGGCGAGTATGAGATCATCGGCGTAATCGGCCGAGGTGGAATGGGAGAGGTGTTCAAAGCGCGACACCGGTTGATGGATCGGGTTGTCGCCATCAAATTCACGCAGCAAAAATATGCCGATGATCGCGATGGGCAAGTACGGTTTCTTCGCGAAATTCGCGCATCGGCGCGGTTGACCCATACGAATGTGATCACGGCGTTCGATGCCGGTAAGTCTCCCGATGGTCGTCCGTTTCTGGTGACCGAGTACCTCAACAGCACCGATCTGGCCAGTGTGCTCCAACGAAGGTCTCCGCTGCCGATAGAAGACGTCATGCGGTTCATCGTTCAAGCCGCACATGGCATTTGTCACGCCCACAAGCAGGGAGTCATTCACCGCGACATCAAACCATCGAACCTATTGCTTGACGAGACCGACACCGTCCAGTTGTGTGACTTCGGACTGGCAAGAGTCCTGGACTGGGACCGTCCCGCCGATAGTGCGGAAAATCGGGGAAGAAGTCCCGGGCCGGCCGAACCGGAATCTTTGAATGAAGCAGTCCTCGCCAAAACACGGCCACCGTCAGCTGAACCGGACCTCGATATTTCACAGCTGACGACGGACGATAGCATAATTGATGCGGTCCAGAGTGGAGATACCGTTGCCCCGAAGTTGGAACACGAGATCGACGCCGAAAGTGTTGATTCGCTCTCGGTGATTTCAGTCCTGGACGTCAAGTCAAAGAACGTTCGCTATCCGGTTGACGACGCGGGCGACGTTGCAGGAATGCAGACGATTGATAGCTCGGTGCTGGACAAACCACTGGATTTGGAATCGGTAATCGACGATGACTCAGAGAATTCCATCTCCGCCGATATTTCCCGTGCGGACGTTGATACCGGATTGACGCTGGATGGTGCCGACGGCAGCAGGGTTGATTCAGCTGTCATCGCGGAGGATTCCGACGATTCGAACCTATCACTCTTTCCGTTGGTTGATAATGTTGCCGACGATGACAACATCGCCGTTGCGAATCCCTCTCTCCCATCGACGTATCATCCGCCGCATCAACCGATTTCGACTCGAATCTACGGAGAAGTGGAAAGTTACGAGCCGCCAGTCCGATCGGTCGCGGCGTCCGGTCCGCCAGCCAGGTCGGTCGCGGCGCCCCGTCCGCCAGCCCTCGATTTGGATTCGGCCGATCGATTGACCGCGGCAGGAAACCTCATGGGAACGCCGGCCTACATGTCTCCCGAGCAGTGCAGGTCGGCGAGAGATGTTGATGAGCGAGCAGACATTTATAGTCTCGGGTGCACGCTCTACCATTTGCTCACCGGGAAGACGATGTATTCCTACAAGAACCTCGGGCAGCTGGTAATGGAACAGATCGAGGGGGAGATTCCTGCTCTCGCAGAAAGACGCGACGACTTGCCCGCCGATCTGGATGGTGTGTATCAAAAAATGGTGGCAAAGGTGCCTGAGGAGCGCTACCAAACGATGGATGAAGTGATTGAAGCGCTGGATGCAGTGGGGGCAAAGCCCAAAGTGTTCATCTCTTATCGCCGCGTCGATACAATCGATGCGACAGACCGATTGTTTACGGAGCTGCTGCCTCGATTTGACAGCGACCACTTGTTTATGGACGTTGATACGATTCCGGCTGGCGTCAATTTTCGCGAACACTTACACACAGCGGTCAGTGACTGTGATGTGATGCTCGTCGTCATTGGCGATCATTGGGTGAATGCGCAGCACGACGACGGGACGCGGCGTCTCGACGCCCTGGCGGATTACGTAAGGATCGAAATCGAAGCGGCACTGGAATTAGGCGTAGACATCATCCCGGTTCTCGTTGGTCGCGCCCACATGCCGGCCGAGCACGAATTGCCGGATTCAATTAGACAATTCGTGTACCAGAATGCTGCGGAAATCCGGGCGGGACGCGAGTATCAGCGAGGCATCAACCGTCTGGCGAATGATATTTACCGCATCTGGGAAGAGAAGCGTCCGAGACCGTATTGAAAGAGTCCGGATAGTCGTTACGAAACCAAAACATTGCCCCTGTCGATCGACCTTGGCAAGCATAGCATCTGCAGAAAACCTGAAGAGTTGCAAGGAATTAGACATGTTTGAAACGCAACATCGGCTGCCTTGTCCTATCTTCAGTCGATGCCCAATTGCGACGGTGATGGTTGTCTTGGTTGGCGCATCATTGCTCGGACATGATGCGCACGGGCAGGATTCACGCCCGACTTCTCCTCCCAACATCATCTTCATTCTGGCCGACGATCTCGGCTGGACCGACGTTGGCTGCTTTGGCAGCCGATTCTACGAGACGCCGAATATTGACCGGTTGGCGCGAGAGGGGATGCGGTTTACGGCGGCTTATTCGAACGGGCCGAATTGTGCGCCGACGCGGGCCTGTTTGATGAGCGGGCAGTACACGCCGCGGCATGGGATTTATACCGTCGGCACTGGATCGCGGGGGAAACCGCAGTTTCGCAAGGCGGTGCCGGTTGTCAACAAGACCGTCTTGCCGCAGCGGCACGTCACTCCGGCGGAGATTCTTCGCAAGGCCGGTTATGCGACGGCGCACATGGGCAAGTGGCATCTGGGAAGTCCGCCGACCGAAGGACCATCGGAACAGGGGTTCGATCTCAACGTGGCGGGGGGAAGACGTGGATCACCGGCGAGCTATTTCAGCCCCTATCGCAACGGCCAACTCAAGAACGGCCCGAAGGGCGAGTACCTGACTGACCGGCTGACCGATGAAGCATTGACCTTCATCGAAGCGAATCGCGATGGTCCGTTTTTCCTGTACCTGCCTCATTACGCCGTGCACACACCATTACAAGCGAAGGAAGACTTGATCGCAAAATACCGCAAGAAGCCGCCGGTCAAAGGACACCGCAACCCGGTTTATGCGGCGATGATTCAGAGCCTGGATGAGAGCGTGGGCCGCATTTTGGACAAGCTCGATGAACTTAAATTGACTGAGAAAACGGTGGTCGTGTTCACGTCGGACAACGGCGGCTTGGGGGGATATGCAGATGCGGGCATTCAGGGAGCGAAGGACGTTTCGTCGAACGCTCCGCTGCGCGGCGGGAAGGGCATGCTGTACGAAGGGGGGATTCGCGTACCACAAATTGTGCGATGGCGAAAAGTGGTCGAACCGGGCAGTGAATGCGCCGAGCCGGTGGTCACGCTCGATTTCTACCCAACACTTGCAGAAATCGCCGGCGCAACACTCGATCCGGCACAGCAACTCGATGGAAAGAGTTTGTTGCCGTTACTCAAGTCGGCCGGCAAGGCGACTCTTGACCGCGAGGCGATCTATTGGCACTTTCCTGGTTACCTGGAAGCAAATGCGAAACGCGGCACGTGGCGAACCACACCGGCAGGGGCAATTCGGCAGGGACGTTACAAGCTCATCGAATTCTTCGAGAACAATCAACTCAAACTGTACGACTTGCAGGAAGACATTTCCGAGAGACACAACCTCGCCGAGACGAATCCAAAGAAACGAGATGAGTTGTACGGAAAGTTAACAGCGTGGCGGAAATCGATCGGTGCGCCACTGCCGGTGAAGAAGTAGGCTGCGGCGATTTGCAGGACACGGCCCACGCTCGGGCCGGCCAGATTTGCATGCCTTAGAAGGCGAGTTCTTTGACCGATTCTCACCTGTCCGATTCAGACCTGTCCGATGATGTCCGTGCCGGGCAGAGCGTTTACTCGCCGCGCGTGCTGCGGACTTACGATCTGCTGGTGTTGGGATTCTCCAACCGCTTCATCTGGAAATGTCCGACGAAGCGATTGCTGGCGCTGTACAACGAAAACGTCACGGACAATCATCTCGATGTTGGTGTCGGGACCGGATACTTTCTCGATCACTGCGGTTTTCCCGCAGAGGCGCCGCGGGTTGCGTTGCTGGATCTCAACGAGAACTGTCTGCAGCAAACAGCGGAGCGAATCGAGCGGTATCGTCCCGAATTGCTACAGGCCAATCTGCTTGAGTCGATTCCGTACGACGGCGAGCGGTTCAATTCCATTGGCATGAACTACGTTCTGCACTGTTTGCCGGGTGATCTGAGTACGAAAGCGGCCGCGTTCGATCACCTGCAGCATCTCTTGAAACCGGGTGGAGTGATTTTCGGTTCCACGTTGCTTGCGCACGGGGTGCGCCGAGGTTTTGCAGCGCGAAGGCTGATGGCGCTCTACAATCAAAAACGCATATTCAGCAATGCCGACGACTCACTCGATGATCTGCAGCGAGTTCTTGACGACCGTTTCATCGATGTCAAAGTAGAAGTCGTCGGCTGCGCTGCACTTTTTTCGGCGCGACAACGTGGCTGACGAATGCAGTTGCGTCCGGCCTGTTACCTGGCAACTACTTTGCCGGTTTGCTTTGAAGCAGCGTCGAGAGTTTGCCTTCCGCATCGATGGCAAACAGGGCATTCGCCCGCGGGTCGGCAATCAGTATGTCCTTGCCGCGTAGCGCGATGCCAACCGGATTGTCGAGCGGCTTGCCTTCCACCAGTTTTTCTGGTGCTTTGCCGTCGGCGATTTTCCAGACGGCTTTGGCGTAGCCGTCGCTGACATACGCCGTTCCGTCGTCGTCGAGCACCACCTGGTGCGGAAAACGAAACGGGCGTCCCTTGGCGACGATTTCGCTTTTACCGTCCGTGCCAAGTCGGATGAGTTGATTCTTGCCGTGCGAGACAACCCACAGCCGTCCCTGTTTGTCGAACGCCAATCCGCGCGGCGCGGGGACGACGGCGAACTCCTTCGGTTCACCGCCCGCGGCCGGTACTTTCCAAATCCGCTGTGTTTCCAAATCACCAACAAACAAGTCACCGTCGCCATCGACGGCGATGGCCATGGGAATGCCGATGCCCCCTTTCGTCAGCGGCTGCGGCTTTCCCGCCTTGTCGAAGCGGTAAACCTCGCGAGTGGCTGAGTCGCCCGCCAGCAGCAGTCCATCCTTGTCGATCGCAACACAGCGGACGGCATTCAGCGGTGTGCGGAACTTCTTCGATCCCTGAAAATAGACCTCGGCCGTCTCGCCGGTCACCTTCCAGATGCCCGGCAGTTTGCGATCGGCGACGAAGACAGTCCCATCGGCACCGGCGACAACTGCCAGCGGATATTGCATGTCGGCCGCCACGGTCGGCGCCGCGTCCAGCGATATAACTACCGCCAGTAGCGCAAACAGTCGAAACGCCGTGAGTCTTTGCGGTTCGCCGAGCAGCAATGAAAACGAAAAGGCCATGTCAACATCCGATAACAACAGAGGCAAACGAAAGGAATTTGTTGAGACACGCGCCAAATGAATCGGCCGTTCGATTGAGAAAGCATTGTAGCATTTCAGGGTGGGCCCGTCGTCGGATTCGTGGAAATCGTTCCCTTCGGTGGCGGCTCAACTTGCTATGGCTTGGTGATTGGTTGTTGTTCGATGCGGATCAGACGATCGACCTCCGGACTAGGAATCTCCTGAGTGGTTCCGTCGGCCCAGCGAATGCGAACGTGATCGACTTTCTCGGCTTGCCCCAAACCGAAGGTCACCGGGAGTTCGGTTTGTGAGAGGTAACTGCGGGTCGGCATGACCTGCTGCTTGAGCGTCCGTTTGCCGAGTTGAACTTCAACCATGCTGCCAATCGCATCGCGATTGCATTGCTTTCCGATGAGCTTTAAACGCAGCCAATGATGGCCGGGTTTCTTTGTTGAGAGCAGATCATTCCGCAGCAATCGCGGCTCTCGGCCGACGGCGGTGATGAGGATGTCGAGGTCGCCGTCGCCATCGATGTCGGCAAACGACGTGCCACGGCCGACCATCGGTCGGGCGAAATCCTCGCCGGTGTTATCGACCGGCAGCGGGAGGAACTCATCGGGGTGTTCCGGTCCGCTGTTCCACAACAGTTGCGGCGGCTGTTCGTAATGCTGACTTGCCTGTACCTTGTTGATGTCCTCTTCGAGATGGCCGTTGGCGGCAAACAGGTCGAGCCGTCCGTCAAGATCGGCGTCGAAGAAGAAGAGTCCGAACGTGAGTTCCAGCCGAGTGACCGGCCCCAAACCGTTGGAAACGGCTTCGTCTCGAAACTGCAGATTCGTATCGCGGGCCACATACAACGCCGTCATTTCGTTGGAGAAGTTTCCGACGGCAATGCCGACACTGTTGTTGTTGCGAAAATGAGCCGCGTCGGCCCCCATCGCCCCGCGCGCCTTGCCATTGTTGTCGAAGGCAATGCCGGACGGCACACCGACTTCATCGAAGCTGCCGTCACCCTGGTTGCGAAACAGAAAGTTGCGGACGGTGTCGTTGGTAACGACAACGTCGAGGAGTCCGTCACCATCGACGTCGGCAAACGAGAGGCCGAGCGATTTCGCCAACGCGGTCCCGGTTGCCTCGTACTCAACCTGAATGCCGGCTTGCTTGGAGACATCGGAAAACTTACCGTCGCCGTCGTTGTGATAGAGATGGGGGTGGCTTCCCTCGAAGACCTGCGGCCTGCCGTAAGCGCGACCGCCGCCGGTGAGTTGGAAGTTTTGTGCCAAATCGAATTCGCGGTTCCAACGGACGTAATTGCAGACGAACAGATCGAGCCGGCCGTCGTTGTCGTAATCGAACCAGCCGCAACTGGTACCCCACTCGTTCGCTCCGCCAACCAGTCCGGCGACCTCCGTTACGTCAACGAACCGTTCTCCCGTGTTGTGGAACAGCCGGTTCGGCCCGACGGCGGTGAAGAACAGATCGACGCGACCGTCGTTGTCGTAATCGCCGACAGCCACGCCCATGCCATAGAAGGAGACATCGAGTCCCCATTGTTTGGTGACATCGGCGAACTTGCCGGTTCCGTCGTTCTGGTAGAGCGCCAAGGTCGGCGGTGTTTCCTGCGGCCGCTTATCCCAAGGCCAGCGGTTGGAATTGACCAGCAGCAGATCCTGATCGCCGTCGTCGTCGAAGTCGAGAAAGGCACAGCCGCCGCCCATCGTTTCGGGTAGCAGTTTCTCGCCCGTCGCACCGTTTTCATGCACGAAGCGGATGCCGGCCTCTTCGGTGATGTCGGTGAAGAGAATGTTGGGCCGCGTGACGGTTGTCGGTGTTTGCCGCACTTTGGGAAGCGTTAGAGGGGTCTGCTGTGGGGGCGGCGGGGGTTCGGTGCGGTTAAACCACCAGAGAGAGAATGCGCCGACGATCACCAACAGCAGGGCAACCGCGGCCGACCACATGAGTGCGGTGCCAATGACCGAGTCGTCGGCGGGGACCTCTTCGGTTTCAACTTGCGGGACCGTGTCGGACGAATCTTTGTTTTCGGTTTTCATTTGTTTTGACTCGCTCTCTCGTCTTTGTCGCGATTCAAGAAATAGATCACCGGCTCGTCGGCTGCGTCGTTGGCGGCGGGATACTGCTGGCGAGCCAGTCGCGCGGCGCGGCCTTGTGCCGTGTCATCGGGGCGATATCGGTCGTGGAATTCACGATGTCTGACTTCCTTCTCGGTGTCGCCCAGCTCTTTGTAAATCTGCGCGAGGTTGGCATGCGCTGTCGCGTTTTCGGAATCGATTTCCAGCGTCTTTTCAAACGTGGCGACTGCCTGCTGCAGCAATTCGACGCGCTGAGGGCGGTTGCTGTCGGTCCGAAACCCGCGCGAGCGATCGTAGAGCGTTTCGCCCAATAAATTGCGGACGCGATAGTCGAGGCTGAAATCGAACCGGCGGCGGCGCATGTCGGCCGTCTGATCGGTCAACACTTTTTCAAAGTTCCCCTGCGCCTCTTCAAGACGGTTTTGCTGACGATTAATGACTCCGCTGAGCCAGGCGATGGTCCACGGTGGAGCCGCTGGTTCTTTGAAGGCGGCTGCCCGCCGAATGGCATCGACCGCCAAGTCGAGGCTGCCCTCGCGCTCCAACACGCGAGCCAGATTCAACGGACCGTCGTAGCGGTCCAACTCTTCGACTTTGGCAAAGGCATCGGCTGCCTGCCGCAGTTCTTTCTTGCCCTTGAGAAACAACCCAATTCCGTAGTCGTTCCATCGCATCCAGGCCTCAACCTTGGGGGTGCTGTTGGTCACTTCGGTGGAAACTCCGGCGACGGGAAACGTAATGCGGTCGTGGGCAAGCGTGGTGATGGGCAGGTTATTCACATACGGTTTGCCCGGCACATATCCGCGCAACGGCACATCGCCGGGCCGCCGGGTGCGGGCAACGAACTCCATGTAGGTGCCGTCGAACTTGCGGTATTGCAGTTTGATATCGACGGTGATTGGTGCCGAAAGATCGTCGGGCAGACTGAGCCGGTAATGAACCGTTTGTCCCGCGCCAGGGGGAATCTGGTGGTTGTACAACGGCACAACAATGTCCTGCGCATTGCGGCGGTCGATACGGTTGCCATCCTTATCGAGGACAAAAGCGTTGACGAAATGTGACCGGGGATCGACGTGTTTGCGGTCATCCAGCTCGCCGCTACGACCGATCACCTCTTCGCCCGCCGTCACCGTGATGTCGAGCCACACTTCGTTGGAATCGGCTGTGCCTTGCGTGAAGAGGTGGCCCATCTTCGCGGTGCGGATCACCGTCTCCAGCAGATACGTTGCCCCCGGTTTCAGTTCGGGAACCTGGGGCCGCAACGGCGCGTGCAGTTTGCCGGTGATGCTACCTTCTTCCTTCACGCCGAAAATATCGACCCGCATCACACCTTCGAGAAACTTCTGATGTTCGCGGATCACCTCGGGCTTCTCGCGCAGCCAGGCAATGGCCGTGTTGGCCGAGGGGAACAAGTGATCGTGGACGGTCAGCTTGCCGGAATCGTCGAAGAACTGTGCGCCGAAATCATCCGACTCCTGCAATGGCATATGGCAGCGGTTGCACGTTGTTTCGGCCTCGGGCGGAAAGTAGAAGCTTTGCGAACCGTGTCCGGAAACGCCGCTGAGCAGCCACGAGTCGTAATGGTTTTGCCCCCGCAGAAACTCCTTGTAATGATTCAATTCGTACGGAAGATGCACCTTGTGGCAGACCGAGCAGAAGTCGGCCGCCTCGATTGCCGGATCACTCGCGGACTTGTGAAACGGTTTCAAAAACGTCTTCTTGTGGAACGATGGTTTGGCCTTCACCAACTGATTGTTGATCCATTGCAGCATAGGGTTGTCGCTGTAGGCGAACGGGTAATGCAACGGCTCTTCGATGGTGTAATCGCCGTTGCCACGATTGCTGACACCGTCGCTGCCAACGTGGGTGATGGCGTGACAACTCGTGCAAGTGATGCCGGCGTGCGCGGTTTGGTGTTTGACGTCGTCGAATTCGGGATCATCGAACGCGCCGCTGAAAAACGGGACCGGATCGTGACAGCCGGCACACCACCGCGATGCCTGCACGGTGCCGTCGCGTTTGTGAACCACGTCGCGCGTCTCGCGGACCGATGCCAGATAAGCCGGGTTATTGAACGAAGACAAGTGATGCACGCTGTCGGCCCAACGGGCATGAACGTCGGCATGACATTTCTTGCAATACTCGTCCATCATCAACGCACGGGCGGGAATGAAATTGCCGGTCGATGTGCGGGCGAGCGATGGCTGAAAATACCTTTCACCCGACTTCGGCCCGGCGACGTTCCATGCGCGGGGGTCTTGAGTGTGAAACATCAGCATAGCCGCAACGGCCGCCCCGACAATTGCACCGTATGCCATTCCCCACCGCCAACGAATGGGTGGTCCGGCCAGCCGATGCAGCCAATACAACCAGCCGGCAAGCAACGGCGCGCCGACGTGTATCCAGTAAACCGTCGTGCGTGCCGCGGGCAGTTTGAGATCGAGCAGTCCCACTCGCATCAACAACAATCCACTGAGAAGCACCGCGATGGATGCCACGAAAAGTGCGTACCCCGCACGGACAGCCCGCCGGTTCTTGCGGCGGTACGTGTTCCGCATGTGGACGATTGCGAACACCAGAAACGGCACGATGAATAACAGCCCCAGCACCAGATGGCCAAGAAACATGTATTGATAGAACCAGTTTTCATAAGTGCGGCCCGTCAGAGCATCGACGGCGGTGACACCGGACAAGTACAGCGAATTCGCCCCGATCACCGCCAACATTGCGCAGACGAGATAGAACAACTTCTTCAGCTTCGGCCCGATAGCCGGCGTGTAGGTAGCCCGTGGCCGAGCGGACGTATCAGTCGTTGTGGCAGACATGCAACAATGCCCCTGTGAAATCTAAGCATCTGCAGCGGGATACGGTTAGCGACGGATCAACGACCCGCGCAGACATACGCGACGGTTTCACGAACGAAAATCGGCACCGAAAAAACGCACGGCGCGATTCACAGAACAGTCGGCAGAACGCGGGGCGGGCGTTCGATGCGCTGTCGGAATCCAGGTCGCAGAAGAGGCGCGTCACCGCTCAACCGTTCGCTGCACGAGAGAACGAGAAGGGACTCAGTGTCGCTGGGAATGCCGAATTGTTCGCCACCGTTTTGAACAACCGTTGGCGGAACAGGAGGAGCCGGAAATTCGGATTGCCGATGACACGAAGGACCGTTGCAAGGGGCTGGTGATCGCTCGTTGTCGGAACGCGTATTGGTCGGCGGTGTTTGAGTGGTTCGAATCGCTTCATCTGAACCGTGGGGGGCGAGATAGTCGCCGCAACTCGCGTGCGCAGTGCCTGTTCCCAGAAACGCCATCGTCAGCAACAATACCAGCAACCCGATGGCTTTCGAGCAGACGGACTGCTCGAACATACGCCATTGCCGATGACTGGGTTGTGATGGCAGGAACTGCATGGAAAACAATGGCCAGAATTCGATGGTCTGGGACTGGTGCGCGTATTGAGTATAAAGCGTGCGGCAACCGGCGGTCAACGACTCATTTCGTGCTGGTGCAGGTTCGTAGTGACTGTATTCATGAGGTTCGATCGCTTCCTGACGCGAAGCAACCCGATGAATCGGGTCACTACGAGCCTGCGTCTTGTTCCTTGTTTGCTCTTCGAGTCGGCGGGGGATTCACCTGGCCAACGCTTTCCAGAACCGGCCGGCGTTTTGTGTTCGCGTTTGATAACGTTGCAGGTAATCGCGGTATTCCGGCGAGTTCGGTGTCGGCTGATCGACGGGAAACGGATAACGCCGCATTGCACGGAACGGCAGTGGCTCGACCATTTGGCCGTAGACCGTGTTGAGGTCGGCGTCTTTGTCCCAGCCGACGTTGTAGAGGACAAAATCGCGTCGCCAGCCTCTTGGCAGCGGCTTCTCGGGAGCGCGAAAGCGGAGCGTCATTTCATCGCCGGACGCCATCACAACGAGTTGATCGTCCTCAGTTTGCAGCAGCGGTGCAACGTCACCATAGCGCGTGAATCGGCCGGCCATCGGCGGCCATTTGGGACTGATATCGACCTGATTGTAGTCGTACGATTCCGGTCCGTTGCCGGGGTGCTCGATGCGGCGATTGAAGCCACGAAAATGCAGGTTGGCGGCAATGAGTTTCAATTCGGTCGATTCAACTTCTTCCGGTTCCTCATCGACGGTGAAGAACATCTGGTCCCAGCAGAGTTGCATCGACGTTGTCAGCCGCAACCGGTAGTCGTCGGCAGGGAAGATGTCGGAAATGTCGATGGCAATTGTCTTCGTCTTCCCGCCGGGAAAACCTGTGTACGGGATGGCTTCGCGCCAACCACCCTTGCCGTCCGGCACCTGGATCGACGGCGGACGGGGTGGATCGATGTTGGGGTTTTGCGAGATGGCAACGTTCAGCGATGTGTCGGTTGGGAAGACCCAACCGGTAAGAAACAGTGTGATGCGCTGCGGGTTATCCAGTTCTCCAAGATCGAGTTCGATGAAATGTTCGTCGGTCAGCCCTTGCAAAATGCGGCTGTCGAATGCCTTGAGAAATTCGTCATCGCGGCGGGCAATGCTTGCGAGAACATCGCGACCATGTTTATCTCGCGCGGCGACAGGTTTGCGCGGATTGCGGACGGTGTGAATGGTGTGTGCGGCGATTTCTGCGGGGCCGACTTTCTCGTTGGTGTAGATGTCG
>JABISG010000019.1 GCA_018699955.1 Planctomycetaceae bacterium | reverse complement strand
TGACGATGCAGAGAACACTCACGCGGGCCGGCCAGTTTATTTCGACCCAATCGGCGTTCCATCGGCGTTCATCCATTTTGCGCCGACAATTTGTCCGTGGTGCTCGTTGCCGGATGAATCACGCAACACGCCTCCCGTACCCTCATCGAAGTGATACAAGGCGATGGTATTTTCGTCCGCTTCGAGCGGTTGTTTCGGGTCGATTTCCGAACCAATTTGACGCGCGATGCTGGAGACGCGGATTTCTTCAATTCGACCGTTAAATGCAAATAGCCGTCGCCGTGCTGAACTTGTCGCTGAACCCGGATAATTCGCGATGATGAAAGGTTGTCTGGAAGGCCGAAAATCGGTTCTTCCCGCCGGGCTTGATGCGGCGATCTTGCCTTCAACGTGCACCGAAAGCACCTTGTGGTCCCAGACGGCTGCCACGTGGACTCGCTTGCCGACCTCGATCGTTTTCTTTGCAGTTGCGTCGAGCCAATCGCCGGAAAACCCACCAGTCGCGTTCCACGCGTCTTGGTCTCGAACTCTCAGAGTCATACCAGTTGTACCAAAAGAATCTGAGACAACGACAGCATGTCCTCGACGTTTACTCGGCGTTACCACGGCCTCAATCGTGATTGGGTAGTTCCCATCGAAAAACAGCGAGGGAATCTTCACGTAGCCCGATTTGCCGTCGAATTGCAGGGCGTAGTCTTTCTTGGCAAATGTTCTCGCCACGCGAAAACCATAGGCGGAGTTAGAACTGGAGTTGTGACGGACGCCCGGCTGGTTGAAATTTCGGAAAGCTGAACGGGCGAGTGTCGATGAAAGGTCCGTCACGTTGAACGTGCCGCCTCGCAACACGCGGCCAGTCCCTTGAGCAGGTCCCAATGGATCGGTGACGGCACTGTTTTTGCTGCGGTATGCTCCGTGCCAGTCCTGGCACCATTCCCAGACGTTGCCGTGCATGTCGTAGAGACCGAAAGGGTTGCTACGCAGTTTGCCAACCGCGTGCGTTCTGTCGTCGGAGTTGGAACCGTTCCAACCATACCGCGAAAGTTCCTGCTCGTCGTTGCCAAAGGACCACCATGCCTTCGTCCCCGCTCGACAGGCGAATTCCCATTCGGCCTCGGTTGGCAGTCGGTAACCGTTGCCTTGAACGATCGTTACTCTGTCGTCATCTCGGGAATAGCAGGGCCGAAGGCCTTCCCGTTCGCTGAGCTTGATGCAGAAATCGACCCCGTCCAGCCAACTCACCGTTTCGACTGGAAATTGGCCAGTCTCAAGACCGGCGACTTTGCCTCTTTGGGGACCATTGGTTGAAAAACGCGACGGATTGGCGCCCATCACCAGCTGGTATTGCGTTTGGGTGACCTCGTAGGCACCCAGATAGAACGACTTCGTCAGCGTCACCTGATGCTGCGGTCCTTCACTTCGAAAACTCTCGAGATTGGGTGCGTAATTCGTCGCCTTCACCCACTTTTCGATCTCTGCCTGCGATGAGCCCATTGTGAATTCACCGGGCGGGATCAGCAGCATCTTCATGCCGATGTTGTTGGTGATTTCCACCTCAACACCGAGGTGCTTGGCCCAGGCTCGCTGGTACTCTTTCGCCCGTGTCGATGAAAACGGGGCCTTGGCCGGGGATGGAGTTGCGACGGTCGTTGTCGGGCTGCTCGTCGAGGACGATTCGGTAATTGCTGGCTCCGACGAATCAGGAGTCTGACTGTCTGCCGTCGGGGGGGCGTCTGCTCGAAACGGGAGAGTGATGCAGTACACCAACAAGATTGCAACCACGCTGCCGATTGTTCCTTTGGCCCAACCGGGAAGTTTCCCCAACGACTGCCGGAGTTTCTCAGAAGTCGATTGAATCGTTCCGCTCGAAGCGGAAACGGTCTGTTGTTTCGCCGCCTGCGTCTGCAGATGGCCGGCCATTGTGTGGCGTTGGGCGTTTCCGCCCACCGTGGCACGTTTTGGAGAATTGTCGAGCGCGACCGCTTGAAACAATGCCTCGAAGGCGGAGTCGGGTTGCTGTTCTTTTGGGTTGTCGTTCTTCAGAAAGTTAGCCAGCGCCTTGGCTATCTCGCGCATTGTCCCGTAACGCTCGTCGATCTGTTTGGCCATCATCTTCTGGCAAATGGCTTCCAGCCGGGGATCGAGATCAGGGCGAAACGTGCTTGGCTTCGGTGGCTCTTGCGTCAGAATCTGACCGAACACCGCTGCTGGAGGGCCATCGAATGGGACTTCGCCGGTGAGGAATTCGTAAAGGCAGACGCCGAGACTGTAGATATCGCTCGACGGGCCGATGCGGTCGATTTCGCCGTTCACCTGTTCCGGTGACATGTAAGCGGGCGAACCCATCAAGCTGCCACTTTGCGTCAGCCGCGAGTTCTTGTTCTCGTTCAACTGACGAGCGAGTCCGAAATCCATAATGACCGGCTCGTTCTGCTGATCCAGCATGACGTTCGCCGGTTTCAGGTCGCGATGGATGATGCCTGCCTGATGAGCGGTATCCAGTGCCAGCGCAAGCTTCCGGACAATCGATGCGACGATTCGCTCCGGCTGCTGCCGCTTCCTGTCAACAAATGCCGACAGTGGTCGCCCAGGGATGTAAGCCATCGAGATGTAGTGAACGCCATCAAGGTCGCCGATATCGTAGACGGAACAGATATTGCGATGATCCAGTGTCGCGGCGGCGCGCGCTTCGCGCAGAAAACGCTCCATCGTCTCGGGATTTTCGTCGAACTTGGGAACCTTGAGCGCCACCTGACGATCGAGCTTGCTATCTCGCGCGAGATAGACAACTCCCATCGCACCTTCGCCGAGTACCTTTTCGATGTGGTAACGACCGAAGGTTTTAGGAAGCGAACCAACTGACTTATTGGAATCCATGCAAGGCTTACCTGAAGATTCTCGAATCAGCGCCTGATGGTGTCACCGAAAATCCAAACACCAGCGAGCGGGTCTCGCTGCGAGACACGTCGATTCTGCACCGCTGAGCATGCTACCGCAACTGCTTCTCCCCGTCCACAACTCTCTGTCCTTCGGTATACTGCTCAACGGACGAATCTGAGTTGCGTTTCGATTCGACCAAGTGCTTCAGGAGAAAGTGTGCGAATTCCAAATCGCACCGGCGCGGGTCCCACGACAGGCATCATCAACAAAGTCGTTTGCCCACGCCGTGAGTGCCATGCAAATTGGGTAAACGTCAACGTGTTGGTTGCGACTATGCATGTTTAGCTGTTCCCAGTTCACTCTTCTGCATGCTGCCTTCCCAAGCCCGCCGTTTTATGGCAAGCGGTCTTCGATTCTGTGTGGTTGGGAAAAGAATTGCGAATCAATGGCCGATTCTATCTGGGACAGACTGCACGATTTTGCGGGACCGCGCACTGCGTTTCACCCGTTCCCGCCTCGATTGAGTTTGACAGTCAACGGCGTGTACATCAAAATGGCAGCCGGTGCGTTCGTTTGATTCGTTCAGGGGAATGAACATGAGAGGGCATGACGCTCGCTCGCTGCAACATCCGGCTGTCTCGCGTCGAACCGCAATTCAGGCCGGTGCGGTCGGGTTGTTGGGATTGGCGGGTAACCACGTCGAGTCGCTACGGGCGGCCGACTCGGGACGGCTAACCGATGCGCCGGGCGCAGGCCGGGCGAAGGCGTGCATTTACATCTTTCTTTCCGGTGGATTATCGCAGCACGAGAGTTTCGACCTGAAACCAGAAGCGCCCGATGGAATCCGCGGCGAGTTCTCGCCAATTGCCACCGCAACACCGGGAATCGAAATTTCCGAGCATCTGCCCATGCTCGCCCAGCGCAGCCGTCATTGGGCGGTCGTCCGTTCGCTCACGCACCCCACCAACTCGCACACTACGGGGCATTTCTACATGCTCACCGGCCGGTCGAAGACACCGCCCGGATACAAAGGGGACCGCAAACCCAGGCCCTCCGACTGGCCGTCGATTGCCTCGGTCGCCGGCGATGCGACCACGCCCCGAAATAACAACCTGCCCCCAGCCGTCGTACTTCCCGAGCGACTCGTGCATTGGTCCGGCGGTGTCATTCCCGGCGCCTACGGCGGAATCATGGGCCAACACCGCGACCCGTTCTTCGTCGAAGCTTCGCCCTACGGCAACCCAATGTGGCGCGGCGCTTATCCAGAATACACGTTTCCCAATCAATCCAAGAAACCCCCAACCAGTGCCGATGCTCGTGTGTATCAAGCACCGAATCTGAAACTGCAGCACGGCATGAACGTCGGCCGGTTCGATGGCCGCTTGAACTTGTTGAAGTCGATCGATCGGCAGCGGCACGCGCTCGAGCAGTCGGCCGAGACGCAGCAGTACGACCGCAGCCGTCAGTCGGCCATTTCATTACTGGCCGACAAGAAAATCCACCGCGCTTTCGACGTCACCAAAGCCGATCCCAAAACACAACAGCGATATGGCGCGAACAGTTTCGGCTGGTCGCTGTTGATGGCGTTCCGATTGGTCGAGGCGGGCGTCAACATGGTCCAGGTGAACCTGGGCAACAACGAAACGTGGGACACGCACGGCGACTCATTCTTCCGCCTGAAGGAACGCCTCTTCCCGCCGACCGACCGCGCGCTGTCGGCCTTGCTCGACGACCTGGAAACAACCGGCCTGCTCGATAGCACGATGATCGCGATGGCCGGCGAATTCGGCCGCACGCCGAAACTCTCAACGCTCACCGACAGTTTCAACGGTGCCGGCCGCGACCACTGGGGAGCCGTGCAGAGTGTGTTCTTCGCCGGCGGCGGCGTGAACGGCGGCACGGTCATCGGCTCGTCCGACAAGACCGGCGGTTACCCCGCAACGAGTCCGCAAAAGCCGGAAAACATGGCCGCCAGCATCTACCACGCCCTCGGCATCCCCGCCGAAGCCGCCTGGTACGACGAACTCAACCGCCCCCACCGCATCTACCACGGCGAACCGATACCCGGGTTGTTGGGGTAGCGGACGAGAGTCCGGAGCCAGAGAAGAGGCTCGTCTGCACCGGTGGCAGAGTTGCAAGTTGCAGCCCGCCCAGCGCACTTCAATGCTCAGTACGCTTTGTCTCAAAAACCAATGTCGTCATCAGTATCAGGCGCCGCCCCGACCATCTCCTCTGAATCCAACGCCTTGTTGACCACATTCAATGACTGATCCCATTTGACGACCGATCTCTCTGCATTTTTCCATAGCTCGTAAAGTAGGTCGAATTGCTCGGTGTCGCCTCCCTCCTCAACGCGCAATGCCATCGCAATTTCATTGCCCACGTACAGGGCGGCTTCAAACCAGTCTGGCGCAGCCTCAGGAGAACCAAAGGCGATTGAAATGTGTGTAATTGGCGAGCCTTGAAACGAAACTAAAAAAACAGACTGGGAACCTCGCTGCCAGTTGACTTCGTTCTTCTTGCTGCGTTCGAGTAGTTTTTCAAGCGTACTCACAAATTGTTCATCTGGTGTCATTGTTCTGTTCCTGTTGGACACTCAAGAATGGGCCGTGATGTTGGCCCAACTTTTGGCTAAGTTTTTGCTGCGCCTTATGCCACTTGTTTCGCACTGGATCTGGTTTCAATTTTCCGTTTGCAACCCGCTCGAACTGAACACTGAAGTCACGCAAAGTGGCTGCCAACTCTCCCCACTCGTCATCCGCAGCAGCAAACTGCATCACAAAGCCAGCCATGTCGTCAAGACGAATTGCTGCCAACTGCCACTTCTCCGATTGTACAAGAAGTTTCGCCTCTGACAGAAGTCGATCCGCATGTCCGACCACATACGTTTCATACCGTTCTTTGCTGTCGTTGATGGCCTGCACGGCAGCGGCAGTTGCTGATTGCGTTTTGTAAAGTTGCCAGATCGCTATCCCTACCCCCAACAAAGTGAGCAGGACACCCACCGCTCCCACGATGGCCAAACCGTCCCGCCAACGGTCATCAAGAAAACCCGTTGCGAGTTGGCTGTCAGCCACGATTATTATAGCGGAAACTGATAGATTGGCCGACACGCCAGCACAGGGCATCGATTTGTCCAATGACATTCACAACGAAACTTCTACCAAAGTGGATCATAACCGACCGAAGTGTAAAAATGAACCGTGTTCACCCGGCCAACTGCATTTGCAGCGCGACACTTCAATTCTTCCTCGCTTTCGTTCCTGATTGATTCACCTCTATTCGAGTACCCCAATGTCGATCTACAACGAACACAACCTCGAACCGATCATCAATGCCAGCGGGGCCGTTACGCGGTTGGGTGGTGCGCCGATGCCGGCGGCTGTGCTGGATGCGTTTGTTGCGGCGGCGGGGGAGTGGGTGCCGTTGGAGCAGTTGCAGGCGGCCGCTTCGCGTCGAATTGCGACGCTCACCGGGACCGAGGCGGGATTGGTGACGGCCGGCTCGGCGGCCGGGTTGACGATGGGGACGGCGGCGATTTTGACCGGGTTCGATCTGGGGCGGATGGAACGATTACCGCACTGTGACGGCTTTCCGCACGAGATACTCATCGCCCGCGAACAACGCAGCGGTTACGATCATGCGATTCGCGCTGCGGGGGCGCGGCTGACGGAAGTTGGCTTCAACGAAATTGTCTCCAACGCGGGTGTCCGCCGTACCGAAGCGTGGGAATACGAGGCGGCGATTTCCGATCGCACGGCCGGCATTGTTTACGCGTTCGGCCCCGGCTCACGCCCGGATCTTGAAGAGGTTGTCGCCATCGGCCGCAAACATGGGCTGCCGGTGTTGGTCGATGCCGCCGGTGAACTCCCCCCGCGTGCGAATCTTACCGCCATCGCCGCCTTGGGCGCCGATCTCGTGTCCTTCAGTGGCGGCAAGGGAATTCGTGGGCCGCAATCGACGGGCATTCTCTGCGGTCGCCGCGATCTCATCGCGGCGGCGGCGCTGCAGATGCTCGACATGGACGATCACCCCGAATTGTGGGAACCGCCCGCCGATTTCATCGACCGCGAAAAACTCGCAGGCATTCCGCGTCACGGCATCGGGCGCGCATTGAAGGTCTCGAAGGAAGAAATCATCGCACTGCTCACCGCACTCGATTTGTTCGCATCGGGAGCCTACGACAAAGACTTTGCCCGTTTTCAATCCTATCTCGAAGCCATCGAAACGGAACTGCGCGGCACGCACTCCAATTGCCGAACCGTCGTTCCGTCCCACGAAGAAAGCTGGCCGACACTGGAGATCGCCATTGATGAATCGGTGCTTGGTCGTTCGGCATTTGAAGTCTGTCGCCGGCTGCGTAACGGATCGCCGCCGGTCTACGTCAGTCACGGCCAGCTGAGCGACGGTTGCCTGGTGATCAACCCGCACTGCTTGAACGACGAGACGGCCACTAAGTTAGCGCGGCGGCTGTGTGAAGAACTGAGTTGATCGCGTCGCGCTCCGCTTCGGAAAGCCTGCGCGTCGCGGCTAACCTATTCGTATGCTTTGAAGACGGCGCTGTTGTCTTCGTTGCCGTGTCCGGCGGCATCGAGCGATGCGAGAAGGTCTTCGTGCAACCTTGAGAGTGGCAGGCTGCGGTCCGTTTCGGATGCAGTTGCGAGAATCAAACGGACGTCTTTGAGATGCTGTGACAACCTTGCTTCGGTGGAGAAGTCGCCGGCCACCATTTTCTCTCCCTTCGAGTCCATCACCCGCGAGTATGCCACGGTCAATTTCAGCAGGTCCAGCACATTGCGCAAATCAAGACCGAGTGAACGTGCATACGACAGCCCTTCGGCAAGCACGGCCCGGTTGAGTCCCAGAATCAGATTGACCACCAGTTTCATTTGGGCGCCGCTACCGCATTCGCCAACGTGCACGGTTTCTCTGGCGATCGCGCCGTAAATATCGCGACACGACTCGAATGCCCGAGAGTCGCCGCCAACCATGACGACGACATCACCGAGGTGCGCCTGTTTGCTCGAGCCGGCCACCGTCGAATCGAGATAAGAGACTCCATGTTCGGCCAACCGATTTCCCAAGCCCTTCATTGTTTCGGGATCACCCGTCGTGGTGTCAATAACGATCGAATCGGGCGATAAGCTGCCGACGATGTCATCGATGACGGCTACGGCGATTCCAGAATTCGGCAGACTGAGGACGATTCGCTTGCACGAGTGTGCAACCTCGCGGGCCGACTCAACAGGCCGTCCACCAAGTTCTGAAAGTTGTTCGCGTCGCTGCTGATCGAGGTCGAATCCAACGACGTCGAAACCGTCTCTTAGCAGCCGGCCTGCCATGGCCGTACCCAGCAAGCCGACGCCGACGATCCCAACTTGCTGCATCAGCCTTTCCTTTCGCTCGAAGCGATTTGGACTCGTTGAACTCGACGGATTGCAGAACAACCGGGAGCCCTCTTGCGGCACGGTAACCGTGCCGATCTTTGCACAGCCAGCCCCCCGTTTCCAGCGAGATGCGCGGGATTTGCATCCAGAAGTCCGCTTTTTGCGAACGATGGTGGTTAATCAAACGGCGACTCGAAAAACTCTTAGAGACAGCGGGGCCGTCGCGCTGTAGAATTACAAAATGTTAGCAACGGCTGTGCTGACGAGAGACCAGCGTGATGCTGGGCTATCCACGTTTCACATACGAGGCGAGAACGTTGGCACCATTGAGCATTCCGTGTCCGAAGTGTGGGTTTTCGCTGATCGTCACCAATCGTCGCATTCTCGGTCGTCCTGCCCGCTGCCCGCAATGCGATCTGAAGTTCATCCTGGAAGAGCCAGAGCCAGAGGACGAAGCCACAATAGACTTCCCGGCACGCGTCGAAGCTAAAGCGTCGAGGCCGGGAGAAGAAACGGTGTTGTCCGAAGATCTGCTGGTCGATCAGGGCCGCGTCTACGTGTCGATGGAGCAGATCAAATCCTGGCATTCGAAAGAGGAAGAAGCGAAGTTTCTGCGGTGGATCATGTATAAGACAACCGCGCTCGCCGCCGACGGCATGGGTTTCTTCCTGGAAGATTACGACGAGTGGCTGGGGCTGGGTATGCCGGATTCGAAGTGACCCGACAGGGAGTCGCAAAGCGTCACCGCGCCTCAGCGCAATTATGAAGAAACGCAGATCGGTGGTTGGCTTTCACAAAACTACCGCTTGTCGAAGATCGTATCGATCACGGCATTGGCGTAAAGCTCTGTGAGCACATTCTTCGTCGCTTCTGTGCGCTGTTCTTTCTTCAGCTTGCCTTTGATTTCGTCCTGCACTTTGGCGAATGGAATCTGTCGTGTCTGACGACGCGAGACAATACGAACAAGTTGGTAATCTTTCTTGCCGACGAAGACCTGACTGATGCTGCCCTCGGGTAGCTCGAACAGTGCCTTTTCAGTCCGCTTGTCGGCGAGACTGCCTTTCTGTGTCCAATCCCAACGGCCGCCGGAATCTGCCGTCACACCGTCGGAATACTTGCGTGCCACTTCGGCGAAGTCGGCCTTGGCCTTCAATTCATCGATCAGTTTTTCTAACTCGGCAAGTGCCCCGCGCTTCCCGCCATGTTTGTCGAATGAGACGACAATCTGCTGCCATTTGACCTGCGCGGGAGTGGTGTATTCGTCGATGTGTTTTTCGTAATACCGCAACATGTCCGGCCGTCCCGATTCGGGAAGGTTCTGCGCTTTCGCCCCGAGGTATTCCATTGCCATCCGCTGGTTGGCGAATGAATTTCGCAAGTTCTCCAGCGACGTTCCCTGTTTTGCCAACTCGCGCTCGACCTCGTGCCGCGTGTTCACTTTCATCTCGCCCTTCAAGCGATTGACTTCCTGTTCGAAGAGTCCGTTGAGATGTGCATCGAGCATTTCGACTTGCTCTTTTTTCAACGTCGATCGCAGCGTCTGCACTAACAACTTGCGATCGATGTAACCCTGCAAATCTCGCTGGATCAATTGCCGCCGCAGTTGCTGTGTTTCCTCGGGCGATAATTCGCGCGACGCTTTATCGAGTTGAAGTCCGTAACGTTCGAGAACTTCGGAATCGAAAATGGGGGCATTGTTCACCGTCGCGACGACCTGACTGCCATGCAGGAATTCGCCGGTCGGTGTCGTCGGCTGTTCGCCTTTCGCCTGGGTGATTTCTGAAGACTCATCTCCGCCGAAAGGTCGCGGCGTGATGCCTTCGCGGCGCTCGGGAGATTGAGCCAACGCAACCCGTGGCGGGGGCGGCCCCAACACGGGGTTATCAACCTTGACGGTGCTCAGCTTATTGCAACCAGCCAACGACAGGACGCCAAGCAGCACTACGGTGGTATTCCGCATGAGGTAATTCCGAGAGTATGCTGAGGATTGAGTGGCCGAATTATGGCACGCCGGTTTGGGCGGAGAGATCGCCACGTTATCAATATCGGCAGGTTCGAGAGGAAATCTCGATAGGAGGGGACCAAAGAGCGGCGGATTATAGGCGGGCGGCTAAGAAGGCCGCAACAGCGATCTGACATGATCGAACAATTCGTCCGGCCCAATATCTTCCGAATCGAGCGGCAGGTAGACATGACGATCATCGACGATTCGCAAATCGGCCCCGCAGTGTCTTCCCAACTCCTGTATCTTCACAGGGTTGCGATATCCAAACACTGCGAACCGGCCTTCGCGGCGAATCTCATCAATTTGCCACGACTGGGCTGCGAGTTGTAGCTCCTTTATCTCGAGGAGTCTCGCCGCCGGCGGAGGCGGTGCTCCGAAACGATCACGAAACTCCTCGCGCAGTCGCTGTATTTCATCCAGATTGCGCACATTCGACAGTTTTCGGTACATCTCGATCTTGTGCCGACCGACCGGGACGTAGTCGTCGGGCAGAAAAGCGTTCAGCGGCAGGTCGATGGTCACGTGCTTGTGTTCGCGGAGCGGTTGTTTTCGCATCGCCCGCACGGCGTTTTCCAGCAGTTGGCAGTAAAGCTCGTAACCCACGGCGGCGATGTGGCCGCTTTGCTCGGTGCCGAGAATGTTGCCGGCACCGCGAATCTCCAGATCGCGCATCGCAATTTTGAAGCCGGCCCCCAGTTCGCTGAATTCTTCAATCGCTTTGAGACGTTTGGCGGCAATCGGCGTGACGGTTCTGCCATCTTCCAGCACCAGATAACAGTACGCCCGATGCGCGGACCGTCCCACCCGACCACGCAGCTGATGCAGGTCGGCCAGTCCGTAATTATCGGCTTGGTGAATCAGAATCGTATTCGCGTTGGGGATATCCAATCCACTTTCGATAATCGTCGTGCAGACGAGCACGTCGATTTTTCCGGTGACGAAATCGAGCATCGCCTCTTCGAGTTCGTGTCCCGCCATCTGTCCGTGGCCGATGCCAATTCGCGCTTCGGGAACAATCGTCTGAATGCGGTCGGCGATCGACTTGATGTTGTAGACGCGGTTGTGCACGAAATAAATCTGCCCGCCGCGGTTCAACTCACGAACAATCGCGTTGCGAATTAATTCACCATCGAACCGGCAAAGTCGGGTCGAAATTGCCTGCCGTGCTTGCGGAGCCGTCGTAAGATTGGAGATGTCGCGAATCCCCAGCACGGCCATGTGCAGCGTGCGGGGAATTGGTGTGGCACTCAGCGTTAACACATCGACTTCCAACCGCAACTGTTTCAGCATTTCTTTGGCTTCGACACCGAATCGCTGCTCCTCATCGATCACCAGCAATCCCAAGTCTTTGAATCGCACGTCTTTTTGAATCAGCCGATGCGTGCCAATGACCAGATCGACACCGCCTGTTTCCATTCCCTCCAGAATTCGCTTCTGCTGCTTCTTCGTCTTGAATCGTGATATCGATTCGACGGTGACCGGGTATTCGGCCATTCGTTCAGAGAATGTGCGGTGATGTTGCTCGGCGAGAACCGTCGTCGGCACCAATACGGCAACTTGTCGTCCCGCTTCAATCGTTTTGAACGCGGCCCGCATGGCGACTTCGGTTTTTCCGAAGCCGACATCGCCGCAGATCAGCCGGTCCATCGGTCGCGGCTGTTCCATGTCGCCTTTGAAATCGCCAATCGCCAGCAGTTGGTCTTCGGTTTCGGTGTAGGGGAACGAGGCTTCAAATTCACGCTGCCAATGGCTGTCGGGCGGATAAGCGATCCCCGATTTTGCCGCGCGTTTGGCCTGCAGTTGCACCATATCGCTGGCCAAATCCATCACCGACTTGGCCGCCTTTTGCTTTTTCTTCGCCCAGGCGCTGCCGCCCAGTTTGGAAAGTTTGGGGGCAATTTTCGCCGAGCCGACGTACTTTTGCACGAGGTGAATCAGCGAGGTCGGCACGAAAACGCGAATTCGTCCAGCGAATTCCAACACCAGATGTTCTTCGCGATTCCCTTCTTTCTCCAGCGTTTTCATGCCGCGATAGCGGGCGATGCCGTGCGTGAGATGTGCCACCAAATCGCCTTCTCGCAGTTCGAGAAAGCTGTCGATGGTCCGTGTTTCGAGTTTGCGTTTGCCGACGGCTCGCCGAATGTCGGTGCGACCGAACAGTTCGTGGTCGCTCAGCACCACCAACCGTTCGCGGACAAATCGAAAACCGCGTGTGACATTGCCGATGCATAACTGCACGCCCGCGCCGATTGAAATCTCCGATTCGACAAGCAACTCTGACAGCCGCTCGCGTTCGCCTTCGTTGTGGCAGGCAATCAACACACGTTCGTCGCGGCCGACGACTCCCGCCAATTCTTCCAGCACTTCGTTCCGAGGGCCGGCAAAGCGTTCGATCGATTCGATCCGCAGATGGCAGGTTTTCTCCAAACTGTCGGCTGAAATGGCGGCGACAGTCACCGTCGGATGCTTCGTGCAACTCGACATTGCTGCTTCGACACTGAACAACCCGCGCGGCTCGTCCAGCCGATGCAGATAGTTCTTGCCCTCGTCGACCAAGTCCTGCAATTCCGACAGCACAATCCAGCTTCCGGACGGAAGGACATCGACGAATTGCTCGCCGGCGGTCACGCCTTCAGAAGCATCCACCGGGGCGACCAACGTCAGCGGGGCTTCTTCGAGGTCTTCCACTTTGAGTTGCGATTCGACATCGAATCGGCGGATCGATTCCAGTTCATCGCCGAAGAACTCCAGCCGCAGCGGGTCGATGGCGTCTGGTGGATACACATCGACAATGCCGCCATGCATGCTGAACTCGCCCGGAACTTCGATGGCCGGCACTCGCGTGAAACCGCGATCGACCAGCCATAACAGAAACGCATCGATGTCGATTTCATCGCCGACGCGCAACATTCGCGTTGCCTGTTTTCGTTCGGCACGGCTGGGAACCGGCTGCAACAATGCCGGCAAGCTGGTGACAATCGCCCGCGGCGGCGATTCCTCCAATGCCCGCAGCACGCGCAACCGCCCACCGAAGACGGCATCGGTCACGTCCTGTTCCTGCGGCAGCGTTTCCCAGGCGGGAAAGATCAACGGTGTCTCGCCGAGGAACGCTTCCAGATCGACGGCGTAGTCGTCCACATCGTGAATTCGCGGCAACACAACCAGGAGTGTGGGAGCGGGGGAGTGGGGAGAAGACGTAGGCGGCAATTCCCCCGCCAACGCTGCCGCGACCAGCGCGCACGACGACCCCCAGGCTCCGTCGATGGCGGCACTCTCGCCCGCTTTGAGCGACGCCACCACACCGCCGAAACCATCAGCCCCGTGCAATTGCTGCACGAGTTGAGGCAGTTTCATTACGGCCCTATGGGCATCAATCGCCATTCACGCGAATTGTACCCGTTGCCACCCAAAAGAAAACCGCAAACGGTGGGAGCCGGTTCATCGCTCGACCGGGCGGTTGCGGATGAAGAAGACCTAACCGGTGCCGCGTCCCGTCCGTCATTCCCGCGCAGGCGGGAATCCAGGCCGATAGTGGGGGCATTCACATGGAGCGGGGAGACTCATCGATACCCGACCCACCAACCAACACGGACCGCGCAGCTGCTGGATCCCCGCCTGCGCGGGGAAGACGTATGGATGGTGCGACGGATTGTTTCTGTGTGATCAAATCTTCGGTCTCCAACTGAGATATAGCGGCAATACGATCAGCGCTGAAGCGAATGAAGTGACACACCCAAGCCCAAAACCAAACACAAACGCTACGATAGAGAAAATTATCCCGACGACCGCGAGACTACACAGCAACGACCTCTTTGTGGTATGCCAAGCCACGAATTTCAGATGCATCTGCAGTGCACGTTGAACCGCCTCGTCATCTTCTGGGTTCGTTTCAACGGGGAAACGTTCCCGGGTGTCCTGACATTTCTGGTTGTCGTCGAACTCCGTGAACGGATCGAGGTTTGCCTTGATGAATCTAGCGTAGCTGGTGTAGAAGCTGCTCTCCACCTGGTCGATCGCTTCACGAAAATCGGCTTCGATGTCGTGGAACTCGGCATTTCGAGTCAGCTCTGTCGCCTGTTTCCACGACTCGTCCGCAAACAGCGTGGGGTGGTCCGAAGTGAGCGGAATCGCGTACGCGAGCAACTCTGCAAGTCGGCGCTCACCAATAGTTTCAAGGGATTCCCTTGCGTACACAGCTTCATCAAACGTATGGCAGGACAGATACTGGTGAATGCCACCAGATTCGACTTCATTCGCAAAGCTCCTCAGCGCGATGGCTCTGATGATGGGTTCGGCGACTTCGGCTTTGCGATAGTCGCACAACGATCGAAAACCAAAATGATCAAGCACTCTCGCTGCAATACAATCGAAGACCTCAAACCCATCGAGTTGCTGAACGTCATCGCGGATCGATTTGCCTGATGCTGTCATAGTTTCGGTAGGGTGTGTAACACAACGGCAATGATCATCGGATTGTCGCGGGTGCGGTTGATTTGAGTTTCTGCCTGACCGGCAACTTCGGGGTACCTTTTCGTTCCGGCTTTGTCTGTGAAGGCCATCGAGGCATTGGAAGAAATGCCCGGAAATCGCTCAACTTGAAGTCATCTCGTCGCGAGTTGATGATTATTCTTCGATAGTCCTTCGAAGAATCCTCATCGAGCGTAAACGCTGATTTCTGTTCCCCGAAGTCGCGAAATTGGATGGACACAGGAAGTCCCGCTTCGTTGAGAAGCTTAATAAGTCGCAACACTTGCTTCGCAGTTCCGCCAAACCTTTGGAATGAAAACTGATTCAGGAAGCTGCCTTCGATGAATTTGAGATCCGAGCCCATGAACTGGATCACCTTGTTGATCTTCTCTTTCTTAATCGCACTGCTGTCTGATCGATAGGAAAGGGATGGCGACGTAAGCTTTCCGCCCAGGGCATTGGCGGTCACCGGAAACAACGTGACTGCGAGCAGGAAGGCGATTAGCGGTTTCATGTTTCAGCTCCTTCGCGTTGTCGAATGGTTCCGGAACACCATTGGCACGACCACGGTTAGATTGACCATCTGACGCGCAGACAATCGGACGGTCATGACGTCGGTTCGGCGTATGCCGATTCCCGCAGCGCGTCGAGAGCAATGCAGTTCCGGCTCGTGCCGAACGCCGGTTCTTGACAAACAATTCGCCCGGCACAGCACGGCCCTACTCGACTCGACTCACGAGAAATTTCTCATATTGCGACCATGCGATGTGTGTCTTGGTCTCGCCTTTGGATCGACTAATCACAAGCGTTGTAGACACATGACCCTCATTGACCGAGATAATGTGAATGACAACTGGTCGATCACCAGAGTCACTGTGGTACGTAACCGAACGCCCGGGCACATTTGACGCTTTGCCCCCAACTTTTTTTTCTTTCCCGGGTTTCGTCTTTTGATTCAATCTTGATTTGTAGTACTCAACCACTTTGTTAATGGGATCAGTCGTTGTCAGCATGGTTTTGCAATGGATGGATGGCACCGTTCTGTTGCCCTGTTCGTTGACGGTCGCGCCGTCACTCATACTCGCGCCGCTTATTTTTGCGCCGGGATACTGCCACTCGGCAATGCGTGTCAAAAGTGTCTTGGGTCCGTCATCCGCCTGAACGGCAGCAGGAGCTAGCGCAATAATGACAGTGGTCGCAACGATTGACGCTTGAAGCATGACATGCCTCCGGTTTGAGTGATCGGACGGGGTCGAAATCTAGACGCACGACCTTGCATTTTATTAGGCGAAAAACATACTACGAACTTTGCGTCATTCCCAGCACACCTTACGTCATTCCCGCCTGCGCGGGAAAGACGGTTTGCGCCTTCACGGGAATAACGGTTAGAGCCAAGTAGGTCCGGTTCACGCCGGACGCCGGTTTTGGAAATGCCGATACCTTGCACAATCCGGCCGGAATAGCACGGCCTTAGGCAACTTACGCCTTGTGGCCATACAACTTGATCCCCAATGCAGACTCTTCGATCTGGAACTTTCCAATCGCCTGCAATGCAATTCGGACCTTTTCAATGTCTTGCTCAAAGTGTGCGCCGGGAATCTGCTCTCGACGGTACGGAATTCCTATCTTGGGAAACTCCAACCACTCAATCTCCTTATAGTACATCGGCCCAAACCAGAAACGGCTATCAAGAAAGCGGTCGTGCATCGCATCGAGGGAGGGCAGCTTGTATCGAACGCCGTCATTTGGCGAACCGACGAATTTCCAAATTACCTGCATCTCGCGGTCGGCAATTCGCTCAGCGTCAACATCGTCGAGTACCGCAAACGTTTTTCGCCATTTCGTATCCGACATGAATGATGCCGAAAACGATCGCGCGATCTCCTTGTCGATCACATCCTCATGTGCAACGAAGTCAAACGCTTTGGTGGTGGGATCACGCTTTGTCATCTTTGGTATAGTCTTGGCTGGAAAAATAGGTCCGGATCACGCAGGTCGTCGATATATGAATCTTGACAACTTGACGTATTAGACCGGCACAGCACGGCCCCTGCGTTACTGGTCCTCCGCCGTTTCTTCCGGTTTCTCCTCCTCCGGCGGTTCCGGCAGGGGTTCCAGACCGAGCAGGGTTTCTACTTGTTCGGCTAGCACGCAGAGGCGGCCGGTTAGGCGGGCGGCTAGACGGTAGATGGAATTGATGAGGGCGTCGGCGGCTTCGTAGATTTCGCCGGGGACTTCGCTGTCGGGCAAATCCGGCAGGGCGAATTTGGCGATGCTGATTTCGCCCTTTGCGTGGTCGAAGGGATAATCGACCGAATTGAGCGGGCGGCGAATTTTGCGGATGTCGTTGTCAATCGCTTCCATGCGGCGGCGAATGGCGTCGATCAGCCGTTCGTTTTCTTCGTTCCCTTCTAAATTCTGAAACAGCATCCCCATCGACGCCTGATCGTTACGCAGCTTGGTGAGTCCATCGATGTGCGAGTTGACCGCCTGCAGCGATGTCACTATCCGCTTCACCTCGGCCTGCCATTCGGCCGCGTTTTCCAGTCGTGCGGCGACTTTCTCGACCTTCGACAATTGCAGCGCGCAATAAAGTCGTCGGGTGGCGGCCGCTTCAAACCGCTGCAACCCATCGACGAGCGTCTGCTTTTCAATTCGCAGCGACGAAGAGGCTTCCCTTACACGTTCTTTCGACGAAAGATCGATCGAAAACAGATCGCGACCGATTCTGAGTTTCGCGTTGGAAAGTGCCTGCGCCTGTGCGAGTTCAATCGATTGCGAATCGGCTTCGTCGTACTTTTTGAATCTCCGCTTGTATTTGGGTAATGCCGCCAGCATCTTCTCCCGCGACTCTTTCAAGGCGGTGGCGCAGACTTTCGGGTTATCGGGAGCGGCAATTATCCACTGCGGCAACGAGAGCGGACGGAGCGGGCTGTATTGTGCCTGGTAATAACGGTGCAGCGTTTTGAATGTTTCCTGCTCCTCACCCTGCCGTTCCAGCAGTTCGTCAATCGGATGCAATTCTTCGCGTTTCAATTCGTCGCCGAACACCTGACGGTAATAATCGAAGGTGACATACTTTGAGTGTTTCGCGAAGCTGTTGAACAACTGCGACGCCGGCCCTTTGAGCCGGAAGATGCCGTCGGTGTCTTCCAGCCGGGCGCTGGCGATGCGTTCCTTGTCGGAAGGATGCGTGTCGAACCAACCGGTGGTCGCAGTTTCAAGCTGCTTGTCGATATGTTCGGCTGCTTCCTTGGGAAGCTGATCGACGTTGGCCATGATGAGTGCTGGAAGATTGTCGGCCAATCGGCCTTCGCGGTAAAAGTCGCCCAGGTCCGACATCGCCCCGTGATGGGCCAGCCCCAGCATTTGCAACTGGCGGGCCGTCGTTTCAAACGTGTCACTGCCGGCCAGTCGCGCTTCGTAGCGGTCGGCATCGTATTCCATTTGCCTGAGCATCAACCCGCTGACGGCATGGCCGATCATCATCAGCACCCAGAGGATCTTCCGCGTAATCCAAATGAAAAGCATGGCGAGATACAGAATCCAGCCGATCCGCAGATCGATACTGCGGGCGGCGTCCTTCAGTTTTTCATCCCATGCGTCGCGCTCGTAAACCACGCGGGTGAACCAATGGCTGATGACGCGAATGACGTAGGTCA
>JABISG010000052.1 GCA_018699955.1 Planctomycetaceae bacterium | reverse complement strand
GGACGATGTCCGGTGTGGAAGAGCCGGATGTTGCAGGTAACTTTTTCCCATTCGGCGGGAGAAATGATCAGGCACTGAGACGAACTATCGGGGAGAATTCAGAATGAGGGCTACTCGCCGTCGCCGGGGATTCACGCTGATCGAACTGCTGGTCGTTATTGCGATCATTTCTGTGCTGGCATCGTTGCTGTTGCCGGCCGTTCAGAATGCTCGCGAAGCCGCGAGGCGCACTCAGTGCAAGAATCGGATCAAACAGATCGGGTTGGCGCTGCATGAGTATCACAATGTACACGGATCATTTCCGATCGGAGCGGCTTATGCGCCGACTCCGGACGGCAGCAACGCTGATCCAGCAATTCGAGGCAGCTCGTTCTTTGTGGCAATTCTTCCCTGGATCGACCAGGCGAACGCGTACAAGAGATTGATTCACGAAGCGCCGGGTGGGATCGCTGCAACGGATTACTCAGGCAAACCGAACGGCACGATCCTGGATGACCTCTATGTTGAGGTTTACTGGTGCCCGTCGGCTTCGATGTCGGAATACATCCCGGCCGCAAGCGGGCTGCAGCACAATCTAATGACGACAACTTACGTCGGAATTTCCGGGGCGGCCTTCCGAGGAACGGCAGTGAACGCGGATGCGGAAGTTGTCGGGAAGTGTGGTAATAACAGTCACGCGATTCTTGGTCGCAACGGGCTTCTACTCGAGAATGAGTCAGTCTCATTTCGCGACATCTCAGACGGTACTACGAATACGTTGCTTGTGACCGAGCAGTCGACAGCTCAATACCCGACCATCGATGTCAGTAGCGGGACTCCGGTGGTCGAACTGGTGACCGACGAGGCGATTCGCAGTTCGTATTCCGGCAGTGTGTGGGCCGGGACGAATCATCCATCGGCGATTGTGCCGGGCGGTCCGACGAATTCCTGCCACAACGTCTACAACGTCACGACTGTGCGTTACGGGATTAATTTCAATGGTTCGGCACCGGCAACTGGCGACACGACCGTTGTTTCCGGCGGAGCTCACACGCCGATCATGTCGGCACATCCGGGAGGAGCGAACGTCCTGTTCGCCGATGGGGGCGTGCGATTTTTGAATGAGAATCTGGACTTTGGTGTGCTGATGGCCTTCAGCGATCGCCACGACGGGGCCGTAGTGAAAGGTGTCTCTTTCGAGTAGTCATCAACGATCTTCGAAATTGACGAATCGGTACGCAGCATGGTGATGATTCTGGAATCGGCTGATCGCTTACAACGATTCCCGCTCGATCGGGAATCCATCTTTGTCGGTAGCTCCGAGTGGAAGTCCGACATCTGCCTGACGGCCCCGGACATCGCAGATGTGCACTGCGAGCTGACGCTTGATGAACAAGGCGTTCGAGTGATCGCGCTGACCGATTGCGGCGTGACCGTAAACGGTGCGGCGGTACGCGAAGCTACTATTTGCGTCGGTGACGAGTTAGGCATCGCGTTACTGCGGTTTCGGTTGACGGGAGACGGCTCCGATTCGGAATTTGCCGGCGCAGCACAGGCGGATGCAGTTTCAGAGGCTGAACCTGTTGCTCCACACTTGAGCCGCTGGGTTGTCAGAATGAGTGGCATGAACCTCGGACCGCTGGACTGGGACGAGCTTCAAACGATGATCAGTCGCGGCGAAATTCGGCTCGACGATGAAGTTCAAAGAGCACACGAGTCGGTGTGGCAAGTTCTTCGTGACGTGCTGACGCAATCCGGCGGTGATGGTTTGTTGTGTGACGATTCTCCAGCCGCCCCCGTCGATTTCGTGCCTCGGCGGCGCCGTGTCCAGCAAGAGTCTGACACGGCTGAAGATTCTCTTGACACGAAGAGATCACAAAGCACGACTCCATCTGACGCGGCCAGTGACTCGGCGAAGAAACTTGCTGCAGCCAATGTGCCGCTTGCTCCACAGTTTTTTATTATGCGAGGCGACGAAGAGGTTGGCCCACTGCCGAGGCAGGCCATTCAGGAATTAGCTGATGATGGCTCAATTCTGTCGGATACTCCCGTCAGGTTAGAAGAGGCTGAGCAATGGTCGACGGCAGCGGCGGTTGGATTTCACTGTCAGGCCGCTGCGCCAACAGGTTCGCAGATTGATTCCACGGTAGATTCGAAAGCGAAACATCGAGCCACCGGAATTCTGTGGATCGCGTTTGCTCCCTACTACTTTGTACGTGGAGTAGCTGTCACGATCGAAAAAATTGACCCGCGTCGAGCGGCGAAATGGGGAGCAGCTATCGTCGTCGTCGGCTTTCTTGCCTTCGGTTGGTTTCGTTCCTGGTCACAGACGGCAATGAGCGGCGTTGTGACGGTAGATGGTCAGCCTGTATCCGAAGCCCTCATTCAGTTGACTGGAGCGAGTACTGGCGACTCGGCGATGGGAGTTTCTGATGGAAACGGAAACTTTCGGGTGGTGACGCTCGACGGCGAGCTGAAACCTGGTTTGTATCTGGCCACTGTTCGGCCGTTGTCGGAAGTCAGCGGAAATTATTCTACGCACGAGGAACCAGTCGACGTGCCAGCGGCTACGTCCGGCATCCCGGACCGCTACCGTCACATCAACACGACAGACGCGTCAGTCGAAATCACCTCCGGTAAGTCGAGATACGCGGTGGCGTTGACCAGCGAACCTGTTTCCGCCGCTCGCGGTTTCCGTGGCCGCTCGGGGGCATCCGCACGCAGCCTTCCGTGATTGGTTCGTTGAGCAACCGAAGACGGACGACGGTTTGCCTCAAAAGTCGGCAGATCGCTACAAGCTTCCCTGCTTCCAGCTACCGTCGACATACCGCCAGCATGTTTCATTTGTAGTATTATCACACAGGCTGGCGGGCAATCGATGAGAACGGATTCCGTCGTACGATTGCAGCATCGAATATCGGTAGATTGACTGAGGTATGCCCACGGCAGTGAAGGCCGGGTGTCCCGTTGCTGGAAACGGCCCGCCGTGGTTCATGGCGGGGGAAACGGCAACACCGGTCGGCATCTTGTCGTCCAGCAGCCGTCCAACTTTCGTGCGAAGTGCGGGAGCGATCTGATCGTAAATCGTGTCGTCTGAACCGTCTGTTGCACTGTAGATACAGCCGGTCAGGTTCCCTTCGAGTGACTCGGCGATTTGTTCAGCCTGAGCGGCGTCTGCCGCGATCACGAACAAAGATCCGTTGCCGAACGCTTCAGCCTGCAGGGCTTCGGGGTTCTCCAGAAAACTGGCACCGTCGACTTTCAACAGCGTGTTCTGGCAGGAAAATCCGCAACCGCCGCCGGCCTCCCCCCCAGCAATCAGCTCGGCACCGGCATCCTTCAAAGCAGAAATGCCTGAAAGGAAACTTTTCTGCACTGCCTCACTGAGAAATGTTCCGACTGGCGCGGCGGAAAATTTTTCAGAGACACCCGCAACAAAGGCGTCCGTGTTTTCGCCTGCGAGCAGAATGACCATGCCAGGATTTGTGCAGAACTGACCGGTCCCCATCAGGCAACTGCCTGAGAACTCACCGGCGATTTCTTCTGATCGTTCCGCGAGAGCGCCCGGCAGAATGAAAACAGGATTGATACTGGACAGTTCCAGATAAATCGGGTTCCCGGATTTGTTAGCGGCTTCCTTCAATCGGAGGCCGGCGGACCTTGAACCGGTGTAACCGATTGCTCCGACGTCGGCGTGTCCGACAAATTTGCAGCCGTCGTCGTGGCTCGTTCGATAAATCAGTTGCACAAAACCCGCCGGCATATTTGTTTCCTGAGCAGCGGCGAAAGCTTCCTCAGTCAACAACTGTGTCGTTCCTGGATGAGACGAGTGTCCTTTTGCAATAACCGGATTCCCCGCTGCCACGGCTGCTGCAAAATCTCCCCCAGCCACACTGTTAAATGCGAATGGAAAATTGTTGGGACCAAAGACCGCTACGGGTCCGATGGAACCATGCATCGACCGTATGTTTGCCTTCGTGTCGATCGTCGGCATCGCCCACGAACCTTCGCGAGCGGCCGATGCTGCTTGTCTTAGCTGATCGGTCGTTCGAGGAAGCTCGCCATCTTTCAACCGCGGAGAAACCGGCAACGCTGTTTCCAGGTTCGCTGTGGCGACGAGTTCGTCGGCTCGGGCTTCGATTCGATCGGCAAAATTTTCAAGGAACGCGGCAAATCGTTCGCCGGGCCAACCTCGCATTTCTCGCGAAGCCGCTGCCGAAGCTGCGATTGCTTGCTCGACTTCTTCCCACGGACTGACCGGATAGTCGCCGACAATAGGCTCGCATGTTGCGGGGTTCACCGCGTTAAACGTTTTCGTGCCAGATGAAGCTCGCCATTCGCCATTGATCAGAACATTGTGCAGCATGGTGTTTTGTCTTTCAAAATAAAGAAGCCGGAAGACTTGAGGTTATAAAGTCTTCCGGCTTCGGCTGGAATTCACTCGTGACAACGCAAAGACTTATTCAGCGGGTCGAGCTCCGATATACGGTTTTGTTTTCAGCCGTGCGCCGCCGACTTGAGAGTATGGTGTATTCTTCTCCAGTCGCAGGAAGTCGTCACTGTCGCTGTCAGTCGATGAGAACTGAATCGTCGGTACTCGCTGGTTTTCGCGGTGGACGATGTCTCGTTGCCCGGCTGTGATATCAGCAGCCTGCTGCCGATCGGACCAGTTCTGGTCAACGCCGCCGCCGTCGGCCGAAAAGTAGCGATCGAATTTCTTGTCGTCAAAATCATTTTCGATCAGCAACTCGGGGCCGTTCACCTGAGCAAACAGGTTCCGGGTGATTGCCAGACCGCCAGACCCGGAAATGCCGCCGGGGGGAGTCGGCATCTGGCCGAGAGTGATTCCACCACGACTGCACTTATAGAAGGTTGTGTTGAGGATCTGAACGTCTTTCAGCGTCAGTGGGCCGTTGGGAAATGAAATCCCGACTCCAGCGTCAGCAATGATGTTTTCTCGCATTTCGATGTACATCACGTCGGACTCAATGAGCAGCCCATTATCCTGAGGTCCGATTAATCGACAGTTGAGGATTTTGATCCGGCTCGCGCTATTCTCGCCTTGTGTGAGGTGGATGCCAGCGGTTGTTCCACCAGCTCCGCGAAGGTCGATCTTCTCAAGAATAATCTCGTCGTTGCTGAAGCCGACGGCCCCTTTCATCGCAATGCCGACTTTCGCATAACCAGATACTTTCAGGTCTTTCAGGTTGCTTCGATTCAGGTACCCCGATATCTCAATCGCGACATCTTTGCCTGAGGCGTCAACGTCGAAGCCGTGAATCCCAAAGTTTTCGATGCCGACCAGTTTGATCGCCGGTCCGCTTCCTGACGGCGCCAGTTTCGCGCGACCAACGCCAGCAGAAACGAGCAGAATTCCTGGTGG
>JABISG010000105.1 GCA_018699955.1 Planctomycetaceae bacterium | reverse complement strand
CCGCGTGGGCGGCTTGGCGGAATATCTCGACAAAGCTCGCGTCACCCCATTCTACAACGGCCTGAAGCGTGACATCTCCTGGATTCTGAACAAGGTCCCGGTTGTCGGCGAGTCGGTCGAGAACGTACTCGCCCACTTCAAAGACGCCGTCAAATCGTTCGTGCATGGCGGGCGGTTGTTCGAGGAATTGGGCTTCCGCTACATCGGCCCGGTCGATGGTCACGATCTGAAGTCGCTGCGGAAATATCTGAAGATGGTGAAGGACATCAGAGGTCCGGTGCTGCTGCACGTCTTCACCGAGAAGGGCCACGGTTTCGAGCCGGCCCGCGAAGACCCCGTAAAGTTCCACACCCCTGCCCCGTTCCATCGGGATGAAAACAACGAAATCGTTCCGGTTGAGGCCAACTCCTCGCGAGCCTTCACAAATGTTGTGGCTGAGACAATCCACAATGCAATGCAGACGAACCCCAAAGTCACGGTACTCACAGCGGCCATGTGTGCCGGCAACAAACTCGGCACCATCCGCGATGACTTTCCCGATCGGTTCTTCGATACCGGCATCTGCGAAGGTCATGCCGTCGCCTTTGCCGGCGGCATGGCGAAGGCCGGTATGCGGCCCATCGTCGATATCTACAGCACGTTTCTGCAGCGGAGTTTCGATCAGATTTTCCAGGAGGTCGCACTTCAAAACCTGCCGGTCACATTCTGCTTGGATCGTGCCGGGCTTTGCGGTCCCGATGGGCCAACGCATCACGGCGTGTTCGATAACAGCTTCATGCGGATCTTCCCCAACATGGTGGTGATGGCCCCCGGCGACGCGAACGATGTCGGCCCGATGATGGACTTCGCCTTAACCTACGATGGTCCGGTGTCACTGCGATACCCCAAAGCGGCCGCCAAACCAATCGAACGCGCCGTTGCCCCGGTCGAAGTCGGACAAGCCGAGGTGTTCGACTGGGGACGCGATGGCACGTTTGTCGCCTTCGGTTCGCTGTTGTCCGAATGTGTCGCTGCTGCCGAGCAGTTGCGAGCGGAAGGGCTGGACGTCGGCGTGATCAACGCCCGCTTTGCCAAACCGCTCGACACCGACACCATTCTGCGTGCCGTCGAAGAAACGGCCTTTGTGATCACCATCGAGGAAAACACCCTCACCGGCGGATTTGGATCAGCCGTCTTGGAAGCAGCATCCGCTGCCGGTATTCGCACCGACAACATCCGCTGCCTGGGCATCCCCGACCGATTCGTCGAACACGGCGAACGCCCCGAACTCCTGGCCGATTTGGGTCTCGATGTCGATGGACTAATGACAGTCGCAAGAGCAATGGCTGACCGTGGAACATTCGTTAGTGATTAACAGCTTGCAATCCGTGTGACCGTTCAGCTAATGCAACTCAGATAGATAATGGCACGCCTCAAAGCCCTCGGGTTGCGTCCCGAGGGACCGGATGTCACGGTTTGTGTCTTCGACAATCTGAGTGTCGATAAACGAAGCAACGTGGTGACGCCCACAACGAAACAGCAGACGAGTTTCGATGAGGAATGCAGGAAGCCAGGAATTTTGAAAACGAGTTTTTCCTGCCTTCCTGGTTTCCTAATCCCTGCACTTTGCGATTCGACTATCGTATTGCTAATCACAAGGTTGGGCTTAAACAACATGCATGCGAGAATTTTAGTATCTGCCGTCGTCTGCTTTTCGTACTCGTTTGGCGTCAGCGTAGCCGGCGACGAAAAGCAAGATGTCGCAAAACTGGAACAACTTCTTTCAGACGTGAAGAAAGTCGTTCCGTCCGGATGGACCGTCGCCATCAGGCTGGCTAATTCGAAGATTCCCAGCCGTCGCGGCTCGCATCCGACGTTAGTCATCAGGTCCGCTAAGCCGCTGCCAGTAGAACATTTTTATCCCAGCATGCGTGCGATTACTGCGGGTAATCCGAAACCGCCGCCAATGATATCGCAGGAAGTCGTCTCGTTGTATTTTGTCGCATCGCCGTTCATGTCCCGGCAAACTTTCAAGGCGGCACGTGATCGCAATGCGGCACTGCTTGGAAGACGCCTTCAATTTGAACGCAAGCACTTAAAAGAGGTGGAGCGAACGTACAAGGGAGGCGAGCCAATTCCCCCCTACGCATTTGAACCCCGAACGGAACGTGAATCTCAACTTATCGGGCGATATGCATTCCTTTGGATCTCAACAATTCCACAACCAGTTCCCACACACCACACGGACCATCTCTCGTTTGAGATGCATCGCCCGGGTTCGTTCAAGATTCACGATGCAAAGAAATCCAGAGAATTCGACCAGATTTTTGACGCATCCCAAGAGATTCTCGTGCCTTACGAGAAAAGGCCCTAACAAGGCCCTCAACCGGCCCAGCGTGTTGTCCCTTCGGGACGAAGACTTCTGTCGAACCAACAGGGCGTTGCCCCGCAATTCCCATTGACGATTCGCGACCGGCGAAGTACTAACGTCATCAGTGTGGGAATTCGCCCGAAAACAATAAGAGGACGCAAGGATGCCGTCATCCATAGAACGTATTTGTTGGCACAGAACACTCTTGACCGCATTGATCGTGCTGCCGACCACACTGGCCAGAACCGGTCCAATTCAAGCGGCGGAAAAGGTCACGCTCAATGAACCGGTGACCGACTCGCGCGTGTACCGGGTCGATCATCAGTTGAATGTGAGCGGCCAGTTGGAAACGGCCGCTGGCGGTGGCAAGTCGCGGACGCTGGAACTGAAGGTCGCTGCCGACCATCGGTTTCGGGAACGCAGATTGTCCGGAACGGGTCGCGGGCCGGCGGCGTTGCGTTCGCTGAGGGACTACGACACGGCCCAGGCGAAAATCGTCGTTGCGGGCCAAACATCTTCATCGCGGCTGAGAGCAAATCGGCGGCGGAGCGTGGCGCAGGGGCGTCGCGATGGCGTCGTCTCTTATAGTCCGACCGGGTCCATGACCTCCGGAGAAGTCGAACTGCTGGAGGTCCCCGCCGACAGTCTCGCCCTGTTGGCGCTGCTGCCGCTCAATCCGATTGAGGTGGGAGATACGTGGGAGCCGGCAAGTTGGGCGGTCCAGATGTTGACCGGCACCGAAGCGATTCTGAAAAGCAAGTTGACCTGCAAGCTGGACAAAGTCGCAAGCGACACAGCCCACGTCAGCTTCAACGGCAGCATCGAAGGGGCAACCGACGGCGCATCGACCGAAATCAAACTCACCGGCAACTACCAGTTTGATTTGAAACGAGGCTTCATCAAACAGGCAGAAATGACGCAGACGGAAAAGCGCACAGTCGGAGCCGTTTCCCCCGGCATGAATATCGAAGCCAAAGTCATCTTGAAACGCCAGCTCGCGAAAACGCCCGGCCCGTTGACCACCGCAGCGGTGGAACAGATTCCGCTGGAGCCGCCGGAATCGGCGATGCAGTTAACGCTCCAGACACCGTGGAACGTGCGGCTAAATCATGGCCGCGATTGGAGCCTGTTTCACCAATCGGGCGACACAGCCGTGCTGAGATTACTCGATGCCGGCAGCCTGATCGCCCAGTGCAACATGACCCACATTACATCGGCCGCAGCGGGAAAACATACGTCGGAAGAACAATTCCAGAACGATGTGCGGCAAGCACTCGGCAAGCGGCTGAAGACGATTACGAAGGCCGAGCAACTCGAAGTGACCGACGGCCGATTCCTGTACCGCGTGACGGCGGTCGGCGAATCCAACGGCGTGCAAATGCACTGGTTCTATTACTTGTGCGCGGCCCCCTCGGGCCAGCAGGTCACGTTCGTGTTTGCCGTCGAGACGAAGCTGCTGAAGCAACTGGCTAACCGCGATTTGAAGATCGTCAGCACGATCGAGTTCCTGACAACGCAACCGACGCGGAGCGCAAATAAGCGGGATTGAGCCACGCGAACTGTGCAAACCCTTGCTTGCGCTGCGGGCTGGTATTCGTGGAACGTGAGCGGTTGAACCGCAGCTCGGTCCCCTTGGGTCCGCAGCATCGTTATCGCCGTTGCAATCCCACCTGCCCTCGCTACGGCTGGACTGCGATTCGCACGTCACAAACGGGTGGCATGAGCTATTCTTTTACTGGATGAGTTCGGCCTTTATGTGGGGCGGACCGCCGGTTCGACGCGGCGATTGCTTTTGCCGCAGGCCAGTTAGCTCGTGGAGTCCCATTCGTGGCAACCGTGCTTTCAACCAGTCTGTTAGCGACGACGGTTTCCAGCGATGTGCTGGTACTGGCCGGTGCGCTAATCTTATTGGTAAGCGCGTTGGTGGGATTTGTCTCCGGCATGTTTTATGAGCGGGCCGCAGCTAAACGCGCTATGACTCGCGCCAAGAAACACCTGTCGCAAATGGTCAACATGGTGGTCAGCTCGCTGGAATCGGCACATGAAGCGTGCGCCGCACTGGAAAGTTTCCCCAATATCGTGCTGACGTCGAAGGAACTGAAGCAGCTTGATGCGAAACAGGCATCGCTGCTGGAAACCGTTTCCCGCGTTGTCAGTAGCCAGCAAGCGATGGCAGAGGCCGTCACGGCTGAGTCAAAGACGAAGGTCGAAGCTGCGACGGAAACGAAACCTGAACCGGTCGAGTTCGCCATTTCGTGGCAACGTGATGACAAGACGGACGCTGCCGGCCTGCCCGATCGATCGGCATTCGATTCGAATTTGGAGATGTTGCTGGCGGCCGGAAATACCTCGGAAGTCGATAGCGGATTGCTTTTCATCAAAATCGACAAGTTCGACCAATTGCAAAGCCGATTCGGATCGGGAGGCATCTCAACTTTGCTGCGCAAGATGGCGGCGGTCGTTTGCCGCGCCGGTCGCGACGAAGACCTGTTGTGTCGCTACTCAAACGACACATTGGCCCTGCTGATGCCGAAAGTTGACGCCGCAGCGGGCCGGCTGCTGGCACAGAAAATTCGCGATTCGGTCCGGAGTTTTCATTTTCGACTGGAAGAAAGCGGCCCCGAGATTTTCGTGTCGGCCAGCTATGGAGTCACCGTGTGCGAACCGGCCGACAATGGTGATCTGGTGGTCAATCGTGCGGGCAATGCTGTCTCGCGGTCACAGCGCCGCGGCCGAAATCAGCTTCACCTGCACGACGGCGACACAGCCGTCCACTGTCTGGCTGGGTGACCGAGATCGCCCGGTGAAACCCGGTTTTTTGAAAAAACCGGGTTTCTGGCCAACGCTTCACCCGGCAACAAACCACTCGGGGACGACAGTTGGACACGTGACGTGCCGAAGATGCGTGGCCGACGGTTTGCTCTAACCGTAAGTGGCAAGACGAAATGCGCGCACGGTACGGGGCGAGTGCATCTTGCCACGAATTGTCGCATCGGATAGGATTGACCTTGGCTGTCATGTCGAGTTCGGGCTGACGGATGCGGTCCACAGCGTGCGACATGGCAGTTCGACACTTTCCCTGTCGGCGAATGGATTCACAGAGACCGGACGTCGCAGGCCCCGATAATACAATCTCTTCTTACAGGAGCGGGTGAAGTTCATGAAGCTGAAATCTCCCTCGCGTGCCGCGACGACGCTGTTGGTTGGAATGGCCCTGTTTGTGGCCACCACGATTTTCGCACAAAAACTCGCAGCCGAGCGAGCAGCCGATGCGACAACCACAAAACTTGTCTGCGAGATGGTCGCCAAGTACCACATCAGCCAGGGCGAAATCAATGACGAGACGTCGAAGAAGTTGCTGAAACGGTATCTGAAGCAACTCGATCGGCAAAAGCTGTACCTGCTGGCGTCCGACGTGAAGGCGATTCAAACCCACGCCACGAAGCTCGACGACCTGATGAAGTCGGGAAATGTCGATTTTGCATACGATGTTTTCAAGCTGTATCTTCGCCGGCTCGAAGAACGCATGGCGATGGCCGACAAGTTGATTGACGCCGACCACGACTTTTCACTCGATGAAGAAATGGTCATCGACGCCGACAAGACGGATTGGGCGCAATCCAAAGCGGAACTGGACGAGCGTTGGCGAAGACGAATCAAGTACGATCTGTTGAATCTCAAACTGGACGACACGGAACTCGCCGAATCGCGCGAGCGGATGCACAAGCGGTACCGCAACATTCGCACCATGGCACGGCAGACCGAAGATGCGGAAATGCTGGAGATGTATCTCTCGTCGTTAACGCACACTTTCGATCCGCATTCCAGCTACATGTCGCCCGAGACGCTGGAAGACTTTCGCATTCAGATGGAATTGAGTCTGGAAGGAATCGGAGCGGCGCTGCAGTCGGAAGATGGACTGACCGTTGTCAAACAAATCGTACCGGGTGGAGCAGCCCACGAAGAGGGAAGCCTGGCCGTCGGTGACAAAATTACGGGCGTTGCTCAGGGCGAAGACGGCGAGATGGTCGATATCGTCGAAATGAAGCTGAGCAAGGTCGTGCGATTCATTCGTGGTAAGAAGGGGACGATTGTTCGGCTGCAAATCAAAGCAGAAGACGGAGGCGAGACGAAAGTCCTTTCGTTGACCCGCCAAAAAATTGAGCTCAAAGAGTCGGCAGTCAAAGGGGAAATCATCGAGGCGCCCGAACGGCTCGGTGGCCGAAAACTGCGGATTGGCGTTGTGCATATCCCCTCTTTCTATCGCGACTTCCGCGGGGCACAGCGGGGCGACAAGGATTTCAAGAGCACCAGCCGCGATGTTCGCAAAGTGCTGGATGAGTTTCATTTGAAGGGTACCGTCGATGTCGTCATTGTCGATTTGCGGATGAACGGCGGCGGCGCACTGAGCGAATCGATTGAGGTTTCGGGTCTGTTTATCGACCGCGGCCCTGTCGTTCAGGTGAAAGAACAAAACGGTCACATTAAGTCGCACGACGACGTCGATTCCGGCGTTGCTTATGACGGTCCGCTGGTGGTTGTGTGTAACCGCCTGTCGGCGTCGGCATCAGAGATTTTCGCGGGCGCGATTAAAGATTACAAACGCGGGATCGTCGTGGGCGACTCGACCACGCATGGCAAAGGAACGGTTCAAAATGTGATGCCCGTCGGCCGACGCTTTTTCGGTCTCTTGAATCAGCAACAACGCGGAGCGTTGAAGTTGACGATCAACCAGTTCTACCGTGTCAACGGCGACAGCACACAGAATCGCGGTGTCCGCTCCGATGTCGTGCTGCCATCTTTGCTGGATCACATGGATCTCGGCGAGTCGTTTCTCGACAACGCGTTGGCGTTCGACCAGGTTCCTGCGGCCGGCTACAAACCGGTCGGTCTGGTCGCCGACAATGTCGTGCAGATGCTACAACAACGTAGCAAGAAACGGGTCATGGCCGAGCCGGACTTCCAGAAGAAGCAAAAAGAGATCGAGCGTTACCTGTCTCGAAAGAATCGCAAGACGATTACGTTGAACGAAGAGAAACTGCGACAGGAACGCGATGCAGACAAAAGCGACGAAGACAAGAAGAAAAAAGACGAAGAGAAAGATGATCCCGACAAGAAAAAGGCGGACGCCCCGATCTTTCCGAAGGCGTTCTACAACGATGAGATACTGTCGATTTCCATCGATTACATCGATTTGCTGAAAGGTCAAAAGACCGCGAAGAAGTAATCGTCGCGAGTTGCGACGAGGAATTCGGAATCCAAAACCGGCCCGCAGCGCAAGTCAGGCATTCCCTGCACGCGCTGCGGGCTGTTTTGTTTCCAGTCCACGCTGTTGCCAGGTGCCTCGAATTCTGGACCGGACACACCTAAGATACACCGAAACGGCCCTTCCAAACGATACCGAGTACGACATGCCGGCGATTGAAGTCCGCGATCTTCAGAAGACCTACTACGTCTACCGCAAACGCGAGGGGCTGCTGGCGTCGGTGAAGGGCCTGTTTCACCGCGATTACAAGGAAGTCCGCGCGGTTGATGGCGTGTCGTTTACCATCGAAACTGGCGAGATGGTGGCTTTCCTCGGGCCGAACGGTGCCGGCAAAACAACCACTCTCAAATTACTCTCCGGCCTGGTCTTTCCCACTGCCGGCGAAGCGACGGCGTTGGGACATGTCCCCTGGAAACGCGAAAACAGTTACCGCCGACGGTTTTCACTGGTCATGGGGCAGAAGAACCAACTCTGGTGGGACTTGCCGGCCCAAGAGTCTTTTCGACTGCACAAGGAAATCTACCGAATCGACGCCAACGAATTCGACCGTCGGCTGGACGAATTGACGTCGCTGTTGGAGGTTCGCCAACTCATTGGGCAGCCTGTGCGCGAGCTGTCATTGGGCGAACGAATGCGGATGGAGTTGATCGCGGCGTTGTTACACAGCCCCGACCTCTTGCTGCTGGACGAGCCAACGATTGGGCTGGATGTCGTTTCCCAACGGCGCGTCCAGGAATTCTTAAAGCATTACCAAGCCGAACGAAAAATCACCGTCCTGCTGACAAGCCATTACATGAAGGACGTCGAGGCGCTGTGTGAGCGGGCGATTATCATCAACGAAGGCAAAATCAAACACGACGGCCCGTTGGACGACCTCGTCGATCGATTCAGCCGACACAAAATTATGGATTTGCAGTTTGACGGCGTGTCGGTTCCCGAAGACATTTCGCAATACGGCCGAGTGATCGAGTCGCGTCCGCCGCGCGTGAAACTGGAGGTGCCGCGGAATCAAATTCCGGAGATCCTTTCCGCCCTGCTCTCGCGATACAACATCGAAGACGTCGGCGTACAGGAACGCCCGTTGGAAGAGGTGATCGCGGAAATGTTCGAGGCCGACAAAAGCGAAAATGCTGCGACTGCCGTCGAAGTGACCGCCGGCGAGTCGCGCTAATACAGAGTGTTTCCCGCCGGGCGCGGCCGGCGGGCTTTGATAGATCTTAACCCCCGACTTTTGCAACCAACATGCTTGCCGCCGCTCGTATCAATTGGATCATTCTGCGGACCTGCCTGGAGGAACGGCTGGTCTATCGGGCCGACTTTGCGTTTGCGACGTTGATGCGTTTCCTGCCAATTGTGACGCAGATTTTCCTGTGGGGCGCAATTTACGCAAATGCGCCCACCGAGAAAATGAATGGCTACAGCTACGGAGACATGGTCGCGTATTATTTGCTGGCAATGGTCGGCCGGGCATTTTCGAGCATGCCGGGGTTAGCATCGGGAATTGCCCGCGACGTCCGCGATGGCACGATCAAAAAATTTCTCACCCAACCAATCGACATGCTGGGCTACCTGTTCTGGCATCGCGTGGCTCACAAGTTGGTGTATTACCTCGTTGCCACCGGCCCGTTTGTGCTGGTGTTTTACCTCTGCCGCGATTACTTCACGGGCTGGCCCGATGGGATGACAATTGCCGCCTTTGTTGCTTCGCTGGCGATGGCGTTTTTGATGGGTTTTCTGATCGAATCGCTGATCGGGCTGATTTCGTTCTGGTTCCTGGAAGTGACGTCACTGTTATTCATCTACATGATGATCAACTACTTTCTCTCCGGTCACATGATTCCGCTCGACTGGCTGGGAGGTTTCGGCGAGGCGGTGGCTTACCTGCCGTTCAAGTACCTCGCCTATTTCCCCGCAGCAATCATGCTGGGACACTATTCGCCATCGGAACTTGGGTTCGAACTGTGTATCGAATTGTGCTGGGTCATCGGATTGCTAATTGTCAACCGGATCGCATTCGCGCGTGGAGTCCGGCGGTACGGGGCGTTCGGTGGGTGAAGACGGGCTTCGTAACTGGGGACACCACACACCTCTTTTCTTGACGCAAAGGCGAAAAGCGGCAAAGGTGCGCAAAGATGATGAGATTTCGGAACAGAGGTTGTGTATTTCGACTCCGTCCTCTTCTCTCTGCGGTGCTTTGTATCTTCGCGCCTTTGCGTCAAAATGCGATGCTGACAAACGGGGGGCGTGCGGCCTGTTTCACTCCTTGTTCACTTTTCGTTTTTCAATCTGCGGTCGCTTGCGATATGATCAAATAGCAACTGATCGCGTTTCTTTCTGGAGCACCCCCAATGACTGCGCTGCATTTGATTTGTTCTGTTTGTTTGCTCGCCGGATCGCCGGATGCCCACCCGTTGGCTGCGCCGGGGGTGACCAGCCTGACAAACAAGACGGTGCAGTTCACGCCGTCGAAAACCCACTACGCCGTGTTGAAGCAAGGCGACGTGACGGCAATTATTGTCGATAACGAGCCGGTCGATGTCCCGCAGTTGCCAGGCCATCGCGGGGGATACAGCGGGCTGGCATCACTAAAACACACCAAACAGCAGAAGAACTTGTTTGTGCCGTCGTATGCCGGCCTGAATTACGAGCACATTCACGACGGCACGCTTTCCGTCCTCAAAGAGAAGTTTGAACCGCGACGTGCGCCGATGCAGCTTCGCATCATTGATGAAACAACGGTCGAACTGTATCAGCCACCGACACCCAACTGGAAACTCGAAAGCTGCGGACGGTATCGCCTGCTGGACGATGGCACGCTGGAATACACGTTTGAATGCATTCCGCGTGCCGATGTTTTCAAGAACGGTTACATCGGCCTGTTCTGGGCAAGCTACATTCACCAACCGGGGAACCTCGCCATTCACTTCAAAGGACGTCCCGCTGCGGACGCGAATGGCTCGAAATGGATTCGTGGCGTCACGCCGAAACACGGTGTCGAAAGTACGCATCCGCCGGCCGGCCGATTGCCGGAATTAAGAATCGATCCCAACTTTCCGCTGACGCTCGTCAATCATCGTTCCAAATTCGTCTACACCGAACCGTGGTACTACGGTGTCAGCAACGGCATGGCGTTCGCGCAGATGTTTCGCAGTCGCGATCAGATCTGGCTGGCGCAGTCACCCTCCGGTGGTGGCACAAACAATCCCGCCTGGGATTTCCAATGGTTCATTCCCAATTACAAAGTTGGTGAGGCGTACGGGTTTGTCATGCGAGCGGCCTATGCACCTTTCAAGTCGCAATCGCAGGTAGAAAAGACAACACGCAGCCATCGCGCCGCACTGAACGACATGGCTCGGTAATGGCCGGCGAGAGATCAGCTTGCGCGGTTTGAATTGTAATGTGGGAGTTTCAGCAGGGATTACAGAGCCATCACCATGAGTCAATCGAAATCGTCTGCACAAAAACAGTTGATTCCCGACGACGATACCGGGCCAAGCGGCATTGTAAAGCTGAGCGACTTTGAAGCGGGACAGACGGGCGACTGTTTTGCCTTGCTGACAGAGAAGAATCAATCCAAAACTCGCGATGGGAAGCCGTATTATCGCGTCTCTTTCCGCGACGCAGCGCGGACGGCGACTGCTATGGTCTGGAGCGATTCGGCCTGGTTCGCCGACTGCGATGAACGCTGGCCCGTCGGCGGTTTCTACAAACTCCGCTGCAAGTATTCCGAAACGCAATACGGCCCGCAGGTCGACATCGACCGCATTCGCGAAGTCCAGGACAGCGACGCAGAGGACGGCTTCGATCCGGCCGGCTTCTATCGTTCGACGCGATTCGACATCGAAGCGATGTTTGCCGAGCTACGAGAGACGGCCGAAGAACAAATCAGCGATCTGCCGTTGCGGCGGTTGGTGATAGAACTGCTCGACGAGAATCGGGACGCGGTCTGCCGCATTCCGGCGGCATCACGATTTCATCACGCGTTTATCGGCGGCTTTCTGGAGCACGTCCTTTCTGTCACCCGCACCGTGAACTACCTGGCCGACAAGTACGCCGAGTATTATCCGCGCATGCAGCCGCCATTGTCGAAGTCGGTGGCGATCGCCGGTGCGATCCTGCACGACATCGGCAAGTTGATCGAGTTGGATTACCAGCCGCACGGATCGGGATACACGGCCGAGGGCAAACTGATCGGCCATATTCTGCTCGGGCGGGATATCGTCCGCGACAAAGCAGCGACCATCGACGACATGGACGCTGAGATTCTGTTGCGGCTGGAACATTTGATCGTCGCACACCAGAACCTGCCGGAATGGGGGTCGCCGGTGGCACCGCACACGCCAGAGGCGCTGCTGGTTTATTACGCCGACGACATTGACGCCAAGTTCAACATGATGGCCCGCGCCCTGATGGAGGAACCTCAGGAAGACGAGCGGTTCACCCCGCGCGACGGCGCGCTGCGGCGGGAGATTTTCCGCGGACTGGGTGAGCAGAAGGATAAGTGACGCGGATTGTTGGATCCCTCGGGACGCAGCCCGAGGGCTTTGAGGACATCACGCACGACGCAAATGATTCACTTCACCAAAATGCACGGGGCGGGTAACGATTACGTTTTCGTTGACTGTTTCGACCGTGAGATACCGACCGACGTGCCGGCGTTGGCGCGGTCGATGAGTGATCGACACACGGGCGTCGGCGCTGACGGGTTGATTCTGATTTGCCCAACAGACGAAGCTGATGCACGGATGCGGATGTGGAACGCCGATGGCAGCCCGGGCGAAATGTGTGGGAACGGGATTCGCTGTGTGGCGAAGTACCTGTACGAGCACAGGCAGATCCGCCGCGACGTGCTGAACATCGCCACCGACAATGGCATCCGACGACTGGAAGTGAGGATCGCCGACGGACGAGTCACTCAGGTGCGTGTGAATATGGGACGTCCGATTCTGGAAGCCGCCCGGATTCCAACAACGCTCACGGGTAACCCACCGCTGGAAGTTGTGCTCCCATTGGAGGAACGGGGCGACCTGGTTGTCTCCGCCATCTCGATGGGCAACCCGCATTGCGTAACGTTTGTCGAGGAACTCAGCGACGAATTCGTGCTGAATGTCGGACCACAGATTGAAATTCACCCCGCGTTTCCAAATCGAGTGAATGTTGAGTTCGTGCAGGTTCTTTCGCCGACGGAAGTTCGCATGCGGGTTTGGGAACGGGGAACGGGCGAGACACAGGCATGCGGCAGCGGTGCCTGCGCTGCCCATGTGGCTGGCGTGCTGACAGGACGCATCGACCGCACGGCTGTCTGCCATCTCCCCGGGGGTGACCTGCAACTGCAATGGCCCGCTGAAGACGATGTCTACATGACCGGCCCTACGGTCGAAGTTTTCAACGGCCAGTGGCCGGGCCGTATTTAGGACCACGTTTACAATCCCCTCTGATCCGAAACGCAAACTTTTTGTCGCCACCCATCCCCCTTTATTTGCGCCCCTTTGCAACTTGGCGCCTTTGCGTCAGATTCCAATACTTACCGAGCGCGTTTCGCCGCCTGAAGCGTTAAGATCGATCTTGCGGCCGTTTGCAAAAACAACTATTTATCCTTCTCTCCTCTCACTTCTCCATCAATGAACGAAACTTTTGACGTCAGCGATTACCCCGTGCGTCGGCTCGGTCGGGTGCTGCTTGCCGTGTGGAGCCTGTTTCTCGTTTCAGGTTTTGCAGTCGCAATCAGCCTCGAACCGGACAACGTTCGCGGTTATGGCACGCATGAACGGCTGGGGCTTCCCCCCTGCACTTTTCAATCCATGTTCAATATCCCCTGTCCCAGTTGCGGTATGACGACGAGTTTCTCCAATTTTGTCCGAGGAAATTTTCTCGCTGCAGCACGGGCCAACTCGGCCGGCCTGATGTTGGCAATCATCTGCACTCTGCAAGTTTTCTGGTGTTGGGTCAGTATTGTTCGACGGCGGCTTTGGCTGATCCCGCAGCCCGATGTCGCTTTGATGTGGCTATTGGGCATTGTTTGCGGTGCAAGCGTGCTGCAATGGGCGTTCCGACTGATCTGGCCGTAACATATCAATTTCTCATTTCCCCCTGCACAACTCGACTTCATCAATTCAGGAAGCAGTCATGGATGACGCGCTGACGGCGAAGCCGTTGCAACAAACGCCTCGGGAAACCGACTCGCGACAAGCCACGCGGTGGCCATCGCGGTCGCGTTGCCTGTTTGCGTTGGCAGTCACTGGCCTGGCTGTCGGCCTGACCGGCTGCTCGCTGTTTGTGATGGCCGGCAAGCTGCTTTACGGCGATCCAAAAATCACGTCGGCGTTCGGCGGCAGCACGGGAATCGATCTCGTCGAAGACGAAAAGACCGTGCTGGTGATCTACACAACACCCGAATCGGTGAAGAGCGAGTTCGCGTCCGTCGAGTTCGACCTGACGGAGGAAACGATTCGCCGACTGAGACGCCACGAGATCAAGGTGATCAAGTCGGACGACGTTGCAACTTTCATCGATGACAACGGCGGATTCTGGGAAGACGAGTCGGAGCTTGCTCAGCACTTCGATGCCGACATCATTGTGCACGTCGATCTCGACACGTTCACCTGCACCGAAGAAAACAGTCCGTGGATGTTACGCGGCCGGGCCGAAGGTACGCTGTATGCTTACCGCGTGGGGAAGGTCGGTGATGATAAAGTCGCCCAGGAGGTATTCGTCCGCGAGTTCACATCAACCCATCCGCGACAAAGCCCTGTCTCGTCGGAAAGTATCTCCCGAACGGCGTTTCAGAAGCGGTACGTTGACCTGATGGCTCAGCAAGTAGCCCAGATGTTGTGCAGCCATCGTGCGAGCGAACTAATACAGTAGCTCCCACATTCCTACAGACGGACCAACAACCAAACCCAATGCAACACATGGATCGGCACCGAGTCCGATCCCTACACGAGCGAAGGATCGCGATATGCGGGATTGCAAAACACCCCGGACGAACTACCTGAGCAGTGCTTGCCGATCATTGGTGCGGCCGGCACTCGTGTGCACGCTCATCCTCGCGCTGCACGGTTGCAACTACTTCATCATGGTTGGCTATCTCATTGGTGGGCCACCATCGAACGAGCCGGATTTTGACGCGATCACCCGAAAATCGATGACTGATTTCGGAGTGACCGTCGCCGTCGTCTGCGATGCGCCCGTTGAACTGAAGTGGGACAACAACAAGATTGACAAAGAACTCGCGAAGTACGTTTCACGAAAAATGTCCAGCAAGAAAATCAAAGTCATCGATTGCGATCAGGTTTACGCCTGGATGGACAAGCACCCGCACCGTGACAGGCCAACCGAAATCGGAGCGTATTTCAACACCACATACGTGGTTTACATCGACCTGAAGAAATACTCGCTGTTTGAAGAAAGCAGCCCCAATCTCCGCCGCGGTCGTGCCGAAGCGCTGGTGACGGTGTACGAGATGGACGGCGACGGCGATGGCGAGCGAATCTACTCCAAAGACGTCGTCTCGAAATATCCGCTTCGCGCACCACAGGCGGCCTCAGACGTGCGTTACTCGACCTTTCGCCGACTGTATTTGACTCGCCTGAGCGAGGAAGTCGGCCGGTTGTTCTACGAGTGGTACAACGGCGACGACATCGTCGATGCGACGTGAGCCGCAGCCTAGAGTCTAGTGGCCAGAGACAAGAGCAATTCAAGCAAGGGCGACTGGCTCTCGACTCACAACAGATGCCGCGCTTTGATTTCCAGATATTGACTGATCAATCGCGACGAGAGATTTTCCGGCAGCGTATCGACGACCAACACGCCGGACTTTTCGAGTTGGACGATCTGCAGCGTTTGGGCGGCGATCATCTCGGCGGCAGCGGCCACCTGAAATGCTTCCAGGTCGGTACGCGGAACGGTTTCGAGCTTTTCGTGCAGCGGGACATTTCGCACGAATGCTCCCAACACCAGATGTGGAGAGCGAATCTGCCGCACGTGCCGCGCGATGCCACGCATGTGAACTTCGTCGAGCGCATGCGAGACGAACACCACCAGCGATCGCTTGCGGTGACGGCGGCGCAATTCCTCAACGATCAGACTGTAGTCGGAGGCATCGTACGTCGGTTCCAAATCGTAGGTTTGGCGAATCAACGTTTGAATGGCCGAAGCGCCGCGAACAGGTGGAATCCAGCGCTGCACCCGGTTCGAGCATGCAAGAACACCAACCGTGTCGCCCTGCCTGAGCGCAACATAGCTGAGCAGAATGACGGCATTCAGCGCGCGGTCGAAATGCGTCACGCCGTCCAGTTCGTTGCACATCGACCGTCCACAATCGAGAACGAAAATGATGTTCTGATTGCGTTCGACAACGTACTCGCGGCTGATCAGCGTCTGATGCTTGGCGGTTGCTCGCCAGTCGATTGAACGATACTCGTCCTCGCGCCGGTATTCGCGCAGCCGGTCGAACTCGTTTCCCCGACCACGAATTCGCGAGAGCCGCACTCCCGCCGCAGCCAGTCGGTTCTGGCGCGCAAGCAACTCGACGGCATGCACGGCTTGTATATCGGGATAGACGCGGACCGGATCATCCAGCAATCGCTCATCCCACAACGTCCACAGTGAAAGTAGACTGCGACGGCGAAGAAAGATCCGACCGAACCGGTACTGCCCCCGATGGTGCGGCTGCACGTGATAGATTCCATACCGATTGCTGTCCGGCGGCAACTCGATAACAAAGGGCAAGTCGTGCAGCGTGCAGGGTTGGGGCGGCTCGTCGTGGATTTCGACGGTCATCGTTGAACGACTACCGTTTCGCAACCAGACTTTCACAGCATTGCGGGCACCGACGCTCATGACGTCGCTCGCTTCGCGGCGGACTTCGACCGCCGTCGGCCGAGCTGAGATCGCCAAATCGACCAACGCAGCAATCAACACCACCATCGTCAGCAAGACGCCGATCTGCGCAAGCGCCGGGTAGAAGACGCCGGACACGAGTGGGATGCCGGCCAGTGCGAACAATGCCAGCAGCAGCATGCGGGGTGTCATCGGCGGGGTGCCTCGACGGAATCGAGTGTCTCTCGTATGACGTCATCGACCAGCAATCCTTCGATCTCCGCATCGGGCCTAAGACGAATCCGATGTCGCAATACCCATGGCGTGAGTGTTTTTACATCGTCGGGAACCACAAAATCGCGGCCGTGACAGGCCGCCATCGCGCGTGCGGCCAGCAGAATATTCACACTGGCGCGCGGACTGGCGCCGACTTCAATGGTGTGCCAATTGCGAGTCTTGGCGATGATTGAGACGATGTAGTTGATGATCGACGGCTCGACGATCACTCGCCGAATTGCCTTCTGAATCGTGACGACATCAGCCCCGCGCAGTACCGGTTTGAGATCGAACTCGCTGAGATTCCGGTTGTCCTGGCCGGCCGCATACTGTGCAAGAATGCTGTTTTCCTGCTTCTGTGTGGGATAATCGACAATGAGCTTGAACATGAACCGGTCGAGCTGCGCTTCGGGCAGCGGATAGGTTCCCTCCTGTTCGAGCGGGTTCTGTGTGGCGATGGTGATAAAGGGCGGGTCCAGTACATAGGTGGTGCCGTCCACTGTGACCTGCCGCTCCTGCATTGCTTCCAACAATGCCGACTGTGTTTTCGCCGGGGCGCGGTTGATTTCGTCGGCCAACAGCAGGTTGGTAAAAATGGGGCCGGCGTTAAATGTGAACTCGCGTTCCTTCATGTCGTAGATGGAGTTGCCGGTGATGTCGGAGGGCATCAGATCGGGCGTGAACTGAATGCGGCGATATTCGCACGTGAGAACCTTGCTGAGAGTATTGACCAGCAACGTTTTCCCGAGACCGGGAACACCTTCAATCAGTACGTTGCCTTCGCAAAATAATGCGATCAACGTCGCTTCGACCAGTTCGTCCTGGCCGACGAATACCTTGCCAATTTCCGCAATCGAGCGTTCAAATGCTGCTTCGATCTTCTTGACGTCGGGTCGCGAAGGCGCGGGCGCAGTGGAGCCGACGAGGTCTCCGGAGTACTCATCAGACGACATTGTCGATCCTCAAATGCTGCTATTCTCTATGTTGACGTCCGGAGCTGACTCCGGTGTGAACATTCTAAGGGCAGTTGCGGACGATTTGCGAGCGAGACTGTTCAGAATTACCGATTCAGCCGTCGGCTGAAAAGTTTGCCATCCTCGACTATGATGGCGACCAATCACCAGCGCGACACTTCGTCGGTCGCTTGTGCTTCCCGCTGGTTCAAACGCTGTCATTCGATGCTCAAGGAACAGACGCATGTCATTGGAAGGAAAGAACGCTTTGGTCACGGGGGCCTCGCGGGGCATTGGACGGGGGTGCGCGATCGAACTGGCTCGACGCGGAGCCAACGTTGCCCTGAACTACCGTTCGCACACCAACGAAGCCGAAGAGGTCAAGCGCGAAATCGAGTCGCTGGGACGCAATGCAATTCTGTTGCAGGCGGACGTCTGCGAATTGTCGGCCGTCGAAGAAATGGTCGCCCGCACGGCAGAGGAATTCGGCAGTCTCGATCTGTTCGTCTCGAACGCCGCCAGCAGTGACCGTGAGTTGATGATCGACGCCGACATCGAGGGATTTCGCCGAACGGTGGACGTCACCATGTGGGGCGCGTTTCACGGCGTTCGTAGTTCGGCGCAGCAAATGGTGAAACAAGGTGGCGGAGGATCGATGGTGGTGATTAGCTCGCCGCATGCGGTGATGGCCATTCCGACTTCGATGGCTTACAACATGTCGAAAGCGGCGATTGACCACATGAGCCGCACGGCCGCAATTGAACTGGCGCCGCATCGGATTCGGGTGAACATTGTCCATCCCGGGTGGATCGACACGCCGGGCGAGCGGAAGTTCTTTACCGAAGAGCAAATCGTTGAAGGGGGCAAGAACCTCCCGTGGGGCCGCCTTGGGCAACCCGATGAAATTGGCAAGGCGGTTGCGTTTCTGCTCAGCGATGACGCCGACTACATGACCGGCGGCACGATGACCGTCGATGGCGGCGTGGGGCTACCGTGGTGGTCGAATCGGGCTGATGGGGAAATGTAATCATTCCGCTTTCCCCACTCCGCTTTCCGCATTTGCTAATACAACTCATCGGTTGGCTGCGGTGCCATTTCTCGTGTTACCCGCTCGATGGCCAACACGATGGTGTGCTGTTCCTCGCCTGAGGGCGTCACTGTCACAGCGGGAATGACCTGCCGGCCGTTCGGCAACGCAAATCGCAGCGAGAATCGGCCATCCTTTGTGAGTTGAACCGGTTCCCCCAGCAGCGTCAGGCTGGCGTGCGGATGCGTTGAGCCGTGGACGATCAGTTCCGCATCGACGTAAAACGGGAAATCGCGATCGACCGGCGCACCGCCGTTGACCGTATCACCGTTTCGCCGCGCAAGATTGGCTCGCGGGGCGCCGTTCGCGCCGTGTCCGTTGCGTTGCTGGGGCTTGGCGCGTTTTGTGTCTCGTTTCCAGGACCGATCAACGGCCCCTTTGGCACCCGGCTGTGGGGTTTGGATTGCGGGCGAATGCGCCAATGCATGAAAACGACCGTTCGGAGTCCGATAGCCAATGTGGATGCTGTAGGTTTTCTCGGGGTGCTCGATCGGGACATGCCAGTGATCGACATTGCCATGAATCACGATGTCGCCAACCTGTGTGCGGCAATCCGTCCCTTCTTCATCGCCCGCGGTTACGTCGAACACGCGGATCACAGGAACTGCCCTATGCCAGTCGATTCCCAGCGCCGCCTCGGCCCGCGAAATTGTCGCCTTCGTGAACGACCACTTGACGTGGATCCAGTAGGCATCGTCTGAATGAACTTCGACACGATCGGTCGCTTGTCCATTCGAGGTTTGAAATCCACTACTTAAGTCACGATTTCGCGAGGCTCCGTTCCCCGAATGACCATTCGACCGCGACGCTGCAACCGGTGTTCGACCATTGGCTGACAGATCGTCGCCATTCTCGGAATGACTTCCGTTTGTTCCGTTCGTCGGCCGACTTTTCGAGGCGTCACCATTCCGCCGACGGCGCCGCTCCTTGCGCTGTTGATTCAGCAGCGCTTTTACCAATTCATCCTTTTTCATCCCATGCCAGCCGTCAATTCGGCCACGTTTTGCGTGCTGCGCGAGATCCTTTCGCGTGAGACGTCTCAGCTCCACCGCAGTCATAACGTAAATTCTCCGAGAACAAACCGCAAAAGGGCCCGTCTTTTGTGGATTGATCGCGGCCGTCCCTGACCAGTTTTCTCCCAACAGCCTGCACCGTACATTATCTTGCCGAGCAGATCGCGGCGTGTAATTCGATACATCTCCCACCAAAAACGGCAACATGCAGTTCTTGCGGTGAATAGCGAGCGTCGCCCCACGGGCATTTCGCTCGGCTGTCAGGACAGGCCTGTACTTTTTTAAAAATTCCCAGTTATAAGAAATGGCCGGCAGTCATTTCTGCCCGCAATTGTCAAATCAATTCAAACGCCAGCCCCTCGAACATCACCAGCGACAACGGCGAACCGTTCCGACGGCAACGCGAAACAGACCAGTGAGAGAGAGGGTCAATCAATAGCGAATCAAATTTTGAGCGAAAAAGCCGTGTGAACACCGGCAACCAGCACCAGAAATGGTGCGAATAGGTAACACTACTTATAACGCATTTGACGCGTGTGTTCAATAATGCACCAGCCATATCCAGGCCCCCAGAGACACACCATGCCCCGTCGTTCGTCACAAGACTTTTTACACACTTACGTTGCGTTAATTCAATTCAACCCCAAGAAACCCGGTTTTTTTTTGAAAAACCGGGTGTCGATCGACGCTCATCTCGTCGTCAATCAGCCACCGAACGGCTTCGCGACTCCGCAAATGTCCTGCATTGGTGAGCTTAATCTTGCATCGCAAAGGCACCATTAGGTAACCCACTGATTTGCCGACACGGCCTCCCCACGACCGAGAATGATTTCACCACTTTTGGGAAAAACGAAAACGGCATCCCCCCTGCTTTGACATTGCCAAAACCAATGCCTACACTGCCTGCGGAAATCGCCGATACACTTGGTGAATCGAGTGGTTTTCGATGAGGCAGGCGAGTGTTTCCGACCGGCTCCGTCGAGTCGGAAGGCCGCTCGAGCATGCCGAAATTGTGAGTCGATTGCCGTGCGAAGTTCATCGAACGATGGCCGGCCACCGATGGTGGTCGCCATGCAATGGGTGTCGGGAATTACGACAGTCTCATTGGAGATGGCATTGCCGGCCGGGCTGGGTTATCTGGCGGATGAACGCTGGGGAACCGAGCCGTGGCTCACAAGTGTGGGTGCCTTGTTCGGATTCATCGTTGGATTTCGGCACTTACTGCAGTTGGTTGCGAAAGATCAGTCAAACACGCCGCAGGACCGGGACAAGTCGAGCAAGTGATGGGTCAAGAAACAGCAACCAGTTCGCTCAGCGGACGCTTGGGTCGATTGACGGCAATTGCCGCCGGCCTGTGGTTGGTGTTCGCGTTGCCCGCATATTGGCTCGCCGGCTTCAACGGCTTGGAAGGTCTATCCATCGCGGGGCTGCTCTGTCTTGTTCCCGGCTTGCTCACAATGTTCTTGGCATCGTTGATGCCAAGCGACAACAACTCAAACTTAATGATGACCACCGTTCTGGGCGGCACGGGCTTGCGAATGCTGTTCGTTCTCGTCGGCACAATGGTGGTGAATTCCGTTCGCCCGCAACTTGGTTTTCGCGGATTCATTGTCTGGTTGCTTGCGTTCTATCTGGCAATGCTGCTGGCCGAAACGTTGATGGTTCTCAAGCCGGGCAACGAAAAAGCCGATCTGAAGACGTCTCATTCCCAAAAACCCTGACTGCCGTATAACTCGGGCATTGACACATGGCCTCTGGTCACGAAGACACATTCCATCACGTTCGCGACTTTCCGTACTTCGAAACGTCGGAAACGATCGGCATTGGTATGGAATTCACCAACAAATATGGTGACCGTGTGTTCGGATTACCCTTGCCTGAAATCCTGGGTTTTCAACTCACCAAGTTCATGGTGCTGCAGGTCGTTGCCGGCCTGTTGGTGCTTGTCATCTTCCGCGGTTTGTCGAGTCGCCTGAAATCTGGCGAGCCGGCCAAAGGGCGATGGTGGAACTTCTGGGAAATGCTGGCGTTGTTCATTCGCGATGAAGTCGTGCGGCCGACAATCGGCGATGGCCATCACGGCGACGATCACGGACATGGACACGACGACGCGGCCACGCATGCCGCCGACGATGAAACTGAGCCAATGCGGAGCGCGGTCGCGATGCCCCACGCAACGTTGGGCTCACACCCGGCCGATAAGTACCTGCCATTCATTTGGACCAGTTTTTTCTTCGTCTTGTTCTGTAACCTGCTCGGGGCAGTCCCGTGGTTGGGTTCCGCGACAGCGGAGATAAACGTCACCGGCGCAATGGCAATCGTCGCCTTTGGTGCCGTCCTGATTTATGGCACGGCTGAAATGGGGCCAGCGGGGTTCTGGAAGAATCTCGTTCCCGGCATGGATTTGCCCGGCCCGCTAAAGATGGTTCTCGTGCCGATGATTTGGGTCATCGAGTTCGGTGGATTGCTGATTAAACACGGCGTGCTGGCCGTTCGATTGTTTGCAAACATTATGGCGGGCCATACGGTCATTGCCGTCATTTTGGGCTTCATCACAATGGCACACGGTGCCTTGTATTGGATGGTGCTCCCGTCGAGTATTTTGGGCCAGGTTGCCATTGGCATGCTGGAATTGTTCGTGGCCTTCCTGCAGGCGTACATCTTCGCATTTTTGGCGACGTTGTTCATCGGGGCGGCGATTCACGAACACTAAAGATTTCTGCAAGACCCGAAAAACGCGACTGAGTTCGCTTGCTTTTCTATCGGGTTCAAGGATGATCGCTGAGACAGCCATCGGGTGTTGTGTTTCAGCGGTGAGTGTTGACTGAGACTTAATGTAGTGACCAGCGGATAGGCGTCGGCCTTTCGCTTTTCGGATTTTGGAAAACTGCGTCATCGAGGAGACCGAGTCGTGAAACAGAGTGTACGAGTAGCATCGTTGGCCGTAGCCGTTTTGTTCGCATTGGCCGTTCCCGCGCTTGCTGCCGGTGAAGCCGGCGTGCATTTCTCGGGTGCGATTGGCGCAGCCGTAACGATCATTGGTGCCGGCTACGGTATCGGCAAGATCGGTTCGTCGGCCGTCGAGAGCATGGCGAGACAGCCAGAAGTCGCCGGACAAATTCAGACGGCAATGATTATTGCTGCTGCGTTGATTGAGGGTGTGACGTTCTTTGCACTCATCGTCTGCATCGGTGCTAACGGCGCTGCTTGGCCTCTCAGCTAATTGTAGTCGCCTTCGGACAGCCGTTGGGTTGGCAAACATTGTTAACTGGCGCGCTGTCCGCGTCGCGGTGGGTCGTTGTTGCGGCCTTCCCGTTCGTGTTGATTTTTTTGTTCTGAGTGTTCGATCGAGGTGCATCGATGCAGAGACGGTCTCGAATCCTCTGCTGGATTTTGACAGCGGCGTTAACTGCTGCGGTGTTTCCGGTAGTCGGCGGCATTTCGTTTGCAGCCGACGAGGCGCATTCGCCGAAGGCCGACGTGGACACGCACGACAAAGAGGCCGAGTATGAGCCGCATCCCGAAGGTGTCCCGATGGACCCCAAGCTGGACCTTGCACTTTGGTCGTTTGTGACGTTTGTCCTGTTCATTATTGTCCTGCGTGTGTTTGCCTGGACCCCGATCATTGAAGGTCTCGACAAACGCGAAGGGAAGATTCGACAGGACATCGCCGACGCTGAGTCGGCTCGGGTGAAGGCCGAACAGATGCTTGCAGAGCATCAGCAGAAGCTGGAAACCGTTCAGGACGAAGTGAAAGAGATTCTCGCCGAAGCCCGTCGCGATGCCGAGCAGGCACGGCAAAACATTGCCGAAACGGCGAAAGCCGAAGCCGATGCGACAAAGCAGCGGGCCATAGTCGAAATCGAACGTGCCCGCGATCAGGCGTTGAACGAATTGTTCGACGCAATGGCGGGCCAGGTGGCAAACGCGACGGAGTACGTACTCGGAAACGGATTGAAGCCCGACGATCAGGACCAACTCATCCAACAGGCGTTGGCACAAATCGGCAGCGAGTCCAACTAAACGCGCAGTCCGATGCCTTGGCGTCAGACACCCAATAAGCATGGCAAATAACGAAGAACTCCAAACCGACGTCAAAAGCGTACTGGAAGATCCCAGTGCCACGGCCGTCGCGCGCATCTATGCCGATGCGTTTCTCGACGCCTGTGGCGACGATGCCGACGACGCATTGGAGGAGTTCGGCTCGTTTCTTGTTGACGTTTTGGCTGCGAATCCCGATTTTGATCGATTATTAACGTCCGGCATCATCAACCGCGACGACAAGATAAAGCTGATTGACAACGTCATTGCTCCGGCCGGTTCGGAGCTGTTTACAAGTTTTCTTCGCGTGCTCGCCCGACACGATCGGCTGGAACTGTTGCCGGTCATACTGGGTGAAAGCCGCTTCAGACACGAAGAACGCAGCGGTCGTCGCCGCGTTCAGGTTCGCAGCGCGGTCGCGTTGTCGGAGAGTGTGCAAAATCAATTGCAGCAACAACTCTCCCAGCGATTCGGTTTCGAAGCCATCCTGGAAACTTCCGACGATCCCAAGTTGATCGGCGGACTGGTCATTCAGGTGGGCGACACCGTCTACGACGCTTCGCTGAAAACAAGAATTAGCCAACTGAGAGACCGCTTGCGTCAAAGGAGCCTCCATGAAGTTCAAAGCGGACGAGATCGCTTCAGTCATCCAGAAGGAGATTGAAGACTTTCGCGGCGAAATGCAGACCAACGAAGTCGGTCGCGTGCTGGAAGTCGGCGACGGGATTGCCCGCGTCTACGGACTTTCGGCGGCGATGGCCGGCGAAATGGTCGAATTCAGCAGTGGTGTTCGCGGTCAGGTTTTCAACCTCGAAGAAAACTCCGTCGGCGTCATCATCCTCGGCGACTATAAGTCGATCCAAGAGGGCGATGAAGTCAAGACGACCGGTGCGCTGTTGTCGGTCCCCGTCGGCGACGCGATGATTGGTCGCGTGGTCGATGCACTCGGAAACGCAATCGACGGCCAAGGCCCGATTACCGCCACCGAAACCCGTCCCATCGAAACGCCTGCTCCCGGTGTTGCCGGCCGTCAACCGGTAACCGAACCGCTGCAGACCGGTATCAAGTGTGTCGATGCGATGACGCCCATCGGCCGCGGCCAACGCGAGTTGATCATCGGCGACCGCAAGACCGGCAAGACGGCAATCGCCATCGATGCGATCCTAAATCAAAAGGATAGCGGCGTCATCTGCATCTACGTTGCCAGTGGGCAGCGCGATGCCAGTGTTGCCGGCGTTGTCGAGACGTTGAAGGAATACGGCGCAATGGATTACACCGTTGTCGTCTCCGCCTCAGCGGCAGCCCCTGCCCCAATGCAATACATTGCCCCCTATGCCGGTGCCGCAATCGCCGAGCACTTCATGTATCAGGGCAAACACACTCTCATTGTTTACGATGATTTGTCAAAACAAGCACAGGCCTACCGGCAACTGTCGCTGTTGATGCGGCGTCCGCCAGGACGTGAAGCGTATCCGGGCGACGTGTTCTATTGCCACAGTCGCCTGCTCGAACGATCCGCCAAGCTCAGTGACGAGTTGGGTGGCGGTTCGATGACGGCTCTGCCCATCATCGAGACGATGGAAGGCGAAGTGTCGGCTTACATTCCCACCAACGTAATTTCGATCACCGACGGTCAGATTTACCTCGAACCGGACCTGTTCTTCGCTGGCATCCGTCCGGCGATGAATGCCGGAATTAGTGTGTCGCGTGTGGGTGGCAACGCTCAAATTAAGGCAATGAAAAGCAAGAAGGTTGCCGGCGGTCTGCGGTTGATTCTCGCCGCCTTCCGCGAGTTGGAAGCATTCGCCCAGTTGGGTACCGAACTCGACAAAGCGACGCAGGCACAGTTAGACAGCGGTTACCGGATGGTCGAGTTGCTCAAACAACCGCAGTACAAGCCACTGCACGTGATCGATCAGGTCATCAGCATTTACGCAGGTTCGCAGGGATATTTTTCTGCGGTTGCGGTCAACAAAGTGGCCGAAACCGAAGCGGAACTCCTCGCCTTCATGCGAGACGAAAAATCGGAAGTTCGCGACAAGCTGATCGAAGCCGGAAACCTCACTGATGAAACTGAACCGGCATTAATAGCCGCGCTGGATGAATTTGTCGCGCGTTTGGAGAAGACACAGGAACCGGCCGCCGTTTGAGCGCTCCGCTCCGAAGACTCCGCGTCGCGGCTAAGCACTTATCACTACCCACTAACTACTAGCCACTAACAACTCATGGCCAACGCCCGCGCAATTGTGAAACGCCGCAAGGCGGTCCGCAACATCCGCAAAATCACGCGGACGATGGAATTGATCGCGACTGCGCGATTCAAGAAGGCGATGGACCGCGCTACCGAAGCGGCGGCATACACCCAGAAGATCGCCGAGATCGTTGCCGATCTCTCGCAAGGCAGTCTGAAGTTCTCACATCCGCTGCTGCAGTCTCGCGACACGGTCAAGAACAGCGTGCTGTTGGTGATTACATCCAACCGCGGTTTGTGCGGCGGCTACAACGGCGGCGTTCTGCGAAAGGCGACAGCCTGTATTCGCGAGTCTGAATCAAATCAGCGAGTTGAAGTCGCCGGAAAACGGGGCATCAATTTTCTAAAATTCAAAGGACAGACGATCGCCGAGTCGTACACGCACTTTGAGGACCGGCCAACTTTTGAGGAAGCCGAAGTCCTCGCCGATCGTTACATCGACGAGTTCATTTCGGGGAAAATTGATCGACTCGACGTCGCTTACATGAAGTTCGAGTCGTCATCGCGACAAACGCCCGTTCTGGAACGGCTTCTGCCCATCGGACAGTTGGCCGGTACTGGCGAGGGCGAAAAGAAATCGAATATCGATTACGAGTTTCTCCCCTCGGCACAGGAGATCCTGGAAGAAATCGTGCCGGCCGCCTTCAAGGCCCAAATGTTGAAGTGCTTCCTCGACGCCGCAGTCAGCGAGCAGATTTTTCGCATGGTGGCCATGAAGGGCGCAACGGAAAACGCCGGCGAAATGATCTCCAGTCTCTCCCGACAATACAACCGGGCAAGACAGTCACAGATTACAAACGAACTTGCCGAAATCATTGGCGGCATGGCTGCGTTGGAATAGCGTCGGGTTAATCGAACACCGGACAAAATTGACGACAAGCAGACAACTGAAAACGAACCACAGACAACGGACAGACTTTCATGGCAACTGCAACCGATACCAACGTTGGCAAGGTCTCACAGATCATCGGCTCGACGTTTGACGCTGTCTTCTCGGAAGAGAACCTGCCCGACATTTACAATGCTGTCCAAATCGACCAGGAATTGAAGGGCGTCCATATTAAGGTCACAGGTGAAGTGCAGCAGCACCTGGGTGGCGGACGCGTTCGCTGCGTCGCACTCGGCTCGACAGACGGCATGATCCGTGGAATGGACGCAGTCGATACCGGTGGACCCATTTCGGTACCTGTCGGCAAGGGAACACTGGGCCGCGTTTTCAATTTGCTGGGCGAACCGGTCGATGGCCGAGGTGAAGTGGTCACCGATGAGAAGTGGGCCATTCACCGCGAACCACCCGAGTTGGTCAACCTGAGTGCGAAGGCCGAATTATTCGAGACCGGTATTAAGGTCATCGACTTGCTCACGCCGTTCGTTCGTGGTGGTAAGGCCGGATTGTTCGGTGGTGCGGGACTAGGAAAGACGGTCATTCTCACCGAACTGATCGCCCGCATCGCATCGGCCCACGGTGGATATTCGGTGTTCGCCGGCGTCGGTGAGCGAACACGCGAAGGAAACGATTTGTGGCTGGAAATGCAGGAGACCAAGATCGGCGACACCGGCCGGTCGGTCATCGAGCAAACCTGCATGGTCTTCGGACAGATGAACGAGCCGCCCGGTGCCCGGCTTCGCGTGGCGTTGTCGGCATTGACGATGGCTGAATGGTTCCGCGACACGACCGGCACCGACACATTGCTGTTTGTCGATAATATTTTCCGCTTCTCACAGGCAGGTAGTGAAGTCTCCGCATTGTTGGGACGGATGCCGAGTGCCGCCGGTTATCAGCCGACGTTGGGAACCGAACTGGGTGAATTGCAGGAACGCATCACCTCGACGGACAAGGGAGCCATCACCAGTGTGCAGGCCGTTTACGTGCCGGCCGATGACCCGACCGATCCCGCACCGGCGACCGCGTTCTCTCACCTCGATGCCTTCCTCTACCTCGAACGCAGCATTACAGAAAAAGGCATTTACCCGGCGGTCGATCCGCTGGCCTCGTCGAGTCGAATTCTCGATCCGCAATATGTCGGTGACCACCATTACGATGTGGCCCGGCGCGTGCAGCAGAATCTGCAGCGGTATCGCGAACTACAGGACATTATCGCCATTCTTGGTGTCGATGAATTGAGCGAAGAGGACAAACTCGTCGTGCATCGTGCCCGTCGTATTGAGCGATTCCTTTCGCAGCCGTTCCTCGTGGCCGAGGTATTCACCGGTAAGCCGGGTAACATCACCCCGCTCGCCGATACCATTCGCAGCTTCGAAGAAATCTGTGACGGCAAATGGGACCACCTGCCCGAGCAAGCATTCATGTACGTCGGAGCCATCGAAGAAGCCGAAGAGCAAGCCAAGCAAATGGAAGCCGACCTGGGTTAACATCCGCTTCGATAGATTAACACTCGCCGCTTGCGGTTTAGCGGTCCCCAAGATTAGCAACCAACAACATCATGGCCGACAAAACCCTCCAACTCGTTCTCGTCACGCCGGAAACGACACTGCTCGACGAACCGGTACAGGCGCTGCGTTTCCCCCTGTTCGATGGACAGGCGGGCATATTGCCCGGCCGCGCTCCCGTCGTCGGTCGGCTTGGTTACGGAGAGCTGCGGGTCACCGGCAGCGACGGCGAGAATCGCTCGTTCTACGTCGATGGCGGTTTCGTGCAGGTGAAGGGATCGGTCGTTTCGCTGCTAACCAATCGGGCGATTCCGGTCGATCAGATCGATTCGGCGGAAGCCAAAGCGCTGCTGGAAAAATCCCGTGCGATTATCGCCAAAGGCGATTCCGAAATCGCGGCGAAGGATCGCGACCAGGAACGCGCCCGCCGTATGCTGAAGCTCGCGAGCAGCTAAGTAAAGCCGCCGGGCGGCGTCCCGGCAGATCTTCCAGCGCTCGCGTTCTTCCCGTTTGCTGGAAAACTGCCGCCATGTTCGGCACACTGGACAGCACTGTTGACTAGTTTGTCGAAAGACCGTTTGTGGTCCGCCCGATTCATTAGGCAACGATTGTCGGGGAAGCAGTCGAACCGCATGAATGCGGTCACTACGAACCTTTGCAACGGACATTTGGCGCGTCTACACTCGCGGGAGTCGAACATCGTGTCAATCGATGGCGGTGAATTCGATTACATCAACTGGATCCGCGCGCAGACCCGCGATCACGATGCCGTTCCGATCGGTATTGGGGACGATGCGGCTGCGGTGCGATTTCCGTCGGCCGATGACTGCCTCGTCGCCGTTGACATGCTAATGGAGGGGACGCACTTTACCATCCCTGCGGCATCGGCGGAACAAATCGGCCGCAAGGCGCTTGCGGTCAATCTCAGCGACATTGCTGCAATGGCTGGCCGACCGCGTTTTGCGTTGGTTTCAGTGGCGCTCAATCGGCAGCATGGCAGCGAATTCGCCCAACAGTTATTCGTCGGGCTAGAACATTTGGCCGATGAGTTCGACGTCACTCTCATCGGCGGCGATACGAACATCTGGGACGGTCCGTTCGTCGTCAGTGTGACGATAATGGGGGAAGAAACCGGCAGCGGGCCGGTCGCGCGCAGCGGAGCAAAAGCGGGCGATTGGATTCTCGCCACCGGTCGTTTCGGCGGCAGCCTGAACGGGAAACACTTCACGTTTCAGCCGCGTGTGCGAGAGGCGTTGGAACTTCACCAGACCGTTTCTCTTCATGCAATGATTGACGTCAGCGACGGACTGGCGGCCGACCTCTTGCACATTCTTGACGAAAGCAATGTCGGGGCCGTGCTGAACGCCGATGCCGTTCCCATCAGCGGCGCTGCTCAATCCGCCGATGACGGCCGTTCTCCCCTCGTCCATGCACTGGCCGATGGCGAGGACTTTGAGTTATTATTCACCGTCGCTGCCGACGATGGTCGGCGGCTAATCGACAGTCCACCGGTCGCGGTCGAATTGACAAAGATCGGCGAGATTGTCGAACAGAAAACGCGAGTTCTCATCGATGCGGCCGGACAGCGATTGCCGCTGACACGAACCGGATGGGAACATTCATTCTGATGGTTAACCGAAAGTTTCATTCACACGAGAAACCCAGTTTCCCGAAGCAACCGGGTTTCTGAATTCGTCTGAAAACAAGGAATAACAATGGCTGACAACAAAGTAAACGTGGCGATCGTCGGAATGGGATTTGGTGCCGAGTTCATCCCCATTTATCAACATCATCCGCAGGTCGAAATGTACGCGATTTGCCAACGCAACGAAGAAAGCCTGAACAAGATCGGCGAGCAATGCGGAATCGAAAAGCGGTACACGACTTTTGAAGACGTGCTGGCCGACGGCGCGGTCGATTTCGTGCATATCAATAGTCCCATTGGCGATCATGCCTGGATGTCGATCGAGGCGCTCAAGGCGGGCAAGCACGTCATGTGCACCGTCCCCATGGCCACCACCATCGACGAATGCGAGCAGATTGTCAGTCTCGTCGCTGAGACCGGCCTCAAGTACATGATGGCCGAAACCGTCGTCTACAGCCGAGAGTACCTGTTCATCAAGGAGATGTACGAGAAAGGCGAACTGGGAGACATCCAGTACATGCAGGCTTCGCATCCGCAAGATATGGAAGGCTGGCCCGAATATTGGGAGCGGATGATTCCCATGCATTATGCCACCCACGTCGTCAGCCCGGTGCTAGGGCTGGTTGACGGGCGAGCGGAATACGTTTCCTGCTTTGGGTCGGGAAAGATTAACGCGCGGCTGGCTGAAAAATCGGGCAACGCCTACGCCGTCGAATCGTGTCACATCAAGATCAAGGATTCCGACATCGCCGCCCATATCTACCGATTTCTATTCGACACCGCCCGGCAATACCGCGAATCGTTCGACGTCTACGGCACCAAAAAGTCGTTCGAGTGGGCGCTCGTCGAAGGTGAAGAGCACGTGCTGCACACGGCGAAAAAACCGGAGCCGGAAATCCCCAGCCGAGTCAGCGTACCCGATTACGCTCACCTGCTGCCGGAGGAGATCCGCAAGTTCACACAGTCGATCGTGGACAGCGATCATCTCTCGTTTATTCAGGGCGGCGGACATGGCGGCTCGCATCCGCATCTGGTCAACGAGTTCGTCTCGGCAATCGTAGAAGGTCGCGATCCGCGACCGAACGCGGTCACCAGCGCCAACTGGACCTGCGTCGGCATCTGTGCCCACGAATCGACGAACAATGGTGGCGAGATCGTCAAGCTGCCGGCGTTCACGCTGGCCTGACCGAATCGACCGATCCTCCGGGCCGCAGCCCAGGGGCTTTCGGACGCGACATTAACAATCTGAGTTTCAACAGGCGTGGAGTTTATGGGGGAGGCGATTCGACCCCCATCATTTTCCCTGCATTGTCCAAATGCTCGTCAAATTGTCGCTCTTGTTCGTCTGGCTTCTGCTTGGCTGTCTGAAACATCTTGGGCAGAAAGTCGCGCGCGGCAAATAACATGAGTTGGGGAACTCGGTTTTTTGCGCCGCCGCGTTTGTCGAGATCAACAATCATTGGTTCGGTTACAGCTTGCACTCGTTCTTCCAGCGATTTCCACTCGGCCGCGCTCGCCTTGCCGTCCCGAAGTTTCCGAAACTCATCCCGGAATCCAATCAAAGTTTCGTAGTGTTCCTGATCGGCGCCGCTGCTCCACGGAATGTTCAAAAACAGCAATACAGCCAATCCAATCCCAAGTGGAATCAGCAGTTTCGGGTTTAAATTAGAATTGGAAAACAGCGATCCCCAATTGATCAGAGGCCCGGTCCGTTTTGCCTTTGACGGCTTCGGCTGCTTTGATGGCCTCGGTGGTGGCGATACCGGCGGCGGCTGAGTGATTGCTGGCGTTGGTGGTGGAATAGCCGGCTGCACAGATGCGGCGGCAATCGCGGGTTTGTCGGAATTCACCGCAACCGGTTCCGGCTTCTCCGGCGCGGGAGACGACATCACTTCGTCGAAGACATCATCGAAATCGTCGCTGACCGGCTGGGGTTCGCTCTCTTGCTGGAGTTCAACAGCTTCCAGCCCCGCCTGATCTGCCATGTCGGCAAACGCATCCACAGACTCCAGTTGATCGAAGTCCGGCAACAGCGCAACACTGTCCGCAGCAGCAGTCACATCAGCAGCCGGACTGATCGCCGCCGATAAGTCATTCAGAATTGCGACCGGCAACCAGCCGTCGGCTGCTTCGATACGTACCAGGTCGTCGGCCGACAGTTGTTCGCGTTGAAGCATCTCTCTGAAGTCATCCAGCGGAACCGGTCCGAATTCCTGTCCGAAACTCTGCCAGTAAAACAACACGCCGTCATCTGCGGACGGTGTCGAAGCCACTGCATCTGGCGACGGAAACGCCGCCGACAGGTCGTTCAGCAATCCAAGCGGCAACCAACCATCGGCCGTTTCCACTCGCATCTGGTCGCCGGCCGACAGCTGCTCGCGCTGAATCATCTCCCTGAATTCATCCAGCGGGACCGGTCCAAATTCCTGCCCGAAACTCTGCCAGAAAAACAATACGCTTCCATCAGCCGACGGTGTCGAAACCGGTAGCAGCGGCCGAGCTGATGAGCCTTCAGAGGATGAGGCAGTAACGGCTGGACTGGATTTCTGCGGGTTCGATTGCGGAGCCGAAAACAACCCGGCAATGGAACTGGCCGGCACCCACTCGCCCGCTTCGCCCTCTCGGACCTCATCATTGGGTCCGATCGACGATGATTGTGCCAATTGAATCAGAGCATCGAATGGCACCGGGCCAAATTCAATGCCAAACAGCTTGTAATGCCAGGAATCCGCCATCTCACCAAACCTGCGTTAAGAATTCTCAGTTTGATGCAACGATGAACTCATACAAAAAAAGTTCATCCCTACTCCGCTGCCTCTAATGCTAGACAACTTCCCTGTGAGTGTCACGCAACGGGTAGAGACGCCCAACACAATTCTGGTTAGAATGAGCGGCGATCGACCAGGATTTCATCATCGTGCTCTTCGCGCATTGCAATCCGCCGGGCCAATCCAGCGTGGTCCTGGGGTGCCTCGCTTTTTGATTGCGTGCGCTCCTCAGCCCTTTCCAACCTCATCTGGTGAGTGATTCATCATGCAGCGTGTTGCCGTTTTTTGTGGATCGAAAACCGGGGCCGATCCGCGTTATCGGGAATCGGCCGCCGCGATGGGGCGGCTGTTGGTGCAGAGGAATTGTGGTCTGGTGTTTGGTGGTGGAAGCGTCGGGTTG